>CAZUMJ010000005.1:0-88429 GCA_964621605.1 uncultured Iamiaceae bacterium | reverse complement strand
ACCGGGCAGGCTGGATCCGAAAGATCAGAAGGCGCCGGTGTCGGAGGACCCGGAGATGCTGTCGTCTTGCGCCGCGGCCGCAACCGCTCCGGGCGGAGGCGGCGGAGCGACTGCACCGGCGGGAGCGGGCGGCGGTGTCGCAGCCCCACCAGGAGGAGGCGGCGGCGGCGTCGCGGAAGCCCCCGGAGGCGGAGGAGCGACTGCACCAGCGGGAGCGGGCGGCGGTGTTGCAGCCGCACCCGGAGGAGGCGGTGGCGTCGCAGCCCCACCCGGAGGCGGCGGCGGCGTCGCGGAAGCCCCCGGAGGCGGAGGAGCGACTGCACCAGCGGGAGCGGGCGGCGGTGTTGCAGCCGCACCCGGAGGAGGCGGTGGCGTCGCAGCCCCACCCGGAGGCGGCGGCGGTGTCGCAGCCCCACCCGGAGGAGGCGGCGGTGTCGCAGCCCCACCCGGAGGCGGCGGAGCCGCAGCAGCCCCACCCGGAGGAGGCGGAGTTGCCCCTGCCATGCCCGGGGCGGGCGGTGCTGCGACGGGAGGAGCGGGCAGCGGGAGCGCGCCGTTGGCGGCCTCGAACGCGTCGAGCTCCGCGGTGATGCGGGCAAGCTCCTCCTCGCGGCGCCCGTCGTCGCGTCCCGCTCGCTGCGCCCACATCCAGGCGCCGTACTCACCGAGGAGCTTCTCGGCCTGCTTACGCGATTGTGCGTCGTTGAGGCTTGCCTGCCCCTTGTTGACACCCTCCTGCGCCTTCGCTGCGAGTGCGGTGCCCTGTTCCTTCACCTTGTCGAGGAAGCCCATGTCCCACCCCTTGTGTGTGCTCCGATCAGAGGCAAGCTTGCCACGGCACACGCACACGCGCGGGCAGCAAACGTCGCGGCCGAGCGACTGGCAAGCGCACGGCCGACGATGAGCGGGTGCTGGCCGTGCCACGGTCGGCACGTCCGTAGCCGAGGGGCTGTCAGCGCGTACGCGCTCGGGGGCCGACGCATGCGACCGTCGGCACCGAACCGCAGACCTCGGCTGCCACACGGGCGAGGTCGTCCTGGGTGACCGCGTCGATCCGTGCCAAGTACGTGTCGAGGTCGATGACTTCGCCGTGCACGAGCACGTTCGCCCCGATGCGCACCATGCGGCTCGCCGAATCCTCCAGGCCCAGCACGACAGAGCCACGCACGTAGCCTTTGGCCACCTCGAGCTCGCGGGCACTGACGCCTTCTGCGAGCAACTCTTCGACCGTCGCGACGAGGAGCTTCTCGACCTCGGTCACGTGCTTCGGCGACGTTCCGACGTACGCCACGAGGCAACCGGCGTCGTCGAAGTGCGACGTCGACGAGTACACCGAGTACGCCAGACCCCGCTCTTCACGAATCCTGGCGAACAGCCGGCTCGACATGCCGCCACCCAGCACATGGTTGAACAGCGCCAAGGCGTGGCGATCGGGGTGACGTGCTCCGCACGCTCGCCACCCGTATGCGACGTGTGCCTGCTCGGTGGGCCGCCGCAGGGTGAGGCGCTCCTCCGCCGGCGCGCCGGGTGCTGTGCGAGCCGGTGGGTCGCCCGGCGTTGCGTCGTCGAAGCGTGCCGCCATGGCCGACACCACGTCGTCGTGGTCGATGTCACCGGCCGCGGAGACGACGAGATTCGAGGGGCGATACCAGCGATCGAAGAACCCTGCGACGTCGTCGCGGGTGATGCCGGGGATCGACGTCACGCTCCCGGCAATCGGCCAGCCGAGCGGATGCTCGGGGAACAGCCCTTCTTGGAGGAGGTCGTGCACCCGTTCTTCGGGCTCGTCCTCCTCGAGCGCGATCTCCTCCAAGATGACCTGCCGCTCGGCCTCGACGTCGTCCGCTCGCAAGGCGGGCGCCCCGACAACGTCACCGAGGACGTCGAGGGCGAGACCTGCCGCCTCCCCCGGCACCCGGGCGTAGTAGGTGGTGTGCTCGCGCGAGGTGAACGCGTTCATCTCACCGCCGACGGCGTCGATCGCCTCTGCGAGGTCGTGAGCGGAGCGCGTGGCGGTGCCCTTGAACAGCAGGTGCTCGAGGAAGTGCGAGACGCCCGCAATGGCTGCGGGCTCGTCGCGTGCTCCCACCCCGACCCAACAGCCCAGGGTGGCCGTGCGGGCGTGTGGCACCCGCTCGGTCACCACCCGCAGGCCGTTGGGCAGGGTGGTCAGCGCGATGTCGGTCAAGGGAGGCCGGTGACCGGAGGTTGGATGGTCAGCGCGTCAGCGCCGACCACCGCCCCGACGCCCGCCGCGACCGCCGCCGGAGCTGCGGCGACCACCTTGGTCGTCGCCACCGCCGCCGGATGAAGCGGGGCCAAGGTCGCCGAACTCCTCGCGTACCTCGGCGTCGAAGGCGTCCTCGAACGACAGCACCTCGGTGTCGTCGTCCACCGCAGCCGCATCGCCGGCGCCGGCCGGAGCCGACGAGCCACCCTTGTCGGAGGCAGGGGCAGACGTAGGAGACAGCGAGATCTTGCCGTTCGGGTCGACGTCGTCGACACGCACCTCGATCTCGTCGCCGAGCGACACGACGTCTTCGACCTTGTCGATGCGCTTGCCGCCACCGAGCTTCGAGATGTGCACGAGGCCGTCGCGGCCCGGGAGGATGTTCACGAACGCACCGAACTTGGTGATGTTCACGACGCGACCCTTGTAGACCTCGCCCACGCCCGCGGTCGGCGGGTTGAGGATGAGGCGGATCTGCCGCTCGGCTTCGAGCACGGCGCCACGGTCGACCGCACCGATGGTGACCGTACCGACCATGCCGTCGTCGTCGACGCTCACATCCGCGCCGGTCTCGGCCTGGATCGCGTTGATGACCTTGCCCTTGGGGCCGATGACCTCGCCGATCTTGTCGATCGGGATCTCGAAGCTTGTGAGCTTCGGCGCAGAAGCACCGACGTCTTCACGCGGCTCGGAGATGGCGGCGTTCATGATCTCGAGGATGGCGAGACGGGCGTCGCGAGCCTGGGTGAGCGCCGCGGCGAGCACCTCGGCCGGCAGGCCTTCGATCTTGGTGTCGAGCTGCAGCGCGGTCACGAACTCGGCGGTGCCGGCAACCTTGAAGTCCATGTCGCCGTAGGCGTCTTCGGCGCCGAGGATGTCGGTCAGGGTCAGGTAGCGGCCGTCTTCGTAGATGAGCCCCATCGCGATGCCGGCGACCGGCGCCTTGATCGGCACGCCGCCGTCCATGAGCGAGAGGCTGGAACTGCACACCGACGCCATCGAGGTGGAGCCGTTCGACGACAGCACCTCGGACACGAGACGCAGGGCGTACGGCCACTCTTCCTTGGAGGGCACGACCGGCAGCAAGGCCCGCTCTGCGAGCATGCCGTGGCCGACCTCACGGCGCTTGGTGCCACCCATGCGGCCCGTCTCGCCGTTGGCGTAGGGCGGCATGTTGTAGTGGTGCATGTAGCGCTTCTTGTTGTCGGGCGACAACGTGTCGATGAGCTGGTCCATCTTCGGCATGCCGAGCGCCAGCACGTTGAGCACCTGCGTCTCGCCACGCTGGAACAGGCCAGAACCGTGTGCGGTGGGCAGCAGGCCGACCTTGGCCGACACGGGCCGCAGGTCGGCGGCGCCACGCCCGTCGATGCGCACACCGTCGTTCACGACACGGCGACGGATGACCGACTTGGTGAGCGCCTTAAAGGCGTTCTTGACGGCCCGCTCCTGCCCGTCGAGCGGAGCACCCGCAGCGGTGAGGGCAGCGAGCACGTCGGCCTTGATGGCGTCGTTGGCGGCGTTGCGCTCGGTCTTGTCGACGATCGCGTTGGCTTCGACGAGTCGGGCCTCGGCGACCGCGGCCACCTGGGCGGAGACATCGTCGGAGTAGTCGGTCTGGGGAACCCACACGAGGGGCTCGTGAACGCCGACGGCGGCGACCAGCTCGTGCTGCAGCTCGATCGACTCGCGGATCCAGGTCTTGGCGGCTTCGAGCCCACCGGCGATGACCTCTTCGGTCACCTTCGGCGCGCCGTCGGTGTAGAGCGCCCACGCCTTCTCGGTACCGCCCGCCTCGACCATCATGATGGCGATGTCATCGCCGACGGCACGGCCGGCCACGACGATCTGGAAGGTGGAGTCTTCGGTCTCTGCGTAGGTCGGGTGCGGCACCCACACGCCGTCGGCGTTGTAGGCGAGGCGCACCGCGCCGATCGGGCCTTCGAAGGGAAGCCCCGAGAGCATCAGCGCGGCGGACGCGCCGTTGATCGAGACGACGTCGTAGGGGTTCTCTTGGTCGGACCCGATGACCGTCACGACGACCTGCGTCTCGTTGCGGTAGCCCTCGGCGAAGCTCGGGCGCAGCGGACGGTCGATGAGGCGGCACACGAGCACTGCCTGGTCGCTCGGGCGGCCTTCACGACGGAAGAACGAACCGGGGATCTTGCCCGCGGCGTAGGCCTTCTCTTCGACGTCGACGGTCAGGGGGAAGAAGTCGACACCGTCGCGCACGTCCTTCGCGCCGTTGGCGGTGACGAGGACGGTGGTGTCGCCGATGGAGGCGGTGACCGCACCCTGCGACTGCGGGGCGAGCTCGCCGGTGGCGAACGTCAGGGTCTTGTCGGTGCCCGAGATGGGGCGGGAAACGGAGTTGGCCTCAGCCATGAATGCTCCTCTGCGGGACCTCGTGTCCCGTCGTGTCTGATGCGGCGGGGCCAGTTCCCAGTCGGCAAGCGCCCCTCGTCGGACGAGCGGTTGGCGACTGGCAGCTGACCCAGAACACCGCGGGGTGGGGTCCCGTCCGCACGGTGCGGACGGGACGAGACAGCAGGCGGTGCAGGTGCCGCCGCAGCGGCCCCCACCGCCACGTGCCTATCGGCGCAGGCCGAGTCGGGCGATGATGGCCCGGTAACGCTCGACGTCGTTGGACTTGACGTAGTCGAGCAGGCGGCGGCGCTGGCCGACCAGCATGAGCAGGCCCCGGCGGCTGTGGTGGTCCTTCTTGTGGAACCGAAGGTGCTCGGTGAGGTGGTTGATGCGCGCGGTGAGCAGCGCGATCTGAACCTCGGGAGACCCGGTGTCGCCGTCGTGGAGCTGGTGCTCGGCGATGATGGCGGCCTTGGCCTTGTCGATCTTCTCTGACATGTGATTCCTCGGGGAATGGGGTGCATCAGGGCACCCGATGGGCTTCTGACCCGGCTCCTCGGCACGCGGGGCGCTACCAGGGGCGGACGGCATGACCTCGATGAAGTCGGGCCGGTCTCATGCGACCGGCGCTACCGGGCGTTCAGGGTAGCAGGGGTGCCTCACGCGCAACGATCCGCCGGTCAGCGGGAGCGGCGCAGGAGCCAACACGCGAGCTCGGCCACCTCTTCGGTGACGTCGAACTCGGCGGCAACGTCGGCAGCCGAGACCGGTCGCGAGCCAGCCCCGGAGCGGGTGTAGCGCCGCAGGCGATCGAGCGGGACGAGCCGCCGGGCGACCTCGCGGCGCACACGCTCCTCTTCGAGTTGCATCGTGGCGTCGGACGCGACCGGGTAGCCGATGCCACGCTCGGCGTGGACCAGTTCGTGCGCCAACGCGACCAGCCGCTCTCGGCGCCTCAGCGAGGCCTCGAGCAGGATGACGTCACCTTCGGCGTCTCGCTCCCACCGTCCGGCAGGGCCGCCGAGCGACGCGAAGGCGACGAGCGTGGCGGGTTCGAGGGCACGCACGGCCTCCCACGGGTTCCACGCGGTGGCGTCGCCACGGGGAGCGACTCGGTCGCGACGCGGTGCCACGCAGCGCGGGTCAGCGTGGGCGGGGACGATCGCTGCCGCGTCGTGCGGCGATCTCCCGAGCACCCACGCCGGGGTCTCCCCCGTCGGCTGCCGCGCGCAGGACCGGCGCGGCAGCCACGGGGTGCGGGCTCGCGGGCAGCTCGCCCGCGTCCCAGTCGATCAGCAGGGCGATGGCCTCGACCCCGAGCACCTCGCCGAGCCGCTCCACCGTCTGCAAGGTGAGGTTGCGCTCGCCGCGCTCGACCCCGCCGACGTAGGTGCGGTGCAGCCCCACCTGATCTCCGAACGCCTCTTGGGAGAGCCCCGAACGCAGGCGCAGCGCGCGGACGTTTCGACCAAGGACGCGCTGGATGGAGCTGCCGGACATCGCATGGATAGTGCCCGGCTCGCTACGGATAGGTCTACATACGGATAAGTAGCGCGGTGGCCGCGTGGCGTGCGGATGCTGCGCCACGCGGCAGCTGTGTGCTGCACTACTACAAGTAGCAGACGATCGCGCTACGCACAAGTAGCGACTCGACAGCGCCTCAGGTGACGGCGGAGACGACGACGTAGGTGAGCGCCGACATCACGGCGGCTGCCGGCATCGTCAGCACCCACGCCGCCAAGATGTTGCCGGCCACCCCCCACCGCACGGCCGAGCGTCGCTTGGTGGCGCCGACGCCCATGATCGACGACGTGATCACGTGCGTGGTCGACACCGGCACCCGGAACCAGAACGCCGTGGTGTAGAGCACCGACGACGCGGTCGCCTCGGCCACGAAGCCACGCGCCGGGTCGAGCGCGATGACCCGACGGCCGAGCGTGCGCATCACCCTCCATCCGCCCGACCACGTGCCGAGGCTGATCGCACCGGCGGCCAGGAGCTTCACCCACAGCGGGACGTCGAACGAGTTGTGGTGGCCCGTGGCGACGAGGGCCAACACGATCACACCCATCGTCTTTTGGGCGTCCTGCAAGCCGTGCCCCAGCGCCATCGACGCGGCCGACACCACCTGCGCCGTGCGAAAACCACGATTGAGCCGGGTGGCGTTGCCGCGCCGGAAGATCCACATGACGGCGACCATGAGCAGGTAGCCACCGCCGAGCCCGATGATGGGCGAGACGATCATCGGCACGACGACCTTGTCGAACACGCCCAGCCACTGCACGCCGTTCGAGGCCGCCAGGGCCGCGCCGACCAGGCCACCGATGAGCGCATGCGTCGACGACGACGGCAGCCCGAAGTACCACGTGATGAGGTTCCAGAAGATGGCGCCCATCAGCGCGGCGAACACGATGATGAGCCCCTCACGGCCCACCGGGGTCTCGATGATGCCTTTGCCGACGGTCTCCGCCACGCCCTCGGCGACGACCGCACCGATGAGGTTCATGACCGCAGCCATGGCGAGCGCGACACGTGGAGAGATGGCCCGCGTGCCGACCGCCGTGGCGATGGCGTTCGCAGCATCGTGGAAGCCGTTGGTGTAGTCGAAGCCGAGCGCCACGACGACGATGACGACGAGGCCGAACGTCTCCATGGGTCAGTGCTGCCGAGCGACGGGCTCGGTCACGATTCCTTGACCGCGATGGCCTCGACGGTCTTGGCGATGCGCTCGAACGCGTTGCAGGCGTCTTCGAGGTCGTCGACGACCTCCTTCAGCTTCATGACCTCGAGGGCCTCGTACTCGCCCGAGAACAGCAGCGCGAGCAGGCGCCGGTGCACGCGGTCGGCGTGGCTCTCGAGCTCCTTCACCCGCGACCAGTACGGCTCAAGGCCCGACACCTTGCGCAGGTTCGGCATGGCCGATGCGGTGAGGCTCGCCATCTCCGCGAGGCACTCCACCTGCTGGTGGATGGCGGGGGGAAGTTCGCCGAGCCCGTAGAGCACCACGTGGTCGGACGCCGCGTCCATGAGGTCGACCACATCGTCGAGGCTCACCGCCAGGGCATAGATGTCTTCCTGGTCGAACGGCGTCACGAAGCTCGTGTTGAGCTTCGTCACGATCTCCTTGGTGACCTTGTCGCCGGCGTGCTCGAGGACGCTCAGCTCCTTGGCCAGGTCGGGACGCCGATCGATGTCGTCCATGAACTCGTTCAGCCGGTTCGAGGCCTCCACGATGTTCGTGGCCGCACTGGTGAGCAGAACGAAGAAGCTGTCGTCACGCGGGGTCAGTCGCACCGGCGCAGATATTAGGGAGTCCACCGCCCCATGCCCGAAGCCGTGGCGCCGCTCATCCTTGATCGCCCGCCGAGCACCCACGCATCGACCCCCGCGCCGAGGCGCGCCTGCTAGACGAAGGACCTCACCCTCGACCGTTCGGAGATGCCGTGCGAACCGCTCGAACCACCCTCGTCGGACTCGTTGCCGTCACCGCAGCACTGCTCACGGCCTGCGGCAGCTCGGGCTCCTCGGCGGACTCCCCTGCGACACCCACGAGCGTCGCTCCCCCGACCACGACCGCGCCCACCTGCACGACGTCGGTCCCCTACCGCGCCGGCGACGACGGCTACGCCTCCTACCGCATCCCGGCCGTCGTCGTCACCGACCGCGGCACGCTCCTGGCGTTCGCCGAGGGCCGACGCAACGGCACCTCCGACGCCGGCGACATCGAGACCCTCGTGCGCCGCTCGACCGACGGGGGCTGCACCTGGACACCCCAGCAGGTCGTCACGAGCGTGAAGGGACAGAACCGCAACAACCCGGCGCCGGTGTTCGACCCTGCCACGAAGCAGGTGATCCTCCTCACGCTGGGCCGCCCGGACGACGTCACCGAAGGCCAGATCCGCGGTGGGGCCCTGCCCGCCGACCAGAGCATGCGCATCTACCAGCAGACGAGCTCCGACGACGGCGCCACCTTCACAGACCCCGTCGAGATCACCGAGCAGATCAAGAAGCCGGAGTGGCGCTGGTACGCAGTCGGCCCAGGCCACGGCATCGTGTTGCGCCACGGCGACCACAAGGGACGCATCGTCTTCGGGGCCAACCACTCCGTTCCCCAACCCCCGGGGTCGCCAGTGGCACCGACCGACGACCAGTTCCTTGCCGCCCACGCGATCTACAGCGACGACAACGGCAAGACATGGCACATCGGCTTCGTGCAGGACAACGCCGACGGCATCGTGAACGGCAACGAGACGACCGCAGCCGAGCTCCCCGACGGCTCGGTGTACTTCAGCACGCGTGACCAGCACGGGAGGTCATCGGCAAACCGAGCGGACGGCACCTCGACCGATGGCGGTGCGTCGCTGACCGCCCCGCTCGCCCCGCAGCAGACGCTCTCACAAGTGCCGGTCGTCGAGGCGAGCCTGTTGCAGCTCGCCGGTGACGCCCATGCGCCCCTGCTCCTGTCGGCACCGTCGAACCCCTCCGCACGCAAGGCGATGGCGATCTACGCCAGCAAGGACGGCGGCAAGACGTGGAAGGTCGCCAAGGCGATCTCGGACCTGCCGGCGTCGTACTCCGACCTCGTGCAACTCGACGACCACACCGTCGGCCTGCTCTACGAGACCGGCAAGACGACAGAGGTGGACACGATCACGTTCCTTCGCATCCCGACGGCTGACCTGGCCGGATAGGGGCCGCAGGGCCGCTCCCGACGGGCGGCGGATCGAGCCGCTCGCGACTGTCGCTCCCGTCTACTCGCCGGTTGGTTCGACCTCCGACCGATATACCCGGACGACACCCGGCAGCCAGGGCTTGCGCAGCTCGGCAACGGCCGAGATCGTGTCCGCATCGGGCCGCGTCCGCCCCTTGGGCGTGTCGATACGTTGCGCGCTGTAGATCGACCGGTGCGAGGAGCACACGTAGGCCACGGTGCAAGCGATCACGATCGGCACGAGCGGGCCCGTTCCGAACAGTTCGAGTCCCATGACCGTGCACGCCAACGGGGTGTTCGTCGCGGCGGCGAACACCGCCACGAACCCGATCGCCGCAGCGAGCGGCACGGGCAGACCCAACAGGTGGCCGAGCGTGACACCAAGGGTCGCACCGATCACGAACAACGGCGTGACCTCACCACCCTGGAACCCCGATCCGAGGGTGACCGCGGTGAACAGCAGCTTCCACGCGAACGCGAACGTCACGACGGTCGCGGCACCGGCGAGCGACGCCTTGAGAAGCGGCAGTGACAAGCCGAGGTAGTCGTCCGTCCCCACGAGGTGGGTAAGTGCGATCACGGCCACGCCGCCGATGAACGGACGCAACGGGGGCCACGCCACTGCTCTTGCGAACGACCGTTTCAGGCCGTGGGTGAGCTCCGCGAACAGCAACGCGCAGAGCCCGAAGACCACACCGGCCACGACGACCTTCCCGACGAGCGCGGGGCCAAGGGCCACCGGCGCAACGATCGGCGTTGGCATGTGGTGCACCCCCAGAGCCCGGACCAACAGGTCACCGGTGACCGATGCCGCAAGCGCAGGTACGAGCGCGTCGTAGCGGAGCCGACCGACCGCCTGCACCTCGAGCCCGAAGACGCAGCCCGCGAGCGGAACGCCGAAGACCGCACCGAAACCGCCGGCGATGGCCGCGACGAGCAGCAGGCTGCGGTCCTCGCTGCCGATCCTGCACAGGCGCGTCATGCCGTCGGTGAGGCTGCCCGCCATCTGAATCGCGGTGCCCTCTCGTCCGGCGGAGCCGCCGAAGAGGTGCGTCGCAATGGTGCCTGCGTACACGAGCGGGGCCATGCGCCTCGGGATCCACGCCGTGGGCGCATGGATCTCGTCGATGATCAAGTTGTTGCCTTCACGCGAGCGCCCCCCGCCGTAGTGGTAGGCCACGCCGACCAGCAGCCCGGCTGCCGGGAGGAGCCACAGCAGCAACGGGTGGCGTTCACGTGTCGTGGTCGCCCAGCTCAGGGTGAGCAGAAAGCCCGCGCTCGAGAGCCCGGCGAGCACCCCGACCGCGATGCCCAACGCAGACCACTTCGCCAGGAAGACGAGGAGGTCTGCCTGCTCGGCGACGTCGAAGCGCACCAGGTGCGCAAGCCCGCGATAGAGGCGCCGCAGCGTCGTGTGGAGGCGCGGGCGCACCGTTGCCCGACAGCCCATACACACCCCAGCGTTCAGTCGCTCCCGTCGCTTCGATGCCATCGCTGGCTCCTCGACCGGTACGGACCCAGCTGCCAGCCAAGTACGACCGTCCGGTCACAACGGCGAACTCCTACCAAGAGGCAACTGCGCTCAGATTGGTAGGAGCCATCAGCCCGAAGGCGGTTTCGGCGAGCTCCATCGCCGTCGGGACAAGCTACCCAAGCATCTCCCCGATTGCACAACGCGCCCCGGCGAGCAGCTGGCTCGGGACCGATGCGGAACGCACGGTCGTCGGACCTACGGTGCCGGCCAGAGCAGTCCTGTGCGGTTGCCGGAAGGATCGCTTGCACTGCCAACGGTCACCTACTGCGACCAGAGCACCCCTTGGGCATAGCCAGAGGAGTTGGCGCCCATGCCGACGACATCTCCGGCAGACGAGACCCCGACCACCGAGAAAAGGGAGTAATCAACCGGACCATCGAGGATCGTCGGCGACGACAGCGGCGACGACCACAGCAGAGCGTGCGAGCTACCTGACGAGTCGGAAGCCGCGCCGACAAGTGCATCCCCCGAGAGCCCGCCTACGCCGGACTTGATCGTGTAGCCGGCTGGCACTTGCAGCACCGTGGGAGCGGCATCCGCAGAGGACCACACCAACTGCTGCAGATGGCTGGACGGATCGATGCCCGACCCGAGGATCACTCCGCCCGACGAGATACCCCGAGCACTGACGTTCGTAAAGCCCGGCGGGCTTTGCAGCACCGTCGGGGTGGCCTCTGCAGAGGACCACACAAGCGCCTGATTGGTGTTCGACGGCCCCTTGCCCCTGCCGACGATCACCCCCGACGACGACGCAGCAGTGGGAAGCGCCGTCGTGAAGCCAGACGGAGCTTGCAGCTCTGTTGGCGCCGCATCCGCCGACGACCACACCAACCCCACGCTGGTGCCACTCGACCCGATGATCAGACCCGCCGGCGACACGCCCGCTAGCAACACGTCGACGTCCTCGACCGCGCCTTGCAGCACCGCCGGAGCCGCCCCGGCAGACTCCCACACCAACCCCTGCGTACCGCCCGCGGCGCTTTCGCCGTAGCCGACAACAAGACCACTGGACGACACGCCCATCACCTCTACCGTTGGGAAGCCGGAAGGGCGTTGTAGCAAGGTCGCGGTGGTGCACGGCAGTACGCACCACGCAGGATCACTCCCGTCGCCGAGCGCGCCCACCACCACCCCGGCACCATTGAGCGCAGCCGGCTGAAAGCGCTGTGGCCCGTCGGTGGTGGCCACGAGCATCGGCGCACCCGGCGGCGCTGCAGGTGGAGGCCCATATCGGTCCCAGGCACGGTCGTAGTACTCGTCCGACGAGGCCAACGATGCGGCCAACGCCAGATCGCCCGACCCACCGATCAACCCTGCCCAATAATCCCAACCCCCTACGTCCGGGTCACGGCCCAGCAGCACCTCGTAGAGCTCCTTCACCCGCGTGTGGCACGACTCCGACGACTGGTAGACGCTGTACGCCACAGCCCAGCGACCGGCCGAGCCGGTCAACGCCACCCAGTACGCCACCCCCGATGGATCCTGCGCTCCGTCGCGAAGGAGGACCTTCGTGTACAGATCCGACACCCACGTCGACACGCTGGAATGCCCGAACCCGGTGAAGTACTCCGAGGACGAATAGAAGCTCGCCGCCACCTGCGCCACCGTCAACCGGCGCGACGACAGGATCCCCACCCAATACGCCTTCCCACCGGCATCCGCCGCACGACCCAACGTGTCCTCGTACAACTTCTCGACCGTCACGCCTATCCACTCTGCAGACATCGACAGCCCCGACACCACCCCCGCACGGGCAGGCGCACTGTGCAACGGCACCGCCGTCGCCTCCCCCAACTCGTCAGGCGAAGGCAGCCGATGCAGGAAATCCTGATATGCCGCGGTCACGAAAGCCTCGTCGTGGGTCAAGCCGCCAGAAAGCGCACCCGCACCAGCCGCCGCGGCCGGCACCACTCCGACGACGGCCGCCACCACCAGCACTGCCAGCACACCGAGCCGCCGCGGAGCGCCATCACCGCTCCTCGTCCACCGATGCTCAACGCAAGCACGCTAACCCGGCCCCGATCTCACGACCCGCCGAACCCCATCTTGATCGGGTCGCTGCGGTATGCCACGACGTCGAGGTCGACGATCAGCATGAAGCTGTGCGCACCCGGCGGAATCTCCCGCAGACTCGCCTCCCTCCCAACGCACCCTGGCCATTGCAGTCCATCGGGAATCGCCGTATGGGTTCTCAGCCTTCGTCGCAGGGCGTGCCGGCACCGAGCACCAACAGCGCAGCAAGCCCCACCGCTGCTCGCCGAAGGGACATGATTCTCAGTCAGCTCGCGAGCACCGCTCGCGCCCGTGCGACGTCGCGGTGCATCTGCTCGACGAGGTCGTCGACGGACGAGAAGCGCTTCTCGCCTCTGAGACGGGCCACGAACCGCACCCGCGCCTGCTCGCCGTACAGGTCGCCCTCGAAGTCGAGCAGGAAGCACTCCAACAGCGAGGCGTGCGCCTGCTGGTAGAAGGTCGGGCGGCGACCCAACGACATCGCCGTCGGGTGCACCGAGCCGTCGGGTCGTTCGTACCACCCGGCGTAGATGCCATCGGCGGGCAGCAGGATCTCTCCCGGGACGGCCACGTTTGCGGTCGGGAAACCGAGCGTGCGCCCACGCTGATCGCCTGGGCTGACCACGCCACGCACCTCTGTGGGCCGACCCAACCAGGCGTTCGCCCCCGCAAGGTCACCGGCGCGCAGCCGTCGACGGATCGCCGTGGACGACACACGGTCGGCGTCACCGGCCGGACCGCCGTCGGGCCCGACCAGTGCCAAGCCCTCGGTCTCGAACCCGAGCTCGCCGCCGAGCTTGCGCAACAAGGCCACGTCACCGGCACGGCCGTGGCCGAAGTGGAAGTCCTCCCCCACCACGACCAGGCGCGCGCCCAACGTGCCCACCAGCACCTCGCGCACGAAGTCGTCGGCGCTCTCTGCCGCGCGGGCCGCATCGAAGCGCACCACCGCCACCCGATCGACGCCCGTCTGTTCGAGCAGCTCGAGCTTCTGGTCGAGGTCGGTGAGCAACAGCGGCGCGGACGCGGGCCGTACGACCATGGCGGGGTGGCGATCGAAGGTCACCACGGTCGTGGGGAGGTGCTGCGCCGACGCAAGGCGCCGCACCTCGGCGATCACCGCACGGTGCCCGAGGTGCACCCCGTCGTACGCCCCGATCGTGACCGCGCAGCCGTCACCCGCGCGCGCGTCGGAACCGGGCAGGTGCACGACGTCCATGACGAGACGCTACCGGTAGGCCCCGGGCGCTACCACGACCGACGGCTTCACCTGGCCGCCGCGGTGCGGTTCGTAGACCGCCAACAACTCGCCCGCAGGGCCGAGCACCGCCCACGGCCCGCCCGACGGAACCGATGCGGCATCGATCTCCAGCACCGACGGGTCGAGCACCTTGCCTTGACACACGTCCGCCGCCACCTGCTCGGTCACGACCCGACGTGACAGGTCGCGCAGCGCTTCCGCCGGATCCAGCAACACCGCCGGCGACAGGCCCTCGAGCGTGGTTGCCTCGGCCAACGTGAACGACCCGACCGCGGTGCGACGCAACGCCCGCAGATGGGCGCCTCCGCCGAGGGCCGTGCCGATGTCGGCGGCGAGCGACCGGATGTAGGTGCCGGACGAACAGTGCACCCGCAGGCGGAACACGCCGGGCTCGCCCGGCACCTCGTCGACCTCGAGGTCGTGGATCGTCACGGGGCGTGCGGCACGCTCCACCTCCACCCCCGCCCGTGCCAGCTCGTGCAGACGCTTCCCGCCGACCTTCAACGCCGAGACCATCGGTGGGACCTGCTCGATGGCCCCGGTGAAGCGCGCCGAGGCGACCTGCTGCACGTCGGCCAGCGTGACCCCGGCCATGCCGTGCGTGGCGGTCACCTCACCTGCCGCGTCGAGCGTCGACGTCTCGACCCCGAGCACCATCTCGCCGTCGTAGTGCTTGCCCGCCGCCGAGAGGTAGCGCAGCAGGCGCGTGACACGCCCCACACCGAGCAGCAACACCCCGGTGGCGTCGGGGTCGAGGGTGCCGGCGTGGCCGACCTTGCGGGTGCCCAGCAGCCCGCGCGACTTCGCGACGACGTCGTGGGAGGTCCAGCCGCTCGCCTTGTCGACGACCGCCAGCCCGTCGACTGACGGCTCAGGCATCGTCGGGGTCTACGTCCTCGCCGCCGCCTGGCCCCGCAGCGACATCCGTGGCGGGCCCGAGACCTGCGACGTCATCGCCCTCGAGCGACTCGTCGCCCGCATCGGGCAACGGTCCGAGGTCGCGCAGCACGTCGTCGATGTGCTCCCCCGCCCGGATCGCCGGGTCGGGCACGAAGTGCAGCTCGGGCGTGTGCTTCAGGCGCGCCTGGCGGGCGATCGCCCCCTGCAGGCGCGGCCTGAGCTCGGCCAGCACCTCGCCGAGCTCGGCGTCGCCGTCGGCACCGTCGGGCCCGTCGAAAAACACGGTGGCGCGCCGCAGGTCGCCCTCGCAGACCACGCCGGTGACGGTCGCCAGCTGCGTGCGGTCGTCGTCGATGCGCTCGAGCGCGTCGGCCAGGATCTCGCGCAACAACTCGTTGATGCGCGCCACCCGCGGGTAGCTGCGCTGGGTGTGACGTCTCTGCTGTCGCATCGGGACCTCCTCCTCACGTACAACCTGCCCAGCTTCCCGGCCCCGCGACGCGGCCCCGGGCGCCGTGTCGATCAGGTGCGGGGGATCTCGCGCTCCTCGTACGTCTCGATGATGTCGCCCGCCTTCAAGTCCTGGTAGTCGGACAGACCGACACCACACTCGTAGCCGGCGTTCACTTCGCGGGCGTCGTCCTTGAAGCGCTTCAGCGAGGTGATGGAGCCCTTCCAGATGATCGTGCCCTCGCGCAGGAAGCGCACCTTCGAGCCACGGGTGATCGTGCCGCTCTGCACCATGCAGCCGGCGATCGCACCCACCCGAGGCACCCGGAAGATCTCGCGGACCTCGGCCTCGCCCGTGACGACCTCTTCGAGCTCGGGGGCGAGCATGCCCACCATGGCGTTCTCGATGTCTTCGAGCAGGTTGTAGATGATCTCGTAGGTGCGGATCTCGACGCCCTCGGCCTCGGCGAGCTCACGGGCCTGACGGCCCGGGCGCACGTTGAAACCGATGATGGTGGCGTTCGTCGTGGCCGCGAGCTGGATGTCGCTCTCGGAGATGCTGCCCACGCCGCGCAGCACGAACGACAACTTCACGTCTTCGCGCTCACGCTTGCGGAGGCTCTCGACCACCGCTTCGAGCGAACCGGTCACGTCGGCCTTCACGAGCAGGTTCAGCGTGGCTGGGTCGCCCGCCTGGATCTGCTCGAACAGGTCCTCGAGTCGAGCGCCACCGCCGGCCGCGGCAGCGGAACCGCCGATGCTGGCCACACGGTGCCAGTGCTCGCGCGTGGCGGCCACCGAGCGGGCGGTCTTCTCGTCGGGCGCGACCACGAACTCGTCACCTGCGCCGGGCACGTCGGACAACCCGAGCACCTGCACCGGGGTGGACGGGTCGGCCACCTTGACCTGCTGGCCCTGGTCGTTGATGAGGGCACGCACCTTGCCCGCCGCCGCACCGGCGACCATCGGGTCACCCACACGCAACGTGCCGCGCTGCACCAGCACGGTCGCCACGGGGCCACGGCCCTGGTCGAGGTTGGCTTCGAGCACGACGCCGCGTGCCCGACCGTCGTCGCGGGCACGCAGGTCTTCGAGCTCGGCGACCACAAGAAGGCTGTCGAGCAGCTCGTCGATGCCCACGTTCTCGAGGGCGGAGACCTCGCACACGATCGTCTCGCCACCCCACGACTCGGGCACCAGGTCGTGCTCGGCGAGCTGGGTGAGCACCCGGTTCGGGTCGGCGTTGGGGCGGTCGATCTTGTTGACGGCCACCACGATCGGCACGTCGGCAGCCTTGGCGTGGTTGATCGCCTCGACCGTCTGGGGCATCACGCCGTCGTCGGCCGCGACCACGAGCACCACGATGTCGGTGGCGTCGGCACCTCGGGCACGCATGGCGGTGAACGCCTCGTGGCCCGGGGTGTCGATGAAGGTGATCTTCCGGCCGTCACGGTCGACCTGGTAGGCGCCGATGTGCTGGGTGATGCCACCGGCCTCGCCCGCCACCACGTTGGCGGAACGGATGCGGTCGAGCAGCTTCGTCTTGCCGTGGTCGACGTGACCCATGACGGTGATGACCGGCGCACGCAGCGGTGCGTCGGGGTCGTCATCGTCGTCGTCGTCGTCGAAGCCCAACCGGCGCTGGAGCTCGACCTCTTGCTCTTCGCCCGGGTTGACGAGGCGGATGGTGGCACCCACCTCGGCGGCGAACAGCTCGATCATGTCGTCGGACAGCGACTGGGTTGCCGTCACCATCTCGCCCTGCTGCATGAGGAAGCGCACGACGTCGGCCGCGGTGCGGTTCAGACGGGGGCCGAGGTCTTGTGGGGCGGAGGCGCGCTCGACCACGATCTCGCCGTCGGGGACGGGAGCCTCCAACGGCGTGTAGGTCGGGCCGTCCAACGGCTGCAGCTCTTCACGGCTGCGACGACGCCGGCTCTTGCGGCGCTGCGGAGGACGACGCCCAGGAGGACCGCCCGGACGACCACCAGGGCCGCCGCCGGGACCACCGCCCGGGCCGCCACCCGGCGCACCACCAGGTCGGCTCGGCGCACCGCCAACGGGCGCTCGGTACCCGGCACCGCCGGGGGCGGCGCCACCCGGGCGAGCACCAGGCCGTGCCCCACCCGGACGGGCGGGACCACCGGCACGAACCGGAGCCGGGCCACGACCACCCAGGCCAGGGGGAGGCGGGATCGGCTTGCCCGACAGCGAGCGCGGTGAGCCACCGGGAGGAGGCGGAATCGGCTTGCCCGACAACGAGCGTGGCCCAGCCGGCGCGGAGGCGGCCGGAGCTTGGGGCACGGCGCCGTCAGCGGCGGGCGCTGCCGGAGCGGTCGGCGCGACTGGCGGACGCGGCGTCGCCGGGCCAGCCGTACCCGGGCCAGTCGGCGGACGCATGGGCGGGACCTGACGCGGCGGAGCCGGCGGCGTGTCGAGCGCTGCCGCCTCGGGCTCGCGGCGGGGCGGGCGCGGCGGGTGCTCGCTACCCGACGACGTCACGACCCGACGCGGCTCTGCCGGTGGCGGTGTCGGCTCGCCAACCGACGTCGGCTCGGCAGCAGCCACAGGCTCGACCGGCTCGGGCTTTGTCGCTGCGGGCGCGCTGGGCGACTCGACTGCCTCGACGGGAGGCGCAACAGACTCGACCACGGGAGGGGTCGAAGGCGTGTCGGGAGCGGCCGCGGTGGGTTCTGCAGCAGGAACGTCGGCCGCTTCGGCGACCGGCGCCGGCGGTTCGTCGGCTGCTGGCTTCTTGGCCGCGGCCTTCTTCGGCGCGGCCTTCTTTACCTTGGCGGGCTCTTCGGGTTGCTCGTCGCGAACGAGCCCCTCACGCTCTGCCTTCCGCCGCACGCGGTCGCCCTGCGCCTCCTCGATGCTCGACGAGTGGCTCCGTGCCCCGATCCCGAGCGCGCCGCAGAGATCGAGTGTCTCCTTGTTGGTGAGACCGAGCTCCTTGGCCAGCTCGTGGATGCGGATCTTGGAAGGCAACGGCGTTCCTCAGCCCTTCGTCAGTTCGATGTCGTCGTGGGGAAGATCAGGTCTGGCCACGCCCGTAGGCACGGCCCTCCAGTGTCGCGCAGCGGGAGGCCCGGCGACGAAAGCAATCACCGCCTGGAGCGATCGTTCAGCCCGCTACCCCCAGGCCCAGCGTGGCGCGGACTGCCTCCACCGCCTCCGGGGTGATCGAGGCGCGCAGAGCTCGAGGCAATGCCCGGTGACGAATTGCCTGGTCGAAGCACGAACTCGAACCTCGACACAGCCACGCACCGCGCCCGGGCTGCGCACGACCCACCTGGAGGGACCCGTCGGGTCGGCGCGTCATGCGCACCAGGTCGGACTGTGGAGCCTTGCGGCGACAGCCAACACACGTGCGCAGCGCGACGGCGGGCTCGGGCGCTATGCGTCGGCCTCTGGATCGGCGCCCGATGCGTCCGCTGCCGGAGCATCGACCTCGGGCGCTACCTCACCAACAGGGTCGGGGTCGGCTGCACCTTCGGCCACTGCCTCGGCTTCGGCGGGCTCAGCGGCGGCGTCGTCGGCTGCGACAGGGCCGCCGTGCTCCCACTCCTCCGCGGAAAGTGCCGGGCCGCCCTCTGCCGGCTGCCAAACCTGCTCGCCGGACTCGGGGTCGACGACCCACTCGCCCTCGGCCCACTCCTCGCCGGCGTAGGCCTCTTCCTCGGCGAGCTGCGTCTCGCTCTTGATCTCGACCCGCCAGCCGGTGAGACGCGCGGCGAGCCGTGCGTTCTGGCCCTCCTTGCCGATAGCCAACGACAGTTGGTAGTCGGGGACGATCACCTCGGCGACGCCGGTCTCGAAGTCGATGCGGACCTCCTTCACCTTGGCCGGTGACAGGGCCTTGGCGACGAAGTCTTCAGGGGACTCGGAGAACGGCACGATGTCGATCTTCTCGCCGCGCAGCTCGTTGACGACCATGCGGACGCGCGCACCGCGAGCGCCGACACAGGCGCCGACCGGGTCGATGTTGGTGTCGTTCGACCACACGGCGATCTTCGTGCGGTGCCCGGGCTCGCGGGCGCAGGCCTTGATCTCGACGACGCCATCGAGGATCTCGGGCACCTCGAGCTCGAAGAGGCGCTTGATGAGGCCGGGGTGGGTGCGGCTCACGACGATCTGCGGGCCCTTCGAGGTCTTGCGCACCTCGATGATGTACGCCTTGAGGCGGCTGTTCGGCTCGGGACGCTCGTGGGGAACCTGCTCGGCCTGCGGGAGCAGGGCTTCGACCCGACCGAGGTCGAGCAACGTGTAGCGGGCATCGCTCTGCTGGATGATGCCGTTGACGATGTCGCCCTCGCGGCCCGCGTACTCGGCGTACTTGGTGTCGCGGTCGACCTCGCGCAGCCGCTGCATCATCACCTGACGGGCGGTCTGGGCGGCGATGCGGCCGAAGTTGTCGGGGGTGACATCGAGGATCTCACCGTAGGGCTCACCGTCGTCGTCAACTTCCTGGGCGCTGACACGGATGTCGAACGTGTCGGGGTCGATCGACACCCACGCGAACTCGTGCGCGTTCGGCATCTTCTTGTAGGCCGTCTCGAGCGCGTCGGCGAGGGCGCTCATGAGCGTCGTCGCCGACATGCCGCGGTCCGCGGCAAGTGCCTGGAGGGCTTCCATCATCTCGGGATTGCCACGGGTCATGACGCTGCCTTCTTCTCTCTCTCCGAAGGTGATGGGCGGGAACGACGTGGTGCAGGGCCGGTCGGGCGTGGAGCCGGCCCCCAAATGAACACAGTGCGTGCTTGGGCGACCGAGTCGAGCGGCACGCGCTGCTCGACCCCCTTCGACGAGACGACGACGAGGGCATCGCCATCGACCTCGCGCAGCTCGCCGTCGACGCGACGGTCGCCCTCGACGCCGGCGTGGAGCTTGAGCTTGACCTGCTCCCCCACCGCGGCAGCGAAGTGCGCTGGCGTGCGGAGACGCCGCTCGAGGCCGGGGCTTGTCACCTCGAGCGTGTACCGACCGGCGATCGGGTCTTGCTCGTCGAGCAGTTGCGAGATCGCCCGGGTGAGGACCGCCAGCTCGTCGAGATCGACGGGCTGCGCACGGTCGACGACCACGCGCAGCACCCCGCCGCTGTGCTCGACGTCGTAGAGGGTGGCCCCAATCGCGTCGATGTGCGGCGCGACAAGCGCACCGATGCGCTCTGTCAATCCGTCGGTCATGGGTCACCTCCTCGGTCGCTCTGTCGGAACATCGCTTGCGCCATACGAAACGAAAGGCGTGGGCAGGGCCCACGCCTTGTGCTCCGCATGCTGGTGCAACTGGCCCGAACAGTATACCGGAAGCCGGGGAACCCGGCCGCCCCCAGGGCCAGCACGAACCGTGCACGATCGCTACGCCACCGCACCTCTGCCCGGCGGCTCGTGCCCGGTCACGGGCCTCGATCGAGGGGGGTGAGGCCGCGCTGCAGCACCAGCCAGTGCAGCATCTCGCGGTACACCGACATGATCTTGGGGCCGTAGTTGCCGTTCGTCGCCCAGATGTGGGTGAGATCGGTCCACGTCGGGCAGCACCCTGCCGGCCCCCGCAACCGCCGGTCGACCAGCGGGTTCTTGTAGGTGACGTTGCCCTCGGAGTACTGCTTCAGCAGTTGGATCTGCGCGCGCACCCCGAGTTGGGGCGTGGCGAAGGCAAACCCCGTCGGGCAGGTGTCGCAATGCCCCACCCCGGCGAAGTTGTTGAAGCGCCGGGTGTCGTCGTTGGTGAACGAGCCGGTCTCGAGGACCGACTGCGCGAAGGCCATGTCGCCCCGCACGCCCTCGTCACGCCCCTCCTGCAGGTACCAGGTCGCCAGATCGGTGACGCTCGCCTGGGCATGGCTGACGACGCCGTGCTGCACGAACCATGCGGCCAGCTCCTCGGGTTTGAACACGTTCAGGCCCATGATCGGCAGCTCGTAGGGCACACCGTGCGACTGGCCGTACACGGCGGTGTTGATGTTCTGCTCCAGCACGGACTGAAAGCCGCGCTCGCCATCGAGACGCCCCTGGACCTGCGCGGTTCGCGCAACCTCTGCCCGCTCAGCGGCCCGTGCCTCTTCGAGCTCGCCACGACGGCTGCGCAGCGCCGCCTCATCCGCGTGCAGCACCGCCTGGTTGTGCTCGGCAGACGCGGTGACGAGCACGTCACGGCGACGTCCATCGGCGGGCTCACCTTCGAGCACCTGTTCGAGTGGCGACGACGACGGATCCATGTAGGCCGTGATGGCGATGCCACGAAGCCGGTCCCGGTCGGTCGCCACGACCGCCTCCGCGCGTCGCACCGCCGCAACCGCCTGCGCCACCACATCGTGCGCCTGCTGCTCCTTGACCTGCTGCGCGGCAAGCGCCTGCTCGGCCTTCGCGACGACGTCGAGGTGATCGTGCGCCCGCAGTTGCGTGAGCAACACCCGAACCTGCGGGCTCGGATCGGCCATCGGAGGCTCGGGCGGCGCATTCGGGTCGACCGGCGGCCCGCCGAACCCGCCCGGTGTCGGAACCGCAGGCGGCCGGGCGATGGTTGAGGTGGTGGGCCCGGACGCCGTGGACGAACCCGGCGTCTCACCCCCGATCGTCGTCGAGGTCGCGGCGGGATCGGTTCCCGGTGGGACGGCAGTCGTGGCGGGCACGTCGGTGGCGGGCGGGACCTGCGCGAGGGCGAGCGGGCCCGCAGTCAGCGTGCATGCACCGGCCACAGCCACCACCACGACGCGTCGCCGCAGTGCAGATCGGCGAGGCCCGCAGGCCACCCGTTGCCGACCGGTTCGTCGCAGGCCGGTGGGCATGACCCTCAATACGACCGCGCGACGAGCGCGACGAGCCCTGCCTCGTCGTCACGCTCCGGTAGGGACCCGTCGCCACGCTGCAGGCAACGCACCGTCACCGCCGCGGTCGCCAACTCGGCCTCACCTTCGGGCCCGACGGCGTCCCACGGCACGCGCGCGAAACCGGTTGCCGCGGCCTCACGTGCCTCGTCGAGCGTGGCCACCGACGTCGTGCGGGCATCGCGGCGCGCGGTCGCGGCGGCGAGCATGGCGGCTTGCATCGCGTCGAGGTCGGCCGGCACCCGCGTCGCGAGCTCGCCGAGCGCCACCGGCACCTTGTCGGTCGAGTCTCTGCGCACCACGGTGACGATGCCCTCTGCCAGGTCGCGCGGCCCGAGCTCGAGGCGAACGGGGACGCCCTTCAGCTCCCAATCGGTCACGCGGCGCCCGAACGACGTCTCGACCCGCACGTCGGCCTCGACCCGCACCCCTGCTGCACGCAGCACGTCGGCGATGCGCCGGACCTCGGCGACGACCGCGTCGTCGTCGCGCACCGCCAGGACGACCACCTGCACCGGGGCGATGCGCGGCGGCAGGCGGAGCCCGGCGTCGTCGCCGTGCGCCATGATCAGCCCACCCACCATGCGGGTCGACACACCCCATGACGTCGTCCACGCGAGCTGCTGCTCGCCCGCCGCGTCGAGGTAGGAGATGTCGAACGCTTTGGCGAAGTTCTGCCCGAGCTCATGGCTGGTGCCCATCTGCAGGGCCTTCCCGTCACCCATCATCGCCTCGCACGTGAGGGTGTTGATGGCCCCGGGGAAGCGCTCCTTTGCGGTCTTGCGACCGAGCCACACGGGAATGGCCAGCTCGTCGACCATGAACGACCGGTACACGTCGGTGTGGATGCGACGTGCGTAGGCGGCGGCGTCGGCCTCGTCGACGTGTGCCGTGTGGCCTTCCTGCCAGAGGAACTCGCTCGAGCGTAGGAAGAGGCGCGGGCGAAGCTCCCAGCGCACCACGTTGGCCCACTGGTTGAGCAACAAAGGCAGGTCGCGGTAGCTCTGCACCCACTTGGCCATGTACTCGCCGATGACCGTCTCAGACGTCGGACGTACGACCACCGGCTCGTCGAGCTCCTTGCCTCCGGCGTGCGTCACCACCGCCAGCTCAGGACTGAACCCCTCGACGTGCTCGGCCTCACGCGTGAGGTAGCTCTCGGGGATGAAGAGGGGGAAGTAGGCGTTGCTCGCCCCCGCGGCCTTGATGCGGGCGTCGACCTCGGCCTGCATGCGCTCCCAGATGGCGTAGCCGTACGGGCGGATGACCATGGTGCCGCGGACCGGACCGTTGTCGGCCAGCTCGGCCTTCGCGACGACCTCCTGGTACCAGCGCGGGAAGTCGTCGGCCTGCGGAGTGAGAACGGGGGGCTTCGGCATAGACCGTTCGATGCTACTGCCGTGGCTCACCGGCCCTTCGGATGGGTTCCCACCGCGAGACGCTCGCCACGCGTGCCCTCAGGCCATCAGCGCACGGGCATGAGTGCACGTGCGTTGTCGTGCATGACCTTGCGCACCTCGTCGTCGGAGAACCCGGCGAGGTCACGGATGTAGTCGGACGGCTCGGGAAGGCCCTCTGCGTGGGGCCAGTCGGACCCCATCAGCAGGTGGTCGACGTCGACGAACTCGGTGAGCGAACGGATGTCGTCCTCGAAGAACGGTGACACCCAGATGTTGCGACGGAAGGCGGCAACCGGATCGCCCGGAAAGAGCGCGGGGATCTGCTTGTAGGTCTTGGAGAGCGCGTGTACGAGCTCCGGCACCCAGCTCGACCCGCTCTCGATCGTCGCCACGCGCACGCCGGGGTGCCTCTCGAACACCCCTCGGGTGATGAGCGCAGCGAGGTAGTCGTAGATGGGCCGGTGGCCGATCATCACCCGCTTGAACGGGTCGGCGCGGAATGCCTCCATCTCGGCGGATGCCCCCCAGTCGACGGCGTAGCGGTCGTACCCGGAGTCGCCCGAGTGGATGCCGACGACGATGCCGGTCTCCTCGACGACCGACCAGAACTCGTCGTACACGGCGTCGCCGGGTGAGCGGCCGCCGCCCGGGGCGAGGATCGGCGCGGCGCGCAGACAGATGAGGCGACACCCCTCCGCGGCCACGCGGCGCAACTCGGCAACCGCTTTGGCTGGATCGAGCAAGGAGATGACCGCAGCGGCGTAGATGCGGTCCTCGTAGGCGAAGCCCCACTCCTCCGCGACCCAACGGTTGAAGGCGCTGAAGACGGCGTGCACCGCGTCGACGTCGGTGCGCAGCGCTTCTTCGGCGCCGACCGCGAGCGTCGGAAACATGAACGTCGCCTCCATGTGCTGCGCGTCCATGACGGCCAGGCGCGCATCGCGGTCGCGGTACTCGGGGCGGTCCGCGATGCGATCGAGCTCACCGAACGCCTCACGTACGTCTTGGCCCTTGGGGTTGTTGCCGCGGAAGTACTGGTCGAGCGCGCCAGGGCGAGCGATCGGGTCGAACGTCGGGTTGGGGATGAAGCGCCACAGCCGGTTGCCCGCCATCAGGCGCTGCTTGCCGTTCATCTCGATCCAGAAGATGCCCCGACGGGCGAACTCCTTCGGGAGGTGCCGGGTGAACGCATCGGCCGGCTCGTAGTAGTGGTTGTCTGCGTCGAAGAACGCGAACCCAAGGTCTGCCATACCAAAAAACTAGTACCGGATTCTATTTTCGTCAACGAGCCCACACTGGCCGTGACCTGCGATTTCTATGACCTACCTCGGCCAGGTAGGAACCTGTTCCCGCCATCCGAGTACCAGGTCGCACACATCGTCGAGGCGTTGGTACACCTCCGCGACGGTGGCCCTGCCGTTCAGCCATTCATTGAGCGCCACGAACCACACCGCCCCCACCACCGACACCACCCGATCGCGTTCCTCGCTCGGCACCTCAGGCATGGCCCGAGCCAGCGTGCCCCCCACGATGCGCCCCAACTCGTCGTAGCTCTCGCTCGCGAACGGGTCGGTCGAGCTGGCGGAGGTGATCATCAGCCGGGCGAAGTTCGGCGCACGTTGAAACGCCCGCTGGCCGTGGTGCAACACCGCCTTGAGCCGCTCCACCGCCGGCGCGTCGGGCAACGGGCGGCGGGTGATGCGCTGGTCGAGCTGCGCCGCCCACGACAACAACGCCGCGGCGACGACGTGATCCTTCGACGAGAAGTACCGGTACACCGTGCCGAGCGCGACCCCTGAACGCTCCGCAAGCTCCCGCATCTGCATGTCGTCGATGCCACCCTCGGACACGAGGTCGAGCACCGCGTCGATCACCCGTTGCCGGCGCGCGAGCTGCGCCGGCGTCATCGTCTCAGGGGCCGGGGGTGCATCCACGATCTTCGCCATCGCTCAGCTCCTCGCAGGTTTGGGGGTTGCCGTCAGCAAGTCCTCAGCCGGCCAAGCCGAGCACGCGTTCTGCGTTGGTGCGGAGGAACTTTGGCCACACGTCCTCGTTGAACGGCACCTGCGGCATCTCCGACATGATCCGCTCGATGGACAGGCCCATCGGGAAGTAGCCCGCGTAGATGATCTTGTCGGCGCCACGCGTGTTGGCGAAGTCGACGATCGCCTTCGGGTAGTACCGGGGCGCGAACGCGCTCGTGGAGTAGTAGAGGTTCGGCCACTTCAACATGAGCTTGACGGCCAACTCGGTCCACGGCTCGCACCCGTGACGGGTCACGAACACCAGCTCGGGGAAGTCGAAGCACACCTCGTCGATCAGCTCGACACGCTGCGGGGCGAAGCGCAGGCGCGGGCCGGGCACGCCTGCGCAGCAGAACACCGCGATGCCGAGCTCCACGCACTTCGCGTAGATCGGGTACATGAGCTTGTCGTTGATCGCGACCTGCGGGTGGGTCCCCGCGGGGAAGAGGGATACCGCTCGGATGCCGTACTCGTCGTGGAGGCGTTGGATGTCGCGCACCGCGTCCATCCCCCGGTTCGGGTCGGCGCTGCACCCCGGGATGAAGCGATCGGGGTGCTGCGAGAGCGCCTTGCGGCCGATCTCGTCCTTCAAAGCGACACCGACAAGCCCCCGCTCGATCCCCCACAGGTCCATCTCGCGCAGCGTGACACCGACCGGGTCATCGACGTCGCGGAGCTTCTTGTCGGGCACGTCTTTGAACATGTACTCCGCCGGGAACTCGAACTCCTCCTTCGACTGCTTGTCACGCGTCTGGTCGGTGATGAACTTGTAGGTCGCCTTCATGTCCCCGTGGGGGAACCCGATCATCGTGTCGATGATGCCGATGTCTTTGGGCATGGTCATGGGGTTGCTCCTCCTTGCGAAGAGGTCAGCGGCGCCGAGGGGCGCACGCGACCGGCGGCGCTCGCAGTGGCGAGCGTTCGAAACGGCACCTGCTTGTCGACACGCACCTCGGGCGGGAGCCCGAGCACTCGCTCGCCCATGATGTTGCGCTGCACCTCGTCGCTCCCCCCGGCGATGCGGATGGCGGGAGCTTGCAGGAACTGCCAGTGCCAGCGGGGTTCGCCGGCCGACGCGGTGGCATGCGCGAGGAGCCCGTCGGCCCCCTCGATCGCCAACGCGAGCGACGCGGTGCGGGCAAGGTGCTGAGCGACCGCCAGCTTCATGCACGACGCCTCTGGGCCGGGCATCTCACCACGCCCGAGCGCCGTGCGCACCCGAAAGCCGAAGTAGCGCAGGATCTGCTCGCGCGTGAACGCTGCCGCGATGCCGGCACGCACGACCGGGTCGTCCGCGCGTCGGTATCGGCGGGCGAGTCGCATGAGCGCGTCGCTGCGCAGCATGGGGTTGTCGCCGATCATCATGCGCTCGTTCGCCAGCGTGGTCATCGCGACGCCCCAGCCGCCGTGCAGGGGCCCGAGCACGTCGCTGCAGGGCACGCGGACGTCGGTGAAGAACACCTCGGCGAAGTGCGACCCGCCGTTCATCTGCCGCAGCGGACGCACCTCGATGCCAGGGGTGCGCATGTCGAGCAGGACATAGGTGATGCCACGGTGCTTCGGCGCGTCGGGATCGGTCCGGACCAGCAACATGCCCCAGTCGGCCTGATCCGCGCTCGAGGTCCACACCTTCTGTCCGTTGATGACGAGCTCGTCGCCGTCGACGACCGCCCGGGTGGCGAGCGCCGCAAGGTCCGAACCCGCCCCCGGCTCGCTGAAGAGCTGGCACCACAGGTGCTCGCCGCGCAGGAGTGGAAGCAGAAAGCGCTCCTGCTGTTGCGCAGAACCGTGGGCGATGATCGTCGGGCCGGCCATCGTGATGCCGATCGCGAGCACATCGGCCGAGACGCCGAAGCGCGCTTGCTCCTCGGCGAAGATCATCGCCTCGACCGGCGACCCTCCCCTGCCTCCTGCCTCACGGGGCCAGGTGATGCCCGCCCAGCCGCCCGCGGCGAGGGTGGCCTGCCACGCACGGCAGCGTGCTGCATGCAGGGCCGCAGCAGCCGGACGCTCTGAGGGAGGCACGCCGTCGAGGTTGAAGAAGCCGCTCGAGAAGTCGTCGGGTGAGCCCTTCTTGACCGCGTGCTGTTCGAGCCAGGCGCGCGCCTCGGCGCGAAATGCCGCCTCGCCCGGGCTATCGCCGAACTCCATCGGGTCGGAGGTCACGCGTGCCCCGTTCGGTGCTGGTGATCCCCCTGCACGTCCACGGTCGTACTCTAGAACACGTTTCAGAAATGCAGCGAGCGACGCCGGCCCTTAGGGCCTTTGACCTGCGGTGATGCGTCTTGTCGCGTGCCGTGGCACGCGAGAACGTCAGTCTGCGCCGACAGACCGGATGTGCTCGATGCGCTCTTCGGCATGGTTCGCGTCGGCGCCCTTCGCTTCGAGCAGTGCCGACCGATCTCGGGCCGCCGCTCGGGCCGCCTTCTCGGTGTCGACGCGTGCCAACGCGGCCTCGACTCCGTGCTCCGCGATGAACGTCGCCCAATCGACGAGCGCTTCGATCATCTCGTCCTCGGGAACGACAGCGACGTTCTGGCCCTTCACGAACAGGTGCCCCCGCTTGTTGCCCCCGGCGATGCCGAGGTCCGCGTCGCGCGCCTCGCCCGGCCCGTTCACGACACAACCCATCACCGCGACCTGAAGGGGCAGGTTGCGGTCGTCGAGCGCCTCCTGTGCACGCTTGGCAAGGTCGATGACGTCGATCTCGGCACGCCCACACGACGGGCAGGCGATCAGGTCGAGGCCCTTGCGCTCACGTAACCCCATGGCTTCGAGCAGTTGCCGACCTGCACGCGCCTCCTCGACGGGGTCTGCGGTCAGCGAGTAGCGGATGGTGTCACCGATGCCCTCGGCCAGCAGGGTCGCGATACCGGCCGTGGCCTTCAGCAAACCGGCGGGCGGTGGACCCGCCTCGGTGACGCCCAGGTGCAGCGGGTGGTCGGTCGCCTCGGAGAGCTGCCGGTACGCCTCGATCATCAGCGGCACGCTCGAAGCCTTGACCGAGATCTTGACGTCGGTGAAGCCGACCTCTTCGAAGTAGGCGAGCTCCTCCATGGCGGACTCGACCATCGCCTCGGGGGTGACCCGATCGCCGTACTTCTTGTACAGGTCGGGGTGCAGCGACCCGCCGTTCACCCCGATGCGGATCGGGACGCCACGGTCGCGTGCCTCGCTGGCCACCGCCTTGATGTGGGCCGGGTTCTTGATGTTGCCGGGGTTCAGCCGCAGGCAGTGCACCCCCGCCTCGAGCGCTTCGAGCGCCCGCTGATACTGGTGGTGGATGTCGGCCACGATCGGCACGGGCGACCGCGGCACGATGTGCGCCAGCCCCTCGGCGGCCTCACGGTCGTTGCAGGTACAGCGCACGATGTCGGCGCCTGCCCCGTACAGGGCGTAGATCTGCTGGAGGGTACCCTCGACGTCGGCCGTCTTCGTGGTGGTCATCGACTGCACGCTCACCGGCGCATCGCCGCCCACCGCCACCGGGTTGCGGCGGTGCGCGAGCACGATCTGCCGGGTCACCCGGCGGGGGTAGCGGGTCGAAGAGGGCGCTTCCATCTCAGCTCAATTCACGATCGGGTTCATGGTGTCCAGATAGATGGTGGTCACCGCCAGGAGGCCGAACAGCACAAGGAACACATACACCACCGGCATGGCCCGGGTGATGTCGGCGAAGTACCTCGTCTTCATGCCGTGGCGCCACTCCTGCACCTTCTCGTAGACCGCCACCACGACGTGGCCGCCGTCGAGGATCGGCAACGGCAAGAGGTTGAAGACCCCGATGAAGATGTTGATCGCGGCGAGCAGTGCCAACACCGCACGCCACCCGTCGCTCTGACCCAGCGACCTGCCCATCTGGAAGACCCCCACGATGGAGGTGAGGCGTGCGTTGGGGTCGTGGTCATCACCCGCAGCGCCCGCCGCCATGGCGGCCGCGCACGCCTTGTCGGCGGCGGTCTGGTCGGGAAACAGCGGATCGTGCGACGCCGACGGGCCGGGAACGGTAGAGGAGGGGGCCGAGGGTGCGGTTGTCGGGGTCGCCTGCTCGCTCAGCTTCTTCGCACGCTCCTCGGCGGCACGATCTGACGAGGCGTTGACAACCTGCCGCCCGAAGTCACGCACGGTGGACGGCTTCGCGAACGACGCGAGCCCCGCCAGGCTCGCCCGCAGGGTCTTGCCGACCTCACGCACGGTCTGCGGGATCGCCTGGAGCACACCGACGCGCTCGTTGGGCTGCGAGTCGAGGTCAGGGCTGACGCCCAGGGTGCCAACGGGGATGCCGCCCGCAGCGTCGGGATCGGCCCGCACCGCCAGGCGGATCGAACGCTCGATGCGCTGCCCGTCGCGCTCCACCGCGATGTCGATCGTCTCGCCGGGATGGTTGAGGATGTAGCTCGCCGCCGTGTCCCAATCGTCAACGCCATTCCGCGGGAACGAGACCACTCGATCGCCCGGTTGCAACCCCGCCTGTGCTGCCGGGCAGTTCGGCACGACCTCGCGGATGCTCCAGCCGGCCGGCTCTGCGGTCGACCCGAGCACGCTTCCGCCCGGCATGCCGGCGACCGCCAGCAAGAAGAAGACCAGCACCAACGCTTGGATGCCGTGCATGGTGGAGCCGGCGACGGCCACCCCGAAACGCTGCCAGAAGGGCTTGGAACGGTAGGTGCGCGCCTCGTCTTCGGGCGCGACCTCTTCAGCGCTGCTCATGCCGATGATGCGGACGTAGGCGCCCAACGGCAGCGCCTTGATGCCGTACTCGGTCTCGCCTCGCTGGACCGACCAGATGCGGGGGCCGAAACCCAAGAAGAACTCGGTGACCTTCATGCCCGAGCGTTTGGCCATGATGAAGTGCCCGAGCTCGTGCAGGGTGATCATCACCACGAGCCCGAGGAGCACGGCAAGGCCCCACCAGCCGAACTTCCACGTGAACAGAGCCGCTCCGAGCACCAGCAGCGCCGCCCGCAACGACTGGGAATCGGTCGCACCAGGAGGAGACTCGACCGGCGAGGACGCCGTCGCCGGTTGATCGTGCGTCGCGGGCTCCCCCGCCGGAGAGGAGAAGTCTGGAGGAAGCTCGGTCATTGCTCGTCCTGGGTCGGGCTCGGCCAAGGCAGCGACGACGCGCCGCTCGCGTGGGTCATGCCCGCCGGGCGACGAGCGCGGCCGCCTCTCGGCGGGCACGATGGTCGACGTCGACCACCGCGTCCAGCGAATCGGCGGCGGTCCCATCATGCCGGACCAGGACGTCGGACAGAACCTCCGCGATGGCATTCCACGCGATCTTCCCGGCAAGGAACGCCGCCACCACCACCTCGTTCGCGGCATTCAGCCACGCAGGTGCCGTCCCGCCACGGCGAGCCGCCTCGTACGCCAGGTCGAGGCACGGAAAGGCTTCACGGTCGGGTGGCTCGAAGTCGAGCCTGCCCAGGGTTTGCCAGTCGATCGCGCCGAACGGCGTGCCGAGCCGGTCGGGCCACGCCAGCGCGTACCCGATCGGGAGACGCATGTCGGGCGAGGAGAGCTGGGCGATCGTCGACGCGTCGTCATAGGTCACCATCGAGTGGACGATCGATTGCGGGTGCACGACGACATCGATGTCGTCGAGACCCACCCCGACCCCGGCTTCGCCCGCCGGCGGGCCGAACAGCTCGTGGGCCTCGATGACCTCGAGGCCCTTGTTCATGAGGGTCGACGAGTCGACCGTGATCTTCGGTCCCATGGCCCAGGTGGGATGGGCGAGCGCCTCCTCGACCGTCACCGTGGCCAGGTCGCTTCGGCTTCGGCCACGGAAAGGCCCACCGCTGGCCGTGAGCACGAGCTTGGCGACGCGTCGGGGCACCCCCGCCTCACCCGTGCGACACCCCACACCGTCGTGGGTGCCCCCCGAACGGAGGCACTGGTGCAGCGCCGCGTGCTCGCTGTCGACCGGGATGATCTCCGCCCCCGGCGTCCGGCGGGCGACCTGCACCACGGGCCCGGCCGCCACGAGCGACTCCTTGTTCGCCAGGCCCAGGCGGCGACCGGCCTGCAACGTCGCAAGGGTGACCGGAAGGCCAGCGAACCCGACGACGCCGTTCACGCACACCTCCGCCTCGGCTCCAAGGCTCGCCATGGCATCGTCGCCGCCACGAACCTCGACCGATGCGGGCAGGAGCTCGCGCAGGCGTGCCACCGCCGTGCCATCGCTCACCGCGACCACACGTGCCTCGACCTCACGCGCCTGCGCCGCAAGCACCTCAGGGTTTCGGCCACTGGCCCCCAACGCCACGATGCGGAAGCGGTCGGGCTCCGCCCGCACGACATCGATGGTCTGCGTGCCGATCGAACCGGTCGATCCGGCCAGCGCGACGGTGACAGTCAACGGGGACGCGCCTCCCCCGGCACCATCAGCGTCACGGGACGAGGTGGCAGGCGACGATCAGGTAGTAGGTCGCCGGGAGCACGAACAGCAGCGCGTCGAAACGGTCGAGCATGCCGCCGTGGCCCGGGATGACCGAGCCCATGTCCTTGACACCGAGATCACGCTTGATCATCGACTCGCAGAGGTCACCGAGGGGCGCGACGACCGCCACCACCAGGCCAAGGATCAGCCCGTACTGCAGGTGGTGGAACGCGCCAAGCTTCACGAGGCTGACGAACACACCCATCAGGACCGCCCCCGCGGCGCCGCCGAGCAAGCCCGCCACCGTCTTGTTGGGGCTGATCGACGAGATCGGCCTGCTCCCCCAGCCACGACCGACGAAGAACGCCGCCACGTCGTACGCCACCGTCACGAGGATCGCGGCGAGGACCATGCCTCGCCCGTCGGGAGCGCGCAGCATGAGGGTGGCGAACGACCCGAGCACGCCGATCCAGGCCACACCGAACAGCGTGATGCCGACGCCTTCGAGCACCGGTGCGTCACGCCCGGCACCGGTCATGAACCACAACAGCGTGAACACCACGGTTAGGGCGCCCATGACCGCGAAGGCCGGTTCGCCTCGCCAGTACACCGCCAGCGGGAACGCCACGCTCGCGACGAGGCCGAGCAGCGCCGCCGGCCGGGCGCCACCACGCTGCACCGCACCGAAGAACTCACCTGCGCAGAGGCCGAGGATCACCACCACCAGGGCGGTCGCGGTGACCGATCCGAGCGCGAACAGCACCAGCGCCGCCAGGCCGATGGCACCACCGGCGACGATGGCGGTCGGGATGTCGCGGCCGGCCTGCGCGGCTGAGCCGAGCCCGCGTTGCTCGCTGCGCGCCGAGCCCGGCGCCCCGACACGTCGCCGCACGACCCGAGCCGGGCTCGCCTCGACCTCGTCGCCTGCGTCGGCGCCCAGCGCCACCTCGTCGTAGGTGGCGTCGAGCGAATCGTCTGGCTCGATGGTGAGGCGGGTGCGGGACGGGAACGCCACGAACGGCACGTCGCTCGGTTCGTCATCGAGCTCTGGGAAGTCGAACAGGTCGGTCGGAAGCGGCCGGTCACGTTCGTCGAGCGCACCGACACGGGTCTCGTCGTCACCGAGGGAGGACGCGTCGAACGAGTCATCCCAGTCGTCGTCGCTCCCCTGCCAGCGTGGGGGCGACGCCGCGAACGACGACCAGGCATCGAGGTCGTCGCCCTCGTTGTCGTCGCGCAGCAGCACCGCTGGCACCTCTCCCGTGGGCGGGTCGGTCCACGGCGGAAGGTCGACAGGCTCGCTGGCAGGCCCCTGCGAGCGGACGCTGCCAGGCAGGTCGGCCGGGATCACCGGCGGACGGAACACGCCGGTCGGGTCGGCATCGGCAGCGAGCGGGAAGCGCAACGACGGTCGCTCACCCTCGACCGCAGCCGGGCGCGGGCTGGGGCGCTGCTCCCGCTCCGACAGTCGCTCGGCGACGTCGCCCCGCTCGAGCGCCTCGGCGGCCTCTTCTGCGCCGATGATGCGCACGCCCTCGGTCGAGTTCTTCGAGCCGTCATCTGCCGGTGGGTGTCCGTAACGATCGTCCATGGGTGGCCTCCTGGTGGCGCGGAAAGGGTGCGGCGCTGCTCAATCTTCGAGCAGCTCGCGCTCCTTCGCCTCGAGCGCCTGATCGATCTGCGATTCCTGGGCGTGGGTGATCTTGTCGAGGTCCTTCTCGGCACGGGCGATGTCGTCCTCGGAGACGTCACCGTCGCTCGCAAGGCCGTCGAGCTCGTGGCGTGCCGCTCGCCGAAGGTTACGCACCGCGACACGACCCTCTTCTGCCATGTTCTTGACCACCTTCACGAGGTCCTTACGGCGCTCGGCCGTCAACGGAGGGAAGGTGAGGCGGATGACGTGCCCATCGTTGCTGGGGTTGAGACCCAGGTCTGAGTTGCGCAACGCCTTCTCGATGGCGCCCATCGAACCCTTGTCGTAAGGCGAGATCACGAGCAGGCGGGCCTCGGGAACCGAGAAGCCGGCGATCTGCTGCAACGGCGTCTCGGCGCCGTAGTACTCGACAGGAATCTTCTCGACAAGCCCCGGCGCGGCGCGACCGGTGCGGATGCCGGCGAACTCCTCACGGGCGTGTGCCACCGCCTTCGCCATCTTGGTGGTGGTGTCGTCGAGGATCAGCGAGATCATCTCGGCGCTCATGACGTGGGGCTCTCCAGAGAAGGGGATCGGGACGGCGTGGTCCGCCTAGGAGACCAGGGTACCTATCGACTGACCCTCGAGGATGGACCGCAGGTTTCCTTCGCCCATGAGGTCGAACATCACGATCGGCAGGTTGTTGTCCATGCAGAGGGTGATCGCGGTCGAGTCCATCGCGCGCAGCCCCTGGTTGAGCACGTCGAGGTACGACACATGGTCGAGCTTGGTGGCCTCGGGGTTGCGGCGCGGGTCGTCGGTGTAGATGCCGTCGGTACCGGAATGGCTGCCCTTCAACAGGGCGCCCGCCTCGATCTCGACCGCCCGCAGCGCCGCGGTCGTGTCGGTCGTGAAGAACGGGTTCCCCGTCCCCCCGGCGAAGATCACGACCCGCCCCTTCTCGAGGTGGCGAATCGCGCGCCGCCGGATGTAGGGCTCTGCCACCTGGGCCATGTGGATCGCGCTCTGCACCCGGGTGGGCTGCCCGAGGCGCTCCAGGAGGTCTTGCAGGGCGAGGCTGTTGATGACTGTCGCGAGCATGCCCATGTAGTCGGCCTGCGCGCGGTCCATGCCCGCGCCCGCGCCGGTCATGCCACGCCAGATGTTGCCCGCGCCGACCACGATGGCGACATCGACCCCGAGGTCTTGACGCACCGCCACCACGTCTGCGGCAAGGCGCTCGACGACATCGCCGTCGATGCCGTAGCCCCGCTCTCCGGCGAATGCCTCGCCGGAGAGCTTCAGCAACACCCGCTGCCAACGCGGGGACGATGCCGACGTCGAACCAGCGGCGGGAGAGCTTGTCGCGTCAGCCACGGCGAGCTCAGCTGCCGATGACGACCTGCGCGAAGCGAACCAGCGCGCGGTCGGCACCCAACAACGCCTCGATCGTCTGCTTCTCGTCCTTGACGAACTTCTGCTCGAGGAGCACACGCTCCGCGTACCAAGCAGAAAGACGCCCGGTGACGATCTTTTCGAGGGCGGCCTCGGGCTTGCCCTCGGCGCGTGTGATGTTGGTGAGCGTGTCGCGCTCTTCGTCGACCTCGGCGGCAGGCACGTCCTCACGACGCAAGTGGCTCGGCTTCGTGAACGCGATGTGGACCGCGATGTCGTGCGCGAGGTCGGCGTCGCCGCCAGCCAGCTCCACGATGACGCCGTTCACGCCACGACCGTCCTGACGGTGGAGGTAGGTGTCGACCACGTTGCCGTCGGCGCCCTCGACATACACCACCCGGCCGAGCTCGATGTTCTCCTTCAGGGTGACCTTCAGGTCGTCGATCGCGTCGCGACGCTGCTCAACAGCCCCCTCGCCGCCCTTGGCGACGAGGTCGGCGAGGTCTTGCACGAGCCCGGCGAACTGGTCGGACTTGGCGACGAAGTCGGTCTCGCACTTGAGCTCGACGATCGCAGCAGCACTCCCAGCGGAGGCCACGGCGACAGAGCCCTGGCTGTTGTCACGGTCGGTACGGCCGGCTGCCTTCGCCAGACCCTTCTCGCGCAGCCACTTCTTCGCGGCGTCGAGATCGCCGTCGTTCTCTTGCAGGGCCTTCTTGGCATCCATCATCCCGGCGCCGGTGGCCTGGCGCAGGGCCTGCACGTCCTTGGCGGTGAAATCGGCCATGGGTCGTGTCACTCCTCGGTGGCGGTGGTGTCGGTGGCAGGTGCCTCAGCCACGGGGGCGTCAGCTACGGGGGCGTCAGCGTCGGCGGCAGGCGCGGCCTTCGCGGCAGCCAGGCGGGCCTCACGCTCTGCGGCTTGCGCCGCCGCCTCACGGCGAGCCTGGGCCTGCTGCTCGGCGATGCGAGCCTCTTCTTCGGACGTGCGGCGCGGGGCGGCCGGTGCCGGACGACGCTTGCCGGCGATGAGGCGACCCTCGTCGACGGCGTCGGCGATCACGCGGCACATGAGCGAGCCGGAACGCATCGCGTCGTCGTTGCCCGGGATGACGTACTGGATGACGTCGGGGTCGCAGTTGGTGTCGACGACCGCAACGATCGGGAGACCGAGCTTGTTGGCCTCGGTCACCGCGATGTGCTCCTTCTTGGTGTCAAGGATGAACACCGCGTCGGGAGCCTTCTCCATCTGGGCGATACCGCCCAGGTTGCGCTCGAGCTTCTCGAGCTCTCGCCCGATGAGCAGCGCTTCCTTCTTGGGCATCGCGGCGAACTCGCCGGAGTCACGCATGCGGCGGTACTCCTGCATCTTCGCGATGCGCTTCGCCATCGTGTCGAAGTTGGTGAGCATGCCGCCCAGCCAGCGCTGGTTCACGAACGGCATGCCGCACTTGTTGGCGAACGACTCGATCGGGTCCTGCGCCTGCTTCTTGGTACCCACGAAGAGGATGGTGCCGTCTTCGGCGACCAGGTCGCGTACGTAGGTGTAGGCCGTCTCGACCCGCTTGAGCGTCTGCTCCAGGTCGATGATGTAGATCCCGTTGCGCTCACCATGGATGAAGCGCTTCATCTTCGGGTTCCAACGGCGGGTCTGGTGCCCGAAGTGCACGCCCGCGTCCAGCATCTGCTTCATCGTCACGACCGCGGTCATGACACCTCCATCGGTTCGCACGAACAGGGCGCGCACCGTCAGCGACGGCGACCGTGGATGCCCCTGCCCGAAGGGTGGACAATGCGTCGGCCCACCGGGCGGTGGGCCGGTGGCAACTGTAGCGGACCGACCTGCCTCAGCCGAAGGCGACGGCTCCGTCAACGGCCACCATCGAGTGGCACCAACACCGCCAGACAAGGGCGAGCCAACCAGTGGATCGGGTCGACGTATGCCCGTGGCGGCCCGATCCGCGGGTCGAACACCCCGAGGTGGAGCGCACCGCGCGCCGTTGCGAGCAGCGTGCCGCGCTGCACCACTTCACCGCGGCGGACCGCGATGGACTCCAGCGGCGAGTAGGTACTGCGTAAGCCGTCTGGGTGGTCGACGGCGACGACCAGCTCACCGCCAACCTGCCCCGCAAACGCCACCCATCCCGCTGCCGCCGCCCGAACGGGAGCACCCGCGACCGCGCCGTAATCAACACCTCTGTTGCCGGCCTTCCAGGCCTCGGTCGGTGGCCGAAACCCATCGACGATCGGCCCCTCGACCGGCCGATGCCGACACGCGGTCGCCTCGTCTGCCGAAGTCGGTGCCGGACCTGCCGCAACCGCGCCCGTCTGCGCGGCGTCTTCGCGCGCCGTTGAGGGCAGCGACGCAAGCCGTGCCGCGAGCGCCGCGTCGCTCCGCGTGCCGGCACACGTGATCACGGCGAACAGCACGGCTGCCTTCGCCAAGGCCTCAGCCTTCGACCGACTAAACCGCCATCGACATCGAGCAACACGTCGCACACGACCACCTCGCTCTCATCACCGGGCCGAGCGAGGGAAGAGCTTCCAGCAGCGGGGCGCCCAAGCCACGGGCACGTCCGAGCGATCAGCACCGGTGGCGCCGGCCCCGGGAGGGGATCGGAACCGACGCCACCGGGCCGAGGATGCGTACCCACTCGCCAGCGCCGCCAACCCTCCTGGGCGACGTCAGCGAGCAGAGGCGCGGCCTGACGCACCCGCAGGAAGCGGCACGTCACGATCGGCTGCGCTCATCCGGGCACGCAACTGCAAGACCGCACGCGTGTGGATCTGGCAGACGCGGCTCTCGGTCACGCCGAGAATGCGTCCGATCTGGGCGAGGGTCAGACCCTCGAAGTAGTACAAGCCGAGCACCTTGCGCTCGCGCTCCGGAAGGCGGCGCAGCGCGTCGCCCAACATCTCTCGCATCTCTGCGGCTTCGAATGCAACGACAGGGCCCGACTCGCTGTCGGCGATCGTGTCACCCAGCGTCATCGACTCGCCGCGGTCGCCGCCCACCGTGAGGATCTCGTCGAGGGCGGCGACGCCCACGAAGGAGATCTGCCCGAGGGTGGACTGAAGGCGGTCGACGGTGATGTCGAGCTCGGCTGCAAGCTCGACATCGGACGGGCTGCGGTGATGGGTCGCCTCGAGCTTGGCGTAGGCGTTCTCGATGGCTCGAGCCTTGGTGCGAACAGAGCGAGGCACCCAGTCGATCGAGCGGAGCTCGTCGAGGATCGCCCCCTTGATGCGTGAGATCGCGTAGGTCTCGAACCTGAAACCACGTGCGGGCTCGAACTTCTCGATCGCGTCGATCAGGCCGAAGATGCCGTAGCTGACCAGGTCGGCCTGCTCGACGTTCTGCGGCAACCCCACCGCCATGCGACCCGCCACGTACTTCACCAGAGGCGAGTAGTGCAGGATGAGCTGGTCGCGCAGCTCTCGGGTGGGCTCGCCCTTGTACTCGAGCCAGAGGTGATCAATCTCTTCGCGCTGTGCGTCGCTCACGTGGATCACCTACGCCCGGGGGTGAGTGGAGTCGTAGACCTGCCGGAGACGCCCCTTGCTCACATGAGTGTACAACTGTGTGGTCGCAACGTCCTCGTGACCGAGAAGTTCCTGCACCGCACGCAAATCTGCGCCCCCGTCGAGCAGATGCGTGGCAAAGGTGTGACGCAACGCATGTGGGTGCGTCGGGTGCGCCGAACGGCGATCGAGCACCCTGCGCACATCACGCGGCGTCAGCGGTCGACCCCGTAGGTTCACGAAGAGCGCATCCACCGCGTCGCCACCTGCCGAAGCCACGCGCAGCAACTCGGCACGCCCCTCCTGCAGCCATGCATCGAGAGCCTGCCGGGCCGGGTCGCTCAGGGGAACCACCCGCTGCTTCGACCCCTTTCCCCACACCGTCAGGCGATCACGGGCGGCTGAGGCATCGGCTGCCGTCAGGGCGCACAACTCCCCCACGCGGACACCGCTGCCATAGAGCACCTCGCAGACCGCCTGGTCGCGCAAGTCGAGCGCCCGTCGGCGACGCGCGGCCTCTGAGGAACGGTCGGCTGCCTCTGGCTTGGCGCCCGTCGATGGCGGCGCCTCAGCCGTGCGCGACTGCGGCGGCTCGTCCAACAAGGAATGGAGATCGGCGCGAGAAAGGACGTGGGGCAGACGTGCCTCGCCCTTCGGCGCAGACAAGCCGAGTGACGGGTCGCTCGCGACCACGCCGGTGCGCGTCAGCCACGCGAAGTAACGGCGCAGCGCGGCAGCCTTCCGAGCGATGGAGCGAGGCTGGTAACGGCGCGTCGTGAGATAGGCCAGATAGCGGCGCAAGGTGCGTCGATCGACACCGTGCGGCCCGGTGAGGTCGAGGCGCTCAGCCCACTCGACGAAGCCCGCAAGGTCTGATCCGTAGGCCGCGCGTGACGAATCGGCCAGCGACGTCAACGAAGCAAGGAATGCCTCGACACGCCAGCCTCCACCACTGTCCACCTGGTCGACGCTACCGCTCACTGCATCTCCGCCGAGGCTTGAACGGCAGGTGGGTGCGGCGGCAGGGTCCGAAGGACAGCCGAGGCGCCCGTGGGCCCGCGTACGCCTGAGGTCGTTCAGCGAAGCCTTCCGGGACGACGCCGAGCCCGGTTGGCCCAACATCCGTGGTGCCAATGACGACGCAGGTCTGCCGCGCCCACCGGCACGACGACGAGGTGTCCCTCACCCGGTCGGATCACCTGGTTGCACCCGGGACACACGTAGTCCTTGCGGGCCTGATAGGGCTGGATGCGACGCACCTCGACGTCATCGTCAGGTGGAGGCATCCGGGATGCACGCTGGGCCATCGAGCTACCCGAAACACGCCCAGGCGACGAGCAACGCGCACACCACGAGCGCGACCCCGACCATGGCGTAGTCGGCGGCATTGCTCTCGTGCGGACGGAAGGGATTGAGACCCACCTGTCGAGTATGGCCGACCCGCAGCGACCAGCCCCCTACGCGCGTCGCGACCGTCCTGGCTGATGGTTGACTCGATGGCGATGCCCGAAGGCCACGTCATCCACCACCTTGCCGCCGAGATCGACCATCGCTTCACGGGTCGAGTCGTGCACGCGTCCAGCCCACAAGGTCGATTCACCCAAGGCGCCGCACTGCTCGACGGACGGAAGGTGCGCGGCGCTGACGCCGTCGGCAAACACCTCTTCATCCAGTTCAGCGGCGCGCACTGGCTCCACATCCACCTTGGCCTGTACGGACGCTTCACGTTCGGAGACGGCGCCGCGCCTGCACCTGTAGGACAGGTCCGGCTACGACTCACGAACCGCCTGGGCTGGACCGACCTTCGTGGAGCCTCCGCCTGCGACCTTCTCGACCCAGGCGAGAAGGACGCCATCGAGGCGCGCCTGGGTGACGATCCCCTCGACCCGCACGCGACGGGTGCTCGTGCATGGGCCCGGATCCATCGCAGCAGCGCACCCATCGCGACGCTCCTCATGGATCAGCGCGTCGTCGCCGGAAGCGGCAACATCTTCCGGGCCGAGGTGCTCTTCCGTGCCGGAGTTGACCCCTTCATGGAAGGTCGCTCGCTGGAACCGACCGCGTGGCAGGCGATGTGGGCCGACTTCGTCGACCTGATGGGCTACGGGCTGGCCCATGGCCGCATCGACACGGTGCGACCCGCGCACACGCCAGAAGCGATGGGACGACCGCCACGCGTCGACGACCACGGCGGAGAGGTCTACGTCTATCGACGCGACGGCCTCCCCTGCCACGTGTGCGGCACGGCCATACGACGTGTCGAGCTCGCGGGTCGCAACCTGTTCTGGTGCCCGACCTGCAATGGCAGGGCCTGACCACGACGACCGACTCCCACCTGGCTCCAACCGGGCTGACCGTCACGGCCACCCGACCCGACTGTCACACGGCAGTTCTACGCTGGGCACCAGATCGAGCGCCGAGGTCTCCCCACCCACGCACGACTCGCGGCATCGCCGCCCCCACCACCGACCCCCGCACCCGCGGGATGGAGGGCGGCAGTGCTCGCCAACATCGAATCAGCAACAGTGCTCGGCGTTCACGGGCAGCCCGTGACCGTCGAGGTGCACGTGGCGTCGGGCCTCCCGGGCTTCACCATCGTCGGCCTCCCCGACGCTGCCTGCCGTGAGGCACGCGACCGTGTGCGCGCGGCGATCTTGTCCAGCGGCCGACGCTGGCCGCAGCGACGTGTCACCGTGAACCTCGCTCCGAGCGGCGTGCGCAAGGTGGGTAGCGGCCTCGACCTTCCCATCGCCATGGCCCTCCTCATGGCCGATGAACAAGTTCCCGACCAGGCGCTGCCCGCAGCGCTCGGCGAGCTCGGCCTCGACGGGTCGGTGCGACCTGTTCCAGGCCTCCTGCCGGCACTCGACGCCCTTCCAGAAGGGCCCGTGGTCTTGCCATCTCGGGGGGCCGAGCAGGCGGTGCTGCTCCGAGAGACGCCAGTGCGTGCGGTTCGATCCTTGCTCGAGGTGGTCGAGGCGCTCGAAGGCACACAGCCCTGGCCCGCACCACCGAGCGCCCCCGCTGCGACACCGGTCGAGCGCGCCCCCGATCTCGCGGACGTGCGAGGGCAACCACTTGCCCGGCTTGCGCTCGAGATCGCCGCCGCCGGCGGGCACCACCTCCTCATGGTCGGGCCACCCGGCGCCGGCAAGACGATGCTGGCCCGACGGCTACCGGGGCTCCTCCCCGATCTCGACGCAGCGGCCGCACGAGAGGCCACGCTCGTCGGTTCCGCGGCCGATGAGAGACCCCTCACCGGGCTGGTGGTTCGGCCCCCATTTCGTGCACCCCATCACAGCGCCACGCTCGTCGCGATCATTGGCGGTGGATCTGCGGCATTGCGCCCCGGCGAGATCTCCCGAGCCGCGCACGGCGTGCTGTTCCTCGACGAGCTCGGCGAGTTCTCACCACATGTCCTCGACGCGCTTCGCCAACCGCTCGAAGAAGGGGTCGTGCGCGTCGCCCGTGCAGCCGCGTGCGCGGTCCTTCCTGCACGGTTCTTGCTCGTCGCTGCCATGAACCCCTGCCCGTGCGGCGAGGCAGGGCGCCCCGGCGCCTGCCGCTGCTCGCTCTCCGAGCTGCGCCGCTACCACCGGCGCCTCTCGGGGCCTCTCCTCGACCGCTTCGACGTCCGCATCGGGGTGCAGCGAGCCGATCCAGCAGCGCTCCTCACGCACACCCCCGGCGAATCCACTGCGCAAGTTGCAGCCCGCGTCAGCAGCGCACGTGCAAAGGCCCGCTCCCGAGGCGTGCGCACAAACGCCGAGCTCGCCGGAGGCGATCTCGAGCGCTACACCCCACTCGACGCGGGGGCGACCACCCTCCTCGATACGGCGCTCCGCCAAGGGCGCCTCAGTGCCCGCGGCATGGCCGCGGTTCGGCGAGTGGCGCGCACGGTCGCCGACGTGACGGGTGTCGACGGCCCACTTGGCGCGGCCGAGGTCGGGGTGGCGTTGCAGCTCCGCGGCAATCCCCTCGTCGAACACGAGGTCTGCGCATGACAGACGCAACCCCCCACGACGACCATCGCATCGCGGCCCTACTGGCGCTGAGTGCGCTCCCCGGCATGGGTCCACGACGACTCGCCGCCATGCTGGCTGAACACTCCCCCGAGCACGCCTGGGCCCTCGTGGCCCTTGGCACCTGCACGCACCCCGCAGGCCGGTCCCGCGGGAACGGCGACGAGTGTGTGCGCCCGCCGGTCACTCCCACCCAACTCACGACCTGGCGGCGAGATGCCGCCCAGATCGATCCGATCGTGCTTCTCGACCGCCATCGCTCCCTCGGCCTGACGGTGCTCGAGCGCGGTGCCGCGGGCTTTCCCCCGTCTCTCGAACACGACCCCGAACCACCCGCACTCCTCACCGTCCACGGTGACGCCACCCTCTTCGAGCGGTCCGGTCCACGCGTCGCGATCGTCGGCACCAGACGAGCCACTCGCTACGGCATCGACATCGCACGCTCGATCGGACACGCCCTTGCCGCGGCAGGCGTGACGGTGGTGTCAGGCCTGGCCCTGGGCATCGACGGGGCGGCGCACCGCGGCGCGCTCGATGCAACCGCCGGCGCACCACCCATCGCCATCGTCGGCACCGGACTCGACGTGGTGTATCCACGCCAGCATGCGTCGCTCTGGAGGGCGCTGCGCGAACGGGGCGCTATCGCCAGCGAGGCACCACTCGGCACTCGTGGTGAACCGTGGCGGTTCCCGGCACGCAACCGGCTGATCGCCGGGCTCGCCCACCTGATCGTCGTGGTCGAGTCACCCGAACGCGGCGGCTCCCTTCACACCGTCGACGAGGCGCTGCGGCGCGATCGGCCGGTCCTCGCCGTTCCGGGCCCGATCACCAGCCATGCCTCCCGCGGAACCAACCGTCTCATCGCCGATGGCGCGACGCCGGTGACGAGCGTCGACGACATCCTCGTCGCGCTCGGCATCACCCCCACCGCACCCGCTGCACGTCCACCTGCACCCACCAGCAGCGAACGCCTCGGCGTATCGGTGTGCAACGAGGCGCACCCACCACCGCACCTCAGCGCACACGCCGTGACGATCCTCGATACCTTCGACTGTCTCGCGGTCTCGCTCGAGGATTTGGTCCAGCGGACGCGGCTTCCGATGACCGAGATCGGTGCTGCGCTTGCCGAGCTCGAAGGCGTCGGGATCGTGCATCGAGCAGGCCTCTGGTACGAGCGCTCGCAACGGTCAGCGGTTGACCAAGGACGACCGCCGGATGAACACCCCGCGTCGGCTGAGCGCCGGTGGTGACTCGACGAAAGCCGTCGGTTCGAGCTTGGCGACGGGTGTCACGAACCACCAGGTGTCCAAGGGAGCGATTGCAGTCCATGCGGGGACTCGGTGACCCAATCGAAACGCGATGTCTTCAGTGACGCCGGCGATCAGCGCATCCCACCGCTCGTCACCCGTCGACTGCGGTGCGGTGGACGTAAGCGACTCGAAGTCCGCACCGTTGTCGAAGTTCATGATGTACTGCCGCACGAGCCGCAACTTGTCGGACAGGTTCGCCCCGCGTGCCAGATCGGCCTTGAGGCCTTCGGCGAGGTCCCGAACATCCACGACCCGATTGTATGTATCGACCGACGCCCCACACTGGGTCAGTGGCACAGCCGCCACCTAGAACGCGTCGGCGATCACCTGCACCTCCAAACCAACCACCGCCGCCACGTCGAAGCGCACGACCTTCACGCCGGTCTGGGCGTGGACAGCCATCCAGCGCCTCGCCAACGTACGTAGGCGTCGCTGCTTCGCAAGGGTTACCGCCTCAGCGGGGCTGCCGAACGCGTGCGAGGAGCGGGTCTTCACCTCGCAGAACACGACCGTGCCGTCCCGCGAGAGCACGAGGTCGATCTCACCTTCACGACATCGCCAGTTGCGGTCGAGCACCAGCCACCCCCGCTCCTCGTACCAGCGAGCGGCCAGCAACTCGCCGCGTGCACCGAGGCGCTGCGACCCGGCTGTCACCGGCGGGGCCGCTGGGTCAGAGGGCGTCTGTTGAGGGAAGCCTCTCCACGTTGACGTCCTTGAACGTCACCACGTGCACCGAGGGCACGAACCGGCTCTGCCGGTACATGTCCCACACCCACGCATCGCGCAGCTCGAGCTCGACCCATGTGCGTGACCCGTCCTGGTGCACCTGCTGCTCCACCGAGTTCGCGAGGTAGAACCGTCGTTCGGTCTCAATCGCGTACGAGAACATCGGACACACGTCCTTGTACTCGCGGTAGAGCTGCAGTTCGATCTCGGACTCGTATGCCTCGAGATCGTCGGTACTCATAGGGGGAAGGATCGCGCAATCCACCTGTCGATGGGGCGCACGGTCGGCGCCAAGCGCCGGTCACCGGGTCAGTTGACCCGCTTCTCCTTGACCTTCGCGGCCTTCCCGACACGGTCGCGGAGGTAGTAGAGCTTGGCCCGGCGCACGTCGCCGAGGGTGACGACCTCGATCGTCGCAATGACCGGCGAATGCACCGGGAAGGTGCGCTCCACGCCGACCCCGTAGCTGAGCTTGCGCACCGTGAAGGTCTCACGAATGCCATCGCCCTGGCGGCGGATCACTACGCCCTGGAAAACCTGGACGCGCTCCTTGTTGCCTTCCACCACGCGCACGTGCACCTTCAAGGTGTCGCCCGGCGCGAAGTCGGGGATGTCGTCGCGCAGGCTTTCCTGGTCGATCGGGTCGGTGACGTTCATCTGCTACGCACGCTCCTGGCGTGAGGTCGAGGGGGCTCCCACCCCGGCCAATCCGTCGTGGGGCTGCCTCACGTTAGACGGCGCCACCGACTTCGACCAAAGCACGAGTTGCGGAGCCCCTGCGGCATACCCGACGTCGCCACCAAATCGCTGCAGGCGTTGGACCGCGTCGCCAACGCTCAACCATCGATTCTCGGACTGCTCGGTCGATGCCCCGGCAGGCCAGGGCTACCTGGCCGGAGGCACGGGAGGGCCAGCCGCATCGGTTGGTTCCGCAACGAGGGCATCGGGAGCGAGCGACCCATCGGCCTCCCGGGGAGCGAGTAGGTCGGCATGCAACAACCCCTCCCGCGCCAGCAGGTCCACCTCGTCGGGACGCAACCCTCCCCTGGCGCGCAGGAGGTCCGGGCGCCGCGCAAGCGTCCGTGCCAATGCCTGCGCACGTCGCCACCTCGCGACGCGACCATGGTCGCCGGAGCGCAGCACCTCCGGCACCTCCCAGCCACGAAAGCTCGCGGGGCGCGTGTAATGCGCATACTCGAGCAGTCCGTCGCTGAAGGACTCCTCGTCAGCGGACGTGGTGTTGCCCATGACGCCGGGCACGAGCCGACCGACCGCCTCGAGCACGACCAGCGCCGCCACCTCGCCGCCCGCAAGGACGAAGTCGCCGATCGAGAGCTCGTCGTCGACGAGGTGATCGCAGACGCGCTGGTCGATGCCCTCGTAGCGGCCACACAACAGCGAGAAGCCCCCGCCGTCCGCCAGCTCGCGCGCGAGGCGCTGGTCGAGGCGCCGACCCCCCGGACCGAGGAAGAACAAGGGGCGTGGAGGGTCAGCCCGCTCCACCACCGTGAACACCGGCTCGGGCATGAGCACCATGCCCGCACCACCCCCGAACGGCGCGTCGTCAACGGATCGGTGCGGGTCGCTCGTCCCCGAGCGCAGGTCATGGACCCGCACGTCGAGCAGGCCCCGGCCACGCGCCTTGCCGAGGAGGCTCCTGCCCGCGAAACCTTCCACGAGGTCGGGAAAGATCGTGAAGATGTCGACCCGCAGGGCGGCGTTCACGACTTTGGCCGTTCGCCAGCCTCGCTCCCGGAGGGCTCGGGCAGCAGCCCGGCCGGGGGGTCGATGACGAGCGCACGGCCTGCCGGGGTTGCGCTCGACGACACCACGAAGACCACCGGGATCAACGTCTCGTCGTCGAGCTCCAACAGGTCGTGCGCGGGATTGGCGTGCACCGCAGTGACCGCACCGACACGCGTCCCGTCGCCGAGGAACACCTCGGCACCGATGACCGTGTGCACCCAGAGCTCATCGCCCTCGGGCTCGACCGGCGCGTGCACCTCAAGAGCCGTGCCGCGTAATGCCTCGGCCGCGCTGCGGTCCTCGACGCCTGCGAAGTGGACGATCCAGCGCTCCTGATGCGGCCGCGCCGCGACGACCTCGAGGGAGTCGCTGCCTGCCCGGAGGGTTGCCCCCGGGGAGAGTCGGTCGGTGCGCTCGGTGGTGAGGGTGACGAGCACGTCCCCTCGGATGCCGTGCGCTCGGCCGATACGACCTACTTCGAGCCACACGCGCTCGGCCTGCGCCTCACGGCCCTCAGCCGACGGCCGCGCCTTGCCCGAGTCGCTCGTCAGTCGACGAACTCCACGTCGACGTCGACCTCGTCGCGAGCCGCAGCTGCACGGACGACCGTACGGATCGCCTGCGCGGTGCGGCCCCGGCGACCGATCACGCGGCCGAGGTCGCCCTCGGCGACGTGCACGTCGAGGCGTGCCCGCGAGTCGCCCGAGACCTCGACGCGGACCGCGTCGGGGTTGTCGACGATCTGCCGAACGAGGTAGTCGAGCACCGCGACCGCGGTCGCCGGAGCGACGGCGTCGTCGGTCACGAGGCCTCGCCTCGGAACGTCGCCCAAGTACCCGAGATCTTCAGAAGCTTCTCGACTGCCTCGGTCGGCTGTGCGCCGTTTCGAAGCCACTTGAGTGCCTTGTCGTCGTCGACGGTGACACCGGACGGCTCGAGGCGCGGCTGATACGTGCCCACGATCTCGATGAAGCGACCATCACGCGGCGCACGCGAGTCGGCCGCGACGATGCGGTAGGTCGGCTGCTTCTTCTTGCCCATCCGCATGAGACGGAGCTTGACGGCCACGTGCTTCTCTTCCTGTCGTGGGGGTGATGCAGGGTGTTGCCGAAAGCGGCGACCTGCAAGTTTGCGTTGTTCGAGGGCGTCAGTTCAAACCGGGGAGCTTCAGCTCGGGCTTCGCCGTGCTCGCACCCAGGTCGGGGAGGCCGAACGGGGCCTCGCCGAGGTCGGGCAGACGGGGGGACGCGGTCGGCCGCGTACCCGCCGCGGTGACCCGACCACCACCCTTGCCCTTGCGCTGCTTGCCCTTCGCCTTGGCCCGCTTGCCGGGACCGACGCCGAGGCCCTTCATCATGCGCTGCACCTCCTTGAACTGGCGCAGCAGTTGGTTCACCTCGGAGGTGGTGGTGCCGCTTCCGTTCGCGATGCGCAGCCGGCGCGAGCCATCGATGAGGTCGGGGTGGCGCCGTTCCTCGATGGTCATGGAGCGGATCATCGCCTCGAGACGGCCGATCTCGCGATCGTCGATGTCGGCGTTGCGCACCTCTTTCGGGACGCCGGGGAGCATCTTCATGAGGCCCCCGAACGACCCCATCTTCTTGACCTGCTGCATCTGCTCGAGGAAGTCCTCGAAGGTGAAGCTCCCTTCGAGCAGTCGTGCCGCGGCCTCCTCGGCCTCCTGCTGATCGCCGGCCTCCTTCGCCTTCTCGATCAGGGTGAGCACGTCGCCCATGCCGAGGATGCGCCCGGCGAGACGATCGGGGTGGAACAGGTCGAACTCGTCGAGCTTCTCACCCGTCGACGCGAACGCGATCGGGCGCCCGACGACCTCCTTCACCGACAGCGCCGCACCGCCGCGGGCATCGCCGTCGAGCTTGGTGAGGATGACACCGTCGAGCCTCAGGGTGGCGTGGAAGTTCTCGGCGGTGGTGACCGCGTCCTGGCCGGTCATCGCATCGACGACGAGGAAGGTGTAGTGCGGCTCGGTCACCTGCTCGATGCGACGCACCTGCTCCATGAGCTCGGCATCGATGGACAGGCGGCCGGCGGTGTCGACGATGACCACGTCACGACCCAGGCGCTTCGCCTCGGCCATGGCTCCCTCGGCCACGGCGACGGGGTCGCCGGCGCCGCCCGCGACGACGTCGTCAGGAGCCGAGTACACGGGAACGTCGATCTGGCGCGCCAACGTGCGGAGCTGAGCGACCGCCGCGGGGCGCTGCAGGTCGGCGCCGACGAGCAACGGGTTGCGACCCTGCTGCTTGAACCAGCGAGCCAGCTTCGCGCTGTTGGTCGTCTTGCCGGAGCCCTGCAGACCAGCCATCAACACGACGGTCGGAGGCTTCGCTGCGTAGGTGATCTTGAGGGCTTCACCCCCGAGCGAAGCGATGAGCTCCTGGTGGACGATGTCGACCACCTGCTGCGCAGGGTTCAGCGCCTCGTGCAGCTCGGCCCCGACGCACCGCTCGCGGATGCGGGCGACAAGGCCCTTCACCACCTTGAAGTTGACGTCGGCCTCGAGAAGCGCAAGCCGGATCTCGCGCAGCACCTCGTCGACATCGGCCTCGCTCAGGTGGCCACGGCCGCGCAGGCGCTTGAAGATCCCCTCGAAGCGGTCGGTGAGAGCGTCGAACATGCCGGCGAGCCTACCGGCGACCAGACGACTGCTCGGTCAGACCGTCGAACCCTCGGCTAGGCGAAGCCGGTTGTCGACCCGTACGACGCCCGTGACCGATGCTGCCGCCTGCTCGATGTCACGACGCGCCGTGTCGCTGGCGATCTCGCCCGCCAAGATGACCTCCCAGCCGGGTCCGTCGATGATCGGCACCGCCACCACCTCCGGCTGCGGCAGGTGCCAGGTTCGAGGTGCGCGCCGCAGATGCTCTCGCACGCGCTCCTCGACCGATGGTTCGCTCCCGGCTCGCCGACGCGCGAGCGCGTCTCGGAGACGACCCCGCAACACCTCACCGGAGGTCGGCGCGACGAGCAGCCCGATGCCGATGCCCGTCCCGAGCAGCAGCACGCGGCGGTACCCCACCACCCGGGCGCTCCCCTTCCCCGCACGCCAAGCCATGGCAGGCACCTTGAACACCAGGCGGGCTAGCAGCATGTCGGATCTCCTCGTCTCAGTCGACCGCGAAGAGCGCGTCGACGAACTCGTCCGGATCGAACGCAACCAGGTCTGCCGCCGTCTCACCCAACCCGACCAGCTTCACCGGGATGCCCAACTGGGCCTGGATGGCGAGCACGATGCCGCCCTTGGCCGACCCGTCGAGCTTGGTGAGGACCACGCCGGTCACCTCGACCGCCTCCGTGAACTCACGCGCCTGCACAAGCCCGTTCTGACCCGTGGTGGCATCGAGCACGAGCAGGACCTCGGTGACGTGCCCCGGCTCCTTGTCGGCGACGCGACGCACCTTGCGGAGCTCCTCCATCAGGTTCGACTTGGTGTGGAGGCGGCCTGCCGTGTCGGCCAGGACGAGGTCGACGTCACGGGCCGCGGCCGCCTCGATCGCATCGAACACGACAGAGCTCGGGTCGGCGCCTTCGGCCCCGCGGACCAGCGTGGCGCCTGCGCGCTCCGCCCACGTCCCGAGCTGCTCGGCGGCTGCCGCTCGAAACGTGTCGCCTGCGGCGAGCACGACGGTGCGCCCAGCACGCACCTCGCGGTCGGCGAGCTTGCCGATCGTCGTGGTCTTGCCGACACCGTTGACGCCCACGAACAGCCACACGTTGGTCATGCCGTCGTCGAGGCGAAGCGAGCGGTCGTCGGCGGCGAGCCGTTGACGCACCGTCGCCTTCAACATGTCGAGCAACACGGCAGACTCGGTCACGCCGTCGGTTCGCACCGTGGCGCGCAGGTCGTCCAGCAGCTCTGATGCGAGCGCGGCACCGACGTCAGCCCTGATCAGCGCCTCCTCGAGCTCGTCCCACGTGTCGTCGTCGATGCCCTGGCGAGACACGATCGAACCGAGGTAGCCACTGAGCGCCCCGCGGGCCCGAGCGAGGCGATCCCGAAAGCTCGGCTTGCTCGGGGCCTCCTCCACCTCGACCCCGGCAAGTGCCGCATCGACCTCGGCGGCGAGCTCCGGCGGAACCTCGACTTCGGTGACCGGGTTCGCCATCTCGGCCACGTCGGCCTGGAGCGCGGCCACGCGCTCGTCGTCTTCCGCCTGTTGTGCGACAAGAGCCCGTAGGTCACTGCCGCCCGAGGCGGGGGGTTCGAGTTTGACTCCCTGCGCGCGGCGCGAGCGCGCCAACAGGAACGTGCCGGCAACGACGACCAGCAGCAAGACGAGCAGCGATATCCAGACGAACCACATGATCCGCGCAGCCTAGGAGACCCAAGCAGTGCGGAACGACGGTGCTGCTACGAGCCGGACTTGCCGAGCTTCGCCGTCAACGTCAACACCTTGCCGTTGCGGTACACGGTGAGACGCACCTCGTCACCCGGCTGGTGGGTGCGCACCGCTGCCGCAAGGTCGACCATGGAGCCGATGCGCGTGTCATCCGCGGCGGTCACGACGTCGCCTTCCTGCACGCCCGCCGCTGCCGCAGGGCTTCCCGCTTCGACAGACACGATGAGTGCGCCGCTCCGGCTGCCCGTGGCGTCACTTCCCCGCACGCCGAGGTAGCCGGCGGTGAGCGGCTCGCCCGCCACGATGCGATCTGCCACGTCTTTGGCGAGATCGATCGGGATCGCGAACCCGACCCCGACGTTGCCTGCCTCGGCACCAGACGAGTTCCCGTTGATGATCGAATCGTTGATGCCGATCACCCGGCCGAGCCGATCAGCGAGCGCGCCGCCGGAGTTGCCGGGGTTGATCGGCGCGTCGGTCTGGATCATCGCCACCTCGCCGCCCGGCGTCTCCACCGCCCTCCCCACCGCGCTCACGATGCCAGACGTGACGGTTTGGTCGAGGCCGTACGGGCTTCCGATCGCTATCGCCATCTGCCCGACCTGCGGGTCGATGCCCGTCGCGAGCACGGCCACCGGCATGGAGGGGGTCGGGTCGATCTTGACCACCGCGATGTCGGTCGATTGGTCTGCGCCCAGCACCTTGCCGTCGGTCTGCGTGCCGTCAGCCATACGGACTCGCATCGTGTCTTGATCTCCGACGACGTGAGCCGCCGTGAGGATCAAGCCGCTCGCGTCGTAGATGACCCCGGAGCCGAGGTCTGAGGAGGTCTGCAGCTGCACCACCGCGGGCGACAGCACTCGTGCCACCGCCGCCACCGGCTCGGCTTCGTTCCCCTTCAACGGTGCGGGCAACGTGGGCTGTGACGCCGAAGCGCCGCCCGAGGCCCCCGATGCGAACACCGCGCTCGGCGTCGCGGACCCCGTCACACGCCCCGTGACGAACCCGGCGACCAGCGCCAACACCACCACCACCGTGACCGCAACTGTCGCCCTGCCGGCGCCAGCCTTCGGCGACCGCTTCTGTGATGTCGGGTCGGTGCCGCCCAGCCCCGGAGAAGCCCAGGCACCCGCACCGGGAGGCGGTGGGCCGCCGAACGCCGGGGGGCCTCCGTTCGGTGGGGTAGCCCACGGATCGCGAGGCGCCGGGCCCGCTTCGAACGGGGCGCCAGGCATGAACGGACCGGGCCGCGGAGGAACGCCGAACGGCGGTGCAGTTGGGGTTGGGTTCCAGGTTCCCGGCCGCGCAGCCGACGTGTCACTTGACCCCGTGCCACCCCATGGTGCTTCCACCGACCGTTGCCTCCTGCGTGCGAGTAGGGACGCACCGTCGTCGGCGCGTGTCCGCTCCACGCTAGGACCGTCCCATGCCCATGACACGACACGGGGCACGAGCACGCGCGTCAGGCAGGCGCAGATCCGTCAGCGGTCGTTGCGGGGAGCCACACCACGAAGGTCGAACCGCCCCGCTCGGACGGCCAGAGCCTGATGCTCCCGCGGTGGGATTCGACGATCTGCCGCACGATGGTGAGCCCGAGCCCGCTGCGCCCCTCGGCTCGGGCATTGCCCGGATCCCCACGCCAGAAGCGCTGGAACACGGCATCTCGCTCGGCAACCGGAATGCCAGGACCAGCATCGTCAACCGCCAGCCACACCCAAGACCCAGACCGGGCTGCGGACACTCTGATCGCCGACTCCGGTGGGCCCAGGCGGATCGCGTTGGCGAGCAGGTTGGCGAGCATGCGGCGCAACGCAGTCGCGTCGCCCATCACCCAGAGGCCGTCGGGAGCGGACGTCTCCAGGGTCAGGCCGCGTGCCTCGGCCGGAATGCGGAACTCCAGCGCTGATGCCTCGACCACTCGAGCCACATCGAGCACCGCGTGTCGCTCGACGGCACTCCCACGGTCGGCGTACACGAGCAGATCATCGACAAGTCGGCTCATCCGCTCGGCCGATCGCAGCACCACCGCGCCGACCTGCTGGAGCTCCTCCTTGTCGGCCTCCGGGTCACCGAGCACCACGTCGAGATTTGTGCGAATCACGGCCAGCGGGTTGCGCAGCTCATGCGATGCCTCATGGATGAAGTGGCGCTGCCCCTCGAATGCCTCGTCGAGGCGGGCGAGCATGCGGTCGAACGTGTCGGCGAGCTCGCGCAGCTCGTCTTCGGGCCCGGTGAGCCCGATGCGTCTCGACAGGTCCGTCGCTTGGATCTCACGAGCCACGTTGGTGATGCGCCCGATGGGGGCAAGCACGCGACCCGCCACCACCGACCCGAGGAGCAGGCTCGCCATGAAGAGGATCGCCAGCGCCAACGTGCTCGTCGTGCGCAGCGTGTCGAGCGCCTGATCGTTCGCCCGCTGCTGCACCTCGGCAAGGCTGCGGGGAGCGGAGGCATCGATGGTGCCATCCGGGTGGCGCACGACGAGCTGCACGTTTCCGTCACGAGCGGTCTCGTTGTGCAGCTCGCTGGCGAGGCCCAGGTAGATGCCTCCGACGACCATCGCCGCCAGGCCGAACAGCAACAGCGAGTAGATCGCGGTGAGACGGAACCGGATCGAGCTGGTCCAGCTCGGCAGCTCGGCGGCTCGCCGAACGACGTCGCGGATCCACCCGATGGGTCCTCGCCGGGTCCAGCCCGGGGACGCCTCACCCCGGTCAGACATCAGGCTTCGCGCAGCCGGTAGCCGGCCCCGATGACCGTTTCGATCGGGCTGTCGTCACCGTCTGGGGGCGCAGCAGCTGCAAGCTTGCGGCGGAGGGTTCCGACGGTGACGCGGACCGTGTTCGTGAACGGGTCGGTGTGCTCGTCCCACACGTGTTCGAGCAGGTGCTCCTGCGAGAGCACGACCCCCGGGTTGGACATGAAGTAGCGAAGCAGCGCGAACTCCTTCGCAGTGAGCTCCATCGGGACATCGCCGTTGTGCGCCTCGAAGCGTGCCGTGTCCAGCGACAGCGAACCCACGTGCAACACGGCACCCGTGCGGCTGGCGTCGCGCCGCAGCAACGTCCGCACCCGTGCCTGCAGCTCCTCGAAAGCGAACGGCTTGACGAGGTAGTCATCGGCACCTTCGTCGAGCCCGGCGACGCGATCGCTCAGCTTGTCACGGGCGCTGAGCATCAGCACTCGTGTGTCGGCTTCGCCGGGACCTGAGCGCAAGGTCGCATCGGTGCGGATGCGTCGACACACCTCGAGGCCGTCGATGAGCGGCAGGTTGAGGTCGAGGCACACGAGGTCGTATTGGTTGACCCTCAGGTGCTCGAGCGCAGCTTGGCCGTCGTGCACCACGTCGACCGCGTACCCGTCTCGGCGCAGGCCACGCGCCAACGCATGGGCGAGATCCGGTTCGTCCTCTACCACGAGCAGCCGCATTCGCACGACGGTACCCGCCCGACAGGGGGTCGGCCGGACTCCCCTCTCAGGTGACTTCCAGAGAACGCTCACCGACCGTCGAGGGTCGCACGGCACCGTACGCTGAGCCCACCCACCAGCCGATAGCGGCTTCCCGGACGCATGCAGCCCCACGAGGATCCGATGGATGAATCCAGCTCCACCCATGACGCCGATCGCCTGGAACGGGCGCTGTTCGAGGTCAAGAAGGTCATAGTCGGGCAGGACCGCGTCGTCGAGCGCCTCCTCGTCTGCCTCTTGGCCGGTGGGCACTGCCTGCTCGAAGGCCTTCCCGGACTTGCGAAGACCCTCGCCGCCGAGACGCTCGCCACCGTGGTCGGCGGCACCTTTCACCGCATCCAGTTCACGCCTGACCTGCTCCCCGCGGACGTCATGGGGACGCGCATCTACCGGGCGTCGACGGAGCGGTTCGACGTCGAACTGGGGCCCGTGTTCGCGAACTTCGTGCTGGCCGACGAGATCAACAGGGCGCCGGCAAAGGTGCAGTCGGCGCTGCTGGAGGTCATGGCAGAACACCAGGTCTCGATCGGAGGCACGAGCTACCCGGTTCCGGAGCCGTTCCTCGTGCTCGCCACGCAGAACCCGATCGAGTCCGAGGGGGTGTACCAGCTCCCCGAAGCACAGCGGGACCGCTTCCTGATGAAGGTGCAGGTCGGGTATCCCACTCCCGCCGAAGAGGTGCAGATCGTCCAGCGGATGGGCGTCACCCCACCCGAACCGACCCAGGTGCTCTCCCCCGAAGAACTGCGTGCCCTCCAAGCCGAAGCCGACTCGGTCTACGTCGATCGGGCCGTGGTCGACTACGCGGTGACGCTGGTGCTCGCCACGCGCGACCCCGACGACTACCGAGTGCCGCACATCGCGCCGTACCTCAGCTATGGCGCTAGCCCCCGAGCGAGCCTCGGGCTTGTCGCAGCCGGGCGGGCGCTCGCGCTGCTGCGCGGGCGCAGCTACGTCCTGCCCCAAGACGTGTTCGACGTCGCTCCCGATGTGCTGCGCCACCGACTCGTCCTGTCCTACGAGGCCTTGGCTGACGCGGTCTCCCCTGACCAGATCCTGGCGCAGGTGCTGTCGACCGTCCCCGCCCCACGCGTCGCACCCGCTCATGACCATGCCGCACCGTCTCCTCGACCGTATGTAGCCGCCCCTCAGCCGCCTCCCACAACCGGGCCCTGGGCACCGATGGCGCACACCCCCGCCGCCCCACCGGCTCCCGCCCCCGACGCTCGGCAACCAGCACCCGCACCCGCACCCGCTCCGGCTGCCGCCCCCGACGCGCGCCAACCAGCACCCGCGCCAGGAACCCACGGGTGAACGACACCCCCTCAGCGCCCGCCAGACCCACCAGCCACCGCGACGCCGCAGAGGTGCTGCGACGCCTCGAGCTGACCGTGTCGCACCGACTCGACGGCCTCCTCCAAGGAGATCACCTCGGCCTCGTGCCCGGACACGGCACAGACCTCGGCGAGACACGCCCCTACCAACCCGGCGACGACGTGCGGCGCATCGACTGGAACGTGACTGCTCGCACCCTCGAACCACACGTCCGCGAGACGATCGCCGACCGCGAGCTCGAAGCCTGGATCATCGTCGACCTGTCAGCGAGCGTCGACTTCGGTACGGCGACGCAGACGAAGCGCGACCTCAGCGTCGCTGCCGCTGCGGCCGTGGGCTTCCTGTGCGACCACACCGGCAATCGCATCGGCGGGGTCTTGCTGACCCCGCAAGGCGAGCGCATCTTCCCCGCGCGGGGAGGGCGTGCGCACCTCGTCGCGTTCCTCCACCAACTCACGACCGCCGAGCCGGCGGTCGAGGGCAGCACCGATCTGGCGCAGGCTCTGCGGCGCCTTGGCACGACCCTCCGCCGCCGCGGGCTCGTGGTCGTCGTGTCGGACTACCTCGACCCTGGGCCATGGGCCGAGTCGCTCGCGCGCCTGGCGGTGCGCCAGGAGGTCCTGGCAGTCGAGGTCGTAGACCCGCGCGAGCTTGAGCTCCCCGATGTCGGCATCGTCGCGCTTGTCGACCCGGAGTCAGGGCGCACGATCGAGGTCGATACCGCGAGCTCACGCCTGCGTGCCTCCTTCGCGGCCGCCGCGTCAGAGCAGCGAGCCGCGCACGCGGCAGCGTTCCGTCGCGCGGGCGTCGACCATCTGCTGTTGCGCACCGACCGAGACTGGGTTGCCGACATGGTGCGGTTCGTCGTAGCAAGGCGCAGGCACACGACCCGTCGTCCCACGAAGGCGGCCGCCGCACCCACGGGAGCCTCTGCACGATGACGCAGGCCATCACCGCAACCACGTTCGCCACCCCAGGCCGGCTGTGGCTGCTCGTCCTCGTCATCGGACTCATCGCCGCGTACGTCGTCGTGCAGCGCCGACGACCCCGCTACACGGTGCGCTTCACCAACCTCGACCTGCTCGAGACGGTCGCCCCGAAGCGCCCCGGCTGGCATCGCCACGCGGCAGCAGTCGCCTTCGCCGCCGGGACGGCCCTGCTCGTGATCGCGCTCGCTCACCCCCAACGGACGCAGCGGGTTCCGACGAACCGCGCAACGGTGATCCTTGCAATCGACACGTCGCTGTCCATGGAGGCCGACGACGTCAGCCCGACCCGCATCGATGCGGCAAAGGCCGCCGCGCTCCTCTTCCTCGACAATGTGCCCCCCGACATCAACGTGGGCATCGTGAGCTTCAACGGCACCGCAGTGGTCCGCGTGGCGCCCACGAAGGACCGCGACCTCGCGCGCGACGCAATCAACCGCCTCGAGCTCGGCGAGCGCACCGCGATCGGCGAAGCGATCTACGCCTCGCTCGAAGCGATCAAGACCGTGCCACCCGCACCTGACGGCTCGCCGGTGCCGGCTCGCATCGTGCTGATGTCGGACGGCACCACGACCACCGGTCGACCCAACGACCAGGCTGCAAAGGCGGCGCAGGCGGCAGGTGTCCCCATCGACACGATCGCATTCGGCACCGACCACGGCACGATCCAGCTTCCGGGCGACCCGACCCTCATCCCCGTCGACGTTGACGCATCTGCCCTGCAGGCGATCGCATCCGCGACCGGCGGCCGTTCGTTCACCGCTGCGAGCGCGGCCGAAGTGCGCGACGTCTACACGAAGCTCGGCCGCTCGATCGGCTTTCGCACAAAGCGCGTCGACATCAGCGCCATCTTCGAGGCGGCCGCACTCGTGCTGCTGCTCGGTGCAGGCGGACTGTCGCTGGCATACGGCAACCGCATGCCCTGACAGGCGAAGCTCAGTCTTGCGTCTTCTCGGACACGACGCGGGACACGCCTTCACGTGAGGTCACGCCGTAGAGGCAGTCTGCCGCCTCCATCGTGCGCTTCTGGTGGCTCACGATGATGAGCTGCGCATCGGCGCGGAACTCTTGCACGAGGTCCAGGAAGCGATGGAGGTTCACGTCGTCGAGCGCGGCCTCGACCTCGTCCATCACGTAGAAGGGCGACGGACGTGACCGGAACACAGCGAACAGGTAGGCAAGCGCCGTCAACGAGCGCTCGCCGCCAGACAGCAGCGACAACTTCCGCACGTTCTTGCCCGAAGGACGCGCCTCGACCTCGATGCCCGTCTCGAGCAGGTTCTCGGGGTCGGTGAGGCGCAACTTGCCGGTGCCACCCGGGAACAGCATCTCGAAGAGCTTCGAGAAGTTGTCTTCGACGTCGGCGTACGCGGCTGCGAACTTCTCGATGATCTCGACGTCGATCGCCCGGATCACCTTGCCGAGCTCGCGGCGAGACGTCCGCACATCCTCGAGTTGCTTGTCGAGGAACTGGACCTCTTCGCGCATCGCCTCGAACTCCTCGAGGGCGAGCGGGTTGATGGGCCCGAGAGAACGCAGCTCACGCTCGAGGTCGCGCACGCGAGCCGCGGGCACGACGCCTTCGGCGAGCTCCGGTGCTTCGACCGAGATCGCGACCTCTGGCTCGGCGTCGAGCTCGCCTCGCACTCGCTCCACGACCTGCTCGAGGCGCAGGCGCACCTCGGTCTCTTCGAGCTCCGCGCGCCTGCTTCGCTCTCGCTGTGCGTCGAGGTCCTTCTCGCTCGCGGAGCGGCTGCGACGCAGCCCGTCGAGCGCGACCGACACCTCGCGCGCCTCGTCGGTCTGCCGCTGTCGCTGCTCGCGCAACACCGCGACCTCTGCCTCGACGGCGACCAGCCGCTCTGCGACGAACGCCGTGAGGCGCTGGGTCGCGACTGCTCGCCGCTCCAGCGCCGTGCGACGGGCTTCGGCCTCGATGCGCTCCGCGGCGTGGCGGGCCAGACGTTGCTCTGCCTCCTGGCGGCGGGTCTGGAGGAACTGGCGCCGCTCGTCGATGCCGACCGAGCGCACCTCCAGGTCGGAGCGCAACGCGCCGACCTCGCCGGCCCGGGCTTCGAGACGTTCACGTGCCTCGGCCATCGCCCGCGCCGCCGCGACGAGCTCCGCCTCAGCTCGCTCCAGTTCGGGCAGGTCGGCCTCGAGGGCCTTCACACGCTGATCGTCACGCACGATGCGCTCGTTGAGATCACGGTGCTGCACGGCAAGGGTGTCGATCTCGGCGTCGGTATCCGCGAGGTCTGCGCGCAGGCGCCGCAAGGTGTCGTCGAGCGATCGGCGACGATGCTCTGATTGATCAGCTGCCCGGGCAGCATCGCGCTCCGCCCGCTGCGCACTGTCGAGCATCGCCTTGGCTTCGCGCTGGGCGGTCTCGGCCTCGTCGGCGCCTCGCTTCGCAGCGGCCGCACGGCTCGTCGCCTCCTCGAGCGCCGCGCCGGTCGCACCCGCGCCGCCCGCGCCGAGGCGCCAGCCGCCAGGACCGACCCGGTCCCCGGCAGGCGTGACGACCGTGCGGGTCGGGTCGGCCAGTGCCACGTCGATCGCAGCCTCCCATGAGTCCGCGAGACCCACACCCCCGACGAGGAGGTCGAGGAGGCGTTCGACCTCAGGACGCAGCGACCGCACCCGTGCACGCACAGAGGCTCCGCCGGTGGGAGTGACCCCCTGCGAGACGCCGCCGAGCGCCAGCACCGCGCCGGCGACGTCTGACGACGCAAGATGAGCCAACGCTGCCCGCGCCCGTGGCACCCCATCGACCACGACAGCCGCGATGGCTTCGCCCGCTGCGGCTTCGAACGCCGCTTCGTACCCGGCATCTACCTCGACGAGGTCGAGAAGGGTGCCCAGCACCCCGTCGAGACCCGCGAGCCGCTCGGCACCCGCGCGTGCACGAGCCGCATCCAACGCGGTTGCGAGCGCATCGGCGCGCGCTGACCAGGTGTGCCGATCCGCGTCCGCTCGGCGACGCACCTCGTCGGCCTCGACGAGGCGTTGCTCTGCGGCTTCGCGCGTCTGCACTGCCGCAGCGCGTGCGTCGACCAGCCCCGGCGCTGCCGCCACCGTGGCCTCCAGCTCGACCTCCAGCCGGGCTGCCTCCTCGGAGAGTCGCACGGTCTTCTGCTGCACCCTCTCGAGGCGCACCCGAGCGCGTTCGGCTTCGCCCTGGCTTCGCTCAACGCCGGCGCGCAGTGCAGCAAGCTCGCCCCGCACCTCCGCTGCCCGACTGCTCGGCGCAGGCACGCCGTCAGCCCATTCGGTCTGGAACCGGACACGCTCCCGCTCGAGCTCGCCCTCGGCCTCCTGCAAACGCTCAGCCAAGGGCACCAACTGCTCCGCCTCGCGCTCGAGCTCGACGAGCTCGTCGCCCAGGCGGGCCGCGTCTGCTTCCAGGTTGGCGACGACGGCCTGATCGAGCGTGGCCCCCCGTTCCCGCTCGATGCCGCGTGCCCGCTCGGCGAGCAGCGCGGCCTGCCCGCGTGCCTTCTCGCGAAGTGCCTCGAAGCGCGCCAGGCGGTCGCTCACATCAGCGCCGCCCATCGCGTTGAGCTGAGCCTCGGTTGCGAGCACCTGCGTGTCGAGGTCGCCAAGCGTGCGTTGGAGCTCGCGCACACGCTGCTCGAGCTGCGCGCGCTGCGCAGCGCCGCTTGTCATGCGGCCCTGGAGCCGAGCCAGTTCCTGCCCGGCGAGGTAGAGGCGGAGGTGGTGCAGCTCACCCACCAGATCGCCGTGCCGGCGTGCCGCTTCTGCCTGGCGCTCGAGGGGCCGAAGCTGGCGACGGCGCTCACGCAGGAGGTCCTGCAGGCGCGTCAGGCTCCCCTCTGTGGCGTCGAGGCGCCGCTCGGCCTTCTCCTTGCGGCGGCGGAACTTGAGCACGCCCGCGGCTTCTTCGATGATGAGGCGCCGATCTTCGGGCCGGGCGTTCAGCACCGCGTCGATCTGGCCCTGCGAGATGATCACGTGCTGCTGGCGGCCCACCCCACTGTCGGAGAGCAACTCCTGGATATCGAGCAAGCGGCAGGGCACGCCGTTGATCGCGTACTCGCTGTCGCCGCTGCGAAAGAGCGTCCGCCGTACCGTCACCTCGGTGAACTCGATCGGCAACAGGCCGGACGAGTTGTCGATGGTGAGGGCAACCTCTGCTCGACCCAAGGCCGCTCTCGCCGCGGTTCCCGCGAAGATGACGTCGTCCATCTTCTGGGAACGCACCGCGCTCGGGGCCTGTGCACCGAGCACCCAGCCGATGGCGTCGACCACGTTGGACTTCCCGCTGCCGTTCGGGCCGACGACGACCGTGACGCCGGGCTCCATGCGCAGCGTCGTTGGCTCAGCGAAGGACTTGAAGCCCTTGATCGACAGCGTCTTCAGGAACACGAGACCGCCCGACGCATCGACGCGAGGCTAGTGGAGTGCGGGAGAGCCACCGGCGAGACCCCTCTCAGACCTGGCAGTCCTCACAGCTCCAAGTGAAACGGCTCCCGTACTTGCGCTTGGTGATCGTCCCCCGGCAACGACGGCACGCTTGCCCGTCACGTTGATACGCGTCGAGGTACTCCTGGTAGCCGCCGGGCTTGCCGGACAGATCCTTCCAGCCCTCGTCTCCCAAGGTGGTCCCGCGGTGCTTGATGGCATCGTGCATCGTCTCGACGACCGAGCGGTTGAGACGACGCATCTCTTGCGTCGACAGTTCGTCAGAGAGGCGGTCGGCACGCAGGCCGGCGTCCCACAAGATCTCGTCGGAGTACACCGCACCGATGCCGACGAGCACGGTGGGGTCGGTGAGCAGCGTCTTCAGCTTCACCTTGTTGCGGCGCACCAGGTCCGCGAACGACAGCCAGCTGATCGGCGACGTCACGGGGTCGAGACCGAGCTGCTCGAGCTCAGGCACCTCTTCGGTCAGCCGCTCTGCTTCGACGACGAACAGCTGCAGGCCGCCATCGGTGGGGTCGACGACACGGAGCTGTGGACCCTGGGTGAACGTGATCACCGCCTGCGTATGCGGCTCGAGCGCATCCTTCGCCGGCGAACGCATCAGATGACCCGCCTCGCGGGCGTCGATGACGAGCAGGTCGTCCGTGTCGAGCTTGCAGATGAGCAGGAGCCCCTGGCGGCGCACGGCCGAGACCTTCGCACCTTCGAGGCGACTGGCGACCTGCTTCCGGTTCTGATGGCGCGCGACGCACTTCATGCCGGTCAACTCGACCGCCTTGATGCGCTTGCCGGCGAACTCACGCTCGAGGTCGTGGCGCAGGGTCTCGATCTCGGGCAACTCGGCCATGTCGTGGTTCTCCGTTCGCTTCGGGTGAGAGGTGAAACTAGGTGGGGTGAGGGGGTCCCGGGTCCGCGCTCAGCGCGTCTCGTTTGCACCGACAGCGCCTGGCTCCGTCGATGCTGCGTCCGGCAGGACGCCCGCAAGGTCGTGCAAGGCCATGCTGGCCGCCGCCTGCTCGGCCTGCTTCTTGTTGCGCCCGGTACCTGTGCCGCGCGGGGCGCCATCTATCAGCACGACGGTGCGGAACTCCTTCTCGTGCTCGGGCCCGGACTCCTCGCTCCGATACTCGGGTACCGAGGCGAGCGTGCGCGCGACGAACTCTTGGAGGCGGCTCTTGTAGTCGTGCACCGCCGGGCTCGCTGCCGCGTCATCGGCGACCGGCAGTTGTGCGATGCGACCGTCAAGCAGACGAACCACAAGGGACCGGGCAGCATCGAGGCCGGCGTCGAGGTACACGGCACCGATCACTGCCTCGAGCGCGTCGGCGAGAAGAGATGGCTTGGTTCTGCCACCCGAGAGCGCCTCTCCCTTGCCAAGGCGAAGTACCCCGCCGATGCCGAGCTGCTCGGCAACCTCGGCCAGGGTGCTGGACCGCACCAGCGAGGATCGGGCCCGCGACAGCCATCCTTCGGACAGCTCAGGGCGAGCGTGGAACAGGTGCTCCGCCGCGACCATGCCCAGCACTGCGTCGCCGAGGAACTCGAGCCGCTCGTTCGACAGATCACCAGCGTGTTCTGCGCACCAGGAGCGATGCGTCAGGGCGCGCTCGAACAGCGCCGGTTCGGCGAACTGGTGGCCGAGGCGCTCGGCCAAATCGGAACGGGCCTGTGCGGTGATCAGCTCTCCATGCGGCGGTGCACGTAGTCGACGGCGTCGCGCACGCTCTTGAGGTCTTCGAGGTCTTCGTCATCGATCCGGAAGTCGGGCGCGCGCTCGCTGAGCTCTTCCTCGAGGGCCTCGACCAGCTCGATCAGCGCGAGCGAATCGGCATCGAGGTCGTCGGCGAACGAACTGCCCTCCGCGATCGAACCGGGGTCGATCTCGAGGATGTCGGCCAAGCGGTCGCGAATCAGCTCGAACACCTCGGTTCGGCTCATCGGGCCTCGGTCGACGTCGGGCTCTGCAGACACGGTGCTCTCCTGTGTAGGACGGGAATCGATGCGGCGCCATGACGAGGCGCTTGCAAACGAGAGAGTCTACCGGCGCCCAAGATTGTGCGCTTGTGAAGACTCGTGTGGTGTGGCTTGCCTCACGCTGCGCGCGTTGCGGCGGCGAGCGCATCGACCAGCTCGGCCCGCACCATCTCGTCCGCGACCTTCACGGCATTGACGATCGCTCGCGCGGACGACGAACCGTGGCTGATGATGCAGACACCGTCCACACCGAGCAGCATCGCTCCACCGGTGCTGTCGGGATCGAGGCGTCCGTACAGGGGGAGCAACGCCGGCAGCAACACCTCTGAAGCCTGCTGCGCCTCAGGAGAAGACCCGAACGAAGCCAGGATGGCGCCCACCAACGCGCGCATGCCGCCCTCGAGGGTCTTGAGCACCACGTTGCCGGTGAAGCCGTCGGTGACCACGACGTCGAGATCTGCGCCCATCACGTCGCGGCCTTCCACGTTGCCGACGAAGGTCGCGCCGGTCGAACCGACCCAGGCACCGTCTGCAAGCAGCGCGTGCGTCTCCTTGACGAGCGAGTTGCCCTTCGTCGGCTCTTCGCCGATCGACAGCAACCCGACCCGAGGTGCAGCGATGTCGTAGCGACGGCGAGCGAACTCGGCGCCCATCTGCGCGAACTGCACGAGCCACTCGGGCTGGCATTCCGCGTTCGCGCCCGCGTCGAGGAGCACGGTCGGGGTGGGCCCGTCGAGACACGGAATCGGCGTCGCGATGGCGGGACGAGCGACGCCCTTGATGCGGCCCATGCGAAGGAGGGCACTCGCCATCGTGGCTCCCGTGTTGCCAGCGCTGACCATGGCCGCGGCGTGTCCGTCGCGCACCGCCTCAGCGGCTCGCACCAGCGACGAGTCCTTCATGCGCCGGACGCTCGACCCAGGGTCGGCGTCCATCGCGATCACCTCTGACGCCTCGATGACCGGAAGGCCGCCGACATCACCGAGCTCGTTCGAGCGGCCGACGAGCACGACCGGTACCCCGAGCTCCTCGCATGCCTGCCGTGCGCCCGCCACGATTTCCGCGGGGGCCTTGTCGCCCCCCATCGCGTCTACCGCGATGGGCAGCCGAGCGGCGTCGCTCACGTGCGGCAGATCAGTCGACGTCGATGGCCTGGCGGCCGCCGTACCACCCGCAGTTCCCACAGACCACGTGCGGGGTCTTCGTGGAGCCGCACCGCGGGCACACGCTGCGCGCCGGGATCGACAGATGCCAGGCGGAGGAGCGGCGGCTGCGGCTCTTCGCCTTGGAGGTCTTCTTCTTGGGAACGGCCATGGCGGGCTACCTGGGGATCGACGGAGCCGGGCACAGCCCGGCGGACACGGAACGACGAGGTTAGCCTCGCCGCCCCATCTCAGGCGAAGCCGGCGGGACAGAACCCGCTTCGCACCCCCACGCACTGGCAGAAACCGCCGAGGGCGCCGTGCGCCGTCGACGCAAGAGGCCCTGCGCCGTCAGTCGAATCGCAGCTCGTCGAGCGCCGCCCACCGGGGATCACGTGGTGGCTCCGAACTGCTCTCCTCAGCCTCGTCGACGGAGGGGTCGCTCGGCGCGGCATGCGCCGGGAACCGCTCGGGATCGGGACCCTGGCAATCGACGTCGCACAACGGCGCGAGCGGGAGCGCCAGGGCTACGGCTTCGTGCACGACAGGCCCCAGGTCGACTCGGTCGACATCGAGCGGCCACGTCTCGCCGTCGTTGGACGCTCGCGAGAAGACTTCGTGCACACGAGCCTCGACGATGCCGGTCGTGGGCTCAAGGCAGCGGCGACAAGCCCCGGCCCATGGAGCACGAACGACGCCCGACACGATCACGCCTTGGCCCTGTGCCTCGAGCCACAGATCGAGCTCGACCGTGGCTGAGGCATCGACGTGTGCGCTCGACAAGACGATCGGATCGATCTCTGTCGACTCCTGCACATGCCGCCGAGAACCGGGCTGACGAAGGAGATCGACAACCGGCACGACAAGGCGTTGTCCAGCCATGGGTGCGACGTCGCTCAGCCGTCGGAGGTACTGCCGTGCACCGGCTCAGGGTAGAGATGCTCGAGCGTGCCCGGCTCGATGCGGCAGGACTCGATGAAGTCGTCGACCTCGTTCTGCTTGAGTCGGATGACGCGACCGAATCGATAGGCAGCGAGCTGCCCCTCATCGATGAAGCGGTACAGCGTGCGCGGGGTGATGCCGAGCCGCTTCGCCGCCTCGGCGGTGCTCAGCCACCGCAGCTCAGGAGTTGCCATGACGGCACGCTACACCTCGTCTGAAGGTCTTTCATGTTGACCGAGCGTGTTCCCCACAGCGTGCAACGACCCTCCGTGCCTCTGGGCGTCCGGAACGTGTGCAGAACGGTCGTATAAATGTGACGTGTGACCGCCTACGTCTCGGGCTGGATGGGCGAATCCGGCTGAGGAGTTGGAGGGGCAGGCGGGGGCGCGTACCCCGGCTGGTGGTCCGCCGGCGGCGGGTAGGCGGATGGCGCAGAGCCGGGTGGCGCGTAGCCAGCTGGCGGGTACCCGGGTGGCGGGTACCCGGGTGGCGGGTACCCGGGTGGCGGGTACCCGGGTGGCGCGTAGCCAGCCGGTGGGTACCCGGGTGGCGCGTAGCCAGCCGGTGGGTACCCGGGCGGCGGGTAGCCAGGCGGCGCGTAACCGGGCACCGCATACCCCGGTGCCCCGGAACCAAACGGCGCGTAGGCGGGTCGCCCGGACCCGGGCTGCCCGTACCCGTACGGCGGGAACGGCGGCAGGGGCGCGGACCGGCTGCGTCGCACCATCGCCACCACCACCACGATGAACCCGACCACGACGAGAAGGCCCCCCAACAGCATCACCAGAGCCCAGACGGCATGAACCGAGGACGTGATCGACCGAGCGACGAGCACCTCGCCACGAACCTCGCTGGCGGTGCTGATCCGAACCATGTACCGCCCCGCGTGCGGCACATCGAACTCGAGCTGCTTCTGCCAAGTACGCGCCCCGAACGTGCGCTGCTCACGGGTGCCCGCCCAACGCACCACGAGTGGAAGGCCGTCGACGTCCTGCACGTCAACCTGATCCGGACTCAGCGCCACGAGTCCGACCCCGTCGACCTGCTGGACGAAGAGTCCATGCCACCCGGCCTTCAGGTCGAGCTGGGCAGTTCCCGGCACGTCCATCACCTTTGTGTTTGTCACGTTCTGCACCACGGGGACGAACAGCTGCACCGCTCCCACAACGCCGACCAGGAACCCCACCACCAGCAGCACGATCCCCGGCGCAAGCGAGGGCGGCTTGGTCGAAGGACTCCCAGAAGTCGGCATGGGCTGCATGTCTCAAGCCTCGCAGGTCTGTCGGCAGCGGTGCTGCTCCGCGCGGTCAGCCCCGGCTCGCCGCGCTCGACGGCGGCGCCTCACGGCTCTGTCACACCTGGCGAACGGCACGCAACGTCGCCGCGTCGAGGCGAGAAGCACGCGCCCCGGGGACCGCCCGTCGCAGCGCATCGCGGATGCGCCCGGTCGTGGCGTCGACGTCGTCGGGCACGACACCGTCGACCACCCCCAAGGCGAGCAGCGCGTCGCTCGTGAGCCGCAAGCGTTCCGCAAGCACCGGTGCCTTGGAGCCATCACGCTCGAGAATTGCGGCCGCACCTTCAGGGCCGATCACCGAGAACACCGCGTGCTGCTGGATCAGAAAGACGTCCGCGGCGCCGAGTGCCAGGGCCCCACCGCTGCCGCCCTCCCCGACGCACACGGCCACCGTCGGAGTCGGAACCGCTGCGTACGCCGCGAACGTTCGAGCGATCTCACCCGCCACGCCGTCTTGCTCCGCCTCCCAGCCGGGCTCCGCTCCGGGGGTGTCGATGAGGCTCACGAGGGGCAACCCCAGGCGTCCGGCGAGCGCGACCGCGCGCTGTGCAAGCCGAAAGCCCGCCGGGGTGGGGCGACCCGTCCCGGCAAAGCGATCGTGCGCGACCACCACGACGCGGCGGCCATCGACCGTCGCCAACGCCGCCCGCGTGACGGGATCCGTCCCACGCAGCTCGGTCCACGACGAGCACAGCTTCGCCGCGATGTCGATCCCCGTCGGTCGACCGACCCCGCGGGCGGCGCACACCTCTGCCCACGCAGACCCATCGGACGGACTCGGCTCGACGCCGCGGACCTCCGGTTCGGCCGCGGGCGCACTGCGCAGCAGGGGCGTCGATGCCATGCCGAGCGCCGCGTCGACCCATGACGTCCACGCTCCGGGCGGCAGGAGCGCGTCGACAAGACCCGCCTCGAACGCACGCTCCGCCCGATGCGAGCGCTCCCCCACCTCGACGCCGGTCACCTCCGCTGCCACGCGGGGCCCGGCAAACCCGATCACCGCACCCTCTTCGACCGCTCGGAGGTCGCAGAGCGACCCATATGACGCGAAGACCCCACCGGTGGTTGGCGATCGGAAGACGGCGACCGACAGCAACCCGGCGTCCGCGTGTGCGCGTTGCGCCGCAGCCGTGCGCGCCATCTGGATCAGCGAGAGCATGCCTTCCTGCATGCGGGCACCGCCGCTGCGCGTCAGCACCACGACGGGAAGGCGAAGGTCGGTTGCCCGTCGGAACGCGCGCACCACGCGCTCGCCGTGCACCGCACCCATCGAACCGCCGAAGACCTCGAAGTTGTTCTCTATCAGCACGTACGCCGATGTCCGTCCGGTTCGCACCGACTCGAACGCGGGACCATGCCCCGTTGCAACCCCACCCTGGTGCTCCAAGGACGCAACCTTGGCTGCGTAGTCGGGGAACCCGAGCGGGTCAGCCGAACGCAGGTCCTGGTCCCATTCCTCAATCAGGTCGTGTGCCGACCCCGGCGGCTGCGCAGACATCGCAGAAGCGTGCAGGGCTGTGCGCGGTGTTGTCGAATCGCATCGGCCGCTCCGTCAACGGAGCCGCAGCGCTACCTCGTTCGCGAGCAGCCGCCCTCGTTGGGTGAGCACAAGGCGGTCCTCGCCCTCCGGCGTCTGCCAGACCGTGAGCAGGTCGCGCAGCACGCCGCGGAGGTCCGCTTCGTCGAAGGCATCGAGCGGCACGCCTTGCATCGTGCGCAGCGCCAGCTGTGCGAGCTCGACACGACGCGCATCGGGCTCGAGCTCCTCCGAGCCGGCCTCGGGCGACGACCCGCCCTCGATCGCGGACACGTAGCGGTCGGGTGTCCAGACGTTCCAATAGCGACGACCGCCTACATGCCCGTGCGCTGCGGAGCCGATCGCAAGATACTCACCACCCGACCAGTACTGAAGGTTGTGGCGACAGGCGTGGCCGGGGCGCGACCAGTTCGAGATCTCGTACCACTCGTACCCCGCAGACGCGAGGTGCTCTGTCGCGAGGACGTACTTGTCGGCCTGATCATCGTCGTCGGGGTGACGAGGCGGGTCGGCAGCCAACGGCGTGCCCGGCTCGACCGTGAGGCCGTACGCGCTGATGTGGTCGGGGGCGAGGTCGACCGCTTCGGTCAAGGTGTGCAGCCAATCGTCGGTCGACTCCCCGACGGCGCCGTAGATCAGGTCGAGGTTGACCTCCAGACCGGCGTGACGGGCCGCCTTCACGGCTCGTCGCACGTTCGCCGGATCATGCGAGCGGCCGAGCGACACCAAGACGTGCGACGTCATCGACTGCACCCCGATCGAGAGGCGGGTGACACCCCCGTTCGCATAGAGGGTGGCGCGTCGCTCGTCGAGGTCATCGGGGTTGCACTCCACCGTCACCTCCGCGCCGGCCGCCCGCGGGATCGCGGCGAGCACGTCGACGAGGGCGTCCGGATCGACGAGCGAGGGAGTCCCGCCTCCCACGAACACGGAGGTGACGGGACGGGTATCTGCGGTTGCTTGCCGGATGTGCGCCCGGCAGGCAGCGAGGTAGCGGGCCTCGAGGTGTCCACGATCGGTCCACGTGGCGAAGGCGCAGTAGTCGCACCGGTGCCGACAGAACGGAATGTGGAGGTACAGCCCCAGGCGTGCGTCGTTCACGATTCCTGCACCACTCCATCGCGCAGCGCCGCGAGCAGTGCCCCGGCAGTGATGGCTGCCGTCTCGGCCCGAAGCACGTGCGGCCCGAGAGCGACCGTGGGGCGGTCGGCGAGCTCGTGCACCTCCCACCCCCCCTCCGGCCCGATCAGAATCGTGGGGTGCTGCAAGGTCGGTGGCTGCCCCGATCGGTTGGCCAGCACGGCTCCGGGCAGCGCGGCCACATCGGCGAACGCAGCAACGGGCTCAACGGTCGGCAGGTGACAGCGGCGACACTGCATCGATGCCTCACGGGCGATCCGGCGCAAGCGCTGCAGCTGATGATCGGCTTTGGCGTCGTCCCACCGCACCACAGACCGCGCCGCCGCGAACGGGCGGATCACGTCAACACCGAGCTCTGTGAGCTTCTGCACCACCAACTCGGGCCGTCCACCCTTGACGAGCGCGAACGCGACCGTCAGCGACGGAGTGCGGGCCGCCACCCGCTGCACGGAGCCCACCACCTCGAGCTCATCTCCGAAACGACCCGGACGCCAGCCACCGACCCCGTCCGACACGGTCATCGGGTCTCCCGCACGAAGGCGGACCACCCGTGCGAGGTGATGGCGATCTTCGGCGCCCAGGACCGGTGCCTCGATGTCGTCGACGAAGACGTGCGGCCCACCTGAGCCGTCGGGCGCCGCGCTCACCGGGTACGCCGTCGCGACGCAGGGGTCACGACCGGAACGCCGAACGCACCTTGGAGAACAAGCCGCTGCCACCCTCCGCGACCGTCTCACCACGCAGCTCAGCGAGCTTGCGAAGCAGCTCCTCCTGCTCCGCATCGAGCCCCTCGGGAACATCGACGCGGACCGTGACGACCAGGTCGCCACGCCCGCGCCCCTGCAAGCGCGGCACGCCATGCCCGCGGAAGCGCACCTCGTGGCCGCTCTGCGTCCCCCGAGCGAGCTCGACCTGCTCTTCGCCGTCGAGTGTCTCGCAGACGACAGTCGCGCCGAGCGCAGCCTGCGTGAGCGGCACGTGAAGGTCGCCGCGCAGGTCGACGCCGTGCCGGGTGAAGCGCACGTCTGGCTGCACATCGAGGTGGACGTACAGGTCGCCCGGTGGCCCACCCCGTGGGCCGATCGCACCCAGATCGGTCAGCCGAAGCGTGGAGCCGACGTCGACTCCGGCAGGGACATCGACGGTGTAGGTGCGGTCTTCGATGCGTCGGCCTTCACCGCTGCACGCCTCGCATGGGGTGTGGATCACCTGTCCCCAACCGGAGCAACTCGGGCAGATGCCGGTCGTGACCATCTGCCCGAGGATCGAGTTGCGCACGGTGCGCACCTGCCCCATGCCCTGGCATTGCCCGCATGCCGTCACCTCGCTGCCAGGGGCCGCGCCCGTGGCCTCGCACACGTCGCACACCACCGCGGTGCGCACCGTGACGGGCACCTCGGCGCCGAAGACGGCATCCGCGAAGGGGAGCGTGACGGTGACCTCGAGGTCGGCCCCAGCGGGTGGCCCTGCGCGCCTCGCGCCGCCGAAGCCTCCGCCACCACCACCGCCGAAGAAGGCGTCGAAGATGTCGCCGAAGCCGCCGCCACCGAACCCGAACGGGTCACCGCCCCCACCACCGCCGCGCACCCCATCGGGCCCGAACCTGTCGTAGCGCGCCCGCTTGTCGGGATCGCTCAGCACCTCGTACGCGTTCGCCACCTCTTTGAAGCGGGCTTCGGTCGCAGCGTCGGGGTTGACATCGGGGTGGAGCTCACGCGCCTTGCGGCGATACGCCTTCTTGATCTCGTCGGCGGTCGCCTGGCGCGACACCCCCAGCAAGTCGTAGTAGTCGTCTGCCATCTCAGCCCTCGGTCAATCGGCTGCCGAGGCGTTGGCTCACAACCGCCACCGCCGCGAGTGCCTGCGGGTAGTTCATGCGGGTCGGGCCGAGCACGCCAATCGACCCCACCGCCTCGCCGTCGACCTCGTAGGGGGCCACGACGAGGGAGCAATCGGCCAGGGTCGCGACACCGGTCTCGGTCCCGATCGCGACCTGCAAGCCACGGTCGAGCACGTCGCGCACGAGCCGCACGACAACCAACTGCTGCTCGAGGATCGTGAGCACCTGCCGGACGGTTTCGACCGCGTCGAACGCCGCAGCCATGCGGGCGGCACCGCCCACGTACACGGGAGTTGGCGCCTCGGTGCTCGACATCGCGGCCCAGCCCGCCGCCACGCGTTCGAGGACTCTGTCGACCTCGACGTCGCCCGAGGTGCGCGGCATGACCGCCGCATCGAAGGCTTGCCCGAGGAGGGCCGCACCGAGCACGCTCGCAGCGCGCCCCAGCACCACCTCATCCGCGTCGACAGCAAGGTCGACGGTGCACTTCTCGACGGTGCCGTTCGCGAGCACCACGACCAGCAATGCGACTGACGGCGTGAGCGACACGAGCTGCACGGAGCGCACCGGTACGGACTCGGGCGACGGCCCCACCACCACCGCCGCGTACTGCGTGAGGTCGGACAGCAGCGACGTGGTGTCGTGCAGCATCCGCTGGAGCTCGCCGTGCGTCGTGTCGAAGAAGTCACGCACCTGTTGCGTGGCGCCTCTGTCGAGCTGGCCGGGGCCTGACAGCTCGTCGACGAAGAAGCGGTACCCCTTCTCGGTGGGGATACGCCCGGCGCTCGTGTGCGGCTGCGCGAGATAGCCCTCCTGCTCGAGCACCGCCATGTCGTTTCGCACCGTCGCAGAGGACACGCCGACACGCTCAGAGCGAGCGACATGCCCTGAACCCACGGGCTGGGCGGTCTGGATGTACTCCTCGACCACCGCGCGGAGGATCGCTGCCTTTCGCTCGTCGAGCATGGAGGTGGCCCTCACTCCTGGATCGGACTCCGCGGGTGGGGACCGCGGCTGGCACTCAATGATACCGAGTGCCAGCCTCGGTCCAGGGTGCCCGACCATTGGCGGACCGATATGCACCCCCGTGTGCCCACGAGGCAACGGCCGCCTGTGGTCAGCCCCCCGATGCCTCGACGCGCGCTGCGAGGTGCGCGACCAATCCGGCCACGGCGCCCTCGATGAGGTCCAGGGCATCGTCGAAGTCGGCGTCGGTGCCGTAGTAGGGGTCGGGCACCTCAGGCTCCGACGGGGCCGCCCTGTCGAAGGATCGTGCCAGCAGGACTCTGTCGCGCGCCGCGCCCGAGCCCGCCAAGGCACGCAGGTCTGACACGTTTGCCTGGTCCATCCCGAGGATCAGGTCGTAGCCGTCGAGGTCGGCGACCGTGATCTGTCGGGCACGGTGGCTCGGGTCGTAGCCGCGGCGGCGCAACGCGGCGATTGCCCGCGGGTCCGCGTCCTGCCCGACGTGCCAGTCGCCCGTGCCGTACGAGTCGACGAACACGACGTCGGAGAGCCCCGTCTCGGCAATGACGTATCGACAGACCGACGCCGCCATGGGCGAACGACAGATGTTGCCGAGACACACGAAGGTCACCCGGATCGGCGCGGTCGGCGCCACGGCCATGCTCAGTCCTCGAGCGTGAGAGCCGACACGAACGCCTCCTGGGGCACCTCGACGCGCCCGATGTTCTTCATGCGCTTCTTGCCCTCCTTCTGCCGTTCGAGCAGCTTGCGCTTCCGGGTGATGTCACCGCCGTAGCACTTGGCCAGCACGTCCTTGCGCTTCGCCTTCACGGTCTCACGAGCGATGATCCGGCCGCCGATGGCAGCCTGGATGGGTACGTCGAACATCTGACGCGGGATCAGCTCACGCAGCTTCTCGGTCATGCGTCGCCCGTAGCTGTCGGCCTTGTCGCGGTGCACGATCGTCGAGAACGCGTCGACCGCCTGGCCGTTCAACAGCACGTCCACCCGCACCAGGTTGGACCTGTCGTACCCCTCAGGTTCGTAGTCGAGGCTTGCGTACCCCTGACTCCGGCTCTTGAGTTGGTCGAAGAAGTCGGTGACCACCTCGGCGAGCGGGAGCCGGTAGACGAGCTCCATGCGCTCCGGAGACAGGTACTCGAGCTTCTGCATCTCGCCTCGCCGGGTCTGGCAGAGGTCCATGAGCGTGCCCGTGTAGTCGGTCGGCGTGAGGATGGTCGTGGCGAGCCACGGTTCCTCGATGAAGTCGATCTCGGTCGTGGGGGGCATGGCTGACGGGTTGTCGACTTCCAGCACGTCTCCTCGGGTGGTGTGCACCCGGTACGACACCGACGGAGCGGTGGCGATGAGGCCGAGGTCGAACTCTCGCTCCAGGCGCTCGCGCACGATCTCCATGTGCAACAGGCCGAGGAAGCCACAACGGAAGCCGAAGCCGAGCGCACCCGACGTCTCGGGCTCGTAGGTGAAGCTCGAGTCGTTCAGGCGCAGCTTCTCGAGGGCCTCACGCAGGTCCGCGAACTCGTCACCGTCGATCGGGTAGAGCCCGCAGAACACCATGGGTTTCGGGTCGAGGTAGCCGGGCAGCGGCTGGGGGGCGGGACGCGCTGCGGTGGTGACCGTCTCACCAGAGCGGGCCTCGCCGACGTCCTTGATGCCGGCGATGAGGTACCCGGTCTCACCAGGGCCCAGCGACGCCACCGGCGTCGGGGTCGGGCTCCGGACACCGACCTCGTCGGCATCGTGGGTGGTGGCGGCCTGCAGGAAACGCAGCTTCTCCCCTGCTCGCATGACGCCGTTCACGACTCGCACCGATGAGACCACACCGCGGTACTGGTCGAAGTGCGAATCGAAGATCAGCGCCTGCAATGGTGCGTCCGGGTCGCCCTTCGGTGCTGGGATGCGATCGACGACCGCGTCCAGCAACTCGGGGACACCCTCGCCCGTCTTGGCCGAGATGCGCAGCACCTGGTCTGCAGGGATGCCCAGCACGGTCTCGATCTCTGCGGCGTACCGATCGGGGTCGGCCGCCGGAAGGTCGAGCTTGTTCAGGCAGGCCACGATCTCGAGATCGTGTTCGAGGGCGAGGTAGCAGTTGGCCAAGGTCTGCGCCTCGATGCCCTGCGAGGCGTCGACGAGCAGGATGACGCCCTCACATGCGGCGAGCGACCGCGACACCTCGTAGCCGAAGTCGACGTGCCCCGGTGTGTCGATGAGGTTCAGGACATAGCCGCGGTAGTCGAGGCGGACGCTTTGCAGCTTGATGGTGATGCCGCGTTCGCGCTCCAACTCCATCGTGTCGAGGTACTGCGCTCGCATGTCCCGCGCGTCGACCGCACCGCAGATCTCGAGGATCCGGTCCGACAGCGTGGTCTTGCCATGGTCGATGTGGGCGATCACGCTGAGGCAGCGAAGTCTGGACAGCTCGGTCACAGCCGGGGGCTCGCAGTGGGTCGGAGAAGCGATGGAAGGCCGGCGCCGCCGTAGGCATCACCAATGCGGCACGGGTCTCCGAGCGTAGCGACCACGCCGGGCGCTCCCCGCTTCGGGACCCGCTTCGGGACCCGCCTCGGTGCCCGACGCGGCACACCCCTCGCTCGGGTGGCGTGCTGTCGCCTCGCACGGCTAACGTCTTTCGGCCGTAGTCGGACCGGTGCGATGCCGGACGGAAGGACGACATCCCCGTGGCAAACATCAAGAGCCAGATCAAGCGCAACCGTCAGAACGAGGCTCGCCGTCAGCGCAACAAGATGGTGCGCTCCGAGCTGAAGACCCGCACCAAGACGGCGCTGCGCACTGCCGAGGACGGCAGCGAGAACGCGGCCGAGGCCCTGCGCCTCGCCGTGAAGCGCATCGACAAGGCGGCCGCCAAGGGCGTGATCCACAAGAACGCGGCCGCCCGTCGCAAGTCACGCCTCGTCGCACGCGCCAACGCGCTCTCCGCCGACTGAGGCGCCGCGTCGCCTGACGCCGCGCAATCCCACGACCCACGTCTGATCAGGCGCGCCCTCGGGTCGCCCTTCCCCGGGCCCCACCGCGGCCGCCCAGCGCAGCCAACCGTGCGACCAGCACCTCGATGACGAGTTCTGGTGGCCAGCTCCGCCCTCCGCCGCGCAACGTGACGTCCGCTTCTGCCAGCAACTCGATCGCCCGGGTGACTCCCCGATGGCCGAGCGCGCTCGTCCGGTCGAGGGCCTTGCGGGCTGGGAACGTCGAGCCCTTCATGCCGAGCAGCTCCGCTGCCTGCTTCTCATTCCCCACCCCGGCACCGTCCAACCGCAGCATGCGTCCGAAGTGGGTCTGCAGGGTCGCCATCACCTGCAGCGGATGACGCCCGCCGGCGCCGAGCATCCGCTCCAGCAAGGCGAGCGCACGGGACGTATCGCCACGATCGATCGCGTCGGTGAGATCCCACGGCGGCACGGCACCGGCTTGACCCAGGTACGGCTCGACTTCGGCAACGCCCAGCTCGGCACCGGCGCCGAACACCGCTTCGAGAATCGTCAACAGCCCCGGTAGGCGGCCGAGGTCCTCGCCGAGTTGCTCAGCCACGAGACCCACGGCTTGTCGATCTAGGTGCACACCCGCGGCGCGGATCTGCTCGTCGATCCACGGGGATCGAGCCTTTGCCGTCTTGCCAGGCTCGCTGTCGTGCACGAGACCGCCAGCTGTCGAGATCGCCTCGTTCAGCTTCTTGGGCAAGGCGGCGAGGCGACTTCCGGTGTCGGGCAGCTTCTCCCAGACCAACACGAGTGAGGTCGTGACGACCGGGTCGGCGAGATACGCAACCAGAGGCGCAACTGCCTCACCGGTTCCGAACTGGCCGGCGTGGCGCACCACCACGACACGACGAGCGGTCAGGAACGGCGGCGTCTGCGCCGCAGACACGACCGCCGCGAGCGAGAGGTCAGCGCCGCCGAACTCGTCGAGCACGAGCGAGCGATCTTCTGCACCGACCAGCTCGCCGACGAGCTTCAGCACTGCGTCGTTGCGCAAGCTGTCGTCGGATCCCTTCACCAGGTGCACCGGTGCAGCGGCCACGGAAGGACTCACCTTCGCACGTCCTCGACCGCGGCGCTGACCGCGGCTGCCACGTGCACGACACCAGGATCGTCCGTACGCAGAATTCGAGCCCCTGCACGGATGGCGAGCGTTGCAGCCGCACTCAGAACTGCAACGTGCAGCTCGTGGCCCGATTCTCCGTCAGCTGACGAACGTCCCGTTGTCACGCCGTGCGACACGCCGCCAGAAGGCGAACGTCCAGTCGACCCGGCAGCCACGACTGCGTCCGTCGCCCGATCGACCATGTCACACAGATCGACCACGACCGCGCCAAGAGGCCCGACGGGGTCGACGGGAAGGTTCCCGGCCGGCACCTCCACCAGGAGCTGTGCTGCATCGAACGCCACCAGCTCCGGGCGGCTACGTGCACGAGTCAGCCGGCTGCCCAGGTCTGCGTCACCCGTTGGGGCCGGGTCGAGAAGCGCCGCCACGACCGTGGGTCGCCCCATACCCGAGAGCGTCTCCGCGAGTGCGTCGTCGAGCGATGCGACATCGACGCGCAGCCATGCCGCACCGGCCCCCACGCCCAGGTGTGCGCCCACACTCGAGGTCACGGCGAGCCCGACGGGAATGTGCTCTTCGGCGATCGCTGCGACGAGCTCGGCCGGCGAGCACCGCGACGTTGCAGGGTCGACCCCGGGTGCCAGCACGACCTCTACACCGTCGGCGCCGGCGGTTGCGAAGGCGCGTGCGGCTCGAGCGGCTTGACGGCCAAGGGTGTCGTGACCCGCGACCAGCACTGCCAAGGTCACCGGGCGATCAGGAGCGGTGACCCACGGGGGCAGGGGACGCGGCGGCATCGACGCGACGGTAGTGCCCCACACCGGGCGGCTCCCCCAACGCCTCCCTCGCACGAGTAGCCCGTGCACCCCACGTTCGCACGCAACCGGCTGCACCACGGCCGCTCCGACGCGTCTACTGGCTAGACGGCGGCGACGACGCCGTGCTTGTCACGCACGACCGCATGGAGTGGCGGGCCAGCATCGGTCACGAACACCTCCACCGTCCCGACGCGCCAGCGACTCCCCGACGGGGGCACGTGGCCACCCGGCACACGGTGTCCACGCGGCGCGAGCACGGCCCGCACCGTCCATCGGTGCCCGACTGCGGCTCGCAGCGACGCCGCACGCGCCCCGCCATCCCGCAGCACGAGAAGGTCGACCCGCCGGACGCCCACGCGTGCGAGCGCTTCGAGCACATCCCCCGAGCGGGCAGCCCCTGCGAGGAGTACCACCGTGGCGTCCCCGCCTCGGACGACCCAGACACCCGGCATGATCGGAGCGCGCGGCGGAGTTCGGCTCGCTTGCGCCGCGGGAAGCAGCAACACCACGAGTAGCGCGACGCGCCCCGCGCGACGCAGCCCAGCCCTGGACGTGTGCTCAGCGAGGGCCAACGCGGCGATGCAGATCGCACACCCCATGACGACGAGAGCTCCGGCGTGCCCAAGCGGAACCCGCGCTCCCCAGCGCGCCACCGCCAGTACCCACCTGAGCGGCAGACGGGCCGCCCCCACAAGCGTGGAAGCGAACAACGGCCCGAACAGCGAGGCCAGCATGAGCAACGGAACTCCGACGACGACAACCCCGGCGGCCGCGGGAGCCGCCAGCAGATTCGCTGGGAGCGCCGCGATCGGTAGCCCACCGAACGTCGCGAGCATCACGGGTGCGACACCAAGCTGGGCGGCACCCGTGACCCCCAACACCCGGGCAATGACCCGCGGGCCCGGGATCGCCCGTGTGATGGGCACCGCGAAGAGAAGGATCCCCATCGACGCGCTCACGGAGAGCAGAAACCCCGTGGACGCGGAGAGGAACGGGTCGAAGAGCACCAGTGCGGTGACCGCCAACGCCAAGGCGCGCCGCCCGCTCGCCGGTCGACCGAGCACGACCGCGCTCGACGCGATCGCGGTCATCGCAACCGCTCGCAGCACCGATGGTTCGCCCCGCGTCACGATGGTGAAGAGGCCCAACAACGCCAACGTCAGACCCCAGCGGGCGCGCCCGCTGCAACGACGCAGGACCGGGCCTGCGAGTGCGAGCAGGAGCGCCACGTTCTCACCCGAGACGACCAGGAGGTGCGTCAGCCCTGCCGCCCGGAAGTCTGCCGCCACCTCCTCTCGCTGCCCGCGGTCGTCACCGAGCACAAACCCAAGCAGGAGCGAGCGTTCGTCGGGCGGGAGTGGCGCCGCGACCTGCACGATTCTTCGACGAAGGCCCTGTCCCCACCGCCAAAGCACACCGGCGTCACCGGTGACGGACGCGTCCGTGACGTCGATCTGCCCGGCGATGTGGCGGACCCGCGCCGCAGCACCCCCGTGGAGCGCCCCTCGCCGGCCCGTGACACGCACCCGCTGCCCCGCCCAGGCATCATGAAGGACAGTCGCGGCATCACCGCGAGCGCGCAGGAGCAGGTGCTGCGAACCGGCTCGGACGTCGGCGCGCACGCCGCCAGGGATCGGCTCAGGATCGGTGAGCAAGACGACCCGACCTCGCCACTCCCCCGACGGTGGAGCCACCATGCCCGCGACAGCTCGTGCGCCGAGCCAGGTGGCGAGCAGGGCAACGGCCACGACGAGCACCCACGGCCGAGACGCCACGATCGCGACAGCCAGACAGGCGACAGGGACGATCAGGGGCACCGGAGCAGCGACGCGCGCCCCGAGACATGCCCCCAATGCAAGCACCGCCACCTGGCGCTCGCTGAGCGAACGCACCTGTCACACCCTGACGAACGGGCGGAGCTTCGCGAGCTTCCCATCGCCGATCCCGGGCACGTCGAGCAGGTCCTCCACTCGGCGGAACCTCCCGTGTTCGGTGCGGTAGCGCACGATGGCGTCCGCGGTGGACGGACCCACCCCCGGCAGCGTGTCGAGATCGCTCGCCGTGGCACGGTTGAGATCGACAGGCTGCACCGCGGCTTCGGCCCCGCCGGCAACCGTCGAGCCCGCCTGACCGTCGCCGACCTGCGAGCCCCCCGCTGGGGAACCCTGGGTGTCATCGAGCACGACCGGCACCTCGACCTGCCCGACCCGGGGCACGTAGACCCGGCCCCCGTCACCAACCACGGTGGCCTGGTTCACCCGCTCCAGGTCGGCTCCGGGAATCGGGCCGCCCGCGGCGGCGAGCGCGTCGGCAACCCTGGCACCCTTGGCGAGATGTACCAGCCCCGGACGCAGCACCGCCCCTGCGACGTCCACTACGACGCCAACAGGTGGCGGGACGCTCCCCGCCGAGCCAGGTGGCACCGCGGCCGAACCGTCAGACGCACTGCTCGCGGCCAGCGCACTCCCGACCGACGGTGTGGCCTCGCTGCCCTTGCCCACCGCCGTCGCGCGCGGGATCTCGGCATCGATCGCAGGGGGCGGTTGGCGGACCCAACCGACGAGCAGCAGCGCGACCGCACCCGCTGCGAGCAGCCCTGCAACAACGGATGCGGGACGCCGTGACCACGTCTGGCGCCACCGTTGCAGCGCGTGCGAGACGTCGCCGGTGAGCTGACCGCCGCGCACAAGCGCCAGCACCTCAGCCGCCGACAGCCGGTCGGTGATGGGGGCGTGTTCGGCGGGACCGGGCGAAGCGGCGCTCGAAGGCTGGTCTGAGCCGGAGCGCGCGTGGACAGCAGAGGTGTTGGGGGGCATGACCTTCCCTCACGATGCACGGCAGCGATTGGGGGAAGTGCGGCGTTGCTGACCCTACCCGCGCCCTCGGCTGTGCGACAGGGGCACCCGGAACGTGCGCAAGACCGATGCGGTCAGAACAATCGTGCGCTCAATGCCTTGCGATACCGGGCGGTGCGAGGGTCGTCCGGGCCGAGGAGCTCGAGGATGTCGAGAAACTCCTGCCGGGCGTCGTCATCGTCCTTCACACGGTCGAGCAAGCCGTCGAGACGCGCCTCGGTACCGTCGTCGACGACCTCGGCCCCAGTGCGCGCCAACGCCGCGACGCGACGCGTCTCTGTCGACTCAGGGATGCGTGCGAGGAGGGCAAGGGCCTCTTCTGTGTCGCCGCGCTCGACCAGCAGCTCAGCGAGCGCCACCGTCGCGGCGTCGTGGTCGGGCACTTGCGCCAGCAGGAGGCGTAGCGATGCCTCGTCGCCTGCTGCCAACAGCGCATCGCGCGCCAGCTCCTCTTCGGACGGCAGCAGCTTGTCGACGAACTGCTGCACGGCCATCTCGCCTTGCGCTCCGACGAAGCCGTCGACCACCTTGCCGTCGCGCAGGGCGTACACCGCGGGGATGCCCTGCACCTGGAACGCCTGCGACACCGCAGGGTTCTCGTCGACGTTGACCTTCGCCAGCACGACCCTGCCCTCCGTGGCGTCGATGACCTTCTCGAGGATGGGGCCGAGCGTGCGGCACGGTCCACACCAGGGCGCCCAGAGATCGACGACGACCGGCGTGCCCTGTGAGCGGTCGATGACATCGGTTGCGAAGCTGGCGTCTGTCACGTCGATGGTCATGGGTGTGCAGGGTATCGACCGGATGCCACGTCCAGACGGTGGCCCGGGCGGACCGGCACGACGGCAGGTGGGCAGTAGGTTGGGAGTGCCTATGCACCGGGATCGCACCGCATGACCGACTCGCATCAGATCGATGGCATCCGCGCCGACGCCGTCACCGCGTGGTTCGGCGCGCACGTCTCGAGCGCACGACCCCCGCTGACGTTCGAGCTCATCGCCGGCGGCAGATCCAACCTGACGTATCGCGTCGCTGACGCCGACGGCGGCGCATGGGTCTTGCGTCGGCCGCCGCTCGGCCACGTCCTCGCCACCGCGCACGACATGTCCCGTGAGCATCGCATCATCTCGGCGCTTGCGAGCACCGATGTCCCGGTGGCGCCGGCGGTGGCGCTGTGCGAAGACGCGGACGTGAACGGCGCACCGTTCTACGTCATGGACTTCGTCGACGGAGCGGTGCTGCGCGACCTCCCCGCCGCGCAAGCCGTTGCACGAGAGGTGCGCCAAGCGGCCGGAGCGTCCCTCGTCGACGTACTCGCACGCATCCATGCGGTCGACCCCGACCGGGTCGGTCTGGGCGACCTCGGGCGTCGAGAGGGCTACATCGCTCGGCAGCTCAAGCGCTGGCACGGGCAATGGGAACAGTCCGGGTTCACCGACCTGACCGGCATCGACACCGTGCACGGCCGCCTCGCCGCGGCAATCCCCGACCAGGGACCGGCCACGATCGTGCACGGCGACTACCGCCTCGACAACTGCGTGCTGAACGCCGACGGCACCGTGCGCGCCGTGCTCGACTGGGAGCTCTGCACGCTCGGCGATCCGCTTGCCGACCTGGGTCTGCTGTTCGTCTACTGGACCGACCCCGACGACACGTTCACCGCCTTGCCGGGTGCCCCCACACTGGCGGACGGCTTTCCGACACGAGCCGAGCTCCTCGCCGGCTACGAAGCCCGATCGGGTCGGGACGTCTCCGACATCGCGTTCTACGAGGCGTTCGGCTACTGGAAGCTGGCGTGCATCCTGGCGGGCGTCGCGACTCGCTACACGGCGGGCGCGATGGGTGGCGACGCTGAGCAACTCGGCGAACTCTTCAGCGCCCAGCTCGGGACGCTCGTCAACGCAGCAGACGCCGCCACGACACGGGCAGGACGATGAGCGACCTCTACGACCTCCTCCAGCACCCCGGCCTCGACAGCCCGGTGCTCCTCCTCGCCCTCGAAGGTTGGATCGACGCGGGTCTCGCATCCGCCACCGCAGGTGCGACGTTGTTGCAGGAGCTCGACACCGAGGTTGTGGCGAGCTTCTCGGCCGACGAGCTCCTCGACCACCGCGCGCGCCGACCGATCCTCAAGCTCGTCGACGGCGTGGTCGAAGAACTGCGCTGGCCCGCCATCGAGCTCCGCGCCGCGCGTGATGCCGCCGGTAACGGCATCCTCCTGCTCGTCGGTGCCGAACCCGATCACGCATGGCACGCGTTCTCAGCCGCGGTCGTCGACCTGGCACTCGAGTTCGACGTGCGCATGCTCGCAGGGCTGGGCGCCTACCCCGCGCCCGCGCCGCACACTCGCCCGCCGATCCTTTCCTGCACCGCGAGCACACCTGAGCTGGCGCACGCGCTCGGCTTCGTGCGCGGCACCTTGGAGGTCCCTGCAGGCGTACAAGCCGCGATCGAGCAGCGCGCGCACGTCCACGGCATCCCGTCGGTGGGCATCTGGGCACAGGTTCCCCACTACGCAGCGGGCATGCCCTACCCGGCAGCGGCCGCTGCACTCATCGAAGGGGTCAACGACCTCTGCGGTCTTCGGCTGAGCACCGGCAACCTCGCCGATGACGCCCGTGGGGCAACGACTCGCATCGACAGCCTCATCGCGGGCAACGACGAGCACCAGGCGATGGTCCGGGCGTTGGAGCAACAGGTAGATGCTGCCGCGCCGGCAACCGACCTCCCATCCGGCGACGAGATCGCGGCGGAGCTCGAGCGCTTCCTACGCAACCAGCCGCCCGGCACCCCCTAGCCAACCGGTCGGTGTGCACGCCCCGCACCCTCCGCGCGTAGCCTTCCCGCATGCTCGTCGACGGTGGTGTTGGAAGTCCCCTGCCCGAACATGCGACCCTCGCTCGCCTGCAAGAAGACGCCGGCTACGACGGCCTGTGGGCCGCAGAGACCGCCCACGACCCGTTCCTGGCGTTGGCCATGGCGGCACGCGAGACGTCCCGCGTGGAGCTGGGGACGGGCATCGCCGTTGCGTTCGCCCGCAACCCGATGACCCTGGCGCAGTCGGCCAACGACCTGCACCTGCTGTCGGGTGGGCGTTTCATGCTGGGGTTGGGGTCACAGATCAAGGCGCACATCACCCGCCGATTCTCGATGCCGTGGTCGCACCCGGCACCCCGCATGCGCGAGATGATCCTCGCGATGCGGGCGATCTGGTCGTGCTGGAACGAGGGCACCAAGCTCGACTTCGAGGGTGACTTCTACACCCACACCCTCATGACGCCCTTCTTCAACCCGGGCCCGAACCCGCACGGATCACCGAAGGTCTTCCTTGCAGGCGTGGGCGCGCTGATGACCGAGGTTGCGGGCGAAGTGGCCGATGGCTTCCTCTGCCACGGGTTCACCACTGAGTCCTACCTGCGCGAGCAGACGCTTCCGGCGCTGGAGCGCGGCCTTGCCAAGCGCGACCGCACCCTCGACGGCTTCGAGGTTTCCTTCCCCGCGTTCGTCGTGACCGGTCGAGACGAAGACGCCATGACCAACGCAGCGAAGGCGGTGCGCCAGCAGATCGCCTTCTACGGCTCGACGCCCGCCTACCGACCCGTGCTCGAGCACCACGGGTGGGGCGACCTGCAGCCCGAGCTGAACCAGCTCTCGAAGCAGGGCCGTTGGGAAGAGATGGGCACGCTCATCACCGACGACATCCTCACGACCTTCGCCGTCGTGGCAGAGCCCGAACAGCTTGCCGCGGGCCTCCTCGGCCGGTTCGGGGACATCGTCACACGTCTCAGCTTCTATGCGCCCTATGCCGTAGAGCCCGACGTGTGGCCGCTGGTGCTCGACGAGCTACACCGCGCCGGCTGATCGGCCCGGTAACGCACCTGGCTCAGACGGAAGGAAGCTCCGCGGCGAGGTAGCGCGTGCGGCACAGTGAGCGCTGGAGCTTGCCGGAGCTCGTCTTTGGGAGCGTGCCCGGGGGTACGAGGACGATCTCCTTCGCGGCGAGGCCGACCGCCTCACGCACGCGTCCTGCCACCAGCTCGCGAACCGGCTCGGGCTGCTCGGCCTTCGACTCGGCCACCACGACGAGGTGCGGGCGGCCCCGGGTGCCGTCGACACCGAATGCGATGACGTTGCCGGCCCGCACGCCCTCGATGTCGGAAACGGCACGTTCGATGTCTTCGGGAAAGACGTTTCGTCCGGCGACGATGATCAGGTCCTTGATGCGGCCGCAGATCACCAGTTCGCCGTCGACGAGGTAGCCGAGGTCGCCGGTGCGCAACCAGCCGTCGTGGAACGCCGCGGCAGTGGCTTCGGGGTGGCGGTAGTAGCCGGTGGTCAGCGACGTGCCGAAGAGCTCGACCTCGCCGACCTCGCGCTCTGCAAGGACTGAGCCGGTCTCGGGGTCGACGACACGCACCTCGAGCCCGGGCACGGGTCGCCCGAGGATTGCGAGACGCCGCACGTTGGTGTGATCGGCGCCGACCGGTGCCGCGTAGCGTTCGGTCTCGAGCACCCGGTCGTCGACGTCATCGGTGCGCAGACCGGTGAGCGGCTCGGGGAACGTTGCGCCGATACCCACCTCGGCCATGCCGAAGGCGGGGTAGACCGCGCCAGCCCGAAGGCCGTGACGGGCGCCGGCCTCGACGAGGCGCTCCACCGTGCGCGGGTCGACCGGCTCCGCGCCGTTGAGCGCAATGCGCAACGGCGAAAGGTCGAGGCCATCCATGCGCTTGAGGGCGCGCGCTGCGAGCACCCACGAGAAGTTCGGTCCGGCGGTGACGGTGCCGCGGTAGTCAGACAGCCATTGCATCCACCGCGACGGCGACGCCATGAAGTCCTGGGGTGCCGCGAGGACGAGCTCCGCACCGGTGGTCATCGGCACGCTCAACAACCCGACGAGGCCCATGTCGTGGTAGAGCGGGAGCCACGAGACGAACACGTCGCTGTCGAGGTCAAGACGCCCTGCTTCGGCGATCGCATCGAGGTTCGCGCACATCGTGCGGTCCGGGAGCATGACGCCCTTCGGGTCGGCGGTCGAGCCGCTCGTGAACTGCAAGATCACGAGCCGCTCCGGGTCGGCCGGCGGCTCGACGTACGGCCTGCCGCGCTCGGCGGCGACCTCGTCGAGCAGGTACGTCGGCGGGTCCGTCGGGTCCGCCTCGAGGAACGGGGCCAACTGCGGATCGACGAGCAGGAGGTCGGTGTCGGCATTGTGCACCCGAGCGCGCGTCTGGGCCACGAACTCCTCGAGGGAACCCATGCGCATCGGCAACGGCAACACGACGACGGTGGCACCGGCGAGCCAGGTGGCCTGGATGGCGGTCACGAGCTCAGGCGTGGTCGGCCCCAGGAGCGCGACGTGCCCACCCGGCTGCAGCCCGCGTGCCTGCAGCGCGCCGGCGAGGTCGCGGGCACGCGCATGCAACGCCGCCCAAGAGAGGTGAAGGGGCTCGTCACCTCCCACGAAGGTCACGCCGTGCGGTTGGCGGGTGGCTTGGACGAGACGCTCGCGGAGGCTCAGCACATGAACTCTGACCACCGAACGGACCCGCGCGTTACGTCGCGTGCAGCGAAGTCCCGGCCGGCTCGCGGAGCGCCTTGATCCGCGCGGTACCGTTCGCCCATGCCTGACGAGGACCCCGCAGCTGCGCGCACCGACGCCGATGTCCCTGCTCACCGCTACACCGCGACCCTCGCGGCACAGATCGAGTCCACCTGGCAGGACCGCTGGTCCGCCGAAGGCACCTTTCACGCGCCAAACCCCACGGGTGCGCTCTCGGCCGGGTTCGAGGCGGTGGCCGACCGACCCAAGTTCTTCGCGCTCGACATGTTCCCGTACCCAAGCGGCGCGGGCCTACACGTCGGGCACCCGCTGGGCTACATCGGCACCGACGTCTTCGCTCGCTACCGCCGCATGACCAGCCACAACGTCCTGCACACGATGGGTTACGACGCGTTCGGCCTCCCGGCCGAGCAGTACGCGGTGGAGACCGGACAACACCCGAGAGTCACCACGGAGGCGAACATCGCCAACATGTCGCGGCAGCTCCGCCGGCTGGGGCTGGGCCACGACGAACGACGGGTGATCGCCACCACCGACGTGCCGTACTACCGGTGGACGCAGTGGATCTTCCTGCAGGTGTTCAACTCCTGGTACGACACCGACGCGGACCGGGCCCGCCCCATCGCGGACCTCGTAGCCGAGCTCGATGCCGGCAGTCGCGCCCCGGCAGAGGGCACCAACCCGTTCGGTCTTGCCTGGCCAGACCTCGATGCGGCACAACGCGGCGAGGTCGTCGACGCGCATCGCCTCGCGTACCTGCACGAGGCACCGGTGAACTGGTGCCCCGGGCTGGGCACGGTGCTCGCCAACGAAGAGGTGACCGCGGACGGTCGCTCGGAACGGGGCAACTTCCCCGTGTACCGGCGGCCGTTGAAGCAGTGGATGCTGCGCATCACTGCATACGGCGAGCGTCTCATCGCCGACCTCGACCGCCTCGACTGGCCCGAACCGATCAAGCTGATGCAGCGCAACTGGATCGGCCGGTCGCACGGCGCGCAGGTCACGTTCAGGGCGGATCCAGCCGGCGACATCGACGTGTTCACCACCCGTCCGGACACGCTGTTCGGTGCGACGTACATGGTCCTCGCACCCGAGCACCCGCTCGTGGACGCGCTCGTCGCAGACGCCTGGCCCGATGGCACGCGCGACGCGTGGACCGGAGGTGCGGCGACACCATCTGAGGCGGTCACCGCATACCGCCTGGCGACAAGCCAACGGTCCGATGTCGACCGTCAAGCCGAGAGTCGCGACAAGACCGGCGTCTTCACGGGAACGTTCGCGACGAACCCGGTCGACGGGCGGCAGGTGCCGGTGTTCATCGCCGACTACGTCCTGATGGGCTACGGCACCGGCGCGATCATGGCGGTCCCCGCCCACGATCAACGCGACTTCGATTTCGCACGGGCTTTCGACCTGCCCGTGGTCGAGGTCGTGCGGCCCGGCGAGTCCTGGTTCGAAGACCACGGTCTCCCAACTGCGGCGCCTACCGACCAGTGGCCTGCCGCGTTCGTCGGTGACGGCATCGCGGTCGGGTCCGCCAACGAGGACGTGTCGCTCGATGGGCTCTCCGTCGCAGACGCGAAGGCTCGCATCACGGCGTGGCTCGAGGCACAGGGCACCGGGCACGGCACGGTCACCTACAAGCTCCGCGACTGGCTCTTCAGCCGGCAGCGCTACTGGGGTGAGCCCTTCCCCATCGTGTACGACGCCAACGGCCGCCCGCGTGCGGTGCCTGAGCATCTGCTCCCTGTCGAGTTGCCCGAGATCGACAACTTCAGCCCGACGACATCCGACCGTGAAGACTCCGACCCCGAACCACCGCTTGGACGAGCCACCGACTGGGTGGAGGTCGAGCTCGACCTCGGTGACGGGCCACAGGTCTACCGACGTGAGACGAACACGATGCCGCAGTGGGCAGGATCGTGCTGGTACGAGTTGCGCTACCTCGACCCGACCAACGACGACGCATTCGTCGACCCCGAGGTCGAGCGGTACTGGATGGGGCCACGCACCGGCGACGACGTGGGTGGCGTCGACCTGTACGTCGGCGGCGTCGAACATGCAGTGCTGCACCTGCTGTACGCCCGCTTCTGGCACAAGGTGCTGTTCGACCTCGGGCACGTGAGCTCAGCCGAGCCGTTCCACCGCCTGTTCAACCAGGGCTACGTGCAGGCCTACGCGTTCACCGACGAGCGGGGATTCTACGTGCCAGCTGCGGACGTCCGAGAGGAGCCGGACGGGACGTTCGCCTACGACGGAACGCCCGTTGGCCGCGAGTACGGGAAGATGGGCAAGAGCCTGAAGAACTCGGTGACCCCCGACGAGATGTACGACGCATACGGCGCCGACACCTTGCGCCTCTACGAGATGGCCACGGGACCGTTCGACCAGAGCCGCCCGTGGAACACCCGCGACGTGATCGGCGTGCATCGCCTCCTGCAGCGGGTGTGGCGCACCATCGTCGACGAGGACAGCGGCGCCGTGCACGTCGACGATGCCGAGCCCGACGACGAAACACGACGCGTCCTGCACCGCACCATCGCCGACGTGCGCGATGGGATGGAAACCCTGCGCTTCAACACGTCCATCGCGAAGATCACCGAACTCAACAACCACCTCACCCAGCGCTACAGCGGCACCGCCACCCCACGCGAGGTGGCCGAAGCCGTTGTGCTGCTTCTGGCGCCGCTCGCCCCGCACATCGCCGAGGAGTTGTGGAACCGCCTCGGCCATGCCGAGAGCCTGGCCTGGCACGACTTCCCCGTCGCCGACCCGGCGCTGCTCGTCGACGCAGAGGTCGAGATTCCCGTCCAGGTCAACGGCAAGGTACGCGGCCGTGTCACCGTCGCCGCCGACGCGGATGCTGCCATGCTCGAGGCGGCGGCACGAGCCGACTCCCGGGTCTCGGAATGGCTCGACGGCAAGGCGATCCGCAAGGTCATCGCCGTGCCCGGGCGCATGGTCAACTTCGTCGTCGGATAGCGCCGGCAGCGCGACCCGGCTCGTCGCTCTCTCGCACGGTCGAAGACCGCAGTCCTGATCAACGCGGATAGGACGCGTATGCGAGCACCAGCAGCTGCGCAGTCCGATCGGTGAACCGGCGACCGCGGTTGGGCCAGCGCCCCGAGTCCTGGGTGTGCACGCACTCGTGGTACGCTGACGACCCCTAACGGGGCTATAGCTCAGTTGGTAGAGCGCTTCCATGGCATGGAAGAGGTC
>CAZUMJ010000004.1:0-122551 GCA_964621605.1 uncultured Iamiaceae bacterium | reverse complement strand
GCTCGAGCGGCGGGGCGCGGATCTGGTGGGGCGCTGCCCGTTCCATGACGACTCGTCGCCATCGCTGGTGGTGTCGCCGGGGAAGAACCTGTGGCACTGCTTGGGGGCGTGCAGCGCTGGGGGGTCGGTGGTCGATTGGGTGATGCGTGTCGAGGGGGTGTCGTTTCGTCACGCGGTCGAGTTGCTGCGTGCGGACGCGGCCGGCGGCCCGTCGCCCGGTCGCGTGAAGGCCTCGACGGTGCGCCGCTTGGATGCCCGGTTCGACGTGGACGGGACCGACGGCGAGCTGCTGGGCCGGGTGGTCGATTTCTACGCGGCTGCGCTGCGCGCCTCGCCCGACGGACTCGCGTATCTCGCTCGCCGCCGGATCGATCACCCGGAGGCGTTGGAGCGGTTCCGGCTCGGCGTCGCGGACCGCACGCTCGGCTACTGCCTGCCCGCGCGCAACCGCAAGACCGGCGCCGTGCTGCGCGGCCGTCTCCAGGGCATCGGGGTGTTGCGCGCGTCGGGCCATGAGCATCTGGCGGGGTCGCTCACCATCCCGATCCTCGACGCGACCGGGGTCGTCGGGCTGTATGGCCGCAAGCTCGGCGAGAGCCTGCGGGCGGGGACCCCGAAGCACCTGTATCTCCCGGGCCCGCACCGCGGCGTGTGGAACGCCGAAGCGCTCGCGTCGAGCGAGGTGGTGGTGTGTGAGTCGTTGATCGACGCGCTCACGTTTTGGTGCGCGGGGATCCGCAACGTGACCGCGACGTATGGCACCGAGGGCTTCACCGACGACCACCGCCGCGCCTTCGCGGAGAGCGGCGTGGAGCGGGTGCTGTTGGCGTTCGACCGTGACGACGCCGGCGACCGCGCCGCCACCACCCTCGCGGCTGAGTTGATGGCATCGGGGGTGGAGTGCTTCCGGGTGCTGTTCCCCCGCGGCGCGGATGCGAACTCGTTCGCGTGCGGGTCGTCGTCGCCGGGCGACGCGCTCGCGCAGGTGGTCCGCGCCGCGGAGTGGCTCGGGACCGGGCTGCGCCCGACCGTGTCGGCGGCGCCGGTGTGGCCAGCCGCTTCGACCTCGACCAGCGACGGGCTCGAGCCCGGCCACCACGGTGACGACGGCGACATCGGGGTTCTTCTCTCAGCCGCTGTGGTTGAGCCGCCCGCCCGTGACCCACTCGACGGTGACCCGGTCGGGCGGGCGCCGGAGGCGCCGATGATGTCGGGCCCGTCGCCGGTCCCACCGGCCCCAGCCGCAGCGGACACGGGGGTGGTGGTCGGTGATGAGTGGCGCTGCGTGCTGGGCGCTCGGCGTTGGCGGGTCCGGGGCCTCGCCCGGGTGACCAGCTTCGAGGCGTTGCGGCTGAACGTGATGGTCACCCGCGACACCGAGACGGGCCCGGTGTTTCATGTCGACACCCTCGATCTCTACTCGGCACGCGCCCGGGCGGTGTTCACGAGAGCCGCCGCCGGCGAGCTGGGTGTCGACGAGGCGGTGATCCACGCGGATCTGGGCCGGGTGGTGTTGGCGTGTGAGGCCGCCGCGGACGAGTCGATCACCGCGGCGCAGACCCCGGTGTCCGACGCTGTGGTGCTCTCCGCGGCGGAGGAGACGGCGGCGTTGGGGCTGCTGCGCGACCCGCACCTCACGGATCGCATCGTCGCCGATTTCGCCCGGGTGGGGATGGTTGGTGAGGCTACGAACGCGCTCGTCGGCTACCTCGCGGCGGTGTCGCGCAAGTTGGATGCTCCGTTGGCGGTGATCGTGCAGTCGACCTCCGCCGCGGGGAAGTCGTCGCTCATGGACGCCGTCCTCGGCTTCGTGCCCGAGGAGGATCGGGTGCAGTTCTCCGCGATGACCGGTCAGTCGCTGTTCTACATGGGCGAGACGGACCTGGCGCACAAGGTCCTGGCCGTCGTCGAGGAGGAGGGCGCGCAACGCGCCTCCTACGCGTTGAAGCTCCTGCAATCGGAGGGCGAGCTCAGCATCGCCAGCACCGGGAAGGACGTGGCGTCGGGCCGTCTCGTCACGCACACCTATCGGGTCGCGGGGCCGGCGTCGATCTTCCTGACGACCACCGCGGTCGACGTGGACGAGGAGCTCCTGAACCGCTGCATCGTGCTGTCCGTGGACGAGGACCGGGGCCAGACGAGAGCGATCCACGAGCGGCAGCGCGCCGGCCAGACACTCGACGGCCTCCTCGCCGCAACCGAGCGGTCGCGGGTGGTGAAGACGCATCAGGACGCGCAACGCCTCCTGCAGCCGTTGGCGGTGGTGAACCCGTTCGCGCCGCGGTTGACGTTCGCGGACGGCCGCACCCGCACCCGACGTGACCACATGAAATACCTGACCCTCATCCGGGCGGTCGCCCTGTTGCATCAGCACCAGCGGCCCCGCCACACCGTCGCGCACGCCGGTGTCGAGGTCACCTACATCGAGGCCACCGTCGCCGACATCGAGCTCGCGAACCGGCTCGCGCACGACGTGCTCGGCCGTTCGTTGGATGACCTGGCGCCGCAGACGCGGCGGCTCCTCGGCCTCGTCGACACGCTCGTGGCGAGGCTTGCGGAGGGGGATGGGGTGGGTCGGGACGTGGTGCGGTTCACGCGCCGCCAGGTGCGTGAGTCGTGTGGCTGGTCGGATTTCCAGGTCCGCACCCACCTCGGCAGGTTGGTCGAGCTCGAATACGTGCTGGTGCATCGTGGGGGCCGGGGCCAGTCGTTCGTCTACGAGCTCCTCTTCGACGGCCACCTCGACGACCCCGCCCCACGCCTCGCCGGCCTCATCGACACCACCACCCTCCACACTGGTCCTGTCGAAGCGACAGATCAGGCCGGTTCGCACGTCTATGACACCAACCCCGAGGGCCGAAACGGGGGGTTCGAGGGCCCATCGAGGGGCCATCGAGCAGGGGTCGAGCACACTTCGAGCACCCCGGTTTCTGGCGTCTCACCAGCCCCGACAGGCCCCGAGGACGGTTCGGGGCCGGAAAGCACTGACCCCGGGTCCGCGAAGCGTCGTGTCGCGTCGCAGTCGCATCTCGCCAGTGTGGGGGTCGGGGCGTGAGCCCGTCGGGTCGCAGCCGGGGTCGCCGCGACGCGCCGGGCCACAACCACCGCCTCACCCAGCGCCGTGTGCCGGGCGCGTCGGCGATGGCCGCGGCGACCAACGACTACCTGTCAGCGATCGCCGCGGAGGGGTTCTCGCCCTACACCGTCGCCTACCGGACCCGCAGCCTCGGGGTGCTTGTCGTGTGGCTCGCGGAGCGGGGCATCAGCTCGCCGGGGGAGGTGACCAAGCCGGTGCTGGAGCGCTACCAGCGGTCCCTGTTCCATCACCGCAAGACGAACGGCGACCCGTTGTCGTTTCGGACCCAGGCCGCGTATCTGGTCCCGGTGAAGGCCCTGTTCAAGTGGTTGGCGCGGACGAACCGGATCCTCTACAACCCCGCCTCCGAGCTCGTCACACCGCGCATCGAACGGCGCCTGCCGCGCACCGTGCTCTCGGTCGCCGAGGCCGAGGCGGTGTTGGCGCAAGCCGACCTAAGCGAGCCGATCGGGGTGCGGGATCGGGCGATCATGGAGGTCGCGTACTCGACCGGGCTGCGCCGCTCCGAGCTGCGAGCGCTCCAGCTGGCCGACGTCGATCATGACCGCGGCTGGGTCGCGGTCCGCCAAGGCAAAGGCGCGAAGGACCGCGCGGTCCCGATCGGGGACCGTGCCCTTGCGTGGGTCGACCGCTACCTGATCGATGTCCGGCCACGCCTCGTGGTCCCACCCGATGACGGGGTCCTGTTCCTCACGTTGGACGGCAACGACCTCACCCCCGACTACCTGTCCGACAAGATCGGGCGTTACATCCGCGCCGGGACCGGCAAGCCGGGGTCGTGTCACACGTTCCGCCACACCATGGCCACCCTGATGCTCGAGGGCGGCGCCGACATCCGCCACATCCAAGAGATCCTCGGCCACGCCCAGCTCTCCACGACCGAGATCTACACCCACGTCAACCCCGCCGCCCTCAAGCACGTCCACACCACCTGTCACCCCGCCGCAGCCAACCACCGACGCCACCCGGCCGGCCTGGGGGCAACTGAGCGCAGCGAAGGCGCCAGCACAACAACCCCACCCGCCGACCCCGCCGAGACCCTCGCGGAGGTCCTCGAAGCGGAAGCGTTGGCCGAGGCCGCCGGCATCGACGGACCCGACAACGACGACGGCCAGACCGGGCTGGGGGGTGCGGCGTGAGCGTGCCGGAACGTGTCGAGTTGTCCGCCACCGTCGACACCACCGAGACCCCGCTCGTCTACCTCGACGACACCGCGATCGTCATCGAGATCGCCGCACGCGGCGACACCCTCGTCGCGCTCACCCTCCCCGCCACCCACGCTCCGGCCTGGGTCGGCGAGCTCGCCGACCTCATCGACCTTGCACTCACCGAAGGCCCCCACCCCGACCGGCCCTGAGGCCCCCGGCGGGGCGGGCACCGTCAGGTGAATTGGTGTGAAGCGCGACCCCAACCCTGCCGCCACACCGCCCGGACCACCTCGATCCCGCGCACGACCCGAGTTCCCTACACAGACAATCACCACAGGTGCGCACCCCCAACCCCGGGACCCACCCAGGGAGCAACCCAGGGACCACGAGCAGCCCTCACAAGCGCCCTCGGCGGCTCCTGGCGAGAACAGCCACCCGGGCCCGCCCTGCAGCCGCCCGCGGCCCCCGCCGCCTGCGGGGCCACTTCCTGAACACACCCGGCCGACGCCCTCGAGCGTCGCCGGCGGGCGCTGCGCGTCCGGCGGCTCCTGGCGGCCTTGCGGGCCCGCCACAGCGGCTGAGCGACACACCCGGCCACGCACCCGATCACACCCCGCCGGCGGCCGCAGGGGCGGCTGCAGCGGCTGAGAGAAAAGCGCGGCCGACCCGGCCCCAGGGAGCAACTCCGGGACCAAGTCCGGGACCAAGTCCGGGACCCGGGTCTGCTACAACCCGCTGCCCTCCACGGCCGCCCCGGTCCCGACACAGCTCGGCCGGGGCGGGTCGTGTCGCCGCCGGGCCGGACCGCTGTGTGAGACTCGACGGCGATGCCGACCACCCTGCTGGCCACCGAACCGCGCTGCCGGCGCGGGCGAGCTAAGCCGAAACACGCGTCCGCGCTTCGGGCCCGTTGCCGGGGGCACGCGACCGGGCTCCGGGGCCGCGAAGCCGCAGGTCACGTTGGGGTTTCTGGCCTGTCGAAGCCGCAGATCGCGTTGGAACGGGTTGTTGACCCCGAAACCGGCATGCTGTACTTGAGGGCCCGTTACTACGACCCGTCGACGGGGCAGTTCCTCACCCGGGATCCGATGGATGCGGTTACGCGGTCCGCGTACGGCTACAGCGGCAACGACCCCCTCAACGGGTCCGACCCCACGGGGTTGATGGTGTCGGGCTACTGCATGAGTGGCCGTGCTTTTTGGTGGGCTGGAGTGTCGGGGTCGGTCTGCATCGTGTCGGATGGTCACACGATGGGCATCTTGGAGATCGGCGCGACCGGCGCGGGCTCTCCCAACTTGTCCATAGATGAGGTCGGCTTCGTCAGTTCTGCGAAGAACGTCAAGGAGTTGACGACCGGAACGTCGAAGTGTTTCGGCGGGACGATGGGTCCTGGGCCTGCGATTGGTGCAGAGCTGTGTACGAACAACCGCGGCTACAACACCGTGTTCTTCGCCGGAGGAATCCACGGCGAGCCCGGCGCAGAAGGCCACTTTGAGGTGTCGGGGAGTCGGTATCAGTCCTTCACCGACATCTACCGAGGGCTTTGTCATCTGCTGAACCCTGGTGGTCCCGGTCCGACGCAGTATCACAACAACGGCGATGGCACCTACGGCAGCGGAGGTGTGTCACCGAACCAGGATGCGTCTGGGGCGCCGGTCTCTCGATGGGGGTAGGTGGAACGGCGGCGCCAGGCCCGGTCCCATCGGCTGAACCGTTGGTGACCGTGGTACCGACCGCGTGGCAGGGCCTCAGCCGGACCGTGTGGCCGTGCTGTGTCGTTGGCCTCGCGGCTGCGGTGTTCGTGCTCACGAGCCCGCCCTCCTTCGCCGTCGTGGCCGTGCCCTTCATGCTCGCGGTCCTGTATGCCCAACTGCGTGTGGTGACGCGCTACTGCGATCTCATGCCTGACGGCCGAGCGGTGGCTCGGTCTTGGACCTCGCGAATTGTGAGCGTCGACCTCCACCACGACGCCGTGATCAGAACACCGCGGCACGGGGTCCCTCGCTGGTTCGTCGGTTGGACCATCACAGGTCCTGGAGGGCGCATCTACTTGCCGCCTTTCCCCTTGAACTACGAAGCGTTCCTTGCCCAGGCGGAGGACTTCGGGGCTGTGATCGAGGCCTGAGCCTGCCCGGTGTCCTGCCGCCGTTCAGCTGGCGGTGGGGGTGGTCCAGCGGCGGGCGTCGTGTTTGAGGAGGAGGGCTTCGATGACTTCGCGGATGGTGGCTTGTTCGGCGGTGCTGAGTTGGCGGGTGGCTTCGAAGGCGTAGCGGAGGTTGTCGTCGGGGCCGCGTTCGTCGGTGTCGAACAGGAGCAGATCTGCGCTGACGCTGAGTGCGGTGGCGAGGTGGCGGAGCACTTCGAGGGTGGGTTGGCTGGTGCCGGCTTCGTAGCGGCGCAGTTGTGAGGCGTGGACGCCGATGCGTTCTGCGAGGGCGGGTTGGGTGAGGCCGTGTTCTTTGCGGAGGGTCGCGAGTCGTTCGGGGAAGTCCATGTCGATCACGTAGGGGTCGGCGGCTGTCGGGTGTGTCGGCAAGGTAACCCCCGGGTTCTGGACCCTTGACTCGATGTGAGCAGAAGTAGTAGCTAGTAATGCTCATATGTTCCTATTGACGTGGTTGTCGGTCAAGCCCGTCTGCGTCGCTGCGGTCGGCGCCTGCGTCCAGGGGGTGGGGTGATGGCGCGGATCCCTGATGAGGTGTTGGAGCGGTTGAAGGCGGAGGTGTCGTTGGAGCGTCTCGTCACCTCCGCTGGGGTCGTGCTCGAGCGGCGGGGCGCGGATCTGGTGGGGCGCTGCCCGTTCCATGACGACTCGGACCCGTCGCTGGTGGTGTCGCCGGCGAAGAACCTGTGGCACTGCCTGGGCGAGTGTGCGGCGGGTGGGTCGGTGATCGATTGGGTGATGCGCTCCGAGGGGGTGTCGTTTCGTCACGCGGTCGAGTTGCTGCGAGCGGACGCGGCCGGCGGCCCGTCGACGGGTCGGGTGAGGTCCTCGACGGTGCGGCGCCTGGATGCCCCGTTCGACGCGGACGGCACCGACGCGGAGCTGCTGGGCCGGGTGGTCGAGCGCTACGCGGCTGCGCTGCGCGGCTCGCCCGACGGGCTCGCGCTTCTCGCTCGCCGGCGTATCGATCACCCGGAGGCGGTGGAGCGGTTCCGGTTGGGCGTCGCTGACCGGACGCTCGGCTACCGCCTGCCGGCCAAGAACCGCAAGAGCGGCGCGGCGCTGCGCGGCCGTCTGCAGGACATCGGGGTGTTGCGGGCGTCGGGGCATGAGCATCTGGCGGGGTCGCTCACCATCCCGATCCTCGACGCGACCGGAGTGGTCGGGCTGTATGGGCGGAAGCTCGGCGACAGTCTGCGGGCGGGGACCCCGAAGCACCTGTATCTCCCGGGCCCGCACCGTGGCGTGTGGAACGCCGAAGCGCTCGCGGCGTCGAGCGAGGTGGTGGTGTGTGAGTCGTTGATCGACGCGCTCACGTTTTGGTGCGCGGGGATCCGCAACGTGACCGCGACGTATGGCACCGAGGGCTTCACCGACGACCACCGCCGCGCCTTCGCGGAGAGCGGCGTGGAGCGGGTGCTGTTGGCGTTCGACCGTGACGACGCCGGCGACCGCTCCGCCACCACGCTCGCGGCTGAGTTGATGGCGTCGGGGGTGGAGTGCTTCCGGGTGCTGTTCCCGCGTGGCGCCGACGCGAACTCCTTCGCCTGCAGCTCGTCGTCGCCGGCGGACGCGCTCGCGCAGGTGGTCCGCGCCGCGGAGTGGCTCGGGACCGGGCCCCGCCCCACCGTGACCCCGGCGCCGGTGTGGCCAGCCGCTTCGACCTCGACCACCGACGGGCCCGAGCCCGACCACCAGGCCGACGGGGACGTCGGGGTTCTTCCCTCAGCTGCTGTGGTTGAGCCGCCCGACCGTGACCCGCTCGACGGCCCGGCCGTCGACGAGGCGCCCGTGGGGGTCCGGTCGGGTCCGTCGCCGGTGCCGGCGGCTCCGGTCGGGCCCGATGCGGGGGTGGTGGTTGGTGATGAGTGGCGGTGCGTGCTCGGCGGCCGGCGTTGGCGGGTCCGGGGCCTCGCCCGGGTGACCAGCTTCGAGGCGTTGCGGCTGAACGTGATGGTCACCCGCGACACCGATGCGGGCCCGGTGTTTCATGTCGACACGCTCGATCTCTACTCGGCACGCGCCAGGGCGGTGTTCACGAAAGCCGCCGCGGCGGAGCTCGGCCTCGACGAGCGGGTGATCCACGCGGATCTGGGCCGGGTCGTGCTGGCGTGCGAAGCCGCCGCGGACGAGTCGATCACCGCCGCGCAGACCCCGGTGTCGGACACGGTGGTGCTGTCTCAAGCGGAGGAGGCCGCGGCGCTCGGGCTGTTGCGCGACCCGCACCTCACCGACCGCATCGTCGCCGATTTCGCGCGGGTGGGCATGGTCGGTGAGGCCACCAACGCGCTCGTCGGCTACCTCGCCGCCATCTCGCGGAAGCTCGACACGCCGTTGGCGGTGATCGTGCAGTCCACGTCCGCGGCGGGGAAGTCGTCGCTCATGGACGCCGTGCTCGGCTTCGTGCCCGAGGAGGATCGGGTGCAGTTCTCCGCGATGACGGGCCAGTCGCTGTTCTACATGGGCGAGACGGACCTGGCGCACAAGGTCCTGGCCGTCGTCGAAGAGGAGGGCGCGCAACGCGCTTCCTACGCGTTGAAGCTCCTGCAGTCCGAGGGCGAGCTCAGCATCGCCAGCACCGGCAAGGACGTCGCGTCGGGCCGGCTCGTCACGCACACCTACCGCGTCGCGGGGCCGGCGTCGATCTTCCTGACGACCACCGCGGTCGACGTCGACGAGGAGCTCCTGAACCGCTGCATCGTGCTGTCGGTCGACGAGGACCGGGGCCAGACCCGCGCGATCCACGAACGCCAACGCGCCGGCCAGACCCTCGACGGCCTGCTGGCCGCGACGGAGAAGACGCGGGTGGTGAAGACGCACCAGGACGCGCAACGCCTCCTCGAGCCGCTCGCCGTGGTGAACCCGTTCGCGCCGCGGTTGACGTTCGCGGACGGCCGCACCCGCACCCGACGTGACCACATGAAATACCTCACCCTCATCCGCGCCGTCGCCCTGCTGCACCAGCACCAGCGGCCCCGCCACACGGTCACCCACGCCGGTGCCGAGGTCACCTACATCGAGGCCACCATCGGCGACATCGAAGTCGCGAACCGGTTGGCGCACGACGTGCTCGGCCGGTCCCTCGACGACCTGGCGCCGCAGACGCGGCGGCTCCTCGGCATCGTCGACACCCTCGTGGCGAGGCTCGCGGAGGGCGATGGGGTGGGTCGGGACGTGGTGCGGTTCACCCGCCGCCAGGTGCGTGAGTCGTGTGGCTGGTCGGACTTCCAGGTCCGCACCCACCTCGGCCGCTTGGTCGAGCTCGAACACGTGCTGGTGCACCGCGGGGGCCGGGGCCAGTCGTTCGTCTACGAGCTCCTCTTCGACGGCCACCTCGACGACCCCGCCCCACGCCTCGCCGGCCTCATCGACACCACCACCCTCCACACTGGTCCTGTCGAAGCGACAGATCAGGCCGGTTCGCACGTCTATGACACCAACCCCGAGGGCCGAAACGGGGGGTTCGAGGGCCCATCGAGGGGCCATCGAGCAGGGGTCGAGCACACTTCGAGCACCCCGGTTTCTGGCGTCTCACCAGCCCCGACAGGCCCCGAGGACGGTTCGGGGCCGGAAAGCACTGACCCCGGGTCCGCGAAGCGTCGTGTCGCGTCGCAGTCGCATCTCGCCAGTGTGGGGGTCGGGGCGTGAGCCCGTCGGGTCGCAGCCGGGGTCGCCGCGACGCGCCGGGCCACAACCACCGCCTCACCCAGCGCCGTGTGCCGGGCGCGTCGGCGATGGCCGCGGCGACCAACGACTACCTGTCAGCGATCGCCGCGGAGGGGTTCTCGCCCTACACCGTCGCCTACCGGACCCGCAGCCTCGGGGTGCTTGTCGTGTGGCTCGCGGAGCGGGGCATCAGCTCGCCGGGGGAGGTGACCAAGCCGGTGCTGGAGCGCTACCAGCGGTCCCTGTTCCATCACCGCAAGACGAACGGCGACCCGTTGTCGTTTCGGACCCAGGCCGCGTATCTGGTCCCGGTGAAGGCCCTGTTCAAGTGGCTGGCGCGCACGAACCGGATCCTCTACAACCCCGCCTCGGAGCTCGTGATGCCCCGCATCGAACGGCGCCTCCCACGGACCGTCTTGTCCATCAGCGAGGCCGAGGTCGTGCTCGCGCAGGCGGACCTGTCGGAGCCGATCGGGGTGCGGGACCGGGCGATCATGGAGGTCGCGTACTCGACCGGGCTGCGCCGATCCGAGCTCCGAGCGCTCCAGCTGGTCGATGTCGACCATGACCGCGGCTGGGTCGCGGTCCGCCAAGGCAAAGGCGCCAAGGACCGCGCCGTGCCGATCGGGGACCGTGCCCTTGCGTGGGTCGACCGCTACCTGATCGATGTCCGGCCACGCCTCGTGGTCCCACCCGATGACGGGGTCCTGTTCCTCACGTTGGACGGCAACGACCTCACCCCCGACTACCTGTCCGACAAGATCGGGCGTTACATCCGCGCCGGGACCGGCAAGCCGGGGTCGTGTCACACGTTCCGCCACACCATGGCCACCCTGATGCTCGAGGGCGGCGCCGACATCCGCCACATCCAAGAGATCCTCGGCCACGCCCAGCTCTCCACGACCGAGATCTACACCCACGTCAACCCCGCCGCCCTCAAGCACGTCCACACCACCTGTCACCCCGCCGCAGCCAACCACCGACGCCACCCGGCCGCCCTGGGGGCAACTGAGCGCAGCGAAGGCGCCAGCACAACACCCCCACCCACCGACCCCGCCGAGACCCTCGCGGAGGTCCTCGACGCCGAAGCAGCCGCCGAAGCCGCCGGCATCGACACCCCCGACGACAGTCCGGCCGGCGGGGGGTTGGGGGGTGCGGCGTGAGCGTGCCGGGACGTGTCGAGTTGTCCACCACCATCGACACCACCGAGACCCCGCTCGTCTACCTCGACGACACAGCAGTCGTCATCGAGATCGCCGGGCGGGGCGACACCCTCGTCGCGCTCATCCTCCCCGCCACCGCCGCCCCGGCCTGGGTCGGCGAGCTCGCCGCGCTGGTCGATGTTGCGCTGCTCGAGGGCCGTCACGCCGACCCGTCCTGAGGCCGCCGGCGGGGCGGGCACCGTCAGGTGAATTGGTGTGGAGCTTGCTGACCCGTCCGGAGGACGGATCAGCCGCAGTTCCCGAAGCGGCCCTCGATGCGATCGACGGCCTCGGCGCGGGCCTCGGCGACGAGCTGCGCGGCGGGCTTCGTGAGCTCGACACGGCCGTCGCCGTGAATCGACGCGAGCCACTCGTCGAACGCGCCCACCGGCGCCACGTCACCGATCGGGACCACCACGGCACCCGGGTCGCCGTCCTCGCAGATCTCGACGCCCTCGATGCCGCTGGCCATGACTGGACTCTACGGCCACCCACCGACAGCCAACAGCCCCGGCTCGGGACCCGGCCGGGAAGCCCCGACCACTTCCCGACCACTTCCCGGTCGAGTTCCCGGTCACCCGGCGGGCACTTCCCGACCACGGCCACCACCACCGCCTCGATGGCCACCTCGTCGCGGCTGCTGGCTCGTGCACACCATCGGTGACTATCTGTGAAGCGCGACCCCAACCCTGCCGCCACACCGCCCGGACCACCTCGATCCCGCGCACGACCCGAGTTCCCTACACAGACAATCACCACAGGTGCGCACCCCCGCGCCGGGACCCGTCCCGGGAGCAACTCCGGGACCGAGCCCAGGGCATCCAAGCCGTCCTCGGCGCTCTCCGGCGGGCAGCAGCACGCGGGCGGCCCGCGGGCCGCCACGGCCCTCCCAGCGGCCCCCTGGCCGCCCACCGAGCACCCGCCCCGACGGCCCTCGAGCCTCGCCGGCGGGCGCTGCGCGTCGGGCGGCTCCTGGCGGCCCTGCGGGCCGCCACAGCGGCTGAGGGACAGACCCGGCAACGCCCCGGACCACACCCCGCCGGCCGCCGGGGGCGGCTGCAGCGGCTGAGAGAAAAAGCGCGGCCGACCCGGCCCCAGGGAGCAACTTCGGGACCAAGTCCGGGACTGGGGTCTGCTACAACCCGCCGCCCCCGCCATGCCCGCCCCGGTCCCGACACAGCCCGGCCGGGGCGGGTCGTGCCGCTGCCGGGCCGGGCCGCTGTGTGAGACTCGACGGCGATGACCGTGACCTCGACGAGCACCCCGCCGGCGTGTCGCCAGCGGCGAGCTAAGCCGAAACACGCGTCCGCGCCTCGGACCCGTTGCCGGCGACCCGCGACCGGGCTTCGGGGCCGTGAAGCCGCAGGTCACGTTGGGGTTTCTGGCCTGTCGAAGCCGCAGTTCGCGTTGGAACGGGTTGTTGACCCCGAAACCGGGTACCTGTACCTGAGGGCCCGCTACTACGACCCCACCACCGCACAATTCCTCACCCCAGACCCCCTGTACGGGATCACCGGCGACAGGTATGGGTACGCCGGCAACGACCCGGTGAATGGCGAGGATCCATCGGGGCTGTGCAAGAAGCACAAGGGCGTCTGGGGTGCTATCCGGGACACGGCTTGTGCCGGTGGGGAGGTGGTGACGGACGCGGCGACGCATGCGGCCAATGCCATGTCGGGGGTGGATGCCGTGGCGACGCTCTACGGTGAGATCTCGTCCGGTGGCCACTGTTACGCGAGAGGTGGTCGGACCGAGTGCGATGGCGCGTGGTCGCCGGTTTCGGGGACGCCTTGGACCATGGGCGATGTGGTCATGAACCCGAGCTCGCATCGGCTTTCGGACGCGGTCTTCGATCATGAGTCAAAGCATTCGACGCAGTGGGCGGTGCTCGGGTGGGGCTTCATCCCGGCCTATCTGATCGACCGGGGTGTCGAGGGACCGTGCAACTCGTTCGAGCACGAGGCTGGGTACGGGAACGGGGGCTACAACCACCCGCCTAACCCCTGCCAGCCGCAGCAGGCAGCGTCTTGTCCGGATGTGGCTCGGACGGCGAAGGGCCCGTACTGAGCGTGCCTGGGGTCGGAGGCGTGCGCCGGGGATCGCGTTGGGTGCTCTTCGGGTGTCTGGGACTGTTGCTGGTGGTGGGCATCGGAGTGGCGGTAAACTTGGTGGTTGCCGAGCCTCGATCGCCGGCTGCCTCACAAGCCGGGGTCACCATGGCCGGCGGGCGGGTGACGGTGGTGGTTTGCGAGGGTCGCGGCATCCGCGATGTCGAGATTCAGGCCGGGTCCGGCGACGGCAAGCTTGTTTGGCAAGCGACCAGCCTCGGGTCGGCGCCGATGGACCGGGTTACTGTTGGTGATGCTCCCGGGTTTCGGGTTGCCGGTGCCGTGTCGCTCGCACGGAGGCAGACCTACGCGGTCCGCGTCCTCGACGACGCCGAGGGTCGTTCCCTGATCGGCACCTACATCGTGTTCCGACCTGAGCAGCTTCGTGCTGGCCAGGTGATCACCGATGGCGGAATGGTGTCTGTCGACGACCTCCGCAGCGGGTCGCGGTTCTGCCCCTGACTTGGTCAGCGCGCAGAGGTGTGTCCGCCAGCCGATCACCGCGCCCCGCTCAACTCCGAAGTGAACCGCCGGGTCTTCGGACTTGAGCGGGGCGGGGACTGTCGGCGTTCACGTAATCCACCGCGTCTTGGGGGTGGCCTTCACGTATCCACCGGCCCGTCGTTCAGGTAATCCATCGCGTCGAGGGTGGTGGGGAGCGGCGGGGGTCCACCAGTTCGGCTCCTTGTCCACATAGCGCTCTCGCACCCTCGGGGCCACCTTTGGCGAGCAGCACGATCAGCCAGGCAGGTCGTTCGTCGTAGGGCTCTGCACCCAGCGCCAGGCACAGTCCCAGAGGGGAGCCCGCCGCCCCGAGTAACAAACAAACTTGACTGTTTGTATCATCTCCTGGCATGCTGCCCGCCATGGCAACGCAGCGCGCGCACCGCACGCAGGCCGAGCGTCGAGCTGAGACGCAGACCGCCCTGCTCGAGGCGACGGTCGCGTCACTGGCTGAGGTCGGCTACGCCCGCACGAGCACGAACGAGGTCGCTCGGCGCGCCGGGGTGTCACGCGGTGCGCAGACCCACCACTATCCGACCAAGTCGGAGCTCGTCGTGGCGGCGCTGGAGTACGTCTTCCACGACAGAGAACGCAGCTTCCTCGACGCCTTCACGGCATTGGACGCGTCCGATCGCACCCTTGCACGGGCTGTCGACCTCCTGTGGGAGGTCCTCAGCGGCACCACGTTCGATGCCCTCCTCGAGCTCATAGTCGCGGCGCGAAGCGATCCCGAGCTGCGGGTGGTCCTCCAAGCCGTGGCGGCACGGTTCGAGGCGACGGTGCTCGACCTCTTCGCCGAGCTCTTCCCAGAGATCGCGACCGTGCCCGAAGCCCGCCACATCGTCAGCTTCGCCTTCGCCGTGCTCGAAGGCGCAGCCGTGTCTCGTTATGCAGACCTCTTCGGGCCTGCCGACCAGATCGTCACTCTCTTGCGACGCCTCGCCGACCTCGGTCCCGAGGTGTTGCTCGCTCTCATCCAAGGAGACAGCAAGCAATGACCGCGACCCTTTCGAACGCCAACGCACGCACCACCACCGCGGACGACCGTGCGACCTTCGACGCGATGGTGGCTCGGCTCAGCAAGCTCTCCGTTGAGAAGCACGCGGACGCGTTCGTCGACATCCCGTGGGATGACCCCGAGTACCAGATCGACCCGACAGACCCGCGCTGGGTGCTGTTCCACGTCGACCCGCTGGCCGACACCGCGTGGTTCAAGGGTCTCAGCGACCAGCGGCGCGCCGAGATCGGTCTCTACCGGGTCGCGGCGTGCATGAAGACCGGCTGGCACTTCGAGAACCTGCTGCAGCAGGGCCTGCTGGTGCACGCGCTCCAACTCCCGAACGGCGCGCCCGAATTCCGCTACCTCCACCACGAGATCATCGAGGAGTCGCAGCACACCTTGATGTTCCAGGAGCTCGTCAACCGCAGCGGCCTTCCGGTGCGTGGCATGCCGCGCTGGGCGCTCGCCCTTCGTCCCGTGATCATGCACGCGGCAAAGGCGGCGCCATGCCTGTTCTTCATCATGGTGCTGGGCGGTGAAGACCCGATCGACTACGTGCAGCGCAAGGAAGTGCAGCGCGGTGAGATCCACCCCCTCGCGCTGGCGATCATGAAGATCCACATCGCCGAGGAGGCACGCCACCTCTCCTTCGCACGGCACCAGCTCAAGCTGCGAGTACCCAAGCTGGGGTGGTTCCGCCGAGAGTTCCTCGGTATCGCCGCACCTGTCGTCCTCGGCATCATGGTGCGCCTCATGCTCGACCCTCAGGCCGACCTGCGGCGAGCCTGCAAGGTTCCTGCGGCCGTTGCGCGTGAAGCACGCACCAGCCAGGCGGCCCACAGCCTGCGAGTGGCGTCCGTCCGCAAGGCGTACGAGCTCTTGCAGGAGGTCGGCGTCGCCACGCGCCGCAACCGTTGGGCGTGGCGCGTCGCAGGCCTTATCGAACGCTGAACCGACTCGGTCACGGGTGCGCCCGTCCTTGGCACGTGTGGGGACGACCCACTCGCACGTCGTTGGGAGCCGTCCACAGCACTCCCGCGCGCTCCGCCGGGGGAGCCGGTTGCTGGCGAGCCACCCGTGCCTGTCACACGGTCGGTGCACACTGGTCCTCGATGCGGACTTCGTCATGCACCTCGCCTAAGCTCTCCCGGTCCAACTTGACCCCTGCCCCAGCGCGGGGCCCCGGCGACCCCGGGTCCACAGGGAGGTGATGCTCGCCGTGCGAGCCTACGAAATGATGGTCATCTTCGACGGTGACCTTGAAGAGTCGGCGGTTGCCGGCCACATCAACCAGATCAGCGCCCAGGTGGATGCCACCGGTGGCTCCGTCGCCACGGCTGACAAGTGGGGGAAGCGTCGCTTCGCCTACGAGATCAACAAGAAGCACGAAGGCTTCTACGTGGTGTTCGAGATCCTGGCCGAGCCAGGTGCCCTCGACGAGGTCGAGCGCAACCTGCGCCTCGCGGACGACGTTGTTCGCCACAAGTTGCTGCGCCTCCCCGACAGCGAGGCCGCGCGCCGCGGTCTGCTCGGGGAGTCGAGCCCGGCTAGCGCCGGGTGACGACAGGAGTCGACACATGCCAGACAACACCGTGACCCTCGTCGGGAACGTCACCCGAGACCCCGAGCTGCGCTTCACCCCGTCGGGTCAAGCCGTGGCCTCGTTCGGTCTCGCCGTGAACCGGCGGTGGCAGAACCGCGCCAACCAGGAGTGGGAGGAGCAGACCTCCTTCTTCGACGTGAAGTGCTGGGCCCAGATGGCCGAGAACGTGAGCGAGTCGCTGCAGCGCGGTACTCGGGTGATCGTGAACGGCCGCTTGGAGCAGCGCTCCTGGGAGACCGAGAACGGCGACAAGCGATCGAAGGTCGAGGTCGTCGCCGATGAAGTGGCGCCCAGCCTGCGCTGGGCAACCGCAGACGTGAGGAAGAACGAGCGCCGAGACGGCAGCGCCGGCAGTGGTTCCGGTGGCGGGAGTTCCCGCCCGGTAGCCAACGAGCCGAGCGGCGGCGGCGCCTGGGACAACGAGGAGCCGTTCTGATGGCAGCCAAGACCAAGCAGCGGGGCAAGAACAAGGACAACGCCCGGCGCAGCAAGAAGAAGGTGAGCATCCTCACCCAGGAGAAGGTGGAGTACGTCGACTACAAGGACGTCAACCTCCTGCGTCGATTCACGTCCGACCGGGCCAAGATCCGCGCCCGGCGCGTCACCGGCAACGACTCCCAGCAGCAGGCCGTCGTCGCGATGGCGATCAAGAACGCCCGTGAGATGGCGCTTCTCCCGTACGCCAGCCGCGTGACCCAACAGCGCTCCAACCGTGATCGTGGCGAGCGTTCCAACCGCGCCGACGGTCCGCCGCCTCGCCCGAGCGGTCCGCCGCGTGCGGCAGGTGCGCCCGGAGGCGCCGACGAGGTCACCGAGGACGAGACGTTCGAGACCACCACGTTTGACGAGAACACCGTCATCGAGGCGGGTGAGGACTGATGGACCTCATCCTCCGTGTCGATGTCGCCGGGGTCGGTCACAAGGGCGACCTCGTCGAGGTGGCTGATGGCTACGCCCGCAACTACCTCCTCCCGAAGGGCTTCGCGTTCAAGGCCAGTGGTGGCGCGCAAGCGCAGGCAGAGGTCATGCGGCGATCCCGTGACGTGAAGGACGCGGCGCTACGGGCGGCGGCCGAGGATGTCGCCAAGACCCTCGTGCCGACGACCATCACCGTTGCGGCCAAGGCGGGCTCCGAGGGCAAGCTCTTCGGGTCCGTGACCACGGCCGAGGTCGTCGCAGCGATCGCTGCGCAGACCGGGATCGAACTGGACCGTCACGTGATCCTGCTCGACGAGCCCATCAAGGCCCTGGGCACCCACACCGTGCCCGCCAAGCTCCACCACGACGTGGAGTTCCCGGTCACGCTTGAGGTCGTCCCGGCCTGAGCGCCTTCTGCGTGAGGGGTGGCCTGCTTCCTCGCAGGCACGCCACCCCTCGGCGCCGAACGTAAGCTTGTGGATAAACCCGGTTGGTTTCCGCGCGCCCGAGGCCTGGTCCACAAGCGGCAAGAGCGTGCACAGCCGGAGAATGCCCCGGCCGCGGCCGCTCTTCGTGCAGGTGAACCGCATCGCTCGGCCAGCCCGGTTCGCCGACGGCACGCATTTCTCCACAGTGCGCAGCGAGTTGTCCCCAAGCGCAGTGGAGAACTCTCCCAGTTGTCCTACTCGTACTCCACAGGACCAATCCGGCAGAGTGGAGCCTGATGTCATTCCCCGACGATGAGCCCGGCGGAGAGTTCGTGAGCCGCTCGCGGTCGGGCGCTCCCGCGGCGACACGCGTGCCCCCCTACAACCTGCAGGCAGAGGAGTCGCTCCTGGGAGCGATGCTCCTCTCCAAGGACGCCGTCGCGGCTGCTGCCGAGCTCGTCACCGCCGACGACTTCTACAAGCCCGGTCACGGTCACATCTACGACGCGATAAGCACGCTCACCGCGCGCGGCGAGCCGGTCGACCCGGTCACCGTCGCAGACGAGTTGCGACGCGCCGACCTGCTCGAGGTGGCCGGTGGCGCGGCCGGGCTGCTGAGCCTCCAGGCCAACACGCCCGCCACGTCGAACGCCTCCCGGTACGCGCGCATCGTCGAAGAGCACGCGCTGCTGCGGCGCCTGATCGCCGTGGCCGGTGAGATCTCCGAGCTGGGCTACAGCCTGCCGGAGGACGTCACGAAGGCCATCGATACGGCGGAGTCGATGGTCTACGACCTCTCGCAGCATCGCATCACCGATTCGACCGCTGAGCTGAGCGACCTTTTGGGGCCGACCCTGGGGCGCATCGAGGTGCTCCACGATCGCGGTGACGCGATCACCGGAACTCCTACCGGCTTCACCGAGCTCGACCAGCTACTCGGCGGGTTGCAGCCCGAGGCCCTCATCGTCGTCGGTGCGCGCCCGGCGATGGGCAAGACCGCATTCGCGTTGGGCATTGCGGCGCACGCCGCGATGACGGGCGGAAAGCCCGTGTTGTACTTCTCCTTGGAGATGGGTCGCCTCGAGCTCAGCCAGCGTCTGCTCTGCGCGGAGGCGCGCGTCGACTCCAGCCGGATCCGCAGTGGCCGCTTGGACGAGAACGACTGGAGCAAGATCACCTCGGCCGTGGGTCGCCTCGGCGACGCTCCGATCTGGCTCGACGACAACGCACAGGTCTCGATCATGGAGATCCGCGGCAAGGCACGCCGCCTGGCATCGCGTGTGGGCGACCTGGGTTTGGTGGTCGTGGACTACATCCAGCTCATGACCGGGCGCACCTCGGCCGAAAGTCGCCAGGTGGAGGTGGCCGAGATCAGCCGCGGGCTCAAGGTGCTTGCGCGCGAGCTGCGATGCCCGGTGCTCGCGTTGGCCCAGCTCAACCGTGGGCTCGAGCAGCGTGCCGACAAGCGTCCGATGCTGAGCGATCTCCGCGAGTCGGGTGCTCTCGAGCAGGACGCCGATGTCGTGACCTTCATCTATCGAGACGAGATCTACAACGACGACTCACCCGACAAGGGCATCGCCGAGATCCTTGTCTCGAAGCACCGCGCCGGTCCGACCGGCAAGGTGAAGTTGGCCTACCTCAGTCACTACACACGGTTCCACGACATGGCGACCGATGCGTAGGGCTGCTGCTCGCGCCATGACGCACTGCGAGCTACGGCCGCTCGACCCGGGTCGAGCGCCGCGGGTGAAGTGACGTTCGTCCCTTACCCGGTGCGGGCAGACCACGCCACGATGCGAGCATGGTGCTGGTGACAACTCCCGGGGCTGGCGGTGTGGCTGGCGGCGCACGCGACCGCAACGGGCTCGAGGTGCTCGACGTGCCGACCTGCGTCGCCTTGTTGCGTTCGGCGCGCATCGGGCGTGTCGCCATCACCGACCGTGCCATGCCGGTGATCCTGCCCGTGAACTTCGTCGTCGTTTCGACAGGCCTGGTGTTCGCGACCGGCCTCGGAACGAAGCTCGCCGCTGCCACGTCGCGGTCTGTCGTCGCCTTCGAAGCAGATGACATCGAGCAGGTGACGTCCCGCGGCTGGAGCGTGTGCGTGACCGGCCGCTCGACTCGCGTCGTCGACCGCGACGTCCTCGACGAGGTGACCGCAGCGAATCTCGAACCGGCGGTGCGCAGCAACATGCAGGTGTACGTGCACATCGCGTTCGACGTGGTGACGGGCCGCTATCTCCGCTGACGGCCGCCTTCCGCTAGCGCGTCAGCGGCACCGACCAGTGGAGGGCCAGTCCGACCCCGTCGTGGCCCGTCAGGGTGAGCGTCCCACCCGCTTGGTCTGCGCGTTCTTCGAGGTTGCGTAGGCCCCCGCGGCGCCGGCGTGCCTCGCTCATGCCGATGCCGTCGTCGACGACCCACAGGTCGAGTTGCTCGTTCGTGGCCATGATCGACACGTCACAACTCGACGCCTGGGCGTGGCGGGCCACGTTCGAGAGCGCTTCGGTCAGCACCGCCACGAGCTGCTCTCCGAGCCCACCCTCGACGAGCGTGTCGATCTCGCCGGTGATGCGGATGCGTGGAGCGAACCCGAGCCGATCGGCCGCGCGAGTGGTGAGCCCCACCAGCCGGAGACGGAGGCTGGTGCTCTCGACCGGGTCGTGTTGGAGGGCGAAGATCGTCGTGCGCAGGTCGCGGATGGTCTCGTCGAGCTCGTCGACGACGCCCGCGAGCCTCTTGCCCGTCGCCTCGTCGGTGACGGTGCTGGCGAGGGCTTCAAGGGTCATGCCCGCGGCGAAGATCCGCTGGATCACCAGATCGTGCAGGTCGCGCGCGATGCGGTCACGATCGGCGTTCAGCAGGAGCAGTTCGTGGCTGGCGCGTGCGTCGGGGAACTCCAACGCGAGCGCGACCTGTGAGGCGAACGACTCGACCATGGCGAGATCGTCGTTGTCGAACGGGACGCCGCCCGCGTACCGGGAGAGCGAGAGCACACCGAGCACACGTTGGCCCGAACGAAACGGGACGGCGAGGAGGGGACCTACGCCCAGCAGGTCGACGAGGACGTCACCGGGGTGCGACGCGGCGAGGTCATCGCTGCGGAGCGTTGATCCGGTCTGCAGCACTCCGCCGAGAACGGTGCCCTCGAGTGGGATGCGATGGTCCGGGTGGCGGGCAGAGCGGGTGCCGCTTGCGCCGGCGAGCACGAGCGAGTCTCCGTCTGAGCTCGGGATGCGGGCGCCGGCTTCGTCTGCTCCTGCAAGGGTCCGCGCCCGTTCGACCACGATCGCGACGAGCGCCTCGGCCGAGTCGCCTTCGAGCATGCGACGGGTGATCTCGTTCGACGCGGCAAGCCAGTCTCGGCCGCGGGTCGCTCGGCGGTAGAGCAACGCGTTGTCGATGGCGGCACCGGCGGCGGTGGCGAGCGCGGTTCCGAGTCGTTCGTCTTCGGCGGTGAAGCTCCCGCTTCCACGCTTCTCGGTGAGGTAGAGGTTGCCGAACGCCTCGCCCCGCACGACGATCGGCAAGCCTAGGAAGCTGTGCATGGGCGGATGGTGTTCGGGGAACCCGTACGCCGCGGGGTGTGCAGTCAGATCATCGAGGCGGATCGCATGATGCTCGGTGAGCAGGAGGCGCAGCACGCCCTTGCCCTCGGGAACGTGCCCGATCTTGTCGGCGAGCTCGGTGGAGATCCCTTCGTAGACGAACTCGCGCAGGGGAACGTGCTCGCCCAGCACGCCCAGCGCCGCGTACTCGGCGTCGAGGAGGCTGCGTGCCATGGTCACGATCTGGCGGAGCACGGTTTGGAGATCGAGCTCGGACGAGAGCGTGAGGGCGGCTTCGAGCAGACCTCGCCCCGCGAGCGGGTCAGGGATCTCTTCATGCTGCACAGCCACCGCGGGCAGGGTACCCGTCAGGGTTTGATGGTGAAGAGCGTGACCATGCCGAACATGCCGTCGGTCCGCTCGGCGTGGCTCAGGATGTGGCAGTGGAAGGCCCACACACCCAACTGGTCGGCGTGCACCAGGACGGTGTATCGCTCGCCCGGGGCGACGTTGATCGTGTCGCCGACGTAGGGCTGTTCCAGCGCGTACCCATCCTTCGCGATGACGAGCTGCGCCGGCCCGTGCAGGTGCATCGGGTGACTCATGGCGCCCTCGTTGTAGTAGTGCACGAGGATCCAGTCGCCGAGCTTCGCCTCGATCGGGTCTGTCGCGGGGAACGACTTGCCGTTGAGGGTCAACCCGATCGTGCCTGAGTCGTTGAGGACCATCGGGATCTCCTGCGAGATCGTGATGCCGGGCGGGACGGTGTAGCCGCTGGCGGCAAGCGTGCCGGTCGGGAGCGGTACCTGGCCGATCAGGATGGGGCCGAACATGCCGTCGGAGACCTGCTCCGTCGCGTTGTGGTGTGAGTGGTACATGCCCACCGCAGGTGTCGGCTGCGCCGTGAACCGGTACGTGAACGAGGTGCCGGGCTTGATGGGCGGTTGCGTGACGTCGGGGACACCGTCCATCTCGTTGGGGATCCGGATGCCGTGCCAGTGCACGACGGTGGACTCGTCGAGCTCGTTGTGCAGGACGACTTCGACCTTGTCGCCGGGGTCGACCCGCAGAAGCGGTCCGGGCACGGTGCCGTTGTAGGTCATCGCATCGACGAACTTGCCCGGTTCGACCTCCCATTTGATGGCCTTCGCCGTGAGCTCGAACCGCTTGGTCCCGTCGGGGAGGATCGTCGGCGCCAGAGGCTGCACACCCCGCCCTTGGGTCTTGGCCGGGAACGCCTTTGTCGCCTTCGCCATGAGCTCGTCCATCTGGTCGGCGGTCATGGTTGCCATCGGGTCGTCGCCGCTGTGGTCCATCGCGGCGCCCGAGCCATCGTGGGAGCCTCCCGCAGCGGTGACGGTGAGCTTGGCTTCCATGCCCATCGCTCGGTGACCCGGGATCTCGCAGAACACGGTGTAGGACCCGGGTGCGAGATCGCCGAGGGCGAGGTCGGCGGTCTTGCCGGCGTCGAGGTCCGCCGTGATGAGGTCGCTCCCCTCGATCGCAAGGTTGTGGACCACCGCGCCGCTGTTGCTGACGGCAAGCGTGCCGCCGGCGGCCACCTGCAGCGCCTTTGGCCCGATGGAGAAGTCGGCGAGCTTCACGGCGACCTGGGAGCTGGCCCCGCCGGTCGGGGAGTCACCGTCTGCACGAGGCTTCTGGCCTATCGCCCACACGCCGAGCGTGATCGCCGCGATGCACACGACGAGCAGCAGGCCCGCCACCGCGCCGGCTGCGCCGAAGGGTGCCTGGTCGGGGTCTGGGGCCGAGGTCGGAGGCTGAGCTGACGGATCGTCAGGCCGCACTGGGTCGTCAGAAGGGGGCAGGATACCGGTCATGGCGCACACCGTGGCCGTGACCAGGGCGGGGTGAGCAGGGTCCAGGGTCCCATGTGGCTGTGACCATGGTCCCGCGCCTCGAAGCCGACGGCGTCCGCTCAGCACGTGCGTGCCTGCCGAGCAGGCCAGAATGGGGCCATGACGATCCGGGTGTTCCTCGTCGATGATCACGAACTCGTGCGCCGCGGCATCCGTGAGGTGCTGAGCGTGCAGCCCGACATCGAAGTGGTGGGGGAGGCATCGACCGGTGAGGAGGCACTGGCGCGCATCGGTGCGGCACAGCCCGATGTGGCCGTGCTCGACGTCCGCCTTGGTGAGGACGACATCTCCGGTATCGAGGTGTGCCGCGACGTGCGTTCACGCTTCCCGGAGGTCGCATGCGTGATGCTGACGGCCTTCGCGGACGACGATGCCTTGATGGCCTCCGTCATGGCTGGCGCGGCGGGCTATCTGTTGAAGCAGATCAGGGGGCCGCAGCTTGTCGACTCGGTCCATCGCCTGGCAGCCGGTGAGTCGTTGCTCGACGCGAACATCGTGACGAAGGTGCTCGATCGCTTGCGCGCCCCCGCCGACGATCCGCTCGCGGTGCTGACGCCGCAGGAACGTCGCATCCTCGACCTCATCGCCGAAGGTCGCACGAACCGTCAGATCGGCGAAGAGCTGTTCCTCGCCGAGAAGACGGTGAAGAACTACGTCTCGAACCTCCTCTCGAAGCTGGGCCTGCACCGGCGTACCGAGGCCGCCGCACTGGCGGTCCGGCTCGAGGAGCGTCGTCGTCGCGATCCGCTCTGACCCAGCAGGTGACCCAGCGCGTGCCGCGCCGCCGTACGTGAACACGAAGAGGTCTCCCCTGTGGGCAAGGTGAAGCCATGACGTCGATTCGCTTCTCGTTGGGTATCCCCGTCGATCGCGTGGACCTTCCCGACGAGTTCCTGCACCCCGGTGCCGTGCAGGAGATGGCGACGTCGGCGGAGCGCCTCGGGTTCGCAGCGGCCTACGTGACTGACCATCCGGCCCCGGCGCACCGTTGGGTGACCCATGGCGGCCACCACGCGTTGGAGCCGATGGTCGCCCTCTCGTTCGTCGCGGCGGCAACGACTCGTCTGCGCGTGCACACCAACTTGTACGTCGCGGCGTACCGGCCTGCGCTCGTCGGTGCGAAGTCGCTCGCCAGCCTGGACGTGCTGTCGGGCGGAAGGCTGATCGTCGGTGTGGCGGCGGGCTACCTCGAAGGCGAGTTCGCCGCGCTGGGCGTGCCGTTCGACGGGCGTGGCGACCTCCTGACAGAGCGTCTGGAAGCGTGGAAGGCGGCATGGGTCGGAGAGCCGATGCGTTACCCCCTTGAAGATCCCGATGCCGGCCTGATCCAACTCTTGCCGCGCCCGCTGCAGCGACCTCACCCCCCGTTGTGGATTGGTGGCAACAGCCGGGCCGCCCTCCAGCGGGCAGTGCGCCACGCCCAGGGCTGGTCGCCGTTTGCGAACCCCGGCTTCGCCCGGGTCACGCGGACCGCCGAGATCGCGTCGATCGATGACCTCAGCGGTCGCATCGCCACGCTGCGCACCCTGTGCGAAGAGCACGGGCGTGCCGAGCCGCTCGATGTGTGCTTCACCCCGTTTCACCTCGTCGCTCGCGGGGCGGCGTTCGACGCGGAGGAGCTCCGCGACGAGCTGGGCGTGCTGGCGGAGCTGGGCGTCACCTGGGCGACCGTTGAGTTTCGAGCGGCGTCGCGCACCGAATGGCTCGAACACGTGCAGCGCTTCAGCGAGGCGGTCGTGCACCCGCGCTGAAGAGCGAAGCCAGCGCACCTACGCTGCGGCCATGGCACGGGGGATCGATCGACGTCGAATGTTGCAAGGGATGGGCGCGGGTGCGGCGTTTGCTGCGCTCGGCGGGCGGTTCGGCACCGCCTGGGCCGAGACGGCCGCTCGTCGCCAAGCAGGGCTGATACTCCCCGTCGGGAGTCGACCCGACCCGTCGAAACCCGAAGGTGTCGACCTCCTTCCGGAGATCGAGCACGTGATCATCTACATGCAGGAGAACCGGTCGTTCGATCACTACTTCGGCACGCTCGGGCGTGGTGACGGCTTCACCCTCGATCTGCAAGGGAAGCCGACCGACTCGAACCCGGACGGCCAGGGCGGGACCGTTCCCGTGTACGAGACGACCGTGACGTGTGGTGGTGACAAGGCCTCCAGCCAGTCGTGGAATGCCAGCCACCTCTCGTGGAACAACGGCGCCAACGACGGGTTCGTGACCGCCGCCGGAGGCGGGCACGGGTCGATGAGCTACTACACCGGGCAGACGCTGCCGTTCTACTGGGGTCTGGCGAGCACGTTCGTGCTCTGCGACAGGTGGTTCTGCTCGCTGCTCGGGCAGACCTTTCCCAATCGGCGTTACCTGCAAGCCGCCACGTCGGTCGGGATCGTGTCGACCGACCCCCAAGAGGTGCTCGACACGCCCGTGGCGCCGAACGGCGTCATCTGGGAGCGGCTCAACGACCACGGCATCACGTGGAAGGACTACGCCTTCGACCTGCCGGACATCCTGCTGTTCCCGACCTTCTACCAGTCGAACGCAGACCACGTGCACACGTTCGACGACTTCCTGGCCGACTGCGCCGCGGGGACGTTGCCGCAGGTCAGCATCGTGAGCCCGGGCACCACGGCCTACAGCGAGGAACGTCCGAACGACATCCAGCTCGGCGAGGCCTACAGCGCGTCGATCATCAACGCGGTCATGCAGAGCCCGAACTGGTCGTCGACGGCGTTGTTCTTCACCTACGACGAGCACGGCGGCTACTACGACCACGTCCCACCGCCCGCGGCGATCGCCCCTGACGCCATCGCCCCACGCATCACCGTGCCGCCGGACCAGCCCGGTGGGTTCGATCGGTACGGGTTCAGGGTGCCCGGGTTCGTGATCTCGCCCTTCGCCCGCCCGAACTACGTGTCGAGCGTGACCCACGATCACACGTCGATCCTGAAGTTCATCGAGACCAAGTGGAACCTGGGCGCGATGACCCTGCGCGACGCCAACGCAGACGACCTGCTCGATGCGTTCGACTTCGCGACACCGGCCTTCCTCGACCCTCCGACGCTTCCCGCACCGGGTGTTCCGGCCACGGGGAGCACCTGCTCGTCGGTTGCGTTGCCTCCCCAGCCCGTCCCGACGACGACAACCACGACGACTACGACGACCCCGTCGACGACGACCACGGTGGCCACGACGTCGCCGTCCTCGACCGTCGCCGGCGGTGGATCGACGACGCTGCCTTCTGTCGCGGCTACCGGACAGACCGAGACGACGATCCGCTACGGAACCCCGACCGGCGATGGCCTACCCCGAGCGGGCGCGCTGCCGCGCACCGGCGCCGCCATCGACAACGCCGCGCTCCTCGGTGGCCTCGGCGCGCTCGCGGGCATCGCGGCGGTGCTGGCGGCCCGCAACGGCAACGGGTCTCACCGTGCCCAGGTCGCCGGAGCCGGTGAGCCTGACGTCGATCAACCGGAGTAGTAGTTCCGCGTGGCGATTCTCCCCCTTCCAGACCCCGGCAAGGACGGTTCGCCGCCCGCTCCTCTGGCTGGGGCACTCGACCGTGTCCTTGCCGGGCTCGGCGCGCCGCCGGCGCCGGTGCTGACCGTCATCGCGGAGCACTGGGAAGACCTGGTCGGTCCCGCAGTGGCAGCGCACACCCGTCCCGGTTCCGTGCGTGACGGGGTGCTCCACGTTGAGGTCGACAGCCCCGCGTGGGCGTCGCAGTTGCGGTGGGCATCGGCCGAGGTTCTCGGGCGCCTGCACGGGATCGTGGGTGGGGACGCGGTACATCGGCTGGATACCCGCGTACGGGCCGGATGACGGTCCGTGCGGGCTGCCGGATGGTCCGGATTGTCACAGGTGACTGGTAGAATCAGGCCATCGTGACTTGGGTTGTTCGTCGCCGGATGCACGGGTTTTCCGTGGCCGCGGCGCTTCGCCGGTCACCTCTCGCCGTCCGGTGCGCCCACCGATCCTGAAAGGCCGCGTCTTGGCCACGAAGTCGCCGTCCGACTCCTACGGTGCCGACAACATCCAGGTCCTTGAGGGCCTGGAGGCGGTACGTCACCGACCCGGCATGTACATCGGTTCCACCGGTCCGACCGGCCTCCACCACCTGGTGTGGGAGGCCGTCGACAACTGCGTCGACGAGGCCATGGCCGGATACTGCTCGCGCATCGACGTGAGGCTGCTCCCCGACGGTGCCTGCGAGGTCGCCGACGACGGTCGCGGCATCCCCGTCGAGCCCTACAAGGACCCCAAGTACAAGGGCATGTCCACGGCCGAGGTCGTGCTCACCGTCCTGCACGCGGGCGGCAAATTCGGTGGCGGCGCCTACAAGGTCTCCGGTGGCCTGCACGGGGTGGGCATCTCCGTGGTGAACGCCCTCTCCGAACGTCTCGAGGTCGAGATCGACTCCGGGGGCAAGCACCACTTCATGGACTTCGCCAAGGGCGGCAAGATCCAGACCAAGCTCAAGGTCGTCGGCGACGCGCCACGCGGTCGTACCGGTACCACCGTGCGCTTCTGGCCCGACCCCACCATCATGGAAGAGGTCAGCTTCCGGGCGCAGACCCTCCTCGAACGCTTCCAGATCATGGCGTTTCTGAACCGTGGTCTCGAGATCCGCTTCCGCGACGAGCGGCCCGCCTCGCTCGCAGAGCCCGTCACGTTCCGTTACACGGGCGGCATCACCGACTTCGTGAAGCACCTGAACCGTACGAAGGACGCGCTCTTCACGAAGGTCGGGTACTTCGAAGGGAGCGACGACGACTCCGAGGTCGAGGTCGCGTTCCAGTGGAACACCGGCTTCAACGCCGACGGCTTGCACAGCTTCGCGAACGGCATCTCCACGATCGAAGGCGGCGTCCACGAAGAGGGCTTCCGCACCGCGCTGACGGGCGCAATCAATCGGTACGCCCGCGGCAAGGGCCTGCTCAAGGAGAAAGACGACAACCTCGCCGGTGAAGACATCCGTGAGGGGCTCACCGCCATCATCTCGGTCCGGCTCGCCAACCCTCAGTTCGAGGGTCAGACCAAGGGCAAGCTCGGCAACACCGCCATGCGCTCGCTGGTCACCAAGGTCACGAACGACCGTCTCTCGCAGTGGCTCGAAGAGAACCCTGCGGAGGCGAACAAGGTCGTGAAGAAGGCGGTCGCCGCCTCGCAGGCGCGGGCCGCGGCTCGCAAGGCACGTGACGTCATCCGCAACAAGACCCTGCTCGATGGAGCGGGGATGCCCGACAAGCTGAAGGACTGCTCCTCGAAGAACCCCTCCGAGCGCGAGTTGTTCATCGTCGAGGGTGACTCCGCTGGCGGTTCGGCCGTACAGGCCCGAGACCCGCACACACAGGCGATCCTTCCGATCCGCGGCAAGATCTTGAACGTCGAGCGTGCCCGGCTCGACAAGATGCTCAAGAACAACGAGATCCAGGCGCTGATCTCGGCCATCGGCGCCGGCGTCGGCGAAGAGTTCGATGTCTCCAAGCGTCGCTACGACAAGGTGATCGCCCTGTGCGACGCCGACGTCGACGGCAGCCACATCCGCACGCTGTTGCTCACCTTCTTCTTCCGCCAGATGCGCCCGCTCGTCGAGCAGGGCTGCATCTACATCGCGCAGCCGCCCCTGTACTCCACCGAGGTGGCGAAGGCGAAGGTGTACCTGAAGGACGACGCGGCCAAGGCAGCGTTCTTGGCGGAGCGCCCGAATCACAGCAAGGACTTCGCCCGTCTAAAGGGCCTCGGCGAGATGGACTACGAGGAGTTGCGCGACACGACCATGGAGGTCGGCAAGCGCACCCTCCTGCAGGTCACCGTCGAGCAGGCTGCGCTCGCCGACGAGGTCATGTCGATCCTCATGGGTGACGACGTCGAGAGTCGCAAGCAGTTCATCCAGACCAACGCGAAGGACGTGCGCTTCCTCGACATCTGAGGCGCACCCCGATCCACCCACGACGCGAGAGCACGAGATGACCGATCTGCCACCCGACGACGACGCCGGTTCTGTCGACACCGAACCGATCGAGATCCAGGAGGAGATGGAGCGCTCCTTCCTCGACTACGCGATGTCGGTCATCGTGTCGCGTGCGCTTCCCGATGCACGAGACGGCCTCAAGCCGGTGCACCGACGCATCCTCTGGGGCATGTACGACATCGGGGCTCGTCCCGACCGCTCCTACATGAAGAGCGCCCGCGTGACCGGGCACGTGATGGGCTACTTCCATCCACACGGAGACTCGTCGATCTACGACGCGCTGGTGCGCATGGCGCAGAACTTCAGCCTGCGTCACCCGCTCGTGGCGGGGCACGGAAACTTCGGTTCACCCGACTTCGGACCAGCCGCCGCCCGCTACACCGAGTGCAGGCTCGACCCGCTCGCGATGCAGATGCTCGCCGACATCGATCAGGACACGGTCGACTGGGCAGACAACTACTCAGGTGAGGTCCAAGAGCCTCTCGTGCTCCCGGCGCGCTTCCCCAACCTGTTGGTGAACGGCAGCCAGGGCATCGCGGTCGGTATGGCGACCAACATCCCTCCGCACAACCTTGGTGAGGTGATCGACGCCACGGTGCACCTCATCGACAACCCCGAGGCGACGCCCGACGACCTGATGCAGTTCGTGAAGGGTCCCGACTTCCCCACGGGCGCCCAGATCATGGGTCGTGCCGGCATCCTCGACGCGTACCGAACCGGGAAGGGCTCCATCAAGCTTCGGGCCGTCGCGGAGATCATCGAAGGCACTGGCCGCCAGCGCGACCGGATCGTCGTCTCCGAGATCCCGTACCAGGCCAGCCTCAACTCGATCGCCACGAAGATCAAGGAGCTTGTCGAGACCCGCCAGATCGACGGCATCGCGGATGTCAACGACGCGTCCTCCGGCGAGACGACCCGTCTCGTGATCGAGCTGAAGAAGGACGCGCCCGCCCTCGTCATCCTCAACAACCTCTACAAGCACACGCCCCTGCAGTCGAACTTCGCGATGAACATGGTGGCCCTGGTCGATGGCGTGCCCCGCACGCTCAACCTCGCCCAGGCGCTCCAGGCGTACGTCGCGCACCAGATAGAGGTCCTCACTCGGCGGTCGCAGTACCGCCTCGCCGAAGCCGAGCGCAAGGCGCACATCGCTGAGGGCTACCTCAAGGCGATAAACGTCATCGACGAGGTGATCGCCACGATCCGTGCCTCAGAAGACCGCGCCGCGGCCCGCGCCGCGCTCATGGCCGAGCCCTTCGAGTTCTCCGATGTGCAGGCGGAGCACATCCTCGACATGCCATTGGGTCGCCTCACCCGGCTCGCCCGCATCGACCTCGAGACCCAGATCGCCAACCTGCGTGGAGAGATCGCCGAACTAGAGGCGATCCTTGCCGACGACGCTCGCCTGCGCGGCGTGATCAAGGACGAGCTGCGTGAGGTCCGCGAGCGCTACGCCACCGACCGCTGTTCGCAGATCACCTACGACCCGGGTGACCTCGACATCGAGGACCTGATCGACGACGAAGACCTGGTCGTCACGCTCAGCGCCAAGGGGTACATCAAGGCGATGCCCTCCGACACGTTCCGGTCGCAGGGCCGCGGCGGACGTGGTGTGGCAGCGACCAAGCTGCGCGACGAGGACTACGTCATCCACATCCTCACCACGACCGCACATGCCTATCTGCTGTTCTTCTCGAACCTCGGTCGCGTGTACCGCCTCAAGGCACACGAGATCCCCAAGAAGGAGCGCACGGCACGCGGCACCGCGATCGTGAACCTGCTTCCGTTGCAGCCGAACGAGAGCATCCGCTCGATCATCGACACGCGCGACTACGAGACCAACCAGTACCTGTTCTTCGCCACGCGTGACGGCCAGGTCAAGAAGACGAAGTTCACCGAGTACGACTCGTCACTGCGCGCGGGGATCATCGCGGTCAATCTCCGCGGCGACGACGAGCTCGTGAAGGTGATGCCCGCCAACGACGGCGACGACATCTTCATGGTCAGCAGCAACGGCATGACGGTGCGCTTCGACGGTGGCGAGGTACGCCCGATGGGCCGTTCCGCGGCGGGCGTGCGGGGCATGAAGTTGCGCGAAGGCGACGCCGTCGTCTCGTGCGACGTCGCCCGTGACGACGCCACCATCCTCCTGGTCACCGACGCCGGCTACGGCAAGCGCACCAAGCTCGAGCACTTCGCCCGTAAGGGACGCGGCATCCAGGGCGTGCGCGGCATCAAGCTGACCGCGCGCCGCGGCTCGGTAGTAGCCGCGTTCATGGTGAGCCTCGACGACGAGATCTTCGTGATCGCCTCGGGCGGCACGGTCATCCGCATGCCGGTCCGCGAGATCTCCTCGCAGGGCCGCGACGCCACCGGCGTGCGGGTCATGAACCTCGACGAGGGCCAGGAGGTCGCCGCGGTGGCGCCGGTCCTCTCGAACGACGACTGACCACGGGCGTGGTGCGCATCGCTGCCCGACGCGGCGACCCCACCGGGGGGCAGGCCACGCCCATCGGCGCGGTGCTCGTGCTCTGCGCTGGCCTGTGCGTCGTCGGGCTTGCGGGCATGGGACAGCGTGCAACGGAGCGCGCACGCGTCGATGCCGCGGCTGATGCTGCTGCCTTGGCGGGGACCCTCCACGGTCGCCAGGCCGCCGTCGCCGCGGCCCGCGCCAACGGCGCGACCGTTGTCGAGTTCAGACGCGTCGGCGACGACGTCGTGGTGCGGGTACGTGTCGGGTCGCAGCAGGCATCAGCGCGTGCGCGCGCACTTCCCGGCTGACGTCCGACGACGCCCTGCACGGCTGGCCGGAAGTGGGTCCTCGATGCAGTCAGGACGTCCCGTACACTCATGCGGTGCCCGAGTCGTCGGACCTTCCCCGTCCTGCTGCCGCGTCCGCGCTGGCGACCGCAGCGTCGACGGTGGACGTCGATGCGGGCCACGATCGCACGGCGCCGCTCTCGGCCTCGGTGTCAGACGCGGTGGGGGCACGGTCTCGCAGATCTCGACGGCGTGGGGAGCAGGACCACCCGCGTGAGCGGCGTCCCGCGCAGCCGCCCATCCGCGGCCGACGGGTCACGCGGATCGTGCGACGGGTCCAGCTCTGGTCGGTCTTGAAGGTGGCATTGCTCGGGGGCGTGGTCTTCTACCTGATCCTGTTGCTCGCCGCGGGGTTGTTGTGGTCGCTCGCGACGTCCACCGGTCAGGTGCACCACATCGAGAAGTTCATGCGCGAGATCGGGTTCCGCGACTGGTCGTTCGACGGGGGCGCGCTGTTCGCTGCCACAGCCATGCTGGGTGCGGTCGGCGTGCTTGCCGGGTCGGTCTTCGTGACGCTCGCGGCAGCCTTGATGAACCTGATCTCGGAGCTCACCGGCGGTATCCGGTTCACGGTGATCGAGGTCGATCCTCGATCGTTCGAGGCAAGGACCGATCCGGCCGAGCCACCAGCGCGGCGATGAGGCGATTGGTCGGGTGGCACCGAAGCGTGGCCGCCAACTAGCTTCGCCGTTCGCAGTTCTCTGCGGGGCTATAGCTCAGTTGGTTAGAGCGCACCCCTGATAAGGGTGAGGTCGCTGGTTCGATTCCAGCTAGCCCCACGCAGCCCCCGGGCTGGACCCGCAGGACTCGTCCGGCTCGCCCGTTCTCGACAGGGAGAGACGCCGTGACCCTGCTCCGCCGTGCATTGATGGCCCTTGGCCTAGCCGGGTTCGTCGCCGCAGTCCTGCGCCTCCGTGGGAGCGGCGGGGTGCCGCCCCAGCGAGGTGGGTGGCGGGAGCTCTCCGGGCCAGACCTCCGCTGATGCGCGTCGCGGTAGTGGGTTTGGGTGCCGTCGGCGCCCGAGCAGCTCGCCAGCTTGCTTCGACGCCGACCGTCACGGACCTCCGGCTGGGTGACGACCGTCCAGCCCGGGTCGACGAGGTTGCAGCCGCCCTCGGCGACTGCGTGACCCTTCCGCCGATCGCATCGGACGAGGTGCCGGACGGTGATGTGCTGGTGTTGGCGACGCCAGCGGGCACCCAGTTGGAGCGGGCACGGTCGGCGGTCGCGGCTGGCATCAGTGTCGTGACCACCTCCGACGACGCCGACGAGGTGCGGGGCCTGCTCGAGCTCGGGCCGGAGGCCGAGGTCCGAGGCGTGACAGTGGTGGTAGGCGCAACGTTCGCGCCGGGGTTGAGTTGCGTGCTGGCGGCCCACGCGGCTGCGTTGTTCGACAGGGTCGAGGAGGTCCACGTCGCCCGCCTCGGCACAGGTGGCCCCGCGTGCGCGTCGCACCACCACCGTGCTCTGGGTGGCCGAGCGGTGGAGTGGCGCGACGGAGGCTGGCTCGCCTCGGCATCAGGGTCCGGTCGCGAGCTGTGCTGGTTCCCCGAGCCTGTCGGCGCGGCGGACTGCTACCGGGGCGCGTTGGCCGATCCGCTGCTTCTCCTCCCTGCCTTCCCGGGTGTGCAGCGGGTCAGCAGCCGTCTCGCGGCTACTCGGCGCGATCGGCTCACGGCGCGCCTGCCGATGATGCGGCGTCCACACCCCGAAGGTGCGGTCGGTGCGATACGCGTCGAGGTTCGTGGCTGGCGGGGCCACGAGGCCGACACGATCGTGTACGGCGTCATGGACCGTCCTGCCGTGGCGGCCGGCGCCGTGGCTGCGGTTGTCGCCGCTGAAGCGGGTGCGCGCACCCTTCGCCGTGTCGGTGCCGCCGGCCTTGCAGAGCTGGTCGAGCCGGCAGGGTTCCTCGCGGAGTTGGCGCGTCGTGGGGTGAAGGCAGCGGTCTTCGAGGGCCAGGAGGCTCGTGCGTCCTAGCGGCAAGGCACGTCCGCAATGTCAGGTTTGTCCCCCGAAGATGACAGCTATCTCGACCATGTTGCGATTGGACGAGGTTCACGTGTTCTCACGCAGCGTCATGTCATGTGCAGCCATGCCCTGTTTGCCCATGGGCCACAGGCGGGGTAGCTCATAGCGGCCACCTGTGTCCGATGACCACGCGCGGGCCCATGGGGCGGCCCCTCGGGTCACCCGTTCATCCACCAGACCAGTCCCGCTCGGGCAACCCTGCATAAAGCCGGGCTCAAGAGATGTCCCGAGAGGACCGAAGTTCATGAACGTTGCGAAGAAAGGGGGAGCGATGGCTTGCCGTGACGACATCGAGACCCAGCGTTTGATCGAACAGCATCTGCCGCTCGTGCGGCACGTGGTCTTCCAAGTAGCGGTGCACTTCCCGCGTCACGTCGACCGTGAGGAGCTGGCGACCGCCGGTGCGCTCGGGTTGGTAGAGGCGGCTCGTCGTTACGACGGTGCCCGTGGTGTCCCGTTTGATCGATTCGCCGCGCAGCGCATTCGCGGCGCCATCCTCGACGCGGTGCGAGCCGCCGACTGGGCGCCTCGCTCGGTCCGCACCCTCGCTCGTCGACTCGAAGCAGTCGAGCAGCGTCTGGCTACCGAGCTCGGTCGGGTCCCATCGGTTGACGAGACGGCAACCGCCCTCGGCATGACACGCCGTGAGCTCCACCGCTTGCAGGACCGCATGTTCCGTTCGGTCGTGCTGGCGCTGGAGTACGAGGTCAACGACGCCGACGAGGACCTCACGCTCGTCGATGTGCTCGCGGATTCCACGACCCTCGAACCATCGGAGGAGCTCGAACACCGCGAGCTCGTGTCGTACCTCCGGGACGCGGTCGGGCTCCTGCCCGAGCGTCACCGTGCCGTCGTGGAGGGCTACTTCCTTCAGGGCCGCAAGTCGCAGGAGCTTGCGGACGAGTTGGGCGTGACCGAGTCGCGGATCTCGCAGCTGCGGTCGGAGGCGCTCGGGATGCTCCGAGACGGCATCGAGGCGCAGTACACCGCGCAGGCGCAGGACCCTGCCGCGGGTCGCGTCGCACGTCGGAAGGCGAACTACGCAGACGCCATCTCTGACGCGAGCGCCTGGCAGGACCGCATCACCGTCTGATCTCACGCGAGCGCCTGGCAGGACCGCATCACCGTCTAAGCGCTCACCGCTCGCTCAGCGGTCCAGCCCTTTCTCGACCCGGTGCCGCGGTCGGAAGTGGCTCGCTCCTCGGAAACTGCTGGCGCGTCGGACGCGGCAGGCGACAACGATCAGCGAAGGAAGGCGAGCAAGCTCGGGATCTGGAGCTTGCCGCTCGCAGCGAGCACCCGTTCGTAGGCTCGCTCCCGCGCGAGCTGGGTGAGGTCGATGTCGTCGGGCAAGAGCTCTTCACTGAACGGCACTGCGCGCCAGGTGCTCATGGCCGGCGGCACCGGCGTGGGTGGGGTCTCCAGCGTGCCGGTACCGGGGCGCCGACGGGACGACCCCCCGCGATCTGCCGTCGCGGTCGCCGTCGTGGCCTCGCGCGCGAGACGCCCGATCTCGCGCCGCGCGGCGTCGGCAGTGGCATGGGCGACGACCTCGATGGACGCCACCAACTCGCTCAGGGCGTCGTGGTGGTCGCGGAGGATGCCGGCCCAAGGATCGTGCGCCAGGCCCGCGAGCTTCCGAAGGGTGGGGGGGCCGGACGTGCTCTTCAGACCCAAGAGCTGCACGTTCGCTGCACGGAGCAGGTCGGTCTCGCGGGTTTGCTGTCGCGCGCGCTGCACTTCGTCGCTGGCCCAGCCCAGGTATCGCACCTGGCGATCCCGTAGCAGCAGCCGCGTCGAGGTGAGGCGGTAGTGCAGCACTTCTAGGTGGTGACGTTCCTGTCGGAGGACGTCAGCGAGCTCCTCCATGCGACCTCCCGGCGGGCTTCCATCGGCGCTCGGGGAGGAAGGGTGAGCCTCACGCGGAAAATCGTGTCCGATTTGAGGCATTCGTCCTCGGCGTCGGCGAGATTGCCCCGCACCGACCCGCTGTCGGTACGCAACGACGCTAGAAGTGCAGCGCGTGTTGCCAGGCAGCCACGGCCTCGGGCGCGCCGAACACCTCGACGGATGTGGACCCAACCCGACCCCAGCACCACAAGAGGAGCGCCGGAGCTGGCCCCCGCACGGCGACGTCGGCCTTCTCGTGCCCGTGCGACCAGTGCAGTCCGTCGGCGTCACCATGGAGCAACCACTCGCCGGGGTGCCCGATGGCGGCAGGCGACACCACCCCATGGAGGTGGAGCGACCGCCCGTCGAGCGCACGGCGTGCCTCTTCGCCGACGAGCCCGTCGAGGAACACGGCGCAGAGCTCGTCGACCCCGTCGCAGCTGAAGGCGTCACCGCGCTGGGCCAGGAAGGCGTCGGCTGCGCCCGTGGACCCTCCGGACTCTCCTGCATGCAGGAGATCCCACACGTGCATCGTCGTCTCATGTGCCATGCGACGGAGCCAGAACCGCTGCGGCTGCACGCCGAACCACGTCGCCACCGGTTCGTTCGCTCGTGTCGGTGCAGTCGCACTCGTCAGCTCCGCGCAGAGCTCACCGAAGCCTTCGGAGAACCACTCGACGATGGTCGCATCGCGTGGGGCACGGCTCGGTGGCGTGTGCGCCACGGCTGCGATGTCGCCGGTTCTCAGTCCGATCGTCACGCTGCGATGAACCCGACCGAGGTGCGACGCAAGGCGTTGTACATCCCATCCCGGGCAGCTCGTGACGGGATCGGAGAGCACGCTGGTGCCGAGTGCGCTCGCGAACCGCTCGCCAGACGCGCGGAGATGCGCGTGCAGCGTCGGGTCATCCATCAGCTGACTCCTCGTCGCGCAGCGGCGCAGAGTCAGCTGCGGCCGTGGGTGGCGGGGGCAACGGCATGGTCGTGGCCGGTGCGCCTGGTGGCACCTGCGGGGGCGGGGGGAGGTGGGCCGGCGCGCCGGTGGAGTGGTCGGGCGCGGGCGAAGGAGGTGCGGCTGCATGCCCGCCGACGGGCCGCGGCGCGGTGATGCGCTGCACGGTCTCTTCGTTGCGCGCCGCTCGTGCACTCGCTTCTCGCTCCTGACGGGCTTGTTGGCCGGCGAGCAGTCGTTGGTACGGCGCGCGATAGAGCTCTACCACCCGCGTCGCCAGCAGCATGATCCACGCCGAGATGGCGACGAGGCCGATCGCCCCGACGAGGATCGGAAGCGGAGGAAGCGACAACGCGAAGTACGTGCGACCGCCGGGGAGTGCCAGCACCAGGCAGAAGCCGGTTGCCATAGCGGCGACGAGCAGTCGGCGCTGCGGGTTGAGAGGTGAGGCGAGCTGGATGAGGATGAGCAGGCCGAGTGCAACCAAGACCAGCGTCGCCGTCGTACGTTGCTGATCGAGCGTCAACGAGCCGTCGATGTGCGACACGTAGTACGCCGTGAACGTCGCCGCCGCGGCGAGCAGGCCGCAGGGTGCGGCGAAGCGAAACACCCGCGCCACGAAATGCGGCAAGGCACGTCGGCTGTTGGGGGCAAGGGCCAGGATGAACGCCGGGGTGCCGATCGTGAGCGTGCCGACGAGCGTGAGATGGCGTGGCAGGAACGGAAACGGGAGCCCGACGACACCCACTGCCAGCGCCAGCAACATCGAATAGACGGTCTTCGTCAGGAAGAGGTTGGCGACCCGTTCGACGTTCGCGATCACCCGGCGGCCCTCGCCGACGACCGGTGGCAGCGAGGCAAACGTGCCGTCGAGCAGCACGAGCTGTGCCGCCGACCGCGACGCCGCGCTGCCCGAGCCCATCGCGATGCCGATGTCGGCATCCTTCAGCGCAAGGACGTCGTTGACGCCGTCACCCGTCATCGCAACCACGTGTGACCGAGCTTGCAGCGCCTTGACCATCGCACGCTTCTGCTGGGGCGTGACCCGACCGAACACGGACCCGCCCTCGAGTGCGTCCGCAAGCCCGTCGACATCGGACGGGAGGGTGGAGGCATCGATCGCGCCCTCGACGTCCAGGCCGGCTCGCCGCACCACGGCCGCCACCGTCGTCGGGTGGTCGCCCGAGATGATCTTCACGGCGACACCCTGCTCAGCGAAGTATCGGAGCGTGTCGGGCGCGTCCGGCCGGACCTCGTCTTGCAAGATGGCCAAGAGCTGAGGGACGAGCCCTGCCGGGAGGGTTTCGCCGACCAGGGGTTCATCGCTGCGTGCCAACAGGACGAGACGGAACCCTTCGGCGGCACGTCGCTCGATCAGGGCTGCGAGGTCGGCGGTGCCGGGCATCTGGCGCAAGATGACGTCGGGTGCTCCAAGTACCCAGGTCGACCCGTCGGTCAGGCTCGCGGCACTCCACTTCCGGGCGGACGAGAACGGCACCGCACGGGTAGGTGCAGCACTGGGTGCGTCGGATGCCAGGCGAGACGCGAGCCCGTCGTGCAACGCGCGGAGCGTGGCATTGGGGTTGGGGTCGGCGGCAAGCACCGCTGCCAGCGCGGCGATGGCATCGGCGCCAGGAGCCGATGCTCCATCTGTCGCCACCAACTCGGCGAGCGTCAGCTCGCCACGAGTGATGGTCCCGGTCTTGTCGAGGCAGATCACGTCGACCCGAGCCAGCGTCTCGATGGCGGGGAGCTCCTGCACGAGGACGCGCCGTTTGCCGAGGCGCACGACACCGAGGGCGAACGCCACGCTCGTGAGGAGGACGAGGCCTTCGGGCACCATCGCCACCACACCGGCGACCGTGGCACGTAGGGCGTCGGCAATGCCGGCATGCCCCGTGATCTGGCTGAACAGGAGCAGCCCTCCCGTCGGGATCATCAGGTAGCTGACGAGCCTGACGATCCAGTCGATACCGCTGCGCAGCTCTGAACGAGCGAGCGTGAACCGCCGGGCCTCCTCCGCGACCTGACTTGCATACGCATCTCGACCCACTCGAGTGGCACGCATGACGCCTCCGCCGGCCGCGACGAAGCTGCCGGACTGGACCGTGTCGCCAACAGCTTTGACGACGGGGTCGGATTCGCCGGTGAGCAGGCTCTCGTCGACCTCGAGGCCCGTCACCTCGACGACGGTGCCGTCGACGACGATCTGATCGCCGGGGCGCAACACCAGGAGGTCGTCGAGGACGACCTCACGCACGGCTACCTCGGTGTCGTCGCCTTCACGGCGCACGGTTGCCCGAGGTGTGCTCAGCACGGCGAGCTTGTCGAGGGTGCGCTTCGCCCGCACCTCCTGGATGACGCCCACGAGCGTGTTCGCGACGATCACCCCACCGAAGAGCGCGTCGTTGAGCGGCCCAACGACGAGGATGACCACCAACAGCCCGCCGAGCAGCAGGTTGAAGTACGTGAACACGTTGGCTCGCACGATCTCTTTGGTCGTGCGGGTGGGGTGCTCGGGGAGGTCGTTGGTGAGGCCGCGGGCGACCCGATCGGAAACCTCCGCAGCGCTGAGGCCGCGGGGATGCGGGGCGGCCTCGACGGTGGTCATCCGGCCACGCTATGTCAGGTCGGCCTCCGCGCCCGCGCCTTGCGGCGGCTCGGTCGGCTCGCTGGTTGCCACACCCTCGGCGTGAGCGAGATCATCCGGCGCGGCGAGCGCCAAGGCCCCTGAACGGATGCCGGCGAGCGCACCCCCAAGGGCGGTCCCGAGTGCGACGCTGACGATGAGGCGTGCCGTTCCAGCTGGAAAGCCGCTGAGCGGAAGCGCGTGGGAGAGGGAACCGATGCGAAGGATGGCCCACGCGACGAGCGTGGCAGCGCCGGCGAGCACCGATATGCAGCGTGTCGCTCGATTGCGAAGCACGACCGAGATTGCGGCCGCTATCAGCGCGACGGCGGGGAGGGCGATCGCGACGGGAGAACCACCCGCCTCCGACGGGACGACAGAGAGCTCGGAGATGCCCCCGGCCAGCGCGGCAGCACCACCGACGGTGATCAGCAGCGTGCCGCACACGAGGGCAGCGCGGCGCTGCCGCAAGCTCGCGGCCACGACGCCTGCAGCTGCAAGCACTGCGGCAAGCGCCCACCAGGGCAGCGGGTTCGGTGCCGGCAGGAGGAGGAGCTCGCCGACGATCTGAGTCGGCTTGCCGTCGACGGTCAGCGGTATGACCCAACGACCGTCGGTGCGGTCGCCCAGCAGCACACGGTTGGTGCCCGGGAACAGGTGCGGGGCGATCTCAGGAGTCATGTAGTGGATGCGGTGGTCGTGCCAGATGTACTTCCCTCCGTGCGCGACCGTCGACCAGGCCGGATTCTCGATGGCCTCGGCGCGGCCGGCACCCGGCGGGATCACCGTGGTTCCGTAGCGGTTCGCGTTCAGGTAGGTCGCCGTAGAGCGTTGGTTCTCTTGCACGGTGCCGTCAGCCAACACGCGGAGCCACGGTTCGCCTTCGTACCCCTCGACAGCGATGGTGTGCCCGCGCGTGACGCGCACGTCCAAGAACCCGTCTCCTCCCACGACCTTCACCTGCACGACGCTCGTCGGTGGCGTCACCTCGAGGATGCGGGAGCGGTAGTTCGTGGGCTTCGCGGGGTCGGCTGCAGCGATGGGAGCTCCCGCGACGAGCACCGTCGCGCACACGGTGACGGCGATCAGCGCGCGGCGCAGCAGGGATGCGGTTCGGGTCATGGATGGATCTCCACGGTTGCGGTGCCACGTCGCGCGGTGAACGCGTCGATCTGTACGTCCACGGTGACCTGCCACCTTCCCGCATACGGGAAGGTGGCGTCGACCACCTGGTAGTGGCCCGGTCCGGCTTTGACGGCGCGCACCTCGAAGGGGCCGATGTCCTTTGCCGGGAGGCGTAGCTCGATCGAGACCTCCTTGAGGTCGGTCAACGGTCGACCGCTGGCGTCCAGGAGGTAGACGTGCAGTTGGGTCGGACCCGGGCGCGCGGGGCTGACGACCACGTTGAGCGAGCCGGTTCCCAACGGCGCGGTTGCCGAGGCGGTGCCGCCCCCGACACCCGCCTTCTCGCGTGCCGGTTGCGTTGCCATCAGCACCGCGGTCACGCCGAGCACCGCGACGATGCCGAGGATCTCGAAGCGCAAGACACGCTGCAGTGTCGCCCACGCGTGTGCACGTCCGTCGCTGCGCTCGGCGCGCGTGATCCGGGGAACCAGTTCACGATGGTTGTAGGCGCCGAGTGCTGCCACGATCGCGACGACGGTCAGCTTGATGAGCAGCAGTCGGCCGTAGGGAGTGTTGAGTGCTCGGGGGGTGAGGACCTCGCGCCAGGCGAGTACGAGCCCCGCGGCGCCCACGGCCAGGATCGCGACGGTGGCGACCTTCGAGAACGTGGCGACGACGGTGGCTCCTTCGTCGGCGTCCACGTCGTCGAGGCGACGGCGGCGGAGCGACGCGGTGAGCATCGCCAAGCCCCCGGCCCAGATCGCCGCGGCCGCGACGTGGACCGCGTCGGCGGCGATCACCAGCCAGCGCGGTTCGGTGGTGCGGGCGTGCCCGACGAGCATGAACGACACGCTCAGTGAGGCGAGCGCGACGACGACGGCGACGACTCTCGCTTGCGGCGCGCGAAGGCGCGTTGCGAGCCATGCAGCCACGACCGCAACCGCGACCACGGCGATGGAGAGCCCCTCCCCGTCAGAGAGGACCTGCGATGCCACCCCCGGCTGGGTGATCGATCGAGCTCCCAGACCTGCAGCCTGCGCGGCCAGTGCGGGAACCTCACCGAGGGCACCGAGCGTGGCGACGAGCCCGGCACCGCCGACCCAGCGCGTGAGGTCGCGGGAGTAGCGGTCGTCGACGAGCACCAGGTAGACGGCCGCCCCGACGGCGAAGAGCGCGCCGAGGAGGTGCGCGAAGCGAGCCACGTCACCGACCACAGCCCACCCGCCGCTCCCACGATCGGCGAGGGCGTGCGCGAGGACGTCGTTGCCGACGATGGTGCGCGTGCCGACCGAGAAGACGAGTCCCCCGTGGATCGGGTGGGTGTCCGCGGAGACGACAGACCACGCGACCACGTAGGTCCCCTCGGGGATGTCGCTGCGCAGCCCGACGGACACCTGCGTTCCCTTGCCATCGACGTGGGCGTTGCCTCTGTCGACGCGCCGTCCCTCGCCGTCGAGCACACGGATGCTCGCCAACGTCACGCGGACGTCTTCGCTGAACGTCAGCTCAACCTGCGTCGGTGCCCGACTCAACAGCGAGCCGTCTGGCGGGTTCGAGCGGACGAGGGTTGCGTGGGCCGAGGCGGTGGGCGCGCCGAGCAGGAGCAGCGCGGCGACCGCGCACGTCGCCGCGGCGAGCCGGCGCATCGTGACCGCCAGGCGGAACGCTCCCCTCACCCTCACCGCGCAACCGGTCGCATCGGGTGGGCGACATGCGGGAGGGCAGGCCCCGCTCGACGCGAGGCAGGCGGGGTGAGCAACCACACGAACAGGATGCTTGCGAGGTCGAGCACGTGGTGCAACTCGCCGATCGCAGGCGCACGGCCCCCGGCCACGTCGACGACGGCGGTACCTACAAGGACCAGAGCAAGCGCGCCAAGGAACGGGAGCAGGCCGGGCGCCCGCGCGGGCACCCAGACGACCGCGAGGAGGGCGATGGCCAAGGCGATGTCCCATCCGCCCTGTTCGTGCGCCAGGTGGACGCCTCCGCCGTGCGAGCTGCCGAGGAGCAACTCCGGCAGCGCAAGCGCGAGTTGGGTACATGCCGCAACGAGCAAAGCGGGCCGTGCCCAGTTGGCACCTCGACGGTAGGTGCCGTTGCCCCGGCGTGCCTGCGTCGCCCGGTGGCGGAGATCGCCGCGCACGGCGGCCATGATCGCGTCAGTGCGGTCAGGGACGGAGTCGGCGACCCGAACCCTCGTGTGGCGATGCAGCTCGCTTGCAGCCACGGTCCACGCGTTGCACGCGCTGCACGAGCGGACGTGGGCCGCAACGGTCTGCGGTTCGACGTCGCTGCATTCCCCGTCGAGTTGGGCCGACCAGGCCTCACGGATCTCTTCACATCGCACGGTGGGACTGTCGTCCCATGCGTGGGTTTGGTTCCCTGCGCAACGCCCTACCCCGGCGCGTGCAGGGACGGAGAACGTGACCAAGGTCCCGTGGTTCTCGACGCGCGTCCTGTGACACTGCGTGGATGGACGAGCTGACCTCGCTCGCGCTGGCGGCACGGGACGGCGATGAGCGTGCCCTGACGCGGTTCGTGGCGCGGTCGCAGGGCGAGGTGTGGCGCCTGAGTGCCCACCTCGTCGACCGTCAGAGCGCCGACGATCTCACGCAGGAGACGTTCCTGCGGGCGGTGCGCGCCCTGCCGAGGTTCCGAGGCGACGCGTCGGCGCGCACGTGGCTCCTTGTGATCGCGCGCCGAACCTGCATCGATGAGATCCGCAGCCGAACTCGGCGTCGTCGGCTGCATCGCCCGGCCTCGCAAGAAGAGGTGGCGCGGATCCCGGATGCGGCGGCGCCGGGATTCGGCGTCGAGCTGACGGATCTCCTGGCTCCGCTCGACCCTGACCGCGCGACTGCGTTCGTGCTCACGCAAGTACTCGGCCTGTCCTATTCCGAGGCGGCTGAGGTGTGCGCGTGCCCGGTTGGAACCATCCGGTCGCGTGTCGCTCGGGCGCGCGCCGACCTTGTGGGGCTCCTTGGCGAGGGGGAAGCTGGCGCCGAGGCCGACGTGGCGAGCTTCTAAGCCGCTTTGCTCGGGCCGACCGTGGTCGGCGTGCGGTCAGCTCTCGGGGGCGAGGAGCTCGCGAAGCTGGTCGTGGAGAAGGCCATTGCTGGCGAGCCCGCTCCCGCTCCCCGGCGAGTTCGAGTCGCTCCGCAGGTCGCTGAAGCGCCCGCCGGCCTCGGCGATGATCACGGGGACCGGCGCGAGGTCGTAGAGCTCGGCCACGTTGTCGACCATCGCCTCGAGGCGCCCGGTCGCAACGAGCACGTAGCCGTAGCCGTCGCCCCAGGTCCGGAGGTGGACGTCGTTGTCTTGCAGCTTCGCAAGCGTGTCGGTCGGCCAGCGGTTCATACCGCTCGTCGTGATGTAGCTCCCGCGGAGCTCTGCCCGGTCGTTGACGTGGACGCGTTCGCCGTTGCAGAAGCAGCCGAGGCCGCGCCCGGCGTAGACCGTCTCGCCCAGAGCCGGGATGTTGATGACGCCGATCACGATGCCGTGCTCGTCCTCGAGGGCGAGGAGGTTGCTGTAGAGCGGCACACCGTGCGTGAACGCCTTCGTGCCGTCGATCGGGTCGATGATCCAACGGCGTCCCGACGTGCCTGAGGTCTCAGGCTCCTCCTCGCCGAGCACCGCGTCGTCGGGGAAGGCGGCGCCGATCTGCTCGCGCAGCAGACGCTCGGCCGCACGGTCCGCCTGCGTGACAGGCGTGCCGTCGCCCTTCGCGTCGATGGTGAGCTCCGCGGATCGGAACCACCGAAGGGTGAGTTCGCCAGCGGCTCTGGTGAAGGCGACGGCCTGGTCGAGGAGGGCGGGGTCGGCATCGGGAGCGGTGGACATGTTCGCCAGCATGGCACGAGCGCTGATCGCCACCACCTACGCGGCCGATAGGGTGCGCCTCGAACCTGATGACTGCGACCAGAGGAGGGTCACGTGTCGACCTATTCCCTTCCCGATCTTCCCTACGACTACAGCGCGCTCGAGCCGCACCTCTCCGGGCAGATCCTCGAGCTGCACCACGACAAGCACCACGCTGGGTACGTGGCCGGCGCGAACACCGCGCTCGAGAAGCTCGCCGCGGCCCGCGATGCCGGCGACTACGGCTCGCTCACGGCACTCGAGAAGAACCTCGCCTTCCACGTCTCGGGCCATCTGTTGCACTCGCTCTACTGGCAGAACCTCTCGCCCGACGGTGGCGGTCAGCCCGACGGTGAGCTCGCGGCAGCGATCGACGAGCAGCTCGGCGGCTTCGAGAAGCTGAAGGCGCAGATGTCCCAGGTGATCGCCACGGTGCAGGGCTCCGGTTGGGCCGCGCTGTCGTGGGAGCCGGTCGCGCAGCGCCTTGTTGTGCACCAGATCCTCGACCACCAGGACAACGCCGCAGCGGGGTCGCTGCCGATCTTCGTGATCGATGGCTGGGAGCACGCCTGGTACCTCCAGTACAAGAACGTCAAGGGCGACTACGTGAGCGCCTTGTGGAACGTCGTCAACTGGGCAGACGTCGCCGAGCGCTTCGGCCGCACCCGTGGGGTCACCCTGCCGTAGCAGTTCGCATGCGCGGTACGAGGGGTCGGCGTCTGTGGGGCGCCGACCCCTTGCGCGCCCAGCCGCCCTGTGCGCTGCTCGGTCATTCTCATCGATTCTCAGTTTGAGACGAGTCCGGGGTAGCGTGACGGGGTGAGTGACGACCTCCACGCGTCGGTGGACCGCATGCTGCGGCTCGACGGCCAGCGCTACACGTCGAACCGACGCACCGTCGTGGGTTTGCTCGCTGGCTCCGACCGTCCGCTGACGATCCCAGAGATCCTGCACGTCGAGCCGCGCCTCGCCCAGAGCTCGCTCTATCGCACCTTGGCGCTCCTCGAAGAGGTGGGGGTCGTGCACCGGGTCACCGGTTCCGACGAGTTCGCTCGCTACGAGTTGGCCGAGAACCTCGCCGGCCACCATCACCACCTGATCTGCTCGGCGTGCGGGTCCGTCGTCGACTTCACGGTGTCTCCGCAGCTCGAGCGGTCGCTTCACCAAGCGCTCGGTCGCGTCGCCGACGCGCAGGGCTTCCGGCCGGATCACCACCGCCTCGACCTCGTCGGCGTCTGCGCGGCGTGCGCATGAGCACGGCATCCGAGGCGACGAGGCGCCGCACCTTCGCCATCATCTCCCATCCGGACGCCGGCAAGACGACGCTCACCGAGAAGTTCCTGCTCTACGGCGGCGCGCTCGGCGGCACCGGTGCCGGCGCGGTCAAGGCTCGCGGTGGTCGACGGTCCGCCACCTCGGACTGGATGGAGCTCGAGCAGAAGCGCGGCATCTCCATCACCTCGACGGTGTTGCAGTTCCCGTACCGCGACCACGTCGTGAACCTGCTCGACACGCCGGGTCACCGCGACTTCTCCGAAGACACCTACCGCGTGCTCGCGGCTGCCGATGCAGCGGTGATGGTGCTCGATGCGGCGAAGGGCATCGAGCCACAGACGCTCAAGCTGTTCGAGGTCTGCCGAACTCGCGGGCTCCCCCTGCTGACGTTCGTGAACAAGTGGGACCGTCCGGGTCTCGACGCGCTCGAGCTGATCGACCAGATCGAAACCCAGATCGGGGTGCGCGTCACGCCGGTGACCTGGCCGGTAGGGATCGCGGGTGACTTTCGGGGTGTGGTCGACCGCCGCAGCGGCGAGTTCGTGCGCTTCACGCGCGTCGCGCGAGGCGCGGTCGAGGCACCCGAGGAGCTCGTCGATGCCGATCGGGCCGCGCACGAAGAGGGACCGGCGTGGGCACAGTGCAGTGAGGAGCTCGGCATCCTCGACGCCGTCGAGGCCGATCTGGACCCGAAGGGGTTTGTGGCCGGCGAGTCGACACCGGCCTTCTTCGGTTCCGCGCTGACCAACTTCGGGGTTCGCCTCTTGCTCGACGCGGTCATCGACCTGGCCCCGGCGCCGCAGGCACGTCCCGACGTCACGGGTGGTGCCCGCGCGCTCGACGCGCCGTTCTCCGGATTCGTCTTCAAGGTCCAGGCGAACCTGGACCCCAGCCATCGGGATCGCATCGCGTACGTGCGGGTCTGCTCCGGCCGCTTCGAGCGCGGCATGGTCGTCACGCACGGTCGTACCGAGAAGCCGTTCGCCACGAAGTACGCCCACACGGTGTTCGGCCGCGATCGCGAGACGGTCGAGGAGGCGTTCCCGGGCGACGTGATCGGCCTCGTGAACGCCAACGAGGTTCGTGTCGGCGACACGCTGTACCTCGATCCACCCGTTACCTATCCGGGGATTCCGAGCTTCGCCCCCGAGCACTTCAGCGTCGCGCGCGTGCGCGACGCCGGACGCTTCAAGCAGTTCCGTCGCGGGATCGCGCAGCTCGACGAGGAAGGTGTCGTGCAGGTCTTGCGCGATGCGGACCTGGGCGACCAGGCGCCCGTGCTCGCCGCGGTTGGCCCGATGCAGTTCGAGGTCGCGGTGCACCGCCTCGAGAACGAGTTCGGTGCACCGGTTGAGCTGAGCCCGACGAACTACACGGTGGCGCGCCGCACGGACGAGCCGAGTGCGCAGCAGCTTCGGCCGATGCGGGGCGTGCGAGTGCTGGCCCGCAGCGACGGTTCGCTCCTCGCCCTGTTCGAGAGCAGCTATTGGCTCGACAGGGTGGTCGCAGATCAGCCGGAGCTCTGCCTCGAACCGCTTGTGGGCGCGGGCCTCCTCGGCTGAGCGACGGGACGCCTACGCGTGGGCGTCCCCGGCCGGTGCGGCGCTGCCGCGTGGGCGTCAGTCGCAGGTGGTGTCAGTCGCAGGTGGTGTCGGGCTTGACGTCGGTCGTCACGAGATAGCGGTTCACCGTGTCGTCGACGCAGGAGTCGCCCTGTCCGTAGATGGTGTGGCCCTCGCCGCGGTGGGTCAGGAGCGCGCCGTGGGGGAGCTCGTGGGCGAGATCGACCCCATTCTTGTAGGGGGTGGCCGGGTCACCGGTCGTCGAGACGACGAGGATCGTCGGGCTTCCCGTCGCCTTCGGCGGCGTGAGGGGTTGCGGAGGCGTCGGCCACAGCGCACAGCGGACGTAGTCGGTGACGATGCCTTCCCCGAGGCGTGGTGCGACCTTGGCGACGTCCTTGCCGGCAGCGAGGATCGCCATGGGGTCGGTCGGCCAGTCCCAGTCGAGGCAGCTCACCGCGAAGTAGATCTCCATGCCGTTGGGGTAGGTGCCGTCGGGCTCGCGCTGGAGGTAGTCGTCGGCGAGGCCGACCAACGCTGTGCCGTCGCCCTTGTCGGCTTGGGCGAGCGCTTGGCGGAGTTGGGGCCACAGCTGTCGGGCGTAGAGAGCCTGGCCGATGCCGAGCTGGACCTCGCCCGGTCCGAGCGGGCGGTCTGCGCCCGGTGCCGGGATCGGCGTCCGCCGAGCCGTCGCGATGATGCGATCCACCGTCGCGCCCGGGTCGTCGCCCAAGGGGCACGACGTGGCGACGGTGCAGCTCCTCAGGAAGGCATCAAGAGCTTGTTCGAATGCGATCGCCTGGGCGCGCGCCGCGTCGAGACCCGACTCGCCGAGGCGAACGACGCCGTCGAGCACCATCGCACGCACCCGTGTCGGGAAGAGGTCCGCATAGACCTGCCCGATGCTGGTGCCGTAGGAGTAGCCGAGGTAGTTGAGCTTGTCTTCCCCCAGCGCGGCTCGGATCCGGTCCATGTCGCGCGCCACGTCTCGGGTGCCGAGGTGAGGGAGCAGCGCCGCTGCGCGCTCGCGACACGTGGCGACGAACGTTCGGCTCACGTCGAGCAGGTGGTCGACAGCGGCTTTCGTCTCGGGAGCCGGGTCGGCGGCGTACAGCTGCTGCAACGTGTCGTGGCATTCCAGCGGGGTGCTCTCGCCGACACCTCGTGGGTCGAAACCGATCAGGTCGAAGCGTGCCCGGATCTCGGGGGCCAACCACATGGCGCGCGCCAGCCCGATGCCTGATCCTCCGGGTCCGCCCGGGTTCACAAGGAGCGAGCCGATGCGTTGTGACGGCTTGGTCGCCTTGATGCGGACCAGGGCCAACTTGAGCGTGGCGCCGTTGGGGTGGGCGTAGTCGACAGGCACCTCGAGCGTGGCGCACTCCTGCGAGTCGTCGCAGGCGTGCCAGCGCAGCGGCTTACTTGGCGCGCCTCCGTCGCTGCCGTGCGCGGACTCGCCGTCGATCGTGGAGTTGGGCCCGGCCGCTGTCGAGGACGGGCCGGTGCGTGACCCCTTCGAGACCTGGAACGAGCATGCCGTCAAGAGCATGGCGAGGACAGCGAGGGGCACGCCAAGGGCGCGGCGAGGGGGCAACACGCCTGTGACGGTAGCGGGGGTACCGTTCGGACATGGCCGTCACCCCGGGCGTCGTGGAGTCGTGGTTGGTGGGCGTGTCAGCCTCCGGGGGACGCCTTGCCAGCCTGCGGGTGCATGCCGGCTACGTGGCGGCGGGGCCCGCAACCGGGTTCGGACAGCGCGTGCACGTCCGCATCCGCCTCCAGCATCCGACCGAGAGCGGCTTCGCCGGGCCCGATGAGCTGCAGGTGCTCGCCGAGGTCGAGGGCCGCCTGACGCTCGGTGTAGAGGAGGTGGCCGTGGTCGTCGCCTCGCTGGGCACCGCTGGCTTTCGGGACCTGATCCTCTACACCCGAGACGCAGAGGCGTTCTACGCGGCCATGGCGAGCTGCGTGCTCGTCGACCTGGGGTACGAGCCCGAGGTCGACAGCGACGCGGATCCCTCCTGGAGCACGTACCGGGCGCTGTTCACCGAGGCCGTCGACGCCGACGCGGATCGACGCATCCTTGCGCGTGCCTCCGCGGCTGGCTGTGACCTCGGCTCGCCACGCGAGCTGACGCACTTCGCCGCGTTCGCGCACCTCGACGACGCCACATCCATGGTCGAGGCGCTCCGTGCGCAGGACATCGATGCCGTGGTGCGTGCCGATCCGTTGCCGGCGGCCGTGGCGGCGGAGGCGGGCCTCCGTCGGACGGACTCGCTGGATGGCCGCCACGTCGTTTCCGTGCGTGAGGAGGCGGTCTTGAGCCAGGTGCACATCGCGTGGGAGCGGGCGGAGCTGACCGCATTGTCGTCGAGTTGGGGAGGCGACTACCTCGGGTGGACCATCGACGGCGTCGACCTCGCGGCGGCAGCTCCCGCTCCATGAGCGTGCCCGGCGGCGCGGGTCAGCGGATGTGGGGCGGCGTCGCTCACGGCTTCTTTGTGAGGCGCGCCGTCGGAGGGTGATCTGCGGCGGCGTCGATGGTTCCTGGTGCGACGGCGTAGCGCCCGACGTAGACGTTCCAGAACGCCACGGTCGCCTGTGAGACCACGTCCGCCCACGGCTCGACCCCTGCGAACGGGGGGAGGTGGGAGGTGCCTGCCAGTTCGATCCACCACGCCCGGCAGCAGCGATCGTCGAACAGGATCCGGCTCTCGCTCTCCGGGATGAACTCGTCGTGGTCCGCGTGCACCATGAGGAGCGGCGCCGCGGTGGCGGTCTTGTCGAACGGACCCATCCCCGTGGGGAGCTCACCCGCAAGGTCGGCAACGGCAGAGACGCGTCGATCGCCGAAGCGGGTGCTGAACCCGACCACGTACGCGACGTTTGCTCCGTCGGAGTGGCCCGCGACGCCTATCCGACCGGCGTCGAGCCGATGTGAGAGCGGGCCGTCCGGTTGGCCCGACGTGGTGAGCAGCGACGTGATGAGGAACGACACGTCGGCGGGCTCGTTGACCATGTCGGCTTCGTAGAGGTTCGGTCCGCTGCGCGAGGACGTGAGCGGGAACGTTGGTGCGGCGACCGCGTAGCCCGCCGCAACCCATCGCAAGAGGAGCGGTTCATACGTCGGCGGCGCGTCGGCGAAGCCGTGGAGGAACACGATCCACGGCAGCGGGCCCTTTCGGGCAGTTCGCCCGTCGTCGGATGGCAGGTAGACGGTGGTCGGCAGCGTGCGGGTGCCCGCAACCGTGCGGCCGAACGCAACGGTCGGACGCGTTGCGTCGACGTAGGTGCGTTCGACTGTCACGTGGAGCGGTGCGGTCGCCGGCGGTGGAGGCGGCCCTGGGAGGGTCGTCGTCGTGCTTGGTGGTGGGGCGGTCGAGCTCGGGTGGGTGGCAGTGGCGCGTGGACGGGGCTGGGGCGCGGAAGCACCGGGGGTACCCGTCGACGAACAGCCGATGAGGAGGGCGGTGCTTGCGAGCCCCGCCAGCAGCATCGGGCGCGCGCGTCGCGCGTACCTGCGGGGGCCCGGCAGGCCCCCGGTGTCGTGGCGGCGAGCGATGGGTGGCACGAAGCGATCATGGCAGCCCTCCCTGCCAGATGAGGTCGACCAACGGCTCCGATCTGTAGCCACGCAGGTGGCGGCTCCTACGATGGCCCCGTGCCAAACGCCTCCGACCAACCCGTGCACCGCGCCCTCGGGCTGACCGACGACGAGCTGGAGACGATCACATCGGTGCTCGGTCGTGAGCCGAACCACCTCGAGCTGGCGATGTACTCGGTGATGTGGTCCGAGCACTGCTCCTACAAGTCCTCGCGGATCCATCTCCGACGATTCCCCACCGAGGCTCCGTGGGTGCTGGTCGGCCCGGGTGAAGGCGCGGGGGTGGTCGACGTCGGAGACGGGATCGGCGCCGCACTGCGTATCGAGAGTCACAACCACCCGTCGTACATCGAGCCGTACCAGGGGGCGGCGACCGGTGTCGGCGGCATCCTGCGGGACATCTTCTCCATGGGTGCTCGTCCAATCGCGACGATGGATCCGCTGCGGTTCGGCCCGCTCGACGACCCGCGCAGCAGGTGGGTGGCAGAACACGTCGTGTCCGGCATCAGTGGGTACGGCAACTCGGTCGGGGTGCCCACGGTCGGCGGTGAGGTGGTCTTCGACGAGACCTACGTCGGGAACCCCCTCGTCAACGTCCTCGCGCTCGGTGTGCTGCCTGTCGAGGACCTCGTCCTCGGTCGTGCGACAGGTGTGGGGAACCTCGCCGTGCTGCTCGGGTCCACGACGGGGCGTGATGGCATCGGTGGCGTCTCGGTCTTGGCTTCCGCGGGGTTCGGCGACGACGAAGATGACGCCGACAAGCGGCCGAGCGTGCAGGTCGGCGACCCGTTCGAAGAGAAGCGGCTGATCGAGGCGTGCCTGGAGTTGTACCGGCGGAGGCTCGTCGTCGGCGTGCAGGACCTCGGTGGCGCCGGGCTCACGTGCGCGACCGCCGAGACGGCAGCGAAGGGAGGGTCGGGCATGGATGTCTACGTGTCCGAGGTTCCCCAGCGCGAGGTCGGCATGGAACCGTTCGAGGTGATGACCAGCGAGTCGCAGGAGAGGATGCTGGCGATCGTCACGCCCGAACAGCTCGACGACGTCCTCGAGGTGGCGTCTCGCTGGGAGATCCGGGCGAGCGTCATCGGCGCCGTGAACGCCTCCGGCCGGTTGCGCATCCTGCGCGACGCCGGTCCCGATGCCGAGGTGCTGGCAGACGTGCCGGCGAAGTCCTTGGAGGATGACGCACCACGCTATGACCGTCCCCGCGCGGAACCGTCTGATCTGGCGGCACGTCGCGCCGACGATCCTGTTGCGCACCTGGCGGGACTGTCCGAGCCCGCCGACCTCAGATCCGACCTCTTGGCGATGCTGGCCGACACCTCCTGGGTCTGGTCGCAGTACGACCACCAGCTCTTCCTGAACACCGTTGCAGGCCCTGGTGGCGACGCGACGGTGCTGCGCCTGAAGCATCCCCGCACCGGGGACGACACCGGGCGCGGGCTGGCGCTGACGACCGACGGAAATCATCGCTGGTGCGCCGTCGATCCACGGGCCGGAGCGGCGCAGGTCGTGGCCGAGTCGGTGCTGAACCTCGCTGCGGTCGGTGCTCGACCCGTCGCGCTCGTGAACTGCCTGAACTTCGGCAACCCGGAGCACCCCGAGGTGATGTGGCAGTTCTCGGAGTCGGTCGACGGGATGGCCGACGCCTGTCGTGGCCTGGGCATACCCGTGATCGGCGGCAACGTCAGCTTCTACAACGAGAGCCGTGGGCACGACATCGACCCCACACCGATCGTGGGGACGTTGGGCGTGGTCGATCAGCTCACGAACCGTCCGGCGGGCGTCAACCTGCTCGAAGGGGCGCACTTGGTCCTGCTCGGACCCGAGCAGCCTCCGGCCGAGGGCCCGTCGGGCCTGGCCGGGTCGCGGTGGGCCTTCGCACACGACTTGCGCGGCGGGTCGCTCGTGCCCTTCGACGCCGAGGTCCATCGGAGCGTCGCGGACCTCGTCCGGGCCGTCGTCGTCGACGGGCTCGTGGCGGGCGTGCACGACATCGCCGATGGAGGGCTCGCGCTCGCGCTGGGCGAGCTCGTCGCCCAGAGCGGACTAGGCGCCGAGGTGATCGCCCCTGCCGACGGTGGGGTGGCGTGGTTGTTCGGCGAGACGCCGTCGCGGGTACTGCTGTGCGTGCCGCCCGACGCGCTCGGCGAGGTACACAAGCGTCACGTGGCGGCTGGCGTCACCGCTCGTCTCATCGGGCGTGTCGGCGGGGACCGATTGACGGTGGGCGGGGCGGAGGGTCCGCTCCTCGACGTTGCGGTCGAGGAGCTTCGCTCCCGCTGGGCATCGACGCTGCCCGATGCGTTGGGCGAGGGCACGACCCAGGGCTAGACCGACGCATGGCGATCGGGGTCGCCCGGTGACCCGGTGGCTAGTCGGCGGACGCTCGGGGAATCGGACGTCCGTCGAGCACGGTGCGCAGCAGGTCTTCCCACTCGTCGGTGGCGTCGCTGATGCGCGTGACATGACCTGTGACGCCCTTGCCGTCGACGAGCGTCTGCCGGAGCGCGTCGCCGAGCGCCGCGACGTCGCCCGTCGGGACGAGGCGTGCACCCTCTTCGATCCCCTCGCAGGCTTCGACGTTGCCGTCGATGGCATAGGCGACGATCGGGGTGCCGAGGGCGAGCGCTTCCAGCAAGGTGTTGGGCACGCCTTCCCGGCTGGACGTGCTGACGAGCGCTCGGGCAGCACCGACTTCCGCGAGCACGGCGGCTGACGGGACCTTGCCCCGCCTGTCCAGGTTGGGAGGGTCGTCGGGCAGTGGACGCAGGCCGAGTGCCACGAACGACACGTCAGGGAGGCGTCGTGCGATGGTGAGGAGGTGGTCGGGGTGCTTGTCGGGATGATCACGCCCGACCCAGATCACCGGCGCGTCCGGCGAGCGAGCGGAGGTCGGCTCGACCTGTGGGGCACCGTTGCGCACCACACGAGCGCGTGGGGCGATGACCGGGCCGAACGGGCCGCATTGGTCGAGCATGTGTTGCGCCGGGGCAACCACAGCGGTGGTACGTCCGAGGAGGAATCGGGTGGTGACGCGGACGGGCCAGGATCGCCCGCGGGCCTCGAGCTGGCTGCCGTTGGCGGTGAAGCCGGTCAAGCGGACGATGCTCGGGATGCGCCGCCGTGCGATGAGTTGCGCCAGAAGTGCCGCGACGGGATTCGAACCGAGTTGCAGGCTCACCGTGACCGCGGGCCGCAGGCGCGCCGTGGTCCGTGCCGCGGCGAGGGTGAACTGCAGTGCCCGCAACGGCCCGGTGCCTGCTCGACCCACACGGAGCACGTGGAGGGTCTCGTCGAGGTCTTCGTCGGTGCCGGTGGTGCGCGCGATGACGACCGGATCCCACCCGCGCGCCGCGAGAGCTGCGAAGACCCGTGCCATCTGGTGCTCTGCGCCACTTCCGCCGCGCCCGAAATTCGTGGTGAGGAGTACCACGCGTGGTGTCGAGACGGAGGTCATCAGTGAGTCTCCGCCACCCATGTGACAACGCCGCTCGCGCGTGAGGGTGGGTTCGGCACGGCTCGGGATGGTAGTCGGGGGCAACGAGGCGGCTTGAGGAAGCGAGTGCACGGGGGATCCGGAGGGAATGGTGGAAACGGGTCCCGGCCGTGCGATCATGGGGACGTGCAGCTCGACGACGACCAACGCGTCGCCGACCCCGATGACGACACTCCGAAAGAGGCCTGTGGCGTCTTCGGGGTGCGGGCACCGGGGCAGCCGGTCGCTCACCTGACCTATCTCGGCCTGTACGCGCTCCAGCACCGCGGTCAAGAAGCTGCGGGCATGGCCGTCAGCGATGGCGACGACATCACCGTCGTGAAGGACATGGGCCTGGTGTCGAACGTCTTCGACGAGCGCACCCTCGCTCCCCTCACCGGGTTCCAGGCCATCGGGCACACCCGCTACTCGACGACGGGGTCGTCGACGTGGCGCAACGCGCAACCGGTGTACCGGGCTGTCGGGCCGACGGGGTTCGCCCTCGGCCACAACGGCAACCTCGTGAACACCGAGGCGCTCGCCGACGACGCGGGCATGTTGCCCGGAGTCATCACCTCCGATTCCGACCTCGTCGCCGAGCTGTTGCTGATCGAGCTCGAAGGGCACGTTGCGGCCGACGGCAGCCTGCCGCCCGATGCACTCGAGCAAGCCCTCGCCGCGGTCCTGCCGCGCCTGCAAGGGGCCTTTTCGTTCGTGTTGATGGACGCCGATCGCGTGATCGGCGTCCGCGACCCCAACGGCATCCGTCCCCTGTGCCTCGGGCGCCTCGAGAACGGCGGTTGGGTGCTGGCGTCGGAGTCGCCCGCACTCGACATCGTCGGTGCGCACTTCGTCCGCGAGCTCGACCCGGGCGAGCTCGTGGTGATCGATGCGGACGGCGTGCATTCCACGACGGTCTTCCCCCGCGAACGCATCGAGCCGAGGCTGTGCTTGTTCGAGTTCGTCTACTTCGCTCGCCCCGATAGCCGGTTGTACGGCCGCAGCGTCCACCATGCACGGGTGCGCATGGGCGAGTTGCTGGCCGAGCAGGCGCCGGTCCAGGCCGACATGGTCATGGGTGTCCCCGAGTCCGGGCTGCCAGCGGCCGAGGGCTACGCGCGAGCGTCGGGCATCCCGTACGGCCAGGGCCTTGTGAAGAACCGGTACATCGGCCGCACGTTCATCGCGCCGAGCCAGCGCATGCGTGCGCTTGGGGTGCGCATGAAGCTCAACCCGCTGCGCGAGAACATCGCGGGCAAGCGGGTCGTGGTCGTCGACGACTCGGTCGTGCGGGGCACCACACAGAAGCAACTCGTTGGCATGTTGCGCGAGGCGGGCGCGGTCGAGGTCCACCTGCGGCTGTCGTCGCCGCCCATCAAGTGGCCGTGCTTCTACGGGATCGACACCGGCAATCGGTCCGAGCTGCTTGCGGCGAACCTCGAGCTGACCGAGATTCGCGAGTACCTCGACGTCGACTCGCTGGCGTACATCACGCTCGACCGGTTGGTCAGCGCGACTGGCGCGGCCGGTGCCGGGTTCTGCACGGCCTGTTTCACAGGCGAGTACCCGGTGGAGGTGCCCGTGACCCTGCGCAAGGGTGTGCTCGAGAAGAGCGCCTGCGATCCGCTTGACGGGCTGCCCGTCGAGGAACAGCCCCAGTTGCTCGACCTCGCAGACGGGCTGCTGCCCGCCGACGACGCGCGTCGGGGCGCGTGACGCATGGGTGAGACGTACGAAGCAGCCGGTGTCGACATCGCGGCCGGCGAGCAAGCGGTCGAACGCATCAAGGAGCACGTCCGCTCCACGTTCCGGCCCGAGGTGATCGGTGACATCGGAGGGTTCGGCGGGCTGTTCGAGTTTCCCGCGCACCGGTTCCGACGTCCGGTGCTCGTGTCCTCGACCGATGGCGTGGGCACGAAGGCCCTTGTGGCGCAGGCCGTCGGGCGGTTCGACAGCATCGGGTTGGACCTCGTCGCGATGTGCGTCGACGATCTCGTCTGCCAGGGTGCAGAGCCGCTCTTCTTCCTCGACTACATCGCGGTCGGCCGCCTCGATCCCGACCACATCGAGGCGTTGGTGGCAGGTGTCGCCGAAGGTTGCCGCCAGGCTGGGTGTGCGCTCGTCGGCGGTGAGATGGCCGAGCACCCGGGTGCGATGGAGCCCGGCGAGTTCGACCTTGTCGGTTTCGCCGTCGGGGTCGCGGAGCGCGACCGCCTGGTCTCCGGTGAGCGTGTCGGTGCCGGTGACGTCCTGATCGGGCTCCCGTCCCCGGGGCTTCGCTCGAACGGGTACTCGCTCGCCCGCCGGGTGCTGCTCGAGGTGGCGGGCCTGCCGCTCGACGGCCCAGCGTACGAAGGGGCCCCACACTCCCTCGCAGACGAACTCCTCGTCCCGTCGGTCATCTACGCCCCGGCCGTGTCCGCCCTGTTGCGCGCGGTCGACGTGCGTGCGGTCGCCCACATCACCGGTGGGGGCATCCCCGGGAACCTCGTGCGGGTGCTGCCTCGCCACGTTGATGCCGTGGTCGAGCGCCGTTCCTGGGAGATGCCGCGCATCTTCCTCGAGATCCAACGGCACGGCACGATCAGCGACGAGGAGATGGCGAAGGTGTTCAACCTCGGCATCGGCATGATCGTCGTGGTCCCGGCCGAGGACGCGCACCGCGCGCTCGACGTGTTGCGTGCGTCGGGCCAGCGAGCGGTCGAGGTGGGCCGGATCGAGCGTGGACAAGGGCAGGTTCGCCTCGTCTGACCTCGGGCGACGCGAGAAACCGTGTCCATGCGCCCACGGCGGGCCCAATTTTTCCTACACTCTCGGGCCGGTCGTCGGTAGCCATCCGCATCGGGTGTCCGTGAACGACCATTCAGAAAGGGAAGTCGCATGAAGTTGGTCGTCGTCGGTCAAGGCTACGTCGGGCTCCCGCTTGCGATGCGGGCTGTCGACGTCGGTCACGACGTCGTCGGGTACGAACTTGACGACGAGAAGGTCGGGCGTCTCAACGCGGGCAACTCCTACATCGAGGACATCCCTTCGCCGCAGTTGCAAGCCGCGGTCGACAGCGGTCGCTATGTGGCGTCGTCTGACGATGCCGTGCTCGACGGCTTCGACGTCGCGGTGATCACCGTGCCCACCCCGCTTCGCGACGGCATCCCCGATCTCTCCTTCATCGAGAGCGCGGCGGAGGTGCTCGCCCGGCACATGCGCCCCGGTGTGACGGTGGTGCTCGAGTCCACGACCTACCCGGGGACGACCGAAGAGCTGGTGGCCCCGATGCTGGAGGAGGGCTCCGGCCTGCGGGCTGGTGCCGACTTCCACCTCGGGTACAGCCCCGAGCGTATCGACCCGGGCAACCCGACCTGGACGTTCGTGAACACCCCGAAGGTCGTGTCCGGAATCGACGATGCCTCGCGGACTGCCGTCAAGGACTTCTACGACTCGGTCATCGACACGACCGTGCCTGTCGCAAACTGCCGCATCGCCGAGCTGACGAAGCTGCTCGAGAACACCTTCCGCCACGTGAACATCGCGCTGGTGAACGAGCTGGCGATGTTCGCTGCCGAGCTCGACATCGATGTGTGGGAGGCGGTCGAGGCCGCGTCGAGCAAGCCGTTCGGCTTCATGCCGTTCTTCCCCGGGCCCGGCGTCGGTGGGCACTGCCTCCCGGTCGACCCGAGCTACCTCTCCTGGCGGGTCGAGCGTTCGCTCGGTCGGCAGTTCCGCTTCGTCGAGCTCGCAAACGACGTGAACGAGCACATGCCCGACTACGTCGTGCAGCGCGCGCTGCTCGCCATGAACGCCGCGGGTCGCGCCCTGAAGGACGCTCGTGTCCTCGTGTTGGGTTTGGCGTACAAGCGCAACACCGGCGATGCCCGTGAGTCTCCGGCCACGCCGATCCTCCAGAAGCTGCTGGGGTTGGGCGCGGAGGTTCGCGCCGTCGACCCGCACATCGACACCCGCCACGTCGACCCGCGGATCAAGATGGTCGAGGACACCGACGACGAGCTGGCGAACGCCGACCTCGTCGTGTTGGTGACCGACCACGATGTGTTCGACCTTGGCCGCATCGCCCGCTTGGCGCCGCGCGTGCTCGACACCCGTCACCGCTTCGCGCCGGCGCCCAACGTCGAGCACCTGTGACAGATCCGTCCGCGCGGTTGCTCACCCGTGCGGCGGGTGAGGTGCAGGCTGTGCGATGACGGAGCAGGTCTGGGGCGACCCGCCCGACGATGCCTACCTGACGGCTGTGCAGCAGCTCTTCGCGGACGCTGACCGTTCACGCACGCTCGACGCATTGCGTTGGCAGTATCTGCACGGTCCGGCGGGTGCGGGCATGACGCGTGGGATTCGAAACGACGCGGGTGGCCTCGGTGTGCACTACGCGGTCGTCCCTCGTCGCCTTTCCATCCGCGGCAGCGAGGTGTCTGCCGTGCAGTCCCTCGACGTGATGACGGATGAGGCATGGAAGGGGCGTGGGCTGTACCTCCGGCTCGCAGAGGACGTGTACACGCGCCTCGCCGAGCGCAACGTGCAAGCGGTCTACGGGTTCCCCAACGAGGTCGCGGCACCCGGCTTCTTCGAATCGTTGGGATGGGAGTCGCTCGGACCGGTGCCGCTCGTCGTCCGTCCGCTCCCAACCGCCGCCGTCGCGGCGCCCGGGTTGCATCGAGGTGCCGGTGCCGTCGGGGTGCACGGCATCGTCGAGCTCTCCGAGGTGCCCGAGTCGGTCGAGCTCCTGTGGCATCGGATCGCCGCGCAACTCCGCGTCACGGCCGTGCGTGACTACGCGTTCTTGCGCTGGAGGCTCGATGAGCGCCCAGACGTCGACTACGTCAGGCTCGGGGCGTTCGAGCGCGGTCGCCTGGTCGGCTTCGGCGCGCTGGCGGTCGGGCGACGGTACGGCCAGCGTGTCGGGCAAGTCCTCGACCTGCTCGTCGATCCCGCTGCAGAACGGAGCGGTGCCAACTTGCTGCGGGGCATGCTCAGCGTTGCTCGGCGCCGAGGGTGCCGCGTCGCGTTGGCCTGGAACCCGCGCTTCGCGCCGAACCAGCTGTACTTTCGTCGGGCCGGGTTCCTGCGGGCGCCGGCAGCGTTGCAGCCCGTACGAGTCTTTGCCGGCGTTCGCGTGTTCAACCGCCGCAAGCCAGAGCTACTCGAAGCCTTCGATCCGTCCGCGTGGTATTTCTCCTACCTTGACTCCGATTCCGTCTGATCTCCGTCGGTCGGCGGGCCGTCTCGCTTTCGGTGCCTTCATCGAGCGCGAGTGGGTCATCGGCGCGCTCCCGATGGGAGTCGACGAGGTGGTCGAGACGCTGTTGCGCGAGGGCCACTTCCCCACCGCGACACGCATTCAGTGGCTTGAGGGCGGGGGTCCGGGGCGCTTCGTCGCCGATCCCCGTGCCTTCATCTGGCAGGGCGAGACCTGGGTCCTCCATGAGCTCTACCAGCCGTTGTTGGGCCGTGGCGTGATCGCCGCGGTGCGCTACGACCCCGCCGGGTTCGCCGAGCAGACCGTGGCGATCGCGGAGCCCGACCGGCACCTGGCCTACCCCACCGTCGTGGTCGATGGCGATCACCTCGTCTGCGTCCCCGACACCTCGGCCGACGACGGGGTGCCCATGTACATCGGCGAGTCACCCACCCGCTGGACGCGTGCCGGTCGACTGCAAGGCGTGCCGCCGCTCACCGACCCGACGCTCGGGCAGTTGGACGGTGAGTGGGTGCTCATGGGTGTCGACCCGGGTGGTCGCGACCCTCGCTTTCGCGTGTTCATCGCAGCCGACCTGTTCGGCCGCTGGCGGGAACGACGGGTGCGCTCCGATGCGCCGGCTCACTGCCGACGGCCGGCGGGGCCGTTGGTGCGCATCTCCGACGGGAGGCTCGTCCGTCCTGCGCAGGACGGACGCACCGACTACGGCCGCGGCATCATGTTCCACGAGGTGACCTTCGACGGACGGGTCTTCGAGGAAGCTCCCCTTGCGGAGGTCGTGCCCCCACGCACGTGGCGGCATCGCAACGGCTTCCACACCATCAGCGGGACGACGGAGGTCACCTTCATCGATGCCTGTCGGTTCGCGCGCACGCCTATGGCCGGTCCGCGCCGCGTGCTGCACCGGGTGGTCACACGGTGACCCACGCCCGTCCCCACCCGGTCTATCCCCGCGACGAGCGCGGGCTGATCGTGGCGCTTCTCGTCGGCTCGGGTGGCCTCGGGGGCGCGGAGCGCAGCACCCTCGAACTGGCTGCCGCAGACCGTGCACGCGGCGGCGACTTCGTCGTGATCGCGCGAGACCATGGCCACGGGGCCGTGAGCCAACTCGCCGATCGTCTCGATGTTCCCCTCATCCGGGTGCAGGGCCTTGCGGGCGCGTTGCGCACGCTGCGCAGCCTGCGCCCCACGGTGGTCTGGCCGTTCGGCTTGCGTTGGTCGTTGCTGATCCGCGTGGCCGTGCGCAAGGCGAGCGTGCAAGACCGCCAGGGTCGGCGACCGCTGGTGTTGTCCGCGCAGCGAGGCCTCGACACCTGGCGTCGTCCGTGGCACAACCTGGTCGACCGTGTCACCAGCCCGCGGGTCGACCGGTACGTCGCGAACTCGCACGCGGCCAGGCGCATGCTCGTCGATGCTGTCGGCATCGAGCCGTCACGTTCGATCACCATTTGGAGCGGGGTCGACGAGGCCTGGCTGAGCCCGCTCCCGCCGCGTGGGGCACGTGACACCGTGCGCATCATCATCGTCGGCACGGACCGCTCCGAGAAGGGGCACCCCGACGCGCTCCAGGTCCTGGCGTCCCTCGCGACACGTGATGACTGGGTGGCGACCATCTACACCAGCCGGAGCGTCGCCCTGACGCGCCATGTCAGTGCCCTCGACCTGCACGGTCGGGTGACGGTGGTGAGCGGGCATTCCCTCACGCCCGAGGACTACGACGGATCCGACGTGCTGCTGCACACCTCTCATGCGGAAAGCCTCCCCCGGGCCGTGCTCGAGGCGCTGGCGCGTGGTCTCGGCGTCGTCGCGACCGATGTGGGCGACGTGGCAGAGCTCGTCGGCGACGAAGGCCGAGTCGTCCCTGCGGGTGACCAGTCGGCAATCGCAGCTGCGCTCACCGCTGCACTCGACGACGCGCGCGATGGCGTCGACCCTGCACGCGGCGCGGCGCGTCAAGCGCGTTGTCCGAGCCAGGAAGCGGTCATCCACGAGTTGCGCGCCCTCGTAGGATCGCTGGGCTGACGTGCACCCATCTCCCCGTCTTCAGGGCGCGGCGTGGTCGGCCGCCCGGACCTATGCCCGACTCAGGAGGCCGACATGTGCGGGATCGTAGGGATCTTCGAAACCGATCGGGTTGACGTCCCGGCCGCGACATCGACCGTCGATCGGGCCGTCAAGGTGATGCGGCATCGCGGCCCCGACGACGAGTTCGCCGCCGGCATCGAAGGGCACGGGGCATGGGGCATGTGCCGCTTGGCGATCCGCGACCCCGCGCAGGGCCGCCAGCCGTTCTGGCGCGACGACGTCGGGGTCATCTTCAACGGCGAGATCTACAACACCGACGATCTCCGCACCCGGCTGCGAGCACGGGGTCACGAGTTCGCCACGACGTGCGACACCGAGGTGGTGCTCGCCTGCTACCTCGAGTTCGGGGTGGCCGCGTTCGGGTTTCTCGATGGCATCTTCGCGGTGGCGGTGGTCGATCGTCGGGCCGGTCGGCTGGTCCTCGCGCGCGACGAGTTCGGCGTGAAGCCGCTGTTCGTTCGTGCCACACCGGGACATGTCTCGTTCGCGTCAGAGCCGAAGGCGCTGCGCGAGTTGGGCTCGCTCCGCGACGGTTACGACGACGTGGCGCTCGCGCTGTACCTGCGCTACCAGTACGTGCCTGAGCCGTTGAGCCCGTGGCGCAACGTCCGACGGGTTCCCTGCGGCACCGTCGAGGTGTTCGATCTCGAGACGCTGCGGTCGGTGACCGTCGAGCAGTTCCACCAGCCGGTGCCACCACAGCCCGACCTCCCCGAAGATGACTGGCTCGGGCGTACCCGTTTCGCCGTGGAGAAGTCCGTCGAGCGTCAGCTCATCTCCGATCGTCCGCTCGGCGTCTTCCTGTCCGGTGGCATCGATTCGACGCTGGTCTCGGCCGTTGCGAGCGATCTGCACCCGGGCATCAAGGCGTTCGGGATCAGCGTGCCCGGCACCGGCAACGACGAGCGCCCCTTCATGGAAGAAGCGGCCCGCCACCTCGACGTCGACCTCACCGTCACCGAGCTCCACGAGTCCGACTTCGACCGGCTCTGCGACCGTGTCGTGGATGTGTACGACGAGCCCTTCGGCGACTTCAGCGCGATTCCCACGATGCTCGTCTCAGAGGTCGCGGCCGGCGAGCTGCGCGTCGTGTTGAGCGGGGACGGCGGCGACGAGCTCTTCGCCGGGTATGCCCGGTACGACTTCGCGCGCAGCGCGGCGCTGGTCGACGCCCTACCCCGCGCGCTGGTCCGTCAGGTCGCGCGGGTGCCGGCCCGCGTCGGCCGCCGGGTGGTCACCATCGCCGGCCGCTCAGTGGACGAGCTCGACCGTGGGGGTTTCGGCGCGGCCGGCATGCTCGTCGTGCAGTCGTACGCGCGAGTCGAAGAGCTGATCGGGACGCCCGCGGGGGCGCTTCCACCCCTCGTCGCTGCAGATCATCGACCGATGCCGTGGAACAAGGCGGCGGCGCTCGACGCAGCCATGCGCGTCGACATCGAGCAGTACCTTCCCGCTGACATCCTCACGAAGGTCGACCGGGCGACCATGGCCGTGTCGCTGGAGGCTCGCGTCCCGCTCCTGGGCGCACACGTCGCCCGGCTGGCGGGACGCATGCCGGCGTCGGTGAAGGTGCGCGACGGCGTGCGCAAGTGGCCGCTCAAGGCGCTGCTCGCCGAGCGTGGCTTCGCGGACGACTTCCTCCATCGTAAGAAGCAGGGGTTCTCCTTCCCGATCGGCGAGTGGCTGCCACGGGCGTTCGAACGGCGCCCCGAGCTCGTCGAGCTCTTCCGGTCACCGCCGGCGCCTCTGCGCGCCGAGGCCACGAGCGCCGTGCTCGACGAGCTGCTTGCGGGCAAGGGGGTGGGGCATGCCGCGTGGATGCTCCTCGTGCTCGCCGGGTGGCTCGAACGGAATGCCTGAGCCCGTGCTGCCGGCCGCGCGCCTTCGTGTCGCGTTGGTGGCGGGCACCCTCGAGGTCGGAGGAGCGGAGCGTCAGCTGGTGCGAGTGGCGATCGAGTTGCATCGGCGCGGCCACGACGTGCGCATGCTCGCGCTGCTCGGGGGAGGGCCGCTCGCGGCCGACCTCGCCGATGCAGGCGTCCCGACGTTCGTGGCCGGCCTCGAGCGACAGCACCGCGGCTCTGCGGCGCGCGCCGTGCTCCGGCTGGGTGCCGCGTACCGCTTCTTGTTGGCCGGGCGTCCCGATGTCGTGCATGCCAGGCTCACCACCGCCGCCCTCTTCACGGTTCCTGTTGCTCGTCTCGCGGGCGTGCCGGTGACCGTCACGAACCGGGTGGGGGCGTGGCCGCCCCCGTCGCTGCGCCGCCCGTTGCACTGGCGGCTGAACGCACTGACGAATCGCTGTACGTCACGGGTGCTGGCAGGCTCTGAGGCGCTCGCGGAGGTCGCGGCGCGTGCGGAGGGCGTTCCCGCGACGAGGCTCCGCGTGGTCGCCAACGGCGTCGACCTTGCCGGCGTTCGAGCGGCTCCGGAGGTGCAGCCACCGACCGCGATGGTGGTCGCGAACCTCCGACCGGTGAAGGGGCACGCGGATCTGATCGCGGCGCTGGCACAGATGGACGACCCACCGATGACGCACCTGGTCGGCGACGGCCCGGAGCGCCACGCGCTCGAAGCGCAGGTCGCAGCAGCGGGTCTTGCGGGTCGCATCGTGTTCGAAGGGTCGGTGCAGAACGGGGCGGCGCGGTTCGGCGACGCGCAGCTCGCGGTGCTGCCGTCGCATTCCGAAGGGACGCCCAACGCCGTCCTTGAGGCGATGGCAGCGGGGCTCCCGACCGTGGCCACCGCGGTGGGCGGCGTGCCCGAGCTCATCGTCGACGGCGAGACGGGCATCTTGGTGCCGCCACGCGACCCCGAAGCCCTTGCAGCGGCGATCGAACGGTTGGCCGCAGATCCGTCCTTGCGCACCCGCATGGGTGTTGCGGCGCGCACCGCCGCGCACGCATGGAGCTGGCCATCGGTCGTCGATGCCCGTGAACAGATCTACACGGAGGCTCTCGCCGAGACCGCACGTGGGCGTCGTCGCCTGCGGCGGGCCCGCCGCACCGCGCAACGCGGCGGTGTGCGCCTGGTGATCGGCTCGTTGCAGCCGGGAGGGGCCGAGCGTCAGCTCGTACGTCTCGCCACGGAGCTCCACGGCCGTGGCCGCGTCGTCGACGTCGTCGTGGTCGGGAGAGACGGGCCACTGAGCGCGGACCTTCGCGCCGCGGGGGTGCCGTACGCGTGCGCCGGCTTCGAAGGCGTCGCGCTTCGGCACCCGATGCGCACCGGGCGCGGGCTGGCGCGCGTGTGGACCTCGCTGCTTCGTGGACGACCACAGATCCTCGACGCGCGCCTCCCGTGGGCATACATGCTCGCCATGCCTGCCGGGCTGCTCGCACGGGTGCCGGTACGCATCGCCGGGCGCCGCGCGGAGTTCAGCGATTACCGCCCGAGTCGTCGGTGGCACCGTTGGCTGCACCAACTCTCCGCGCGGTGCTCGAGCGCGATCGTCGCCAACTCGGCGCGCGTCGCGGAAGCGGTCCCCGACCACGAGGGGGTCGAACCGGCGCGGGTGCACGTCATCGCGAACGGCCTCGACCTCCCGACCGAGTCGGCACATCCCGAACGGACCCCGCCGGTCGTCGTCATGGTCGCGAGCCTGCGTCCCGTCAAGGCGCACGACGTGTTCCTCCGCGCGCTCGCCCTGCTCGAACCGGTGCCGCAGGTGCGCCTCATCGGAGACGGTCCTGAGCGTGGGAGGCTCGAAGCGCTGGTCGCAGAGCTCGGCTTGGGCGACGCCGTGACGTTCGAGGGAGCGGTCCGCGACGGCGCACGGTGCTTCCTCGATGCCCAGATCGCGGTCCTCAGCTCGCGCTCCGAAGGGCTCCCCGGGGTCGTGCTCGAGGCGATGGGAGCGGGTCTTCCCGTTGTCGCCACGGCGGTCGGCGGGGTGACGGAGTTGGTCGAGGATCAGACGACGGGGCTCTTGGTCCCTCCCGACGACCCCGCAGCGCTGGCCGCGGCGCTCGCCGAGCTCCTGGCCGATCCTGAACGGCGGGCCGCCATGGGCGCGACGGCACGCACCCGAGCGGAGGCGTTCTCGTGGGAGCGGTGCGTCCAAGCGCACGAAGCGTTGTACGACTCGCTGTGCGCGGCGTCGGGACGACCCCGTTGAGCGACGTGATCGAGCACGCGGCCGCTGCTGGGACGCCGCTGCGGATCGTGCTCGGCATTGGGACGCTGCAGTTGGGCGGGGCCGAGCATCAACTTGCGCGCCTCGCCTGTGAGCTGCACGACCGTGGCCACCACGTGACCGTCTTCGCCCTGTCCGCCGATGGGCCGTTGCGTGACGATCTCGAGCACGCGGGGGTGGCGGTGCGTGTCGGGGAGTGGCTGGAGGCACCGCCTTGGCTGCTCCCGAAGGGCATCGCGGCCATGTCGTCACGTGAGCGTCGCCTGCGCACCCTGCCGACCATGCCGATCCGTCAGGTGGGGCGCGCGCTGCGCCGGCTCGACCTGCGTCGAGCGGTCGCACGCTGTGACCCGCAGGTCGTGCATGCCTGGCTGCCGGGCGCATGTGTTGCGCTCCTGCCTCTGGCCGTCAGCCTCCGCGTGCCGGTGCGTGTCGGGGGGTGGCGAGCGATCGGTGAATCGGTCGACGTCGCGGGCCAAGGACGTGTCGCACGTGAGCTGATCGCGCGCAGCGCGCACGCGGCGGTGGCGAACAGCTCCGCGGTCGCACGCGACCTGGCCGTACGGCGGCCCGCGCCCGCTCGCATCGAGGTGATCCCGAACGGGGTCGACATCCCTGCAGCTCCGGCGGACCCAGGCGCCGCGGACCCCGTGGGGGTCATCGTCGCGAACCTCACACCGTGGAAGGGTCACGCCGATCTGGTGCGCGCGCTCGCCTCGCTGCCCGCGGCCCCACGGATGCGGTTCGTCGGTGACGGACCGGAGCGTCCGGCGATCGAGCAGGCCTTGGCGACGGCGGGTCTGACAGACCGTGTCGAGCTTCTCGGCCGCATCCCAGATGGGCGCGCGCAGTATCTCGCCGCCCAGTTCGCCGTGCTGGCTTCACATCACGAGGGGCTCCCGAACGCCGTGCTCGAAGCGATGGCAGCAGGCTTGCCGACCGTCGCCACAGCGGTCGGAGGCGTGCCCGAACTGATCACCGATGGGGTCGACGGGCTGCTCGTTCCGCCCCATGACCCCCATGCCATGGCGGCGGCGATCGATACGTTGGTGCGCGATGCGGACCTTCGGGTGCGCCTCGGGCACGCCGCGCGCCGAAAGGCCACGGATTTCGGGTGGCAGGCGTGCACCGATCGCTATCTCGCCCTCTATCGCGAGCTGCTCGGGACGCCACGATGAGACGAGCAGGACGAGGTGTGCTGGTAGATTCGTGCGTTCCGTCCGAACGCCCGGGGGTGGGTGCATGACCGCCGCGGACCTCTCAGAGGTCGCTTCCCAGCCAACCGAACAGGCCTTGCACCGCGTGGTCATCGAGCCGCACCGTGGTTGGCGCGGCATCGGTCTGCGTGAGCTCTGGCGCTTCCGCGAGCTGGTGCGGGCATTGGCGGGTCGCGACATCAAGATCCGCTACAAGCAGACGCTGCTCGGGTTCGTGTGGGCGATCCTCCAGCCGTTCATGTTGATGGTGGTCTTCACCTTCATGCTGCACGGCGTGGGCAAGGTCGCCGGCGACCCGAACCTGCCGTACCCCATCTTCAGCTTCTCGGGGCTGGTGTTGTGGCAGTACTTCTCCGACTCGGTGAGCCGTTCGGCGATCAGTCTCGTGAGCAACAACGTGCTGGTCTCGAAGGTGTACTTCCCACGCCTTGCCGCTCCGCTCTCGGGGGTGGTCGCGCCGATGCTCGACTTCACCATCGCGTTCGTCATGCTCGTCGGCATGATGGCTTGGTACGGCATCGCACCGACGGCCCTGATGCCGTGGGCACTGCTCTTCATGGCGATGACCGCGATCACGGCACTGGCCTTCGGTGTCTGGTTGGCGGCGCTCAACGTGGAGTTCCGCGACGTCGGCTATGCCGTCCCGCTGCTCATGCAGATCTGGATGTTCGCTGGGCCGGTCGCGTTCTCTGCTGCGAACGTCAGCGGTGTTCGTCGCTGGGTGTTCGCGCTCAACCCGATGGGTGGGATCATCCTCGGGTTCCGCCGAGCGATGTTGGGGCATGGCCCGTTCGAGTGGTGGATGGTCGGCGTCGGCTTCGGGATCACCGTTGTCGTCCTGGTGACCGGCCTCATGTACTTCGCACGGGTGGAACGGACCTTTGCCGATGCGATCTGAGGTCTCGTCGTGAGCAATCCGGCAGTGCGAGCAGAGGGGCTCGGCAAGAGCTACCGCCTGGGTGAGCGCGATCCGTACAAGACGATTCGGGGCGCGATCACCTCGTTGCCGGCACGCCTGGCGCGCCGAGACCGGTCCTCGAGTGCGCGTGAGACGATGTGGGCGTTGAAGGACCTGTCCTTCGAACTGCCTGAGGGCGAGGCGCTCGGGATCATCGGGCACAACGGCGCCGGTAAGAGCACCCTGCTCAAGCTGCTCTCCCGGGTGACCAGTCCGACCACGGGGCGTGCCGAGACGTGGGGGCGTGTGAGCGCGTTGCTCGAGGTCGGCACCGGCTTCCACCAGGAGCTGACCGGCCGTGAGAACGTCTACCTGAACGGCGCGGTGCTCGGCATGGCTCGCAGCGACATCTCCGCTCGCTTCGACGACATCGTCGACTTCGCCGGCGTGGGGGCGTTCATCGACACGCCGATCAAGCGGTTCTCGTCGGGTATGCAGGTCCGCCTCGGCTTCGCCGTCGCGGCACACCTCGAACCCGACGTCCTCATCGTCGATGAGGTCCTGGCGGTCGGCGATGCAGCGTTCCAGCGTAAGTGCCTCGGCACGCTCAGCCGGACGGCGGAAGGTGGCCGGACCGTGCTCTTCGTGAGCCACAACCTTCCGGCGGTGCGGGCGTTGTGCACGCGGGCGATCGTGTTGGAGCGCGGCCAGAAGATCTACGAAGGTTCGGCAGACGACGCGGTCGAGTTCTACCTGTCGAGCCGCGCGGAGGAGGTGGCATCAGCGGGGTCGCTCGAAGAACTACCCCGCCATCGCGACTACTACCTCGGACGTGACCTGACCTTCGTCGACCTTGCCTACCGCGACGCGAACGGCGATCCCGACGGAACCGACCGGGTCTTGAAGATCGGCGAGCCGCTCTCGGCGCGCGTTCGGTTCCGGGTCGACCGCCCGCTCTCGGGTGTGGTGCTCAGGCTGACCATCTACTCCCTCGACGACGTGATGGTGGGGCAGTCCGGGTCCGCCAACCAGTTCGCGCCGTTCGAGTTGGCTGAGCCGGGGTACTACGAGCTCGACCTGTCGATCGACGGTCTGGCGCTGCAGCCCGGGCGTTACGGCATCGGGCTCTCCGCCATGGATGAGCGTGCCGCGCAGGACGAGATCCACCCGGTGGCGTTCATCGACGTCGTCGAGGTGCTCGACGTGGCGCCGATCCATGCCAGCACGGGCGGGTACCTGCGGCTCCCGGTTCGCTGGTCGGAGCCCACGCAGGTCGCGTCCGGACCGGTGCGGACGGAGCGGTCCACATGAGCAGCGCGCTGTTGGGTGGTCGTCTCGACCACCTGCGGTCGACACTCGACGACCGCGGGCACGGTGCCCGCGCACGACGCCGGTTCGCGATCCTCGTTCTGATCGGCACGCTGCTGAGCATCGCGTTCGTGGCGCGTCCGGTGCTCGTCATCATGGCCTTGGCCGGGCTGGGCTTCGTGGCGGTCGTCGTCACGTCGCCGCGGGCGGTCCTGGTTGCCGCGCCGCCACTGTTGCTGTTGGGCACCGAGTACTCGCCGACGGCCTACGCCCAGCTCGCCCTACCAGGCCTGCTCATCGTGGTGACCGTGGTCGGGATGATGTCGGGCCGATTCAAGACGAGCCTCTTGCCGCAGGGCTTGCTGGCAGTCCTCGGGCTATGGCTGATCGTGAGCTACCGCTTTGCGCTGAAGGTCGGGCCGATCGCGCCGCAGACGCAGAGCTCGCTGCTCAACTGCCTCCTGGTGCTGGGCATCGCGATCGTGACGGTGGCGCTCGTCCCTCGACGAGAGCAGGTGCTCAAGTCGGTCGTGGCGATGGGCGTGATCACCGCGTTGTTCCTGCGCGTACAGGCGATCGGGTCGCTGCACCCGAACGGTCTTGCCGATGTGCGGGTCGTCGCGCTCGGCTACGACCCCAACGGCTTGGGCATCCTCATGGCGTTGGGGTCGCTTGCGGCGCTCGGCCTGACCTACGCGGAGCGTCGCCCGGTCTGGTTGCTGACCGTCCTCCTCATGGCCACCAGCCTTCCGTTGACCAAGTCACGCGCCTCCATCCTGGTCGCTGCGGTAGGCCTCGCGGTGCTCGTGCTCTTCCATCGGTCACGGCGTGTGCAGTTCGGGGTGGCGTTGGCGCTCGTCGCGGTGCTGCTCGTCTTCCCGAACGCGAAGCAACAAGTCGTCGACTCGGTGCTGAAGGATCGAGCGGAGCACCTCGACCCGCACAGCGACTGGGTGCGCAAGCAGCTTGTGATCGAAGGGTTCAAGGCGGGTGCGCGCAATCCGGTCATGGGGCTCGGGTTTGGCCGTTTCCCCGTCGTGATGCAAGAGACGCCGAGCATCGCGCTGAGTCGCGACCCCCACAACCAGTACAGCGAGTTCATGGGCTCAGCCGGGGTCCCGGCGCTCGCGTTGTTCATCGGGTTCATCTGGTTGGCGGTGCGCGCCCGCATCCGAGATCGCACCGATCTCGCGCTCAAGGGCCTGATGGGTGGCGTGCTCATCGCGATGACCACGGCACCGGAGTTGTACAACCTCGCCGGCGGGTCGTCGATGCTCATGGTCGTCGCGGCGATCGCGGCGGTCGACGCGGAACGGCGCGTCGACGCCGCCGACGAGGACGCCCACATCGCTGGCACGTCCATCGAGCAGGGGCGGCACGCCGATCAGTCGCCGCTGCGAAAGGAGCTGTGGGCGTGACCCGTTCCGAGCTACAAGAGATCTTCCGGTCCACCTTCCCGCTTCCGCCGGCACCCGACTGGGATTCAGTGCGCTACGGCGAGACGGAAGGGTGGGACTCACTCGCCCACATGCAGCTCATCACCGAGCTCGAGGACCGGTGCGAGATCCTCGTGGAGACCGACGACGTGATCGATCTCTCGAGCTTTCCGCGAGCCATCGAGATCTTGTCGAAGTACGGAGTCGTCGTCGACGACTGATCCGATCGTGCTCGTCGATCTCCTTCCCCGTTCAGATCGCACGGCACTCGTCGATGCGAGCTCCGGCACGAGCCTCTCCTTTTCTGCACTGACGCGTGACGTCGAGCTCGTCGCCGAGGCGCTGGCCTCGTGGCAGGGAGGCCTGGCGTTCGTCTATACGTCGAACACGTTGCCGGACGTGCTGGCGTACCTGGGGTGCGCGCGCGCCGGGATCGCTGTTGCCCTGCTCGATGCGCAACTCGACGGGGAGCGACGCCTGGCGCTCGAAGTCGCGTACCGACCCGACCTTGTGATCGGCGACGATCCTGGAGGGGACACCACCTGGGTCGACGTGCCGATGCCTGCCGCGACGCCGGTCGTTCGTGCCCGAGCGCACGGCGAGCCGAAGCCGCTGCCTGCCGAGTTGGCGTTGTGCCTCTCGACGTCCGGTTCCACGGGGAGTCCGAAGTTCGTCCGCCTGACGCACGGCAACCTCTCCTCGAACGCCCGCTCGATCGTCGACGCGCTCTCGATCACCGACGGAGAGGTGGCGCTCGCGCACCTTCCCATCCACTACTCCTACGGACTGTCGGTCCTGCACAGCCACCTGCTTGCGGGCTCGACCGTCGTGCTCACCAACCAGAGCGCGCTGCGCCCTGGCTTCTTCGAGACGATCGCCACGTACGGGGTCACGACCCTTCCGAACGTCCCGTTCGGGTTCGTGGTGCTCGACCGCGTCGGCTTCGCAGAACGTGACTTGCCTTCCGTGCGTGTCCTCACCCAGGCCGGTGGACGGCTCCCGCTCGTGACCGCCGATCGCTACCACGCGTTGATGGCCGCTCGCAGCGGCCAGCTTCATCTCATGTACGGCCAGACAGAGGCCACCGCGCGGATGAGCGTCCTGCACCATGAAGAGTTCGACGGTGGTCGCGGCTCAGCCGGTCGGGCCATCCCGGGTGGGGCGTTCGAAGTCATCTCGCCGGACTCGTCCGGCCGGGGTGAGGTTCGCTATCGCGGCCCGAACGTCATGTGGGGCTATGCCACCGATCGAGATGGCCTGTCGGCGGGTGACGAGTGCGGCGGTGTGCTCGACACCGGTGATGCAGGCACACTCGACCATGGCGTGCTCACCGTGGTGGGCCGCCTCGGAAGGACGGCGAAGGTCCTCGGCATGCGGTTCAACCTCGACGAGGTGGAGCGCTCTGCGGCTCGATTCGGCACGGTTGCCGTCGTCGAAGGCGATGACCGCATCGAGGTCGTCGCCGAACGACACACCGAGCAGCAACGCCTCGACCTGGCGAAGGTGTTGGCGCGCGAGCTGCGCCTTCCGTTGGCCGCAGTGCGGGTCGAGGCGATCGACCGCCTCCCGCGGACCGCCAGCGGCAAGGTCGCCTACGCCGACCTGGTGAGCGAACGATGAGCACAGCTGACGACCTCGGAGCACGTGTCGATGAGTTGCTCCGCACCGCAGATCCTGCGTGGCCGCAGGCCCAGCGGGAGGCAGCACTCAACCCGTTGCTCGTCGATCTGACGTCTTGGCACCGGGCTCGCTGTCCCGCGTACGACCGCATCGTGGAAGCCGTGTGGGCGGCGGAGGCGTCTGTGGCCGTGCCGTGGTTGCCCGTCGGCGCGTTCAAGCACCTGGAGCTGTGCAGCGTTCCGCGAGAGGACGTCGTCAAGGTCCTCACCTCGAGCGGCACGACGGGTGGCGCTCCCAGCCGGGTCTTCCTCGACCGCGACACGGCACGTAGGCAGACTCGTGCGCTTGCGTCCGTGATGACGGGCCTGCTCGGTCCACACCGTCGCCCGATGCTCGTCGTGGACTCACGTGCGGTCGTGCGCGACCCACGTTCGTACTCCGCGCGCGGGGCCGGCATCCTCGGCATGCTGACATTCGGACGTGACCACACCTTCGTGCTCGACGCCGATGGGGAGGTCGACCGGCATGCGGTGCACGACTTCGCGGCGCGGCACGCCGGTGAACCCCTGCTGGTGTTCGGGTTCACGTTCATGGTCTGGGAGCACCTGTTGCAAGCGTTCGCGGGCGAGCTGGACCTCGCCGATGCGGTCCTCGTGCACAGCGGCGGTTGGAAGGCGTTGCAGGCCAAGTCGGTCGACGAGGCGGCTTTTCGTGGCGCGCTGCTCGACGGTTTGGGCATCGCCGAGGTGCGCAACTTCTATGGGATGGTCGAGCAGGTAGGCGGCGTGTTCTTGGAAGGGGACGACGGGTTGCTCCATCCGCCGCCGTTCGCGGACGTGGTCGTGCGCGATCCGCAGACCTGGGAGGAGGCGCCGGTTGGCGTGCAGGGGCTCATCGAGGTACGGAGCCCGCTTCCCATGAGCTACCCGGGGCACGCGCTCTTGACAGAAGACCTCGGCACGATCGTGTCGGTGGACGATCCCCGATCGGGGGTCGGCGGGAAGGCGCTGCGCATCCACGGACGGGTGCCGCGTACGGAGCTCCGTGGCTGCAGCGATACGCATGCTCGGTCGACGGGAGAGCTGTGACAATCGCCGACTTTTCTGTGGCGGTGCCATCAGGAGCCGAGCTCCCGCTTGATGACCTCGCCGCCTGGGCCCGGACGGCACCGGTCGCCCGTCCGTTCGCGTCCGACACCATCGCGGGCCTTGTCGCGATCGGCAAGGAACTGCACCGGTCACCGGTGGCGCGCGCGCACGCCGAGGTGCAGGCACTCGCGTTCTGGCTCCGCGAGGCACCCCTGGGCGAGTTGGCGCGGGCGGTGCAGGCATCCTGGCCCGCCGACGTCGTCGTGTCGCCCCGGGGGTCGGTGTTCCATGTGCCTCCGGGGAACGTCGACACCGTCTTCGTGTACTCCTGGGCCCTCGCCGCGCTTGCCGGCAACCGCAACGTCGTGCGGCTCCCCACCGGTTCTGACGAGGTGGTCGAGGGGATCTGCGACGTGCTCTCCGCGGTGCTGCACGACCCCGCGCATGCAGCACTCGCTGCTCGGACGCGGTTCGTGCGGTACGGCCACGACGAGGACGTCACACGGAAGCTGTCGTCGTGGTGTGACGTGCGGGTGCTGTGGGGCGGGGACGCCACCGTCACCACGTTGCGCGCCCTCCCGATCCCTGCGCATGCCACCGAGGTGACCTTCCCGGACCGGTACGCCCTCTGCGTCCTCGACATTGCGGCAGTGGCAGCGCTCGATGCACGTGAGCTCGAGGCCCTTGCCGATCGCTTCGTCTCTGATGCGTACTGGTTCGATCAGATGGCGTGCTCGTCGCCTCGCCTTGTCGTCTGGCGGGGGCCGCACGACGACGACGCGACCGCCGAATCCTTCTTCGAGGCCGTGCGTGCGGCGACTCGACGGGCGGGATACGAGGCCCCGCTGTCCGCGGTGTTGGCGAAGGTGGTGCACGGCGCGGTCGCCGCGGCGACCGAGCCGGTCGATCAGGTTCGGCGCTTCGGCAACGAGGTCGTCGTGCTCGACCTCGCCGAGCTCGACGGGTTCGCCCGCGGCGGTCCGGGGGGCGGGTTGTTCTACACCACGCGCGTCCGCGACCTTGGGGACCTCGCCGAGCACCTGACCCGTCGAGACCAGACGGTGACCCATTTCGGGTTCGACGCCCCCGACCTGCGTGCGTTCGCCGAGCACCTCAACGGCCGCGGCGTCGACCGGATCGTGCCGGTCGGACGCGCGCTGGCGTTGCACCGCTTCTGGGACGGCTTCGACCTCATCGCAGCGTTCACGCGTCTGACCCACGTGGAGGTTGGGCGATGACTGCTCGACACCGGACCGATCGCACGGGCCCGATCCGCATCGGCCATTTCTCGACGGTTGATTCGAGCCTCCTGGTGCTCCTCGGAGCAGAGCTTCGCCTCGAGGCCGCAGCTGCGGGCTGTGAGGTGGTGGCGATCGCCGCGCACGGACCGAATCGGGCCGCGATCGAAGCCCTTGGCGCGCAGGTCGTCGGGCTCGAACGGCTGCACCGCCGCTGGCGACTCCGCGACGACCTCGCCGCGGCTCGGGAGCTGTGGAAGGTCCTCGGTTCGCTCGATCTCGACGTGCTGCACACCCACACGCCGAAGGCGGGTGTGCTGGGCCGAATCGTCGGACGGATGCGTGGCGTTCCCGTCGTCGTGGCGACGTGCCACGGCCTGTGGGCGACGCGCGAGGACCGCCTCCTCAAGCGGGCGCTCGTCTACGTGAGCGAAGGCGTTGCGGCGGCGTGTTCCGACGCGGAGCTCTATCAGAACGCCGAGGATCGAGCCACGATGCGCTTCGCTGTGCGGCCGCAACGATCGACGCTCGTCGGAAACGGGATCGACCTCGAGCGCTTCAGGTTCGACGCGGCCGCGAGGCAGGCGCTCCGCGCCGAGTTGGGCGTCGCGCCAGACGAGCTCGTCGTCGCCGGCGTCGGCCGGTGTGTGGCCGAGAAGGGCATCGTCGAGTTCGGTCATGCTGCCCGGGCGCTTGCATCCGAGGGTCGCTTCTGGTGGGTCGGTCCGCCCGAGCCGGACAAGGCGGACGCCGTCTCCGCCGCCGACGTGGCAGGGATCGAGTTCCTCGGACAACGAGACGACATGGTCGCGGTGTACTCCGCGGTCGACGTGTTCGTGCTGCCGTCCTACCGCGAGGGGCTGCCGCGCTCGGCGATGGAGGCAGCGGCGTGCGGCCGCCCCTTGGTCCTGACCGACATCCGCGGGTCGCGAGAGGTCGGCGCACCGGGCCGCGAGTTGCTGATGGTGGAGCGGGCGAATGCCGATGCGCTGACCGCTGCGATCGCCAGGCTGCTGCGCGATCCGTCGCTGCGCAGCGAGTTGGGAGTCGCGGCCGAGGCTCGTGCCCGGCGCGCGTTCGATCAACGTGACGTGACGCGAGCGTCGGTCCGCACCTACTGGTCGGTCGCTCGCCGCAAGGGTCTGGACTGGCCTCCCGAACCGACGATCTAGCTGCTCCGCGCGCGGACACGCGTCCGCCGCTCGCGACTCAGAAGCTGCCCCGCACGAGCACGAACCCTTCGGCAGCGTCAACGCCGAACTGACCGCCTCGCAGGTGGGCGAGGGCCTCGATGCTGCGTAGCGAGCGCGCGTGCGGGGGAGGTGGGATCTGGCTCTGGTATGCGGCGAGTGCGGTCAGCTTCGTGGACAAGGTGTCGGAGATGTCGCACACCACGGTGGGCAGGAAGCCGGGCTCCAGATACGGGGCGTTCCAATGGGTTTCGGACAACACCTCGTAGCAGAGGATCCCTCTGATCGCCCGGGTGACCTCGGTCGTCGGTCGCCACGCGACGCTCAGTGCGTGGAACAGCTCGCGATGGTCGGCATGGAGGTCGAACGGGAACGGGCAGAACAGGATCTCGGGCCGGACGTCGTTGACGAGGTCGTCGATCTCGGCGTTGCGCTCCCACAGCTTGGTGTGGGTCACCGCCACCGCCGGAAGGGTGCCGAAGCGCGTGTCGTGCACGCCCAGGATCTGGTGTGCCTCCGCTGCCTCCGCGTGCACCGTCGCGAACGCTTCAGCGGGGATGAACGGGTGCTCGTCCTCGCCAGGGCCCGTCATGATCGCGACGGTGACGTGTGCCCCGAGGCCGGCCAGCTTGGCGATTGTCCCACCCATACCGATCGTCTCATCGTCGGGATGGGGAGCTACGACGAGGACGCGAGTGCCAGTGGTGACGTCGAACACGGCGCCGACGGTACCTGCTGGCCGACGGGTCAGGGGTGACGCGGGCCGAGTTGCGCATGCATCGGCGGTCGCCGTGCGTCGGTCGGCTCGAGCCCCCAATCGTCGAGCACGAGCGCGCGATGGTCACCGCACAGCACGGTGATCGTCGCTTCGTCCATCTCGATGATCTGGCCAGGGCGCGCCCAGTGTTGCGGGGCGTCGACGTCGTGCGCCGCCCACACGCGCAGCACGGCGCCCCCGACCGTGGTCGTGAACGCACCGGGGTAGGGGTGGGTGCTGGCTCGGACGAGGCGGTCCACCTCGGCCGCAGGGCGTGTGAAGTCGAGGCGCCCGTCTTCTGCGTCTCGCTTGGCGCACCAGGTTGCGAGGCTGTGGTCCTGCGCGATGCGCGGGATGCCCTCGCCACGTTCGATGGTGTCGAGCAAGATCGCAAGCGCCTCTCGAAGCGCTCGCATGTGCTTGTCGTACAGGGTGCGGGCGGTCTCACGCGCTGCCACGGGGATCGGTACTTGCACCACGACGTCTCCGTCGTCGACCCCGTCGGCAAGGTGGAAGAGGCTGAACGCGGTGGAATCGACGCCCTGCACGATCGTCCACGGGATCACCCCACGACCCCGGTTGCGTGGCAGGGGTGCCGGGTGACAGCCGAGGGTCGCGAGCCGAGCGACCTGCAGCACCTCAGGCGGGCAGATCTGCGACCACCCGAAGACGCAGAGCACGTCGGGCGCCTCGTCGCGCAGGAGCTCGACGGTGGACGGGTCTGCGATGCGGTCGATCCCGATGATGCGTGCGCGGTGGTCCGGGTGGCGTTCGGCCAGGTCGACGTAGTCGCTGTGTCGATGACCGAGCGTCGGCGGCAGCGTCAGGACGAGCGGGTCGTAGCCCCGCGCCAACAGGGTCGCCAGGGTGACATCGGTTGATTCAACCGCGCCGACGAGTGTCATCTTCATGGCGTGTCGCCTCCTCGATGGCCGCTTCGTTGCGTCGCTCGCCGAGCACGATTGCGATGATCGTGCGCACGAGCACCTTGATATCGAGCCAGAACGACCAGTTGTCCACGTACCAGACGTCGAGGCGAATGCGTTCGTCCCAGGTGAGCGACGTGTTGCCGTTCACCTGCGCCCAGCCCGTCAGGCCGGGGCGGACCTCCAGGCGTCGGCGCTGAAACGCGTCATAGCCCGCAAGGTGCTCGACCAGGGTGGGTCGGGGCCCCACGAGCGAGAGCTCGCCGCGCAGCACGCCCAGGAGTTGGGGCACCTCGTCGATCTTCAGGCGTCGGATGACTCGTCCTGTGCGCGTGACGAGGGGGTTGCTGCCGTCGACGCGCCCCATGCCGGCGGGATCCGCGTCGTTGTGGCGCATGCTCCGGAACTTCGCGACACGGATGGTCTCACCGTCGCGTCCGAGGCGCTCTTGTGTGAACAGCACCCCCGGGCCGTCCTCGATGCGAATCGCCGCAGCAACGGCCGCGAGCACCGGTGACGCGACGCCCAAGCCGAATGCGGCCACCGTCACGTCGAGCCAACGTTTCGCGCGACTCGTCGTGGCGCGTGCCTGTTCAGCCTCGCTTGCGTGCATCGAGAACCAGTGCGGCGACGTGGTCGACGTCTTCGTCGGTCATGCCGTACCCGCTGGGCAGGCAGAGGCCTTGTTCGAAAAGCCGTGCGGACACGCCGACGCCGACGAAGGCGTGGTCCGCGAACACCGGCTGCAGGTGCATGGGCTTCCAAACGGGACGCGCTTCGACCCGATGCGCTGCGAGGTGGTCGATGACCACCGACCGATCGACACCAAATGCGGCGGGATCGATCGTGAGCGTGGTGAGCCACCAGTTGGGGCGCCCGTCACCGGCGTCTGCGGTGAAGGTGATGCCGTGTTGCCCTTCGAGTGCGTCGCGGTAGCGGCGGTTCACGAGATGGCGGCGATCGACACGATCGTCAAGGGAGGTCAGCTGGCTGATGCCGAGCGCGGCGAGAAGGTTGCTGAGGCGGTAGTTGTACCCGACCTCCGTGTGCTCGTAGTGCAGCACCGGCTGTCGAGCCTGGGTGGCCAGGTAGCGGGCGGAGTCGGCCCAATCGGCGCGGTCGGTGAGGAGCGCGCCGCCGCCTGAGGTGGTGATGATCTTGTTCCCGTTGAACGAGAACACGCCGATCGCACCGAGACCGCCGGCTGGCCGGCCCCGATAGCTGGCTCCGATCGCTTCGGCGGCGTCCTCGATCAACACGACGTCGTACGCGTCGGCAACCCGTCGCAGCTCGTCGAAGGCGGCGACTTGCCCATAGAGGTCGACCACGATGGCTGCCCGAATCGGCTTGCCAGAGGATCGACCCCGTTCGCATGCCTCCGCGAACCGTGCGGGGTCGAGGTTCCAGGTGCGGTCGTCGACATCGACGAACACTGGCACCGCTCCGAGGTAGCAGACCGCGTTCGCCGAGGCAGCGAACGTCAGGTCGGCGACCACGACGTGATCTCCCTGCCCGATGCCGGCGATCTGGAGGGCGAGGTGCAGGGCGGCCGTTCCGCTGCTGACGGCGACCGCGTGCGCGGTGCCGGCACGCTCGGCGAGTGCGACTTCGAATGCGCTGAGGTGGGGCCCGACCGGCGCGATCCAGCCTGAGTCGAACGCGTCGAGCAGGGCCTTTCGGTCGCTGTCGGAGACCTCAGGCGGCGACAGCATAAAGCGTCGCTCGTAGGGTGGTTCCTGCGTCACCTTCAGCGCTCGACCTGCTCGACCGGGCGCGCCACCAGGGTGCGAAGCGCGCCGGTCATCTCGTCACACGGGAGGTCGGGAAGCTGGGTAGCCGTCCCGACGGACAGGGGTGGCACCGGCACATGCGAGATGAGCGGGTGCACCGGACGCACGTCCACTTCGCCGGCGCCGAGCAACACCTCATGGCACTTCTCACCCGGACGAAGCCCCGTGTACACGATCTTGATGGGGCGGGGTGCCTGGGCGGCGAGACGCCGTGCGACGTCATCGATGCGGACAGGCTCGCCCATGTCGAGCACGAGTGCCTCCCCGTCGGATCCGATGGCGCCCGCTTGGATGACGAGCTGCACGGCCTCTGACACGGTCATGAAGTAGCGCGTGACGTCGGGGTGCGTGACGGTGATGGGCCCGCCCGAGGCGACTTGCGCACGGAAGGTGCGCAACACGGAGCCGTCGGAGCCGAGCACGTTGCCGAAGCGGACGCTGAGAAAGGTGCCGGGATTGTCGGCTGCGACGTGGGCGGTGATGCGCTCCGCCAGCCGCTTGGTGTACCCGAGCACGCTCGAAGGGTCGGCAGCCTTGTCGGTCGAGACGTTGACGAACCGGTCGACCCCGCTGGCCACGGCCGCCGCAAGCACGTTCGCCGTGCCGATCACGTTCGTCTTGAACGCCTCCGCAGGGAACCGCTCGAGGATGGGGAGATGCTTGAGGGCCGCTGCGTGGAACACCACGTCGGGGCGTCGGTCTGCGAACACCTTTCGCACCGCCTCGGCGTCGCGGATGTCCGCGAGGACGATGTTGTCGGTGTCGAGCAGCGCTCGGCCTTCGATCGAGAGCTGCACCGAATGGAGCGCGTTCTCGTTTCGGTCGAGCAGGATCAGTTCGCTCGGCGCGTACCGGTGGATCTGGCGGGAGAGCTCAGAACCGATGGAGCCACCGGCGCCGGTCACGAGCACACGGCGCCCCGTCAGGTAGCCGGCGATCGCTTCCAGGTCGGTCTCGACGGGATTGCGCCCGAGGAGGTCCTCGACGTCGAGTTCGCGAATGTGCGCCACATCCACGTGGCCGCCGAAGAGCTCCGCGACCGGCGGGAGGACCAGGACGTTGAGGCCCTCCTGCTCCGCGAGATCGGCTGCCTCGGCCATGAGACCGTGTGCCGCGCTGGGGATGGCGATCAGCAACGTGTCGGCCTGGGCCTCGCGTGCGGCGCGGACGATCTGCTTGCGGGTGCCGAGCACGCTGATGCCTCGGTGGCGGAAATGGCGCTTCGCCGGGTCGTCGTCGATGAAGCCCACTGGGAGGTAGGGACTCTGCGGGTCGGCAAGCATGGCGTCGACGACTTGGGCGCCACCGTTGCCGGCGCCGAACACCAGCACGCGTGAAGCCGCGTCACGAGGCTTGCGGCTCAGCTGGAGGACCCACCGCGCGAACACACGCGACCCGGCCATGAGGACAACGGCCACGAAGCCACCCATGACGCTTGTCGATGCGGGAACGAGTACCCGGGCGTGGTTGATCCCGATGAGCACCACAAGCGAGACGACGCAGGTGGTGAGGGTGACGCAGATAGCGACCGCGATCGCTTCGTCGAAGCTGCCGAGGCGCCAGCGGTTGCGATAGAGGGCTGCGAGATACCCAACCAGGAGCTGGCACGCGACCGCCATGGCGATCACCATGCTGAGGCGGCTCCAACTGATGATGCCCAGTTGGAAATCGTTGCGAATGAGGCTCACGAACACGAGCGCGAAGACCCACGAGACGACGTCGACCATTCCTTGGAGGACGCCGCGGCGTCCGGTCATGATGTCGAGCATTGTGGCCTCCACGGACGAGTTTCGGCGTCGTCGTGCCGCCCCCCGACTTCGTTCCGTAAGGTCGAAAGGCTACCAGGGATGCGGCGCCGCATCCCGGCGAGGTGCCCCGCGGCTCCGACGGGCCTGCCCGGTTGGGTAGAGTGCCCCGGTGACTCCCGGCGTGAACGAGTTCTCCCTGCGCGACTACCTGGTGGTGCTTCGTCGGCGGAAGTGGGTTGTCGCCTTCTGTGCGGTGTTGGTGGCGCTGACCGCGCTCATCTCCTCCTTCCTGCAAACGCCGGAGTACGAGGCGCACGTCTCGCTCCAGCTCACGTTCGGGCAAAGCGCCGTCCAGGACCTGATCAACAACCAGTCGAGCCAGCTCCCCAACGACCCCGAGCGCGCCATCGCATCGGAGATCTCGCAAATCAGCGGTGGGTCGGTGGCGGCCTGTGTCAGAACTCGCATCGGTCTCGCCGGTGGGGTCACCGCCACATCCGTGGGCATCACGTATGTCGTAGACATCGCTGCGGTTTCGACCCGGCCTGCCGACGCCGCAACGATCGCCAATGCGTACGCGGCGTGCTATGTCTCAGTCAGCCGCGACCAGAACCGGGCGCTGTACCTACCTGCGCTGCTCAGCGTGAAGCGAAAGATCGACACGCTCCAGTTGCAGATCGACACCCTCAAGGCGAGCCTGCCAGCCGCGGATTCGCCGAACTTCCAGCAGCTCTCGGATGCCATCCAGCCGACGGTCGCTGCCCTGAACGGCCAGCTGAGCCAGTACCAGAACCGCTACGACGACTTCGTGTCCAGCGCGGACGCCGTGACCGGACGGGGCAGCGTCATCAGCTACGCCTCGGTTCCGAAGACACCGATCCGGCCTCGTCCGCTCGGGTCCACCGTCGTGGGCTTCGGCGCGGGCCTCGTGCTTGGTCTGACCGCAGCGTTCGTGCTCGAACGCCTTGACGACTCGGTGCAGACGAACCACGACCTCGAGCGCATCAGCGACGGCCTCCCGACGCTAGCGATCATCCCCGCGAGCAGCAGTCCCCGTACCGAGCCTCGCTACGTGGCGGCACGAGATCACGCGAACTCGCCTGTTGCCGAAAGCTACCGAAGCCTCCGAACGTCGGTTCGTCTGCTCTGCCTCGACCAGTCGTTGCGGGTTCTGCAGGTCACGAGTGCATCCGCCGGCGAGGGGAAGAGCACCACCGTGGCGAACCTGGGTGTCGCTCTCGCGCAGGCAGGGGTTCGCACCACGTTGGTCTGCTCAGACTTCCGGCGTCCGCAGCTGCACACCTTCTTCGGGCTGAGCAATGAGGTGGGCTTCTCCACCGCCTTGGTCGGCGACGCACCGCTGTCTGAGGCGGTGCAGGCGGTCCCCGGCGTCGACAACCTCTACGTGCTCGCGTCGGGCCAGCGCCCGGGCAACCCGTCGGAGCTCCTGTCGGGTCGGCGCGTCGTCAAGATCTTCGAGGCGCTTCGCCTCGCCTCGGATGTCGTCTTGGTTGACGCCCCGCCGGTGCTGCCGGTGACAGACGCGTCGATCATCGGACGCATGGTGGACGGCACGATCATCGTGGCGCGGGCCGGGTCGACCGGCGCCAAAGACCTACGCCGCACCATCGAGGTGCTTCGCCAGGTCAAGGTGCCGCTTGTGGGTACGGTGCTCAACGGCATCGGTCTCAGCGGTGGCTACGGCTACGGGTACGGCTATGGCTACGGGTACGGCTACGGGTACGAGCCCGACGAACCGCAGCGCTCCTCCGGTGCTGACCGTGGCATCTCCCTCGGGGCGGTGCGCAGCCGACTCGGCGGGGCCGCGAGCGGCGCCGCATCCACAAGCGACGATGACACGGCAACCGGGCGCGGCGATGATCGCCCAACGACGTCTGGGCAAGTACGCTGAGCAACAGCCACACGAAGCGACAGTGACACGGTCCGTGTTGGGGGAGCACCGCAGCGCATGAGGTACATGTCACGAACCGCCATTGCGCGGACAAAGGCTCTTCGTTAGAGTACGGAAGCTTCTTCGGCGCCCATTCGGGCACGATCAACTGAGGGGAAGGGAAACATCCAGCATGAGTGTTCTTCGTAAGGGCCTCTCCGCGGCATTGCTCGCCTCTGTGGCGCTGCTCGCCGTGGCGCTCCCGGCAACGGCTGTGAACTCGGCGCAGGCGGGTTGCTACCCGCCGTCGGCTTCCTGCCCGGCAGAGCCGGCGATCACCGTCAACCCCGGAAGCATTCCGGTCGGCGGCAACTACACCGTCACGGTGCGCGATGGTTCGTTCGCCCCGAACGTGCCGTACACGATCACCCTCACCAACCCCGGTGGCACCGTCGTGGCGACCTACACGGGCACGACCACAGCCGCTGGCGGCATCCAGACCACGCTGACCGCTCCGCCTTCGGCGACCGCGGCCAACTACACCGTGAGCGCAATCGCCCAGGCTCCTGACGCCCCCGGCGACCGCACCCTCACGGGCACGCTGACCATCACCTCGGCGCAGGTCACGCCGCCCGCCCCCACCCAGCCGCTGCCCCGCACCGGTGCATCCACCTGGCCGAAGGTCTGGCTCGGTGGTGGCCTCGTCGTCGTGGGTCTCGTGGCTGCGGTCCTCGCCACGTGGCGTCGTCGGGAGACGGCTGAGGTCTGAGCCGTCACGCTCGGCCGTCCAAGCTGACGGCCTTCCCCTTTCAGTTCAGCATTGCGTTCGCTGCCGGTACGGTCCTCGGGCTGACCTCCTCAGGGTCACCCACGGGCCTACCGGCAGCTGACGCGTGTTGGCGCATCGCGCTCGGCACACTCACCGTCGGGCTTGCGGCGTCGGCCGGCCCTGTCGTATGGCTCTTTGCAGGCCTCGTCGGCTTCCTGGCGGGCTCCGGTTTCGTCGCCCTGTTGTCAGGTCTTGTGGCGGTCGGTGCGGTCATCGCACTCGTGCAGCGCAAGGACCGTTGGCAGCACGGAAGCGTGGCCGGAGCGGCCTTGGTCCTTGTTGCCCTGCACCTGCCGAGCACCGGCGGACTAGCCAGAACCGCTGTTCCGGCAGCATGCATCTTCGCCTCCGTGCTTGTGGTCGGTGCCCTGCGCATCTCTGGCCGCTCGGGCCGGGCAGTGCGCCTCGCTTTGGTGGTCACCGTCTGCGCGCTCTTCCTCGCGACCGGTGCAGCCGCACGAGCCATCTGGGGAGCCCGGAGCTCCTTCAACCAGGGCGTCGCGCAGAGCCAACGTGGGGTTGACCTGGTTCGTGCCAACCGCATGGACGACGCGGTGGCGTCGTTCCACGCGTCGGGTGCGGCATTCCGAAGGGCGCGTGCCACCCTTCGCGGCCCGCTTGTCGCACCCGCGCGGCTCGTGCCCGGGTTGGCGGTGCAGGTACGAGCCTTGACCGAGGCCGGACGGACCGGTGACGACCTCGCCAACGCGGGCGCCCGCATCGTGGCCGCGAACGATCTCGACGGGTTGCGTCTCAGTGACGGCGCCCTCCCGATGAAGGCGATCGAAGGCTTGGCGCCAAGCCTCGAATCTGCGACCAAGGCGCTCGAGACCGGCCTTGAGCGGCTCGCTTCCATTCGCTCGCCGTGGTTGCTGGCACCCATCGACGAACGTCTCGATCTTGCAGCCAGCAAGGTGCGTGACGCGCACGCCGAGGGAGAGCACGCGCTCGTCGCAGCACGTCTCCTCGGGCCGATGCTTGGCGCGGACGGGCCTCGCCGCTACTTCCTCGCGCTGGCGACCCCGGCGGAAGCCCGAGGCAGTGGGGGCCTGATCGGCAACTTCGCCGAGGTCACCGCAGACGGGAAGTCGATCGACATGCCCGTTGAGGGGCGTGACGATGCGCTGCAGTACGCGACTCCCGAGGCTCAGCGTCACCTGACAGGCCCCGCAGACTTCCTCGCGCACTACGGCCGCTTCCAGCCCGCCCAGTCGTGGAGCAACATCACGATGTCGCCCGACTTCCCGACGACGACGGACGTGATCGCCCAGCTCTATCCGCAATCGGCAGGGCGTCCCATCGACGGCGTGATCTTGCTCGACCCGATCGGGCTGGCCGCGCTGCTCAAGGTGATCGGTCCGGTGACGGTGCCCCAATGGCCGGTGCCGATCACCTCAGGGAACGTCCAGCAGATCCTCTTCGTCGACCAGTACGTGCGGTACATCGACAACGACGAACGCGCCGAGCTGCTGTCGGAGGTGACCAAGACGGCGTTCAAGGCGTTCTCGAACGCGAAGTTCGCCTCGCCGAAGGCGCTCGTCGACGCGCTCTCGCCAGCGGTCGCCGGCCGCCACATCTTGATCGGTTCGACGCATCCAGCCGAGATGGCGGCGCTCGAGCAGCTCGGGCTCGCCGGACGCATGCCGCCGGTCGACGGCGACGCGCTCACGGTCGTGACCCAGAACGGAAGCGGCAACAAGATCGACAGCTTCTTGCACCGCGACATCCGCTACCACGCGACGATCGACCCCGTCACCGGCAAGATCACGGCGCGTGCCACCGTCACGCTGCACAACGACGCGCCGGCGTCGGGGTTGCCCCGATACATCATCGGGAACTCGTACGTGCCGCCGAAGCCCAGTGGTACGAGCGTGCTCTACGTCTCGGTCTATTCGCCATGGACGCTCGTCGAGGGGCGTGTAGACGGGCAGAAGCAGGTGTTCGACGTGAACCGTGAGCTCGGTCGGTTCGCGTACTCCCGCTTCGTCGAGATTCCGCCGGGTCAGTCGATCACGTTCGAGCTGGACCTGACCGGGACCGGTCCCTTCCGATCCGGGTACAAGCTGGACGTGTTCCACACGACCCAGGTGAACCCCGACAAGGTGACCGTCGATGTCACGCTGCCCCCGGGTTGGACGGCCGATGCCCGGACAGGCGGGCGGCGCCTGCAGCCCGGCGTGACGACCTCGACAGACACAGACGCCTTCGTCCGGTTGGCACTGCAGGCACCCGCCACCGGCGGTGACCGGCGTGGCGACTAGTGTCGACGCCCGATGATCCGTCGCCGTGTCTCACTTGTCGTGCTCGCCGCATTGGCGATCGTGCTCGGGTTCGTCATCGCGGGAACGCCCAACACGGGCCAGTCTCCGAAGGTGAACGAGGTAGACCCCACGAGTGACACGCTCCCGCCGTTGATCGACACGCTGCCCAGCCAGGGAACGCCACGCGCTCGGGTCCTGCGCACGCCCGGCGGCAGCGCTGGCGTGGTCGTCGAACTGGGAGGCGTCGGGTGAAGGTCGTCGTCACCGGCGGAGCCGGCTTCATCGGGGCAAACCTCTGTCGTCGGCTACGGGCGACCCCCCAGGTCGACGAGATCGTGGCCCTCGACAACCTCTCAAGCGGCTTCCGTAGCAACCTCGACGGTGTCGAGCGTGTTGAGCTGGTCGAGGGCTCCATCCTCGACCCGGACACGCTCGCCGAGGTGTGCGCCGGCGCAAAGGCCGTCGTACACCTCGCGGCGCGACCGTCCGTGCCTCGATCCATCGATGATCCGGTGTCCTCGCACGATGCCAATGCCACGGGCACCATGCGCGTGCTCGAGGCGGCACGCGCAGCGGGCAACGCACACGTGATCGTGGCGTCCTCGTCGTCCGTCTACGGCGCGAACCCCGCGCTGCCGAAGAGCGAAGACCTCCTCACGTCGCCCGTGAGCCCCTACGCGGCGAGCAAGCTCGCGACCGAGTCGTACACGGTTGCGTGGGGGCGTTCCTACGGCCTGCCCGTGCTGCCCTTCCGGTTCTTCAATGTCTTCGGCCCGCTCCAGGCAGCCAACCATGCCTATGCGGCAGTCGTGCCGGCGTTCGTCTCGGCGGCGATGGCCGACGAGCCGCTCACCGTGCACGGTGACGGCACGCAGAGCCGCGACTTCACGTACGTGGGCTCGGTCTGCGCCATCATCACCGATGCCATCCTTCGTGAGGTGACCTACGACGGTCCGGTCAACCTCGCATTCGGTGGGCGAGCAACGCTGCTCGAGCTGATGGACCTGATCGAGGCCGAGCTCGGGCATCCGGTGGCGCGCAACCACGTCGAGAACCGTCGCGGCGATGTGCCGCACTCCCAGGCCGATCCGTCTCGTCTGCACAGCTTGTTTCCCGATGCAACCGCGGTGCCCCTCGAGCACGGCCTCGCGGCCACGGTTGCGTGGTTCCGCGACCCGACGGGCTGGGCAGCTACGGGTCAGCCGGCGTGACCGAAGGCAGTTCACCCGACGGCTTGCGCGCCCACCTCCTCGAGTACGCCGTTCGGGAAGGCGACTTCGTCCTCAAGTCCGGGAAGCGCAGCACATGGTTCGTCGACGCGAAGCAGACCACCTGTCGGCCGGAGGGCATGTTGTTGGTGGCCGAGGCACTGCTTGCCGCCTTGCCCGCTGACATCACGGCCATCGGCGGCCTGACGATGGGTGCCGATGCGGTGGCGTTCGCGACCGCCGCGATCGCCGCCACGCGCGGGCGCCACCTTCGTGCCTTCAGCGTCCGGAAGGAAGCGAAGGACCACGGCGGCGGTGGGCGCATCGCCGGTGCCCTGGAGGCCGGCGACCGTGTGGCCATCACCGAGGACGCGGTGACCCGTGGGGTGTCGATGCTGGAGGCGGCCGACGAGGTCGCTCGTGCGGGTGCCGAGGTGCGCTTGCTCGTCCCGGTGGTCGATCGCGGCGGGACGTGCGCCGCGCTCGCGGCAGCGCGCGGCATCCCGTTCACTGCGCTCGTCACCGCACCTGACCTTGGTTTTCCCTACGAAGGCTGACCTCGGACAGCCGCTGGGGCATCCGCGGCCCCGACGAGGAAGTCCCGTAACGTGAGGAGCGGCTTCGACAGAAGCACGCCACCGCACCCACGAGGAACCATGACCGACCTAGCGAAGATGGTCGCGAGCGACACGCTGCTCACCCCCGGTGAGGTTGCCGCGCTGTTCCGCGTCGACCCGAAGACGGTCGGCCGCTGGGCGCGTGACGGGAAGCTGACGGCCATCCGCACCCTCGGTGGCCATCGCCGCTTCCCTGCGGCCGAGGTCAGGCGTTGCCTGCGTGAAGCGGGCCCGGCGGCTTCCTGAGCGTTTCGCAGCCGCCTGATCGACCCCCCGAAGTTGGGGGGTGCGAATCCCGGTGCAGTACCGTCGCCACGATGACCACCCCTTCCGCCGCCTTCTCGGTTCGCCTTCGTGTGCGCCTCGACAACGAGCCCGGGGCTCTTGGGCGCCTCGCGGCCGCCATCGGTGAGGCTGGCGGGAACATCGGCGCATTGGACGGGTTCGAGGCGAAGGGCGCGTACCTCGACGAGGTGCTGATGGTCGACTGCGTCGACGAGGCACACCAGCAGCGCATCCGGGCTGCGGTCGACGGGCTCGACGGCGTCGAGGTGCTGGCGGCCGACGACCGCACGTTCCTCATGCACGAGGGCGGCAAGATCGAGGTCATTTCCCGGCTGCCACTGCGCGACAGAGACGACCTCTCCATGGCCTACACCCCAGGTGTGGCCAGGGTCTGCAAGGCGATCGAAGCGAAGCCCGAGCTCGCCCATGAGCTGACGATCAAGAAGAACACCGTCGCGATCGTCACCGACGGGACTGCGGTGCTCGGACTGGGCGACATCGGTCCGGCGGCAGCGCTCCCGGTCATGGAAGGCAAGGCGCTGCTGTTCAAGAACTTCGCCGGTGTCGACGCCTTCCCGATCTGCATCGACATCCCCCAGGGCACCGCTCCCGACGATCGAGTCGGGATCATCGTCGAGACGGTGCAGCGCATCGCTCCGGTCTTCGGCGGCGTGAACCTCGAGGACATCGCGGCACCGCAGTGCTTCCGCGTCGAGGAGGCCCTGCAGGCATCGCTCGACATTCCGATCTTCCACGACGACCAGCACGGCACCGCAGTGGTCGCGCTCGCGGCGCTCCAGAACGCGCTGCAGATCGTCGACAAGCGCATGACGGACTTGCGGGTCGTCATCGCCGGGGCGGGTGCTGCAGGCGTCGCGATCTCGAAGATCCTTCTCGAAGCCGGCGTGCCTGTCGTGATCGGCACCGACCGTCAGGGTGCGATCCACCGTGGGCGAACTGACCTGAACGAGGCGAAGCAGCGCTTCGCCGAGATCACCAACCCCGAGCAGCTCACCGGCTCGCTGCCTGAGGTGCTCCGGGGGGCGGACATCTTCATCGGGGTGAGCGGCCCGGGCTTGATCACCGCCGATGACGTCCGCACCATGGCCGATCGCCCGGTGGTCTTCGCGCTGGCAAACCCCGACCCCGAGATCCGCCCCGAGGAGGCACGCGGCGTTGCCGCCGTCGTGGCAACGGGCCGGAGCGACTTCCCGAACCAGATCAACAACGTGCTTGCCTTCCCGGGGTTGTTCCGTGGAGCGCTCGATGTCGGGGCCACGACGGTCACCGAGGGCATGAAGCTGGCGGCCGCCAAGGCGATCGCCGCTGCGGTGCCGCTCGCGGACCTGTCGCCCGACCTCATCGTGCCGTCCGTGTTCGACACGAGCGTTGCGCCGCTCGTTGCCGAGGCTGTGGCCGAAGCAGCGCGGCGCGAGGGCGTCTGCCGCGCGCATTGAGCATGGCCGACGTCGTGGTGGGTCCTGTCGAGGTCGTCACGTTCGACTTCTGGAACACGTTGGTCGTCGAAGACCCGACCATCTTCGCCATCCGCAAGGCGGCCTGGGAGACGATCCTGGCCGATGCCGGGCGTGTGGTCACCGGAGCGGCCATCGATGAGGCCATGCACCGTTCCTGGGAGGCATACGTCGCGGCGTGGAAGGCGAACGTCGGCTTCTCGGCCTTCGAGGCGGTCGAGGTCGCACTCGGGCACCTCGGGCACGGTGACGTTGCTCGACCCGTGGTGGACGCGCTGCTCGACATCTATCGCAACCCCCCGAGCGATCGCTTCCCGACCCTCACCGCGAACATCACCGCGTGCCTTGCGCAGCTGCACGCTGCCGGCATCCGTGTCGGCATCATCTGCGATGTCGGACTGACCCCGTCCCCGGTGCTGCGGCGCTACCTCGAGCAGCAGGACGTACTCGACTACTTCCACCATTGGTCTTTCTCGGATGAGGTCGGCGTCTTCAAGCCCGATCCGCGCATCTTCGCCCATGCGTTGGAGGGCCTCGGAGCCCCCAAGCCCGAGCACGCCGCGCACGTTGGTGACCTACGCCGGACCGACGTCGCCGGTGCGCGTGCCTACGGCATGGTGAGCGTGCGCTACACGGGCGTGGCGGACGACCCATTGCTCGATGGTGCGCCCGTGGTCGAAGCAGACCTGGTGGTCGCGGATCACGCCGCGCTGCCTGCCGCGCTGGGTCTCGGCTGAGGTCGCCGGTCGTTCAGCTCGCCGTGAGTGCGGCCCGCAGCGCCGCACCGAAGCGCAGGGGGTCTTCGAGCATCGGGTAGTGCCCGACGCCGTCGAGGATGGTCACAGGAGCAGCAGGCTGGCGCGCAGCCAACTGGTGTGCCATGGCTACCCGTGCGACGGGGTCCTCGGCTCCCCAGATGATCGAGAGTGGCGCCGGATGGGTTTCCAACGCACCCGTGTAGCGGCGTTCGTGGGCACGACGATCCTCGAGGTAGCGGATGAGGCGTGGCATCAGGCTCAGCCCGTCGTTCGCCTGGGCGAGCTCTGCTTGGTAGTGAAGCTCCTCGTCCGACGCCGGCGTGGTGGGAGCGAACACGAGCCCGAGTCCGCGACGGAAGCCGGCACCGCCGTCAGCCGCCATGAGCTCGGATGGCAAGCGGGCGTCATCCAGGGACAGCAGCAGTTGCTGTCCGTCGGTGAGGTGTGCCAGGTCGAGGTAGATGGAGCCGTTGCTCACGACTCGGCGCGTGACGTCGAGGCGGCTGCGTCCTTCGAGCGAGCGGGCGAGCACTTCGCCGGCGACGGAGTCACCCATGTCGTGGGAGACGAGCGAGACACGGCGCAGGTCGAGTGCCTCAGCGACGACCTCCACTGTTTCGGCGTGGAGGTCGATGCCGTAGCGACGGTCGGGCTTCGCCGAGAGGCCGAAGCCGATGAAGTCGAATAGCACGACCCGGCGCCCTCCCGAGGCGAGGTCGTCCAGGACGAGCCGCCAATCGAACGAGCAGGTGGGGAACCCGTGAAGCACAAGGGCTGGGTCGAGCGCATTGTTCTCGCCGGGGATGTCAACGACGAAGATCGACCCGCTCTGCGAATCGATCCGTGTGCCGGCTGCCGCCCAGGACGTCGGTGTGGAGGTGTCGATGCCGACCATGCGTTGACCGTAGGTCACACGCGCCCCACGCGGAGGAGGTGGTGGTCGGGACCGGCGTCGATCCGGTGACCTCGCGCTTTTCAGGCGCGCGCTCTGCCAACTGAGCTACCCGACCTCGTCCCACCAACCCGCCTGGGTTGGTGGTATGTGACCGGGTTTCCCCGGTCTTGCGGTCCCGACGGGATTTGAACCCGCGACCTCCGCCTTGACAGGGCGGCGTGAACTCCAGACTTCACCACGGGACCTTTACCTGCCGCATGGGCAGACGAGCACTCTAGTCAGGGCGTCCGCGTGCCTGCGAGTCGACAGCAGCGACGGGACCCCGGCGGCCTCTCGCTAGCATCTGGACTCGTGGATGCCGCGCTCGTAGACGCTCGGTGAGCGAGCGGCGTCGACGGCGGCACGTGCGCCGTCAGCGAGGCCTCCTGCTTTTTGGGGCGTTGTTGCTCGTGGGCGTGGCCGCGTGGGCGGGGAGCGTCTCGCTGTTGCGCTCCGACCGACCGCGGTGCGACAGACCCGTTCGGGCGGTCGATGCCACGCGCGTGGCGGGCACCACGACCGAGGTCGATCTTCGTTCCTTCGACGGCACGGTGATCCGCCTGCATTGGATGCCGCGTCTGGGCGGCGAACGTGCGCCGACGGTGCTGATGGGGCCCGGCTGGGGAAGCACGGGAGCGGTCGTCGCCGGCCCAGGGGTTGCCGGCACGCTGTCGGCCCTCGACCTCGACGTGTTACGAGGCGATGGCTACAACGTGCTCACCTGGGACCCGCGTGGCTTCGGTGCTTCCGGCGGGCGCGCGGAGTTCGATGCCTCGGCGGTTGAGGGAGCCGACGTCTCCGCGATCATCGATTGGTTGGCCACGCAGCCCACCGCGGCACTTGACCGCGCGGGTGATCCCCGTGTGGCCATGGCCGGGTCGTCCTACGGCGGAGCGATCGGGCTGATCGCGTCGGCTCGCGACTGTCGAGTCGATGCCGTCGTGGCGATGTTCACCTGGCATGCGCTCGACCGAGCCTTGTTCCCTGCCGAGACGCCGAAGTTGCCCTGGCTCGACACCTTGGTCTCTCTCAGCGATCCGCAGCGCACGAACCCGCACCTCGCAGACGCGCTCACGCAGGCTCAGCGCAACGGCGTCGTGGACCCGGCAGACCTGGCCTGGTTTCGTCGTCGTGGTGTCGAGGCTCAGGGCGGCGCGGTGACGGCCCCCACCCTGTTGATCCAGGGCATCGCCGACAACCTGCTCGATCTGGACGAGGCGATCGCGACCTATCGATCGCTCCGCGCTCGCGGCGTCGCCGTCTCGATGGTGTGGGTTTGTGGTGGGCACGGTCAGTGCCTTCCGGCTGATGCCGACCCCGCGTCGGTGACGACGCCGGTGCGGGCCTGGCTGGACAGGTACCTCATGCGGTCGCCTGACGCGCCGAAGCTGCCGCGGTTCCAGGTGGATCTGCCGAACGGGGGGGTGGTCGTCGCGGACGACTACCCGGTTCCCACCGGTACGACCCTCGAGGGGAAAGGTGCGGGCACCCTGGCGTTGACAGAGCAGGGCGGGGGAGGAGAGATGGATCCGGCGCGGCTCGCACCGTTGGCACGGCTCGCACATGCCGAGCGCGTGACTCCGGCGCCCGCCCAGACCGCGCTCACGGTGCAAGTGGCGGCGGCCGATCGCAGCGTGGCGCTCATCGGCGCACCGCGGGTCACCATGACCTACCGGGCGACGTCGCCTCCTGGGACACGGCCTGGACGGATGTACGTCCAACTCGTGGACCCGCGTACGTCGTCGGTCGTCGGCAACGCCGTCACACCGGTTCCGATCCAGATGGACGGGGCAGTGCATGCGATCTCGGTGACGCTTCCGTCACTCGCGCTGCGACTCGACGCCGGGCAGCACATAGAGCTGCAAGTCATGGCCACGTCCTCGTTGTTCCCCCTGCCTCGACTTGGTGGGGAGCTCACCGTCTCTGCCCTTCGTGTGACGGTTCCGGTTGCGAGCGCGCCGCCGCGCGTCGGGTGAAGCGTCACCGACGTACTTGCCGCTGAGCGGTGCGGAGTACGGTCGCGTGCTGTCAGCGGTACGGAGCGGGGTCGCACGGATCACCGCCTGTGTGACAGGGGAAGGTCGAACGCATGCGTCTCACCACGGCACGCTCGGCGGCGCTGCTCAGCCTCGGGCTCTTCACGGCTGCGGCGGGCTGCGCATCCTCGTCCAAGCACGCCACGACTCCTGTGGGGCGCGACTCCGGTACCCCGACCCCGTCATGTGCCCGCCCTGTGCGCGCCGCGACGGCGACGCAGGTGAAGGGATCCACGGTCGACTGGGATCTGACCTCGTTCGACGGCACCCGCATCCGGTTGCATTGGATGCCCGTCGACACCGCAGGGACGCGTCGCCCGACCGTGCTCATGGGCCCCGGCTGGAGCCTTCCGGGCAGCACGGAGCAGAAGGGCGCACCTGGCGCCGTGGCGGCGATCATGGGTGGCGGCAGCATCGCGACGCTCCACGACGCCGGGTACAACGTGCTGACGTGGGACCCGCGCGGGTTCGGCGCATCGGCTGGCGAGGCTGAGGTCGACAGCGCCGACTTCGAGGGACGCGACGTGGAGCGCCTCATCGACTGGGTTGCCGGCCAACCCGGCGTCGAACTCGATCGTCCGGGCGATCCGCGCATGGGCATGGTTGGCGGCTCGTACGGAGGTGGCATCCAGTACCAGGTCGCGGCGCTCGACTGCCGGGTCGACGCGATCGTGCCGAACATGGCCTGGAACTCGCTCGAAACGAGCCTCTACAAGAGCGGCCTCATGAAAGCGGGTTGGGCGGGCCTGCTGATCGCGGCCGCCCCCACCGCGCACCTCGATCCGCACATCACCACGGCGTACGACCAGGGCAAGGCGCAAGGCACGCTCGAGGCCGCCGAGGCCGATTGGTTCCGGGCCCGGGGCCCGGGTGACGCGGTCGCGAAGATCAAGGCACCCACGTTGATCGTCCAGGGCACCGCCGACACCTTGTTCACGCTCGACGAGGGCATCACCAACTACCGGTTGCTGCGAAAGGCCGGCACCACGGTCTCGATGTTGTGGTACTGCGGCGGCCACGGCCCGTGCTTGACAGATCCGGGTGACCCGAACGCGGTCGGCGCGGCAACGCTCGCCTGGCTCGATCGGTGGGTGAAAAAGGACGCCAAGGTCGATGTGGGTGCGCGAGTCGATCTCATCGACAACGAAGGCAACCGCTACCAGGCGGAGGACTACCCGATCGCGCTCGGCGAACCCGTCGTCGCGTCCGGTACGGGGACGCTGGCCCTCAAGGCCGAGGGTGGCTCGGGACCGCTTCCGGCGAATGCCCCGACGACGGATTTCTTCGCAACGTTCGCCAAAGGCATCCTTCCGGGCCCTGCGACCAACGCTGTCGACGTGAGCATTCCGGCCCCGGCGACGGCACGCCTCGTCGTGGGCGCGCCGGAGCTTCACCTCACCTACCAGGGCACCGTTGCCGAGGGGGATCGTCCGACTCGCGTCTTCGCCCAGTTGGTGGATGACGCCACCGGCCTGGTGGTCGGAAACCAGGTCACGCCTCTCGCAGTGACCTTGGACGGTGCATCGCACGAGGTCACCGTCCCGCTCGAGGTGGTCTCCTACGCGTTGCGGCCCACCTCAAAATTGCGCCTTCAGCTCGTCGCAGCCACGACTGCGTATGCGGAGCCCCGGTTCGGAGGTGAGGTGACGTTCCAGCAGGTCGAGGTTCGCCTGCCGGTCGCAAAGGGCCTCACGCCGCCATCACGCTGACCAACCTGAGCACCCGTGAGCACCGCTCCTTGGTGCTCGGTGAGCCGGGGGCGAGTCGTCGTCTTGCCTCGATCGTTACCTTCTGAGGTCCTTCACCAGCAGCATCAGCGTGAGGTCGTCGATAGGTGACGGCTCGAATCCGTGGCGCAGGTAGAAGTTCGCGATTCGCTGATCCTTGGCATGTACCAGCAGAACCTGCACGCCGGTGACGTTGGCGATCTCAATCGACTTCAGCAGGAAGTGCTTGAGCAATGCTGCGCCGAGGCCCCGTCCGTGGAACTGCTTGTCGACACCCAAGCGCCCGAGCAGGAGAGCGGGCAGGGGGTCGGGTTGGTTGCGAGCGGCACGTTTGGTGGCGGAGGCACGGAGCAGCACGGCCGCACTGGATGCGTAGAACCCCACGATTCTTCCTTCGTGGGTGACGACCCAGGTTCGGCTCGAGCCGTCGGCCTGGTTGCGACGGGCCCGCTTCCTCAGCCACGTGTTGAGGTGGTTCTCGCCACAGTCGAACTCGTCGACCAGGTGAGCATCGGTGAGCAGCTCTGGGCCGGTGAGGCTGTTCACGCGTCGTGTTCGAGCACCGATGGGTTCGAGAGGAGCCTGGCGAGCTCAGGCTTGAAGGAGTGCGGGCGATCGAGGAGGTGCTGGAGCTCGATCCAAGCGGCATCGTCGAGAGCAAAGGCTCGACGGTCGGCGAGGTCATCCTGCGCTGCCTCGACGGCGTGACGTACGACGTACTCGTTGAGCGACTCGCCGGTGCTTTCGAGCAGACGACGTACGAGCGCATCCTGTGCCGGTGTAACCCGGAGGGTCCACCGCCCTGTCTTGGTCTCCACCCCCGCAGTGTACGTCGATATGCTGTACACGCAAGGGGGGTACCTCGCGTCGCGCTTCTGGTTTGGGCGTAGCCATCCGGCGGATCGCAGCACCCCCAACGGGATTCGAACCCGTGTTACCTGCGTGAAAGGCAGGCGTCCTAGGCCGCTGGACGATGGGGGCTCCGCTCCTGCATCAGGGCTCGGGCAGACTAGCAGCATGCCTCCGCGGTCCCCTTCTCAAGGACACTTGCGACCGGCCGATCAGACAGGGGTGGTGACCCCCGACGAACGCCGGGTCACCTCTCTGGTCGGCGCGCGCGCCGGGGCCTCCTGTGAGGGCGAGATGCTGTACAACCTGATGTGCCGACAGGCTGGCCGGCCCCACCTCGCGTGCGCCCCCTGGCCAGGAGCTACCCGGTGAGCGCTCCGCACGGGCTCTGTCCCGAATGCTTGGCGCGTGTCCTCCCGTCCTGGAGTATCTGCAAGTTCTGCGGCCACACGCTCGTCGGTGTGGTTCCCGCGCCTTGGGAAGAGCCGGAGGCGGCTCAGGAGCAACCGTCGCGGGCGACCTCGCTCGGTGACGGGGCCTCCTTCTTCGACCTGTACGGCGACTTCAACACGTCGACCATCCACGACGAGCCCATCGCTACGCCGGCGATCGAGGCAATCGGCGAAGACGGCGAGCAACTGGCGCTGCCCGCCGCGCCGGGTGACGAGATCCCCGAGACGAATCCCTACGACCTTCCGTTCGACGAGCCGGACACCGAGCCGTCCGCCCCTTACACGGCTGCGGCACCACCTGGGGGCGGGGGCCCCTCGCTCTTCGGCGGACGTGAGCAGTTGCCGACCGAGCCGTCGGCTCCGGCGAGCGCGACGCCGTCATCTCCGACGACGGACGATCCCCTGGGCGAAGAACCGTGGTGGATGCACGATCCTCGCGACGCCCCGGCCGAGTCGTCGGCGTCCACGCAGACGTGGGAAGACGAGCCGGGCGCTTGGGCAGACGAGCCGAGCGACGACCTCGCGGCGCCTGTGTCGTTCGAGGCGTCGTCGTGGGACGAGCCTCCACCTCCACCGTCGGCAGGCGGCCTTGCCACGCTGCAGGCGCCCGTCGCCGTCCTTCCGCCGGCGAGCAAACCGCCTCTGCTCTCGCGCGAGGTGCGCCTGTTCGCCCTGGGCATTCTCTTCCTGCTGGTGGTCTCGATCGCGTTCGCAGTGGTCGACAGCGCCGGCTCGAAGAGCTACCCGGCCGCATGGGACCCCCGCGTGGTGCGGCTGGCGCGCTTCGCGACGCAGGAGCGGGGGCAGGGCTTCCGCCACCCCGTTCCGGTGCACTTCCTCTCGGCCAGCGCTTACGCGGACGAGGTGCGCCGCGAGAGCGACCGCGTGCGGATCAGCGACGACGACCTCGCGGAGCAGGACCAGGCACTGCGGGCATTGGGGATCGTCCAGCGCACCGCGTCGGCGCCGGTCAACAGAGCCGACCTGGACGGCCCGGTGTTCTACAGCTTCGCCAAGGGCGCTCTGTATGTGCGCGGGTCCACGATCACGCCGAGGATGGCGCCGCTGGTGGTGGCCCAACTCGATCACGCCCTCAACGCGCAGCTCTACGGGCGCTCGTCGCTCGATGGTGGCGCGCGCAACGGCTTCCTCGGGTGGGCGACGATGGACGCCAGCGGCTGGGCGGCGTCGTCCGCCTACGTTGCGCAACTGTCGAAGGAAGAGCGCGCGACGTACGACGCGGCGAAGCCGCTTGCCGGACCAAAGGCGCCCACCTCACTCGATGGGGTGCTGGCAGCAGCCCCGCGGACGTTCGGTGACCTGTTCGGACAGGTGCTCTACCAGGGTGAAGGTTGGCCCGTGATCGACAGGGCGCTGCAGTTCGTCCCGACGGCGGACGCCCAGATCTTCGACCCGTACCGCTACCTCGACGGCGATCGCGGGTTGCACGTCGATCCTGCGCCCCTCGGAGACGGTGAGAAGCGCCTGTCCGAGACCACGCTCGGAGCCACCCGCCTGTACCTCGTGCTCGCGAACCAGATCGACCCGCACCTTGCTCTCGCCGCTGCGGACGCCTGGTCGGGCGACACGATGACGACGTTCCGCAAGGACGGGCGCGTGTGTGTCGACCTGCGGGTGCGCGGTGCGGCCGACAGCGACCGCGGTGTGCTGGAGCGCGCCGCGCAGACCTTCGTGTCGACGATCGGGTCCGATTGGGTGCAGACGCGCACCGACGGTGACGTCGTCGTCCTTCGTGGCTGCGACCCTGCTGCCGGCGCGGGCGGACAAGATCGCAGCGCCACCACGGTGCTGGTCCCGCTCCTTCGCACCAAGCTGGCGGCAGACCTGTACGACCGCACGAAGGACATCCCCAACGGGGTCAACGGGCCCATCTTGAGCATCGCCCAGACCCGCTGCGTCGCACAGCACGTCATCGACTCGTTGTCGACGGATCGTCTGCTCGACCTCGCGAACGACCCGGTGACCGCCCAAGAGGCGGTGACGCTCACCGATCAGTTCCGGGGCGTGTGCAAGCCCGAGTTCACGCCTTCGTCGGTGACCTCGTGAGTCGCGTCGAGGTCGGCGGCTAGGGGGTCGAACCGAGGGCGTCCACCAACTGCTCCAACACGACGGAGAGCAGGTGGTAGGTGGCCCAGAGGCCCTCGTCGGGACCTCGCACCAGTGCGGGGCTGTCCTCGCTCACGTCCAGGTGCGTGCCCAGCACGAGGCGCACGGCGTTTATCGCTTGCATCCAGGCCACTGCCTGCGCCTCGTCGAGCACGGTCGCGTCGATGTTGGCCGCGACCGAATCGAGCGCCTCGCGGCGGGAGCTGCGCAGTTCGCTGCCCATGAGGGCCTGGTATTCGGCGTCTCGCACGACGTCCTGCCCGTACGCGGGTGGTTCGAGGCGGCGCAGTACGGGACGGTGCTCATCGTCTTCGAGGAGCGTGCGCAGCTCTGCGGTCCAGGCGCGGATCAGGTCGCGTTGGGTCTGATCGAGGCGCACTTCGATCGTGCCGTCGGGGCGGCGGCGGATTGGTCGGCGGAACCAGGCCACGTCAGGGGGCCCCGCACGTCGTCGTGGTCACGTGTCTCGCTGCATCGTGGCCCAGAGACCGTGCTCGTGCAGGCGGAACACGTCGAGCTCGGCCTTCTCGCGGGGGCCTGACGACACCACCGCCCGGCCCTTCTGGTGCACGTCGAGCATGAGCTTCTCGGCCTTCTCGCGGCTGTAGCCGAACAGCTTCTGGAACACGAAGGTCACGTACGACATCAGGTTGATCGGGTCGTTCCACACGAGGACGATCCATGGGAGGTCCGCGTCGAGCACTGTGTCGTCATCGGGCGACCAGATCTCGACCGGCGCCGTCTCGACCGGTGCCATCGTGGCGGTCGAGCCCTGCGCCTGCTGCGTGCACCCCATCTGCCGAGTTTCGCAGGTCCGCCACGGGGGCGAACAGCCGCAGGTGGAAGACCAACAGGCTGATCCACAAGAGGCTGGCGCCCAGGATGTGGGTGCCGACGAGAATGGCAGGTACGCCGGTGAAGTACTGCGTGTAGCCGACGACCGCCTGCAGGACTCCGACGAGCAGCACCGTTTCGAGGGCACGCAGGACGGGTGTGGGCGCCTGCCCCCGTCGTAGGAGCCAGACGAGCAGGAGCACGGTGGCGAGGAACAGCATGTCGACGGTGCCGTGGATACGTGCGACGGTCGTGATGGAGTACGGAAGGCGTTTGACCAGGGTGTGGCCGTGACTCCCCGAATGCGGTCCGGTCCCGGTCACGACGGTGCCCGTGAGGATCGCCAAGGCGCCGAGCGTGAGCAGTGCGCGAGAAACCCGGACGACCTGCGTACCGACGATCGCGACCACAGGCGCCGCGGTTGCGCGAGGCAGTGGCCGAGGGGCCTCCGTCTCGTGGGTGGCGGAGGGGGTCCCGTCGTCGATCACGTCCGCGCGAGCTGCGCGGAGGTGGAGCACGACCGCGGTTGCCACGAGGATCTGGGACAGCACGAAATGGCCCATGACGAGTGGTGGCCACAGGTGGAACAGCACGACCAGCCCACCCAGCACGATCTGGCCGACCACGCCGGCGACGAGGCCCCACGAGAGCCAGGTCAGATCACGGCGCCGTGGCACGCGCAGCAGCGCGCCGAGTACCGCCGCGATGACGATGATCGAGACGAGTCCGGTCACCAGCCGGTTCCCGAACTCGATCCAGGCGTGCAGCTCAGCGGGGGCAACGATGCGGTTGTCGGTGCAGCGCGGCCAGTCGGTGCAACCCAGTCCCGAGTTGGAGAGCCGCACGGCTCCGCCGGTGACCACGATCAGCATGATGAGCCACACCGCAGCGAGCGTGACCGTCCGATAGGCGGACGGCGTGATGCGAGCGCGCCTTCGGGTCACGCCCCGGGCTGGGGATTCCGGCGGCTTCGGCGAAGACACGACTTCGAGGCTACGGCCCGGGGTGCACGGGCCCCCAATGCCTCACACACGGGCCGAGGGTGCGCGTCGTCAATCCGTCGGCTCGTCTCCGCAGCGCCCGGTGATCGGGGTGCTTTGGCTCGCGTGGACGAGCGGTCCTAACCTCAGAGCCCGATGGTCGCAACGGTCGAGGTTCCGCTCCGCGCGCGCCTCGCCGGTTTCGTGGCGCTCACCAAGCCGCGGATCATCGAGTTGCTGCTCGTCACCACGGTCCCCACACAAGTCGTTGCCGCGCGCGGTGTTCCGTCACTCTGGCTGATCTTCGCCACCGTGGCGGGCGGGACCTTCGCAGCGGGCGGTGCCCACGCCGTCAACATGTACGTCGACCGCGACATCGACAGGCTCATGGCTCGGACCCGCGGCCGCCCGCTCGTGACCGGGGTCGTGCAGCCCAACGAGGCGCTGGTGTTCGCCGTCTGCCTCGAGATCACCGCGTTCGCCTGGCTCTGGACGACGGTCAACCTGCTCAGTGCCGTGCTGGCTGTCGCCGCATGCCTCTTCTACGTCTTCGTCTACACGCTCTGGCTGAAGCGCACCTCGACACAGAACATCGTCATCGGGGGCGCGGCCGGCGCGGTGCCCGTCCTCATCGGCTGGAGCTCGGTCACCGGGAGCCTCGCCTGGCCGCCGGTGGTGCTCTTCCTCGTCATCTTCATGTGGACGCCACCCCACTTCTGGGCGCTCGCGTTCCGCTACCGCGACGACTACGCCGCGGCCGAGGTGCCGATGCTTCCGGTGGTGAAGAGCCTGCGCACCACCGCCTGGCAGATCCTCGCCTACACCGTGGTGCTGTGGGGCTTGACCTTGGTCTTCGCTCCCGTTGCGCACATGGGCCTCATCTACATCGCAGCCGCCGTCGTGCTCGGCTCGGTGTTCACCGGCTTCGCTGTGCAGCTCCTGCGCACCGAGTCGCCGAAGGTTGCCATACGTATGTTCGCCTGGTCGATCACCTATGTCACGCTGCTGTTCGGCGCCATGGTGGTCGATCAGCTCGTTCGGGGAGCGAGATGAGCGCCTTGTGCATCCCCGCCACACACCCGCCCATTTCCTCGCCCGGTGGGGCGGCTGTGTATTGTCCCGAACTGCTGCCTGCCGTTGAGCGAGGGTTGCTAATTCCATGGCTTTGACCCAACCGAGAACATCAGAGACCGGGGTTTCCTCCAACGCGTCTCCCTTGCCGCCGACCGGCCTTGCGGGGACGCTCGGCTCGGGCGACCACAAGACCGTCGGCAGACTCTTCATCGGCACCGCCCTCGCGATGCTGCTCGGCTCGTTGGTGCTGGGCGAGCTGGTCGCGTTCGACCAGCTCGACCCGGGCAAGCACCGCATCCTCTCCGACAGCAACTTCTTCCAGATCCTGACGCTCCACACCACGTCCGTGGTGTTCCTCGGGCTCATCCCGCTCCTGTTGGGCTTGGCACTCCTCGTGGTGCCGCTGCAGATCGGCTCGCGCTCGGTGGCGTTCCCACGGGCAGCCGCCGGCTCCTATTGGCTCTACGTCGTCGGCGCCGGGCTCTACATCGCGTCGTACGCCACCAACGGCGGTCCCGGTGGTGGGACGACCAAGGCCGTCGACCTGTGGCTGCTCGCGTTGATCCTCGTGGTCGTCGGGCTGCTCCTCGGCGCGGTGGTCGTGCTCACCACGGTGTTCACCTGCCGGACGCCCGGCATGCGTCTCACCCGGGTGCCGCTGTTCGCGTGGAGCATGGTCGTTGCCGCGAGCATCTGGCTGCTCACCCTTCCGGTCCTCGTGGCGCTGTTGGTCCTCGCGTACGTCGACCACCGTGCCGGGGGCATCCTCAACGGTGCCAACACGAACGGCGCGCTGTACGGCAACGTCGTGTGGGCGATCCGCCAGCCTCAGATCTACGCCTTCGTCGTTCCGGCTCTCGGCATCGTCGGCGACATCATCCCGACCTTCAGCCGGGCCCGCAACGAGCTCCGTCATCAGGGTGCGTTTGCGCTCATCGGGCTGTTCGGCCTTGCCGGGGTGGGCGCCTGGTCCGTGAGCACCTACGTCGCCTTCAACACAGACCAGATCGCCGCCCAGAAGTTCTCCAACCCCGTCATGCTCGTCCAAGCCGTCCTGGCGCTCCTTCCCGTGCTGGGTCTCGCTGGGCTCTGGGCAGATTCGTTCCGCCGTGGTCGAGCCGCCGGGAAGCCCGTGAAGGGCAGCCCGCTCCTGTTCGCGTTGGCGGTGGTGCCGCTGCTCCTCCTCGCCGCTGCCGCGGGCATCCTGGCGCCCATCGAGCGCCTCGACCTGCACAACACCTTGTGGGACGACGGCCAGGCGACCCTTGCGATCGCGGCCGGCATCGTCGCCGCGCTGGGCGGGCTACACTACTGGTCCTCCAAGATCACTGGCCGCCAGTCCTCCGACGTGATCGGCCTCGGGTCTGCCGGGCTGACCCTCCTCGGCGGCCTCGGCGTCGCCGCCGGCCAGCTGCTCGCTGGGGCGTTCGGCAAGGGCGTCGAGGTCCAGACCGGCACCGCCACCTACAACCTGGTGACCGCCGCCGGCGCCGCCGCGCTCCTCGTTGGCGTGGCCCTCGCGGCCATCAACCTCGTCAGCGCCCTGCGGGGCGACGCGACCGTTGCCGACCCGTGGACCGGTCAGTCGCTCGAGTGGGCGACCGACTCGCCTCCGGCGTACGACAACTTCCTCGAGGTGCCTCCGGTGCGATCCGAGGCGCCCGTAGCCGACCTGCGTGAAGGCGTCCCCGCGACGCACGGGGGTGCACGATGAGCGCGATCAACCCTGATTCGGGCGATCTCGCCCTCGATCTGGCGGTCATCGCGGCGCCACGCCGGCAGCGTTCCTTGCTGGTGGCGACCGGCGTCGCCGCTGGGGCCTCCGCGGTGCTGGTCCTCACCCTGCTCGGCGTCTACCTGGCAGCCCGAAGCGGCGCCATCGCCAGCGGCGCAGAGTGGATCCCCGCCGGGGCGTTGCCGCTCACCGCTCCGAACATGGCGCTGTTCACGCTGCTGCTCTCCGTCCCCGCCATGCAGTGGGCCGTGTACGCCATCGGCAACGACGACCGCCAGAGCACCTGGGTGGCGTTGTTCATCGTGCTCCTGCTCGGCACGGCATTCATCAACGCCGAGTCCTTCGCTTGGACCGGCCTTGGGCTGGGCATCCACGACAGCACCGCAGCGCTGCTGCTGTTCGTGACCACCGGGGCACACGTCGCCATGGTGGCGGTCGGCATGCTGTTCGCCCTGCTCATGGGCTTCCGCAGCCTCGGGGGCCAGTATCACAGCGGCGATCGCGAAGGTCTGTCAGCCGCTGCCCTGTACTGGTATGTCGTGGTCGCCGTCTACGGCGTCCTGTGGCTCGCGATCTACGTCACGAAGTAGGGAGTTCTCGACCCAATGATCACAACCGGTTCGAAGTACTTCTATGGCGTGGGCGTGCTCGGTCTCGTCGCGGCGTTCTTCTATGCCGTCGCCACCTCCGGGCATGCAGTCGGCATGGACAGCATCGTCGGCCCGCTCAGCCTTGGCTACAAGGGCTACGTCGGCGACCACATCGGCTACGCAGTGCTGGTCGCGATCGCGGGTGCCGCGTTCTTCGCCGGTGGGGTTGCCACCGCGGTCCGTGACGCAGACCCCGAGGCAGAAGCGGAGCTCGCCGGCTTGGAGCAGCCGCCCGCGGTGACGGTTCCGACCGGGGTGAGCTACTGGCCCATCCTCGCCGCATTTGGCGCCGGTGTGACGATTCTCGGCCTCGTCGAGAGCGCACCGATCTTCGTGCTCGGCCTGGTCATCAGCGGTGTGGTGACGCTGGAGTGGACGATCCGTGCCTGGTCCGACCGAGCCACCGACGACGTGGTCGCCAACCGCACCATCCGCAACCGGTTGCTCAACCCCATCGAGATCCCGCTCATGGCGATCCTGGGCATCGCGCTGTTCGTCTTCGCCGTCTCGCGCATTCTCTTGGCGGTGTCCGAGCTCGGTGCTGCGCTCGTGTTCGGCGGGGTCCCTGCCGTGGTGTTCGTGGTCGCCATCCTGCTCAACGCCCGACCGCAGGTCGGGCGCAACCTCGTTGCCGGGCTGGTCGTGGTCGGCGCAGTCGCGCTGTTGGCTGGCGGCGTCGCCGGGCTCGTGCACGGCCCCCGCGAGATCGAGCACGAGGAGCCCCACTCGCATCCGTATGTCGTGAAGGGCACGAGCGCCGGTCCCGTCGGCTCGCCACTCGTGGTCAAGGTGCTGCGATGACCATCCTCGCCCGTATCCGTCACCGAGCAGCTCGCTCGGCAGGAGGTTCCATGTCGCGCCGTCGTGTCACCGGTGGAGTTCGACTCGGTGTGCTCGTCGCCGGTGCGGCCACGGTCCTTTCCGGTTGCGCCCGCAACGCACCGCAAGACTCGCTGAAGCCCGAGAGCCACTACGCGCGCACGATCTACCACCTGGTGGTGCCGGTCTTCGCCGCCTGCGCGGTCGTGGGCGTCCTGGTGATCGGTGTGTCGTTGTACTTCGCGTGGCGCTACCGCATCGACGCGGAGGCCCCCCACGACGACAACGACATCCCGCCGCAGATCCACGGCAGCCGCAACATGGAGTTGGCGTGGACGATCACCCCCGCGCTGATCATCGGCATCACCGGTGTCTTCACCGTCATCGGTGTGATGCAGCTCGCCAAGGAGCCCCCCAAGACGAACCCACAGGTCGAGGTCATCGGCCAGCAGTGGTGGTGGGAGTTCCGCTACGACATCAACCACGACGGGAAGTACGACGAGATCGTCACTGCGAACGAGCTCGTCATCCCCGCCAAGACCGACATCGCGCTCAAGATGGCGTCCCGCGACGTGATCCACGGCTGGTGGGTGCCGCGCCTGCAGGGCAAGCGCGACGTCGTTCCCGGCCGCATCACCAACTTCAACGTCGCCGCCGACAAGCCCGGTGAGTACTTCGGGCAGTGCACGGTTATGTGCGGTCTGTCGCACGCCAACATGCGCTTCAAGGTGATCGTGCTCTCCGAAGCCGACTACGCCAAGTGGGTCGAGCGCGAGGAGAAGCCCGCGGCGGAGCCCACGACCGAGCTCGCCAAGAAGGGCAAGGAAGCCTTCAGCGCCTGCGCAGGGTGTCACGACATCAAGGGCGTGAACGAGGTCGCACCTGACAAGGTCGACTTGCGCTCGCACGCCGCGCCTGACCTCACCCATTTCGCGAGCCGCACCGTGTTCGCGAGCGGCGAGTTCGACCTTCGCAAGGACACGCCCGAGTGCCGTGCCCAGGGCATCGACTACGACGTCGACACCTGTTTCGACGAAGCCAACGTCAGAGCCTGGCTCGCGGATCCTCCCGCGATGTTGCCGATGGCGCCCGATGGCGACGGCACCTTCGGAAGCCGACGCGGTATGCCCAACCTGAACCTCAGCCCGAGCCAGATCGATGAGCTCGTGGCCTACCTGAAGACCCTCAAGTAAGGGAGCGTCTCTCATGACGATCGTTGACGCCCCACGTCCTGCCACCGTTCCGAGCGGGCCTCGCCCGGTGGAGCGCCGCCCGCTCGGTGTGTTCGCACGCCCCCGGGCGACCACGGGGTGGCGGAGCTGGATCACTACCGTCGATCACAAGAAGATCGGCATCATGTACGGCGCTGCGTCGCTGGTGTTCTTCGCCTTCGGCGGCATCGAGGCGCTGCTCATCCGGCTGCAGCTGGCGACGCCGAACGGCAAGGTGCTGAGCGCGGATCTGTACAACCAGGTCTTCACGATGCACGGCACGACGATGATCTTCCTCGTCGTGATGCCGATCGGTTCGGCGTTCATGAACTACCTCATCCCGTTGCAGATCGGGGCGCGTGACGTCGCGTTCCCGCGGCTGAACGCGATGGGGTTCTGGTGCTACCTCTTCGGCGGCATCCTGCTGAACACCTCATGGATCGCGGGTGGCGCGCCCGACAACGGCTGGTACAACTACGCCCCAAACAGCGGCGTGGCGTTCTCGCCGACGCACGGCATCGACTTCTGGACCGTCGGTCTGCTCATCACCGGTATCGCGTCGCTGAGCGGCTCGGTGAACCTGATCGTGACCGTCATCAACATGCGGGCACCCGGCATGACGTGGTTCAAGGTGCCGATCTTCACCTGGATGTCGTTCGTCGGGCAGTTCATGCTGCTCTTCGCCATCCCGGTCTTGACCGCCGCCCAGGTGCTGCTGTTGTTCGACCGTCGCTTCGGCGCAGCGTTCTTCGAGGTGAGCAAGGGAGCCGATCCGCTCCTGTGGCAGCACCTCTTCTGGATCTTCGGCCATCCGGAGGTCTACATCATGATCATGCCCGCCTTCGGGGCGACGTCCGAGATCATCGCGGCGTTCTCCCGCAAGCCCTTGTTCGGCTACAAGGTCATGGTCATCTCCGGCGTGGCGATCGGCTTCCTCGGCTGGGGTGTGTGGGCGCACCACATGTTCACCTCGGGCATGGGCCCGATGTCGGTCGCGGTCTTCTCCATCGGCTCGATGACCATCGCGGTGCCCACCGGCGTGAAGATCTTCAACTGGATGGCGACGATGTGGCGCGGCAAGGTGCGCCTCAACACCGCCATGCTCTTCGCGATCGGCATGGTCACGATGTTCACGCTGGGGGGCCTCTCGGGCGTCACCCACGCGGTGTCGCCGGCTGACACCCAGCAGCACGACACCTACTACATCGTTGCCCACTTCCACTACGTGCTCTTCGGTGGGGCCTTCCTCACCTTCATGGGGTCCTTCTACTACTGGTGGCCGAAGGTGTTCGGGCACCGCCTCCACGAGGGCATCGGCAAGTTCCACTTCTGGTCGATGCTTCTGGGCTTCAACCTCACGTTCGGTCCGCAGCACATCCTGGGCCTTCAGGGCATGCCACGTCGCGTGTACACCTACAAGCCCAACTACGGGTTCGACCTGTGGAACATGGTGAGCACCATCGGGGCGTTCGTGCTGGCGGTCTCGGTGCTCGCGTTCGTGTTCAACATCTTCTACAGCCGCCGTGTGGCGTTGCGCGACAACATCAACTGCGGGCACGACCCGTGGGATGGGCGCAGCCTCGAGTGGGCAACGGCCTGCCCGACGCCGGCGCACAACTTCGACCACGTCCCTGTCGTCGAGGAGTACGACGAGCTCTGGCACCGCAAGTACGCGGAGGACGAGCACGGTCGCCTGCTGCGGGTCGCGAAGACTGAAGACGTCGTCGATCCCGGTGTCGCCACAGGTGTGCACCTACCGGCTCCGTCGTACTGGCCCATCGTCTTGGCGTTCGGCCTGATGATCGCCGGCTACGGCATCATCTTCAACCTCGGCCTGTGCGCGGTGGGCGGGTTCATCGTGTTCGCCGCGGTGTTCGGCATGGTGCTCGAACCCTCCGATGACGAAGACGTCGCTCCCGGCTCCCACCACCCGACGCCCACCATCGAAGACGAGGGCGCCGCGGCTGAGCTCCCCCAGGAGGTTGCTCCCGTTGTCTGATCTCGCGTACGCGCCTGAACACCACGATCCCTACCCGGCGCTCTCGCACGAGACGTCGACGGGGATCTCCCACGCCAAGCTCGGGCTGTGGATCTTCCTGGGGTCGGAGTGCCTGCTCTTCGGTGCGCTCATCTCGACCTACCTGCTCTACAACGGTCGAGCGCTCAAGGGCCCGACGCCGAGCGACGTCTACAACATCCCTTTCACCTCGGTGAGCACGTTCGTGCTCCTCATGAGCTCGCTCACGATGGTGTTGGCAGTCTCCGCGGCGCAGCGCGCCGAGATGCGCCGGATGCGCCTCTGGCTCATCACCACGGCGGTCTTGGGAGCGTCGTTCATCGGTGGTCAGGTCTACGAGTTCACCGTGATGAAGAAGGAAGGCCTCGGCTACACGACCAACATCTTCGGGTCGGCCTTCTACTCGCTCACGGGCTTCCACGGCGTGCACGTCACGATCGGCATCATCATGTTGCTGTCGCTCGTCGGCATGTCGATGCGGGGCAAGCTTCCCGCCGCGAAGGCAGAGGCGGTCGAGGTCGTCGGCCTGTACTGGCACTTCGTCGACGTCATCTGGATCGTGATCTTCACCGTCGTCTACCTCATCCACAAGTAGGAGCACGATGAGCGCCGAAACACTTGAGCACGGGACAGGCCACGACGCCGGGCACGCCGGGCCGACCGACGGCACCTACGTCATGGTGGCGTTGTTCCTCGCGGTCCTCACGGCGATCGAGGTCGGGCTCAGCTACGTGAAGGGCATGCGGCCCTTCCCCGAGCTGGCGTTGCTGACGGTGATGGTCATCAAGTTCGGGACCGTCGCGTTGTTCTTCATGCACCTCAAGTACGACCCGAAGCTGTGCAAGCGCGTCTTCACCTTCGGGGTGCTCGTCGCCACGATCATCTACTGCGGCGCGCTGGCGACCTTCCACTTCTGGCTACCGGGCTTCCGATGATCAGGTGGTGGGGGCGAGGGGGCGGCCATGGGTAGCCTCCTTGTCGCCGCCGATGGTGTTGTGAAGCCAACCCCGTGGGCGTTCAATCCGCACCCCGACGTGTGGCTGATGATCGTCGGGTTGGTGCTCTGCTACCTCTACGCAACCCGTGTGCTGGGGCCCGTCGCCGTTCCTGCGGGTCAGCCGATCGTGACGCGCAGCCAGACGCGCTGGTACGTCGCAGGCGTGCTCACCTTGTGGTTCGCGGTCGACTGGCCACTGCACGACATCGCTGAGGAGTACCTCTACAGCGCCCACATGGTTCAGCACCTGCTGCTGACCTGGGTTGTGCCGCCGATGTTCCTCTTGGCCACGCCGGAGTGGCTCGCTCACCTGGTGCTGGGCGAGGGCAAGGTCTACCGGGCGTTCCGCTTCGCGACGCTGCCGCTCGTCGCCGGCATCGCCTACAACGTGCTGTTCGCGTTCTCGCATTGGCCGCCGATCGTGAACGACTCGGTGCGGTGGGCGCCGTTCCACTTCGGTGCGCACACCTTCCTCGTCGTCTCGGCGCTCGCAATGTGGATGTGCGTGTGCGGCCCGCTCAAGGAGTTGCGCATCACGCTGCCGGCGCAATGCGTGTACCTCTTCTTGATGTCGGTGCTGCCGACCATCCCAGGCGGGTGGCTCGTGTTCGCCGAGGCGGTGGTGTACAAGTCCTACGTCCACCCGTGGCCGAGCCTGTGGGGCTTGAACCCGTCGAGCGATCAGCAACTCGCAGGCTTCATCATGAAGGTCGTCGGTGGGCTCTACCTGTGGTCGATCATCATGGTCCTGTACTTCCGGTGGAATCGGGTCAGCGAGGAAGAAGGCCGCGACGAGCGCCGCGAGCGAGATCTCGAACGGGTTCGGGCGTTCCGCGCGGCACAAGACGACGCAGCGGTCGCCGCGGCCGATCCCCTCACCTTCGACGCCGTGCAGCAGGCGTTCGACGCCAGTCCGGCGCCGGACGTGCCCCACGAGGGCTCAGCCCCCTCCACCTGAGCGCTTCGTTCGCCGCTGTGCATGGTGTCGGCGCTGGCATGGCTTCGGCGCTGTGCGTCGTTTCGGCGCTGTGCATCGTTTCGACGCTGTGCGTCGTTTCGGCGCTGTGCATCGTTTCGACGCTGTGCGTCGTGTCCGCGAGCTGCTTGCTCAGGGGTGGCCGCCGTGCATTCCGGATGACGGGTCGCCTGCCGGGTTGCCTGCCGGGAGGGGACGTGGCAAGCGGTAGAGCACGTGGCGTGCGAGGCGGTGGCCTCCCGGGAGGCTCGGGTGGTCGAAGTTCTCGGCTAGGTCATGGCTCATGCCCAGTCGTTGCATGACGGCACGGGACCGCGTGTTGGCCACGGCTGTGAACGCCACGATCTCATCGAGGTCGAGGGAGTGGAAGCCTTCGGTGGTCGCGGCTCGTGCCGCTTCGGTTGCATAGCCGTGGCCCCACGTGGGACGTGCGAGCCGCCACCCCACCTCCACTGCCGGCGTGAACGCCGCCGCAAAGGTGCAGTTGGCGAGACCCACGAAGCCGATGAAGCGACCCGTGGAGCGCACCTCGACCGCGTAGAAGCCGAAGCCGTGCGCCGCGAAGTGCGCCTCGATGCGGTCGACGAGGGCGTCGCTCGCTGCGGCGCTCAGGGGGCCTGGGAGGTGCTCCACGACAGCCGGGTCCGCGTTGAGTGCGGCGAACGGCTCGCGGTCGTCGTCGCACCACCTGCGCAGGACGAGCCGCTCGGTGTGGAGCTCGCCCATCACCGGGTCAGCCGGCTCCGCCTGCCGCCGGGTCGGCGGCAAGCCCGGCGGTCGTGCGGGTCGAGCCGGTCGGCGACTCGGGCGAGACGCTCGCGAAGCGCGCCTTCAAGCGCAGGATCGGCGCCTCGTAGTAGCGGAAGGAGACGCCCGCCAGCACCGCGGTGATCGCGAACGAAGCGAACATCGACGCTGGGCCGTTGTGGCCTTGCCCTGCAAGGAACTCCATGACGAAGACGTGCAGCACGTACATGCCGTACGAGCGGCGACCGATCCACACGAGCGGACGCAGCGCCAGGACGCGCGCGAGGGGTGCGGTGGGGCTGAACAGCAAGTGCGCCACGATGAGCGCGCTGCCCACGTTGAACGCGCCGTACCCCCACGTGGTGAGGAAGGTCGGCGCGGGCTGTTTCACGATGGCTCGCGCGATGCCCAGGTTCAGCACGACCGCCCCGAGTGCGAGCACACCGATGACGGCCCGAGTGGGACGGCCTGGACGCGTCGGGTGGAACCCGAGGACCGCCGCCAGGGCACAGCCGATCAGGAGGCCGTCGGCGTGGGCGAGGGTGGAGTAGTAGACGATGTTCCAGGACCGCACAGAGTTCGCGCCGGCGAGCGCGAACTCGAAGTAGTGGGCCATGCGGAACGCTCGTGCGTCGAGCCATACCTTGTACCGGTAGGCAGCCGACGCGCCCGCGAGCAGGACGGCCATCACCAGCACCGCCCGGCGGCGCCCGCCGAGGCGCAGCACCAGCAGCACGAGCAGGGGCCACACGATGTAGAACTGCTCCTCGACCGCCAGCGACCAGAGGTGTGCGAACACCCCGAGGCCACCGGCGCCCTTCGTGAGCGTGAACCAGTTCGTGAAGTAGCCGGCGATCGAGGCCACGGCCGGCCAGGTCGGGCGTACTTCGGGGCGTGCGCCGGTCGCGATGAGCACGACGGCGAACACGAGGCACACGACGATGAGGGGATAGAGCCGCAGCGCGCGGCGCACGTAGAAGTTACGCAGGCTGACGCGACCGCTCTCGCCGAACTCGCGCAGCATGAGCGTGGTGATGAGGAAGCCGCTCAGCACGAAGAACAGGTCGACGCCGAGGTAGGACCCCCAGTGGAACATGGCGTCGACGTGGAAGCCCGCGTGGAACACCATGACGGCCACGATGGCGACGGCACGGAGGCCATCGAGCGCCGGCTGATAGCCGAGACGACCACCGGGCGTGGGCGTGCGTCCCCCCGCAAATCTGGCGGTCATTCCCACCGAAACGTTGCAGCCGCCACGAGTGGCGCGCCCAGCGCCCAAACGGCAAGGGCGACCCATGCCAGGCCCGGGATGCCGCCGCCTCCGAGAGCACCGTGGCAGGCATCCGACAGCGCGCCGGCAGGAAGTGCCCGTGCGACGGCCTGGATGGCGCCCGGCAGCTTCTCGAGGGGCACGATCATGCCCCCCATGAGCAGCAGCACCAGGTAGACGCCGTTGGCGGCGGCGAGGGTCGTGAGGGCGGGCAGCGTGCCGGCGAGGATGAGCCCGAGGGCCGCCAGCCCAATCGTCGCCAGCGCGATCGCCGCGATGAGGGGAGCGACGTCTACGCCGTGCGGGCGCCAGCCGAGCGCAAAACCTTCGGCGGTGAGGACCGCCACCTGCCCGAGCTCGATCATGACGAGGGCGACGATCTTCGCGGCGAGCAGTTCGCTGCGACGGAGCGGGGTAGCGCCCAGGCGCTTCAGCACCCCCATCTGGCGTTCGAAACCGGTTGCGATGGCGAGGCTCACCAGCGAGGTCGACAGCACCGCGAGCGCAACGACGCCGGGGAAGAGGAAGTTCACCGGGTCCTTCCCGGTTGGGAGCACGTCGACCTTCGAGAAGAATCCGAGCACGAGCACCGGGATGAGGAAGGTGAGGAGCACGGACTCGCCTCGACGCAGGGTGAGGAGCAGCTCGATGCGGGTCTGGGCAGCGACGCGGCTCCGCCTGCCGCCGGTTCGGGCAAGCTGAGCCGTGCTCGGTGCAGCGGGGGGCGTCGCGCTGCTCATGCTGCACCTTGCCCACGGTCCGCGTCGCGGCGACGGCGGCGGCCCCTTCGGGGTGCCCCGCCTGGCGCCGGCTCGGACACTCGGATCGCCGGGTGCTCGCCCGTGACCTGGGTGAGCGCGAGGAAGACGTCCTCGAGGCGCTGCCGGCCTGCCCGAAGGTCGGACAGGGGGAGGTCGTGCTCGGCCAACCACGCGGTGATGGTGGCCACGTTGTTCGGGGTCGGTTCGGCCTCGACCCGGTACTCGCCCGGGGCGGTCTCGTCGACGTGCGCGACGAGTCCCTTGCCCAGCGCCGCAGTGTCGAGGCCCGGAGGGGCGCCGAAGCGGATCTCGTGGCCACCGCCAGCGGTCATGAGCTCGGCGGGGGTGCCTTCCGCGATGACGTGGCCGTGGTCGACGATCACGACTCGGTCGGCGAGCTTCTCGGCCTCTTCGAGGTCGTGGGTGGTGACGAGCACCGCACACCCGCCTGTGGCGAGGTCTCGCACGATCTGGCGCACCGTCTGGCGACCCGCCACGTCGACGCCGGCGGTCGGTTCGTCGAGAAATGCCACGGTGGGCTGACCGATGAGCGCCAGCGCAAGGGAGAGGCGCTGCTGCTCGCCGCCGGACAACTGGCGCCATGTCGCTCGCTGGCGGTGGCTCAGGCCGACGCGGTCGAGCAGCTCTGCCGGGTCAGCCGGGTTGGGGTAGAGCGCCGCGTACAGACGCAGCATCTCGAGCGGGCGAATGCCCGGGTACACGCCACCGTCTTGCAGCATGACCCCGATCTGGGGTGCGAGCTCCGCGTGGTCGTCGACCGGGTCAAGACCCAGCACCCGTACGTCGCCCGAGTCAGGGCGTCGGAAGCCTTCGATCGTTTCGACGGTCGTCGTCTTGCCTGCCCCGTTGGGCCCGAGCAGGGCCACCACCTCGCCACGGTCGACGTGCAGCGAGATGCCACCGACCGCTACGAGGTCGCCGTAACGCACGACAAGACGGTCGAGCTCGATGGCCGGCATGGCTTCCGACGCTACTTCGGCTCGGCCGCCCGCCGGAAGCGGCAGGGCAGACGCGCCGCTTGCCTACTCGGCGAGATGTTGGGCGATCGCGCTGGGGTCGCCGTGCTTCCGCCAACTACCTTGCGAGCGTGCTCGACATCCGCCGCATCCGCACCGACCTCGACGAGGTGCGCGCCGCGCTGGCCCGCCGCGGCATCGCCACCAGCGACCTCGACGAGGTGCGCACGCTCGACGAGCGGCGCCGCGCGCTGGCCGCGCAGCGAGACGAGCTGCGCAACCAGGTGAAGGCGGTGTCGAAGGAGGTCGGGGCGCTGCGCCGTGCAGGTGACGTCGCCGCTGCAGCCGCGCAGCAGGAGCACAGCCGCCAGCTGGGCGCGCAGGAGGCGAACCTCGCCGAGGAGGAAGCCGAAGTTGGCGAGCAGGTGCGGCAACTCTTGCTGCGCATCCCGAACCTGCCGCACCCCGATGCGCCCGACGGCGCGTCAGACGCGGAGAATCCGGTCTGCAAGCTCGTTGGCTACGACCCCGAGTCGTATGCACCACACCAGCGCGTGCCGCACTGGGAGACGGGCGCCGCACTGGGCATCCTCGACACCGAGCGTGCCGTCAAGATCACCGGGTCGATGTTCGTGATGTTGCGCAAGCAGGGTGCGACCCTGTCCCGGGCGCTCTGCCAGCTCGCCCTCGACCGCAACGCGGATGCCTTCGAGGAGGTTCGCCCGCCCAGCCTCGTCAGCACCGCGACGCTCACCGCCACCGGGCAACTCCCGAAGTTCGCCGACGACGCCTACGCCGTGGAGCGCGACGACCTGTGGTGCATCCCCACCGCAGAGGTGCCGCTCACCTCGATCGCCTCGGGTGAGATCCTCGATGAGCGTGACCTCCCCATGCGGTTCATGGCGTACTCGCCCTGCTATCGCCGCGAAGCCGGCTCCGCGGGGCGCGACACGCGCGGCATGCTGCGCGCCCACGAGTTCGACAAGGTCGAGATCCTGGCGTACGCCACACCCGCGCAGGCCCCGGACCTCCTCGAGGAGCTCGTGGGACGTGCCGAGGCAACGATCGCCTCGTTGGGCCTGGCGTACCGCATCATCGAGATCTGCACCGGTGACCTGGGGCAGTCCCACCATCGCTCGTTCGACATCGAGGTGTACGCCCCGGGGTGTGATCAGTGGCTCGAGGTGTCGTCGGTGTCGTGGTTCTCCGACTACCAGGCTCGCCGCGCCGACATCCGGTATCGGGCCGCCGCTGCAGACGGCACCACGAAGCGCACCAACGAGATGGTGCACACGCTGAACGGCTCGGCACTGGCCGTTCCGCGGGTGTGGGCAGCCATCGTCGAGACGTATCGCAACGCGGATGGCACCGTGACCGTGCCTGAGGTCCTGCGCCCGTACATGCGTGGCGCCACCGTCATCAGCTGACGGAAGGCCCTTCGGGGCTCCGGCCGTCGCCGCGGCGTGCCAACGAGCGGGCGCGGGCGTGGATGGCGTCGGGGGTGACGACCCCCAGATGGCGACCATCGGCGTCCACGACCGGAAGCCAGCCTTCGTCGTGGAGGAGCAGCGCCGCGAGCGCATCCTTGAGCGATGCCACGCCGATCTGCAGCGTCGGAGGCGGGCTGCTCATCTTGTGGGCCAGCGCGTCGGGCGAGTCGAGGCCGAGCGCCTGCGGTGTGCTGAGGCACTGCTCATCGAGGACCGCGACCTCGAGCCCGATGAGGCCCCGGTCGGTTCCGACGAACGATTCCACGAACGGGGTGGCCGGGCATCCGAGCAGCTCTGCTGGCGTGGCGTGTTGAGCGAGGCGGCCGTCCACTCCGAGCAGGGCGATGTGATCGCCCAAGCGGACGGCTTCCGCCAGATCGTGGGTGACGAACACGACCGTCTTCCCCAGTTCCGCCTGCAGCCGTGCGAACTCGCCTTGCAGCCGGTCACGCGTGATCGGATCGAGGGCGCCGAACGGCTCGTCCATGAGCAGGACCGGTGGGTCTGCGGCGAGCGCCCGGGCGACCCCGACGCGTTGGCGCTGCCCGCCTGAGAGCGCGGACGGATAGCGCTGCCCGTAGGTGTCGGGGTCGAGGCCGACGAGCTCCAGCAACTCGTCGACACGTTGGCGTATGCGGGCGCGGTCCCAGCCGAGCAGGTGGGGGACGGTGCCGACGTTCTGCGCGATGGTCTGGTGCGGGAAGAGCCCGACCTGTTGGATGACGTAGCCCATCCGCCGGCGGAGTTGGACCGCGTCGACCGTGGTGACGTCCTCGCCGTCGAGGAAGATGCGGCCACTCGTGGGCTCGACCAGGCGGTTGATCATCCGCAGCGTGGTGGTCTTCCCGCAGCCCGACGGTCCGATGAGCACGCACACGTCGCCGGTGGCGATGTCGAGTTCGAGCGCGTCGACCACGGTGGTGTCGCCGAAGCGCTTGGTGACCCGGTCGAGGCGCAACATGGTGGGTGAGCGCCTGCGATGCATGCCGCACGGGACGTCGCGCGACACCTGGGGTGCGGGAGCACAGGCGGCATCACCGAGGCTACCGCCGCGCGTGGACTGCCGGCGGTGTGTGCCCTCCCCGGGGGCTCCCTGACGGAGCGCCGTCCCTGACGGTAGGGTCGCTTGCACGACGACCCAGCGTGGCGTCCGCCCCCCGATGGTTGGCTGGCGCCGCGCGCAAAGCTCCGGGGCGCACGCTGCGGGAGGGGCTCCACATGTACGCGAGCAACACCGAACGCTGGCTCTGGTGGGACTGGATCGATCGCAACGGTGACCTGATCCGCCATGACCTGTGGGTGCACGTCGAGCTGACCGTGCTCGCGGTCATGCTCGGGATTGCGATCTCGGTCCCGGTGGGCGTGTATGCCCACCGACACCGCTGGGCACTCGGCCCCGCGCTGGGCGTGACAGGAGTGCTGTACACCATCCCGTCGATCGCGGCGTTCGCGGTGCTCATCCCTTACCTCGGGGGCGGGTCGCTCACCGTGCTGGTCCCGCTCGTCGCCTACACGTTGCTGATCCTGGTGCGCAACGTCGTGCTGGGCCTCGACGCGGTGCCTGATGAGGTGCGTGACGCTGCGCTGGGAGCGGGGATGGGGCGCTGGACTCGCCTTGTCCGCGTCGAGCTTCCCCTGGCGATGCCGTCGCTCGCGGCGGGTGTGCGTGTCGCCACGGTGAGCACCATCGGGCTGCTCACCATCGCCGGGGCGGTCGGACTCGGCGGCTTGGGTGCGCTCATCTCGATCGGGCTGACGCGACCGATCCGGACCGCGGTCACGGTCGGTGCGGTGCTGTCGATCGCGTTGGCCGTGGTCGCAGACGTCCTTCTGGCCAGAGCGCAACGCCTGCTCACGCCGTGGACGGTGCTGGCCGAGCGGCAACCCACGCGTCCGGCGGCATCGCCCCGAGCCGGGTGGGGGCCGTCGTGAGCTTGCTCGGCGACGTCGTCGCCTACCTGCGGGTGCGGGAGCACTGGTGGGACGCCGGTGGGTTCGCCCAACGACTCGGGGAGCACGCCGAGATGTCGGGCGCGGCGCTCACCTTCGCGGTTGTCGCTGTCGTTCCGGTCGCGGTCTGGTTGGGGCATCGCCGCCGCTTCGGCCGGCTGGCTGTGAACGTGTCGAACGTGGGGCGGGCGGTGCCGTCGTTCGCCATCCTGGTGGTCGGCACCCAGTTGTTCGGCCTCCAGGACACGCCGGTTGTCGGCTCGTGGTTCGTCTTCGTCGCGTTGGTGATGCTGGCAATGCCTCCGCTGATCACGAACGCGTATGTCGGCGTGGCAGAGGTACCTGATGAGCTGCGTGATGCCGCCCGAGGGACCGGCCTGTCCGACCTCCAGGCGCTGTGGCGGGTCGAGCTCCCCGTCGCGTTGCCGCTCGTGTTGGGCGGGGTGCGCACCGCCGCGGTCCAGGTCGTCGCCACCGCCACGCTGGCGGCAGTCGTAGGGGCAGGCGGCCTGGGGCGACCGATCGTCGACGGCATCGCGCTCGGCGAGGCAGGAAGCGTGCAGATGGTGAGTGGCGTCGTGCTCGTCGCGGCGTTCGCGCTCGTCACGGAGGGTGCGTTCGCGCTCGTGCAACGACTCCTGACACCCCGGGGGCTGCGCCGCGGCGCCCGTGCACCTGCCGGTCGCACCACCGCGACCGTGTTCGATCACCAACCCGGAGGAGGCCACCGTGCCCACACCCCTCAACCCTTCTAGCCGCCGCGGCGCGCGCGTCAGCGTGCAGCGGTCCGTCCATCGACGCGCCGCGCGGGGACGACTCCTCGTCATCGGGATCCTCGCCTGCTCGCTTGTCGCCACCGCCTGCACGTCCAGCACGGACACGACGACGGGGCCCGCTGGCACCGGGACCGGTACCGCCGGTTCGGGCGGGGTGGTGCAGCGCTACAAGGTGCTCGATGCCGGAGGTCCGCTCTCCGTGGCTGCCCTGCAGAAGGGGTCTGTCGATGTGGCTGAGCTCTTCTCCGTGAACGGTGCGATCGCCGCCAACGGTTGGGTCGTGCTCACCGACGACAAGCACCTGCAGGCTGCCGACAACTTCGTGCCGGCGATTCGGACCGACAAGGCGTCGCCCGAGGTGTCGGCCGTGCTCGACGAGGTCAGCGCAGCGCTGACCCAGGCTGATGTGCAGCAGATGGTGCAGCAGGTGTCGGTCGACGGCCAGAACCCCGACGATGTCGCCAAGGCCTGGCTCGGCGCGCATCCCCTCAGCGGCACGCACCCGGTCACCGGCTCGCTCACCGTCGGATCTGCCGGGTTCACCGAATCGGAGGTCGTCGCGGAGCTCTACGCCGCGGCGCTCGCGGGTGCCGGTGCAGACGTGAAGGTGCACCCCAACATCGGCGAGCGTGCCGCATACATCCCGCTGCTCACCCGTGGTGACATCGACGTGGTCCCCGAGTTCACCGCCAGCCTGCTCGTGTACCTCGACGCGAAGGCAACCCCGAGCGCCGATCTCGACACGACCTACACCGCTGCGAAGAAGGCGGCGGCAGCGAAGGGCGTGACGCTCCTCACGCCGTCAGCCGTGAGCAGTGTCAACGTCTTCGTCGTCACCGCCGCGACGGCCAAGAAGTACAACCTCACTTCGCTGTCGGATGTCGCGGCAGCGGATGTCCCGCTGCGGTGGGGCGTCGCTCCGGCGTGCGCGACGAACGCCCAGTGCATCCCGGGGCTCGAGAAGACGTACGGCTTGCGCTTCGCGGAAGGCTGAGCCGGGCTCGTGGTGCCGGTGCACCCGGTGGCAGGCTGACCGGGTGCACCACGACCTCTCCGCGCTCCGCGAGCAGTACCGAGGAGCCGGCCTGACCCGGGCCGACCTGGCCGCGGATCCGATCGAGCAGTTCGCCGGCTGGTTCCGGGAATGGGCTGGCACCGAGACGTCCGACCCGAACGCAGTCGTGCTGGCGACGGCGGACTCCACGGGCGCGCCGTCGGCGCGCATGGTGTTGTTGAAGGCCTTCGGTGCCGAAGGGTTCACCTTCTACGGCAACGCCGAGAGCCGCAAGGGGACCGACCTGGAGGCGAACCCCCAAGCCGCGCTGTTGTTCGCCTGGTACCTGGTCGGCCGCCAGGTGCGCGTGCGCGGACGGGTCGTGCGCGAGACCGACGCCGTCGTCGACACCTACTTCACGACGCGTCCCCGTCCGAGCCAAGTTGCCGCGTGGGCGTCCGCGCAGAGCCGTCCGGTGGCTGACCGAGCCGCCCTCGAGGCGAAGGTCGCCGAGGCGGCTGCGCAGGCCGAGCAGCACGGCGGACCCGTGCCACGCCCGCCGGCATGGGTGGGTTGGCGCCTCGTGCCTGACGAGGTCGAGTTCTGGGTGGGCCGAGCTGACCGGCTGCACGACCGCTTCCAGTACCGCCGTGAGGCGGGCCTGTCGAACGAGTCGGGTTGGGTGATCGAGCGGCTGCAGCCCTGAGCCCGCCGCGTCAGCAGTGCGGCAGCACCTCGTCTGCGAGCAGCGCCAGGTGGTCGAGGTCGTCGAGGTCGAGCACCTGGAGGTACGCCCGCGTGGCGCCCGCCTCGGCGAACTGCCCGAGCTTGTCGAGGACCTCCTCGGGGGATCCGGCGAGGCCGTCGATCCGGAGCTGCTCGACCGTGCGGCCTATCGCGTCGGCTCGTCGCGTGAGCTCAGTCTGCGTGCGCCCGCAGCACACCACCTGGGCGGCAGACAGGATGAGGTCGTCGGCCGGGCGTGCCACCGCGACCGCGGCGGCCTGCACCCGCTCAAATGCCGCGGCGGTGTCGTCGACCGAGTGGAACGGGACGTTGTACTCGGCCGCGAAACGGGCCGCGAGCTGCGGCGTGCGGCGTGCTCCGGCTCCTCCGATGATGATGGGAGGCCCCGGACGCTGCGTGGGCTTGGGCAGCGCCGGGGAGTCGACCACCGTGTACCGCGACCCACGGTGCGTGAAGTGCTCGCCGATCGGCGTGGCCCACAACCCGGTGACGATCTCGAGTTGCTCGGTGAGGTGCGCGAACCGGTCGGCGAGTGGCGGGAACGGGATGCCGTAGGCGGTGTGCTCGGCGTCGAGCCAGCCGGTGCCCAAGCCCAACTCGACGCGCCCACCGCTCATCGCGTCGACCTGTGCGACGGTGATCGCCAGCGGACCTGGCAGCCGGAAGGTGGCGGGTGTGACGAGGGTGCCCAAGCGGATCCGTGAGGTCTCGCGTGCAAGGCCCGCCAGCGTGATCCACGCGTCGGTGGAGCCTGGGCCGGCGGGACCCGGACCGATGCGCAGGTAGTGGTCGGAGCGGAAGAAGGCATCGAAGCCGAGCTGTTCGGTGGCTCGAGCGACCGCGAGGAGCTGGTCGTAGGTGGCGCCCTGCTGCGGTTCGGTGAAGATCCGGAGCTGCATCCTCTGAGGCTACGGGGCGACCTCGGCCGATGCGTCGCTGCCTTCGTGCTCAGCCTGTTCGTCGTGCTCGGATTGTTCGTCGTGCTCGGCACGGGCGACGCCGACGAGCACGGCGAGCGTGACGACGAGGGCAAGGAGGAGGCCCATGCGCAGCGCCCCCACGTCGTTCACCCAGGTCGAGATCGTGGATGACCAGCCCGTCACGGTGTCGACGGCGGCCCCGGTGCGGACGGTTCCCTTGCGGCGAAGGCGGAGCTCGACGACGCCGTACCAGGTGACGTACGCGCCGGCCGCGACCACCAGCAGCCCCGCCACACGCGTCACGTACGGCAGCACGCGGTGCAGCCCATGCAGGAGAGACCGTCGTGCCAACGCGAGGGTGACGGTGAGCGCGACCAGCACCATCGTCATGCCCAATGCGTAGGCGACGTAGACCGCCACCCCCGACGCCACGTTGGCCCGCTCGAAGGTGCCCGACACCGTGGCCAGGAAGACCGGGAGCGTGCAGCCCAACGAGGCGATGCCGTAGGAGATGCCGAACAGGAACATCGACACGAGGGTCCGGTCGTCGCCGCCGCGTTCCAGCTTGGGTAGGCCGAAGCTGGGTTCCCACCCGGCAAGCATCGCGAGCCCGACGGCCACCAGTGCGGTGCCGATCACCAAGGTGATCCATGGCGCGATCCCGTACACGCTGACAGAGAGCCAGCTCAGGGCCATCCCCGCGACGGCGAACAGGACCATGAAACCGGCCGACACCACCGCGCCGACCGCAAGTGCACGCACGACGCCCGCCTGGGCCGGCTGCTGCCCTCGTTCGGCCCCGAGGAAGTAGGAGAGGTACGCGGGCAGCATCGCGAAGCCGCAGGGGTTCACGCTGGCGAGCATCCCGGCAGTGAACGCGAGGGCGAGCGGTGCGTCGATCACGACACGTCCGGCGGCGGGCCGGTCACCGACCCGGGACGTGCGACGAGATGAAGGCCGCCAGTTCGCCGTCGCCGAACGCGCCGAAGCGCTGGGCGACGATCTTCCCGTTGGCGTCGACCGCCAACGTCGTCGGCAGGCTGCCCACGCCGTAGGCGCTCAACACGAGGCCTTGCGGGTCGCGCACGATCGGGTAGGTCACGCCGGTCTGCTTCACGAAAGCCGTCGTGTCGGCCTGGGTGTCGCCGACGTCGACGCCGATCATGTGCAGCTTTCCTGCGGCTGCGGTGAAGTGGGCCTGCAGGTCGGGCATCTCCTTCACGCATGGCACGCAGGTGCGCGAGAAGAAGTTGATGAGCACCGGCCGGCCGGCGGCGACGGTCTTCAGGTCGGTGACGGTGCCGTCGAGCGACAGCAACCCAGCCTCTGAGAGGGACTTGCCGACGAGGTTGGTGCCCTTGCCGAGCGGAGCGAACCCGACGACGCCGTTTCGGTTGGCGGACGTGTCGGCTCGGCTGGCGGTGCCGCCTCCGACGAAGAACGTGGCGATGAGGGCGCCGACGAGGAACACCGCCATCGCGCCCAGCCCGAGCAGGAACGCCTGCCGAGTGGTGCGCGGGCCACGGCGCGCCTGACGGGCGGTCGTGGGGGAAACGTGCTGGTCGCTGCGGGGGGCGTCGTCTGCCATGACGGTCGTGCTCCTGGGGCCGACCCTCCAGGGTACCGGGGACGCCCCCGAGAACCCCCAACTGGGCGCCGGGGCGGTTCCGATCTGGACGCTCTCGAATAATCGTTTGACGGGGTGGTCGTGGTCGTGGTCCCATGGGCACGCCGCCGGGTGTCCGCCCGCCGGTTCCACCGCACGAGGAGCAGCCCGATGGCAGCAGCGACCGCCACCACGTATGGCCACATGGCCGCCGTGGGGTGCACGCGCGCCGTCGTGTCCACCTCCAAGCCGTTTGGCACGCGCGCCGTGGATCGCTGGATCCACGCCCGCAGGCCGTTGGAGCCCTCGCCTTAGGTCCTTGACCGACGCAGGCGACGCCCTCTCCAACGGCCACCGGGAAACCCCGGTGGCCGTTGTGGTTTTCGCCGACGACCCCGCCCGCCCCCCCGCCCCCCCCCCCCGCCCCCCCCCCCCCCCCCCCCCCCCCCCCCCCCCCCCCCCCCC
>CAZUMJ010000003.1:123007-124782 GCA_964621605.1 uncultured Iamiaceae bacterium | reverse complement strand
CCCACCGTGGTCACCCTGCCGATCGGCGCGTCGCCGTCCGCGGCCCAGAGCGGAGCGTCGCCGAGCGCGGCGCGACCGGCCTCGGTTGCGCTGGGGACGTCGACCCCCAGCACCAGGCCCCGGATCGGACGCGGCACGTTCCCGCCCCTGCTGTCGATGCGAGCCACCAACTCCTGGCCGGTGTAGCAGCCCTTCGTGAAGCTCACCGAGGCGTCGATGACCCACTGGCCGAGCTCCGCGGGAATCGTGACGTCGGTGGCCTCACGGCCCATCGCCGGAACCCCAGCCATCACCCGCAGCCCGTCGACGACCGCCCGATCCACCAGCTCGGCATCAGACGGCACCGCCACCCGCCGACCCACCAGGTCGAACCCCTCGACGCCCGGCCACGCCGCCGGCAGGGCGTACACCTCGCCCGCCACGGCAGCGGCGGCCGCAATCCCCTGCGCGCCCGGGCCGCGCACGGTCACACATTCCCAGTCGGCGTACTCGAACTCGACCTTGGTGCGCAGACGGAACCGCTGAAGCCGTTCGAGCACGGAGCGGCTCTCGGCACCCACGACATCGAGCAGGAACGACTCGTCAGCCAGCCGCGTCACCCGCAGCCAGGCCACCACCTTCCCCTGCGGGCTCAGCAGGAACGACGGCGTCGACGCACCCACCGCGAGCCCCGCGATGTCCTGGCTGAGCTGCCCCTGCAGGAACGACGCAGCATCGGCACCGGACACCGCCACGACCCCGGTGCCGTACAGCCCCACGACCGGCTGCTGTGGCCCCCAGGGCGCCCCATCCTCGGTCGTCATGTGGATGCGGCGGCACGGCGGGCCGCGGTCATGCGACGTGCGGCCGGCACCGCGGCGAGCAGCGCACGCGCCTTGTTGTGGCACTCCTGATCTTCGTCGGCGGCGATGCTGTCGGCCACGATGCCCGCACCGGCCTGCACCGACGCCCGCCCGTCGGGGTCGACCACCATCGTGCGGATGGCGATGGCGGTGTCGATGTTGCCGCTGAAGTCGAGGTAGCCGACGATGCCCGCGTAGGGCCCACGCTTGACCGGTTCGAGCTCGTCGATGATCTCCATCGCCCGCACCTTCGGAGCGCCCGACACGGTGCCGGCCGGCAACGTGGCTCGAAGCACGTCCGTGGGGCCCTGCCCGTCGGCGAGCGCACCGGAGACCTGCGACGTGAGGTGCATCACGTGGCTGTAGCGCTCCAACGTCATCATCTCGTCGACGACACACGTCCCGAAGCGCACCACCCGACCCACGTCGTTGCGGGCGAGGTCCACCAACATGACGTGCTCGGCACGCTCCTTGGGGTGCTCACGCAGTTCGGCACCGAGACGGCGGTCGTCCTCGTCGGTGGTGCCACGGCGACGCGTCCCCGCGATGGGCCGCGAGATGACCCGACCGTCGAGCAGCTGCACCATCGGCTCCGGAGACGACCCCACCAACGTCACCTCGGGGTGGCGCACGAAGTACATGTACGGGCTCGGGTTGACCTGACGCAGCACCCGGTACACGTCGAACGGGTCGGCGTCGAGCGTGAAGTCGAACCGCTGCGACAGCACGACCTGGAAGATGTCGCCGGCGAAGATGTGCTCACGTGCCGACTCGACCGCCAGGCGGAACTGGTCGTGCCCCATCGAGGAGGTGACCTCCGGCAACGGGTCGTCCGGGTCGGGCGGCTCCACCAGCGGTTCGTCGAGCGGGCTGGCACCCGCGGCCGCCAGCTCGGCCAGGCGATCGCACGCCTCGTCGTAGAGCCCATCGAGC
>CAZUMJ010000003.1:0-122907 GCA_964621605.1 uncultured Iamiaceae bacterium | reverse complement strand
CGCTCGCCGTGCTCGACCGACTCGAAGAGGAACCCCGGCTGGTCGCCCGCGGTCAGGCGCGCGAACGCGGCCACCGGCGTGATCAGGTCGGCCAACAACTCACGCCACACCGGCACGACAGGGTGCAGGCGCGCGTACTCCTTGAAGTCGTCCCGACTGGGCTGGATGCCCCGGCCTGTGGCCGCGGCGTCAGGCATCGGCGCCGAACGCTCGGAAGAAGCAGGAACGGTTGCCGGTGTGGCAGGCGCCGCCGCCCTCCTGTTCGACGACGAACAGCAGCGTGTCGCCGTCGCAGTCGTAGTACGCCTCACGGATCCACTGGCGCTCGCCCGACGTGTCGCCCTTGCGCCACTCCTCTTGGCGGGACCGGCTCCAGAACACCGTGCGTCCCTCCTCGAGGCTGCGCTGCAACGTCGCGGCGTTCATCCAGGCCATCATCAGCACCTGACCCGAACCGTGCTCCTGCACGATCGCGGGCACGAGCCCGTCCGCGTTGTAGGTGACCTGGGCCAGATCGTCGGGAAGCACGGGGATGGGCGTCGCGTCAGGCATGGATCGCATCGTAGGAGGCGCCTCCGGCACCGGCCGAACCGATTTCGGCCACCGCGCACGATCGAGCAGGTGCACCCAGGCGATGCCGCCAGGGCGGCCGGCGACCTCGACGCACCCGCTGCTCAGAGATAGAGGCCGGTGCTGCCCTCTTCGAGGCGCTTCGCCGCCACCGCGTGCACGTCGCGCTCACGCAGGATGATGAAGTCTTCGCCGCGCACCTCGACCTCGTAGCGGTCTTCAGGGTTGAACAACACCTGGTCGCCGATCTCCATGTTGCGGACACCGGAGCCCACCGCCACCACCTCGGCCCAGGTGAGCCGCTTGCTCATCTGGGCGGTGGCCGGGATGAGGATGCCGCCGGTGCTGCGCCGCTCGCCTTCCGGCCCGCCGAGGCGCACCAGGATGCGATCGCTCAACATCTTGATGGGCAGCTTGTCGACGGACTCCGGCGATGTCACCTGCGCAAGGGTACCGGGCAGGACCCGCGCTCAGTCCATCCGCACGACGATGCCGGCGTCAGCAAGCACCTGCTTCGCCTCTGCGACCGTGTGCTCGCCGAAGTGGAAGATCGACGCTGCGAGCACCGCGTCGGCCCCGCCGCCACGCAGACCGTCGACGAGGTGCTCCAGGCGCCCCACTCCCCCGCTGGCGATCACCGGCACCGTCACCGCATCGCTGACCGCTCGGGTGAGGGCCAGGTCGAAGCCGTCGCGTGTGCCGTCGCGGTCCATCGAGGTCAACAGCACCTCGCCGGCCCCCAAGCGAGTCGCCTCGACCGCCCACGCGACGACATCGGTGCCGGTGCGGGTACGGCCGCCGTGCACGACGACCTCCCACCCCTCCCCGTCCTCACGTGCCTTGGCATCGATCGCGACCACGACGCACTGCGTGCCGAACTCCTCCGCGATCTCGGTGATCAGGTCGGGCCGCTGCACCGCCGCGGTGTTGACCGAGACCTTGTCGGCGCCGGCTCGCAGCATGCGGCGCGCGTCCGCAACGCTGCGGATCCCACCCCCGACCGTGAAGGGGATGAACACCTGCTCGGCCGTGCGTGTGACGACGTCGAGCATGGTGTCGCGGTCGTCGGAGGAAGCCGTGATGTCGAGCAGCACCAGTTCATCTGCGCCCTCGGCGTCATAGCGGGCAGCGAGCTCGACGGGATCGCCGGCGTCACGGATGTCGACGAAGTTGACGCCCTTCACCACGCGACCGGCGTCGACGTCGAGGCAGGGGATGATGCGCGCGCACTGCATGGGGCGTCACGCTACCGGTGCCGCTCCCTGTCCCCCGAGTGCGGCGAGCGCCTCGCCGAGCGTGAAGCGCTTCTCGTAGAGGGCACGACCGACGATCGCGCCAGCAAGGCGCCGACCGTCGACCTCGAGCTGCTCCAACGAGCGGAGGTCGTCGAGCGTTCCCACGCCACCGGAAGCGACCACATCGATCGACGTGTGCGCCAGCACCCGAGCCAGACCTTCCAGGTCGGGGCCGTCGAGCGTGCCATCCCGGTCGATCTCGGTCACGACGAGCGCGGCGACGCCGACGTCCTCGAACTGACGCGCAACGTCGAGCATCGGCTTGCCTGACCCCTGCACCCAACCGCGCAACGCGACCTCCCAGCGGTCGGACTGCTTCGTCGCGCCCGCACGGCGGCGTGCGTCCAACCCCACCGCAACCCGGCCCGGGTGTGCCCCGGCGAGGTACCGAACCAGCGCCGGATCTTCCAGCGCGGCGGTGCCGATCACGACCCTGTCGACACCGGCGCCGAGCAGCGCCTCGGCCGACTCCACGTCGCGCACCCCGCCACCTGCCTGCACCTTGGCGGGGACCGCCGACGCGATCGCCGCGACGTGCGTGCGGTTGCGCGGCACGCCCGTGCGCGCCGCGTCGAGGTCGACCACGTGCACCCAGGGGGCGCCGGCCGCGGCGAACCCGGAGGCCTGCCCGACCGGGTCGTCGCCGTAGCGCGTCTCGCGTGCGAAGTCGCCTTGGTAGAGACGCACGCAGTGGCCGCCTCGAAGGTCGATCGCCGGGAACAACTCCATGTGGGTTCCTCCTCCGTCTGTGCCGCTCAGGTCGCCGACGACACGTCAGCCGCCCGCGCGGCAGCTCTCTACCCAGTTGGCCAGCACCCGCAGGCCGTTGACACCCGACTTCTCGGGGTGGAACTGCATCGCGACCAATCGTCGCGCGCGCACCGCCGCCACGACGCGCGACCCGTACTCGCAGCTCGCCGCGAGCGCCTCGCCGGCGTCGTGCACCGCGAACGAGTGCACGAAGTACATCCAGGGGTCGGCAGGCAGCCCAGCCCACAACGTGTCGTCCGGGTCGCGCACACCAAGGCGGTTCCACTGCATCTGCGGGTGACGCACCCCAGCGGGCAGGCGACGCACCTCACCGGGCAGCACCCGCAGACCCTGACGGTCGGGCGATTCCTCGGAGGTGTCGAACAGCACCTGCATCCCGACGCAGATCCCCAGGAACGGGACGCCGTCACCGTCGCGCGCCTCCGAGGCGAGGCGGTGCACGACGGGCGCGAGGCCCGAGCTCGTGAGGGCGTCCATCGTCCTGCCGAACGCCCCGACGCCAGGAACCACCACCCCGTCAGCAGCGAGCACCGCCTCGGGATCGGTGGTGAGACGCGCGTCCGCCCCGACACGCTGCAACGCCTTCTCTGCAGAGCGGAGGTTGCCGATGCCGTAGTCGACCACCGCGACCCGCGGGCGGCTGGAGGCCACCTACAACACACCCTTCGTCGAGGGCACGCCGCTGCCTTCCACGCGCACCGCGTCGCGCAGACAGCGCGCCACCCCCTTGAAGGTCGCCTCGACCACGTGATGGGTGTTCGTACCCGCCCGCCGCGTCACGTGCAGCGTGAGGCCGGCGCTCGTGGCGAACGAACGCCAGAAGTGCTCGGCCATCTCCGGGTTGAACGGGGGGTCTCCCAACGGGAGCACCTCACCGAAAGGCACGTCGTAGACCACGTAAGGCCGGCCGGACAGGTCGAGGGCAACCTCGATGAGCGCCTCGTCGAGCGGATACAGGCCGCTCGCGAACCGGCGCACGCCGGCCTTGTCGCCCAGCGCCTCCCTGAACGCCTCGCCCACCAGGATCGCGGTGTCTTCCACCGTGTGGTGCCCGTCCACCTCGAGGTCACCGGTGGCGACCACCGTGAGATCGAAGCCACCGTGCCGACCCAGCTGATCGAGCATGTGATCGAAGAACGGCAGCCCGGTACGGGCCTCGACGACGCCCGACGGTCCGTCGACGTCGAGGTGGACCTCGATGTCGGTCTCGCGGGTGCGGCGTCGACGCGTCGCGACACGGCCTCGACCAACGCCAGCGGCTGGTGCAGCTTCGGTCATCTCAGGACCTCCTCGAGAGCTCGGAGAAACTCGTCGTCCTCGGCGCGGGTTCCGATCGTGACACGGAGACAGTCGTCGAGGCGCGGCCACGACGCGCAGTTGCGCACCAGGACCGACCGCTCTACGAGCCGATTCCACACCTCTGCACCCGAGCGAGACCGCGGACGGAAAAGCACGAAGTTCGCGCCGGAAGGCCACAGGTCGACGTCGAGGTCCGCGAGGCGCGCCGTCAGCCGGCCACGCTCCTCGACCAGCTCCGCGACCCGCGCCTCCATCTCGGCGACATGGCGCACAGCAAGGCAGCCGGCAAGCTGCTTCATCGCGTCGAGGTGATACGGCAGCACGACCTTCTCGAGGTCTTCCACCAGCCACGACGGACCGATCAGGTAGCCGAGGCGGGCTCCGGCCATGGCCCACGTCTTGGAGAACGTACGGGTCACCACCAGGGGTCGCTCCTCGTCGAGCAGTTCGAGCGCAGACCAAGGCGCGAACTGCCCGTAGGCCTCGTCGACCACCACCAGGCCGGGTGCCCGGTCGATGACCGCCCGTACCAGCTCGGGTGGTTCGACGAGCCCTGTCGGATTGTTCGGCGAACAGAGGAACACGACCTCGGGTGCCGCCTGTGCGATGACGCGTTCGACCTCGGCACGATCGAGGGTGAAGTCGGCGGCGCGCTCCCCCACGATGACGCCCGTGCCCGTCACGCGTGCGAGGTGGCTGTGCAGCGCGTAAGTCGGTTCGAACACTGCCGCGGTGCGTCCGGGCCCCCCATACGCGAGGAGCAACGACTGCAACACCTCGTTCGAGCCGTTCGCCGCGAACACCTGCTCGGGTCCGACGTCGTGCAGCGCGCCGATCGCGCGACGCAACTCCCACGCGCCACGATCGGGATAGCGGTTCCAGTCGAGGTCCGCCACGGCCGCGCTGAGGTCTGCCACGAAACCCGGTGGTGGGCCGACCGGCGACTCGTTCGTGTTGAGGCGGACTGCCACCTCGACTTGGGGCGAGTGGTACCCGCTCATGAGCGCGACGTCGTCGCGTGGTGTGAGGCGGCTCATGTCATGCATCCCGACGGCGGCGGGTCGCGGAAGACGCGTGTGCAAGCAGGCCCTCGGCGGTCGCCAGGACCTCGAGCTCGGGTGCGAGCCCCGCCATCGCAGCTTCGGTCGCGTGCACGACGTGGATCTCCTTGAGGAAGTCGCGCACCGTGAGCGCCTGCCCGAAACGAGCCGAGCGGTGCGTGGGCAGCACGTGGCTGGGCCCGGCGAGGTAGTCACCGAGGGAAGCGGGCGTGCTCGGGCCGGTGAACACGGCACCCGCGTGCCGCACGAGCGGCACCAACGCGTCGGGATCGGCAGTGCAGAGCTGGAGGTGTTCCGGAGCCACGACGTTGCTGACCGCCATCGCCTGCTCGGGACCGTCGCAGACCACCACATACCCGCTCGACGCGAGGGTGGCCTCGATCTCGGCACGGCGGGGCGCCACAGCCACCTGCCGGGCGACCTCGTCGCACACCGCGTCGGCAACGCCGGCGTCCCAGGTGATCAACCACGCAAGGCCGAGCGGACCGTGCTCGGCCTGCACCAGCAGGTCGACCGCGGCCAAGTCGACCGGAGCGGACGCGTCGGCGACGACGACGACCTCGGACGGCCCGGCGAACGCGGTCGGGACCCCGACCACATCGGCAACCGCGCGCTTCGCCAACGCCACGTAGATGTTGCCCGGCCCGACGATGACGTCGACGGGCCGGACCTGCTCGGTGCCGTAGGCAACCGCAGCGATCGCCTGCGCGCCACCCATGCGGTACACCTCGTCGACCCCGGCCACCGCGGCCGCGGCCAGCGTCACCTCGGGAACCTCGCCGTCGGGGCCCGGCGGTACGCACAGCACGACCTGATCGACGCCGGCGACACGCGCCGGGATTGCGGTGTGGAGCACCGTGCTCGGATACACCGCTCGACCGCCGGGCACGTAGCACGCCGCTCGTTCGACCGCCCGGTACTCGGTGCGCACCGTCACGCCGGACCGCTCGTAGCGCGCCGGGTGCGCCGTCTCGGCAAGTTGGTGGCGGTGAAACGCCTCGACGTTCTCGGCTGCGACCTCGAGCGCCCGACGCAGTTCAGGTGCCACCGCATCGCGCGCGGCCTCGACACGCTCGGCCGGCACTCGCACCTCGTCGACCACCACCCCATCGAAACGTTCGGTGAAGGCCCGCACCGCGGCATCGCCACCCGTTCGGACGCCGGCGATGATCTCGTCGACCGCGGCAACGGGCGCGTGCCCACCGGCCTCAGGACCTGGGAGCAGGTCGCGCAGATCGCCGGTGACGCCACGAAGGTCGAGTCGGGTGAGCACGGGACGCCACGCTACCCGGCCGCCTCCGGGCTCCAGCACGGCAATTGCTCGACAAGCAGGCAGACTCCCCCGGTGCCCAGTTCGGTGTCTGCCCAGATCTCCACGTTGACGACAGGTGTCGTCGACCTCACCCACCGCGTCGCCGCGCTCGCGCACGACCTGGACCGTGAAGCGACGCAGCAGGTGGCCGCAGACCTGTTCGAGGCCGAGCGCCTGCTTCGCAACGCCACCCGACGGCTCGAACGCGCATTGCGACGAGCCACCGCGAGCTGAGCCACGGCCGGGCAACTCTCGGGAAAAACGGGCGACGGCGCCCCGAAGGGCGCCGTCGCGGGCGACACCAGGCGGCGGATCCTGTGTCGCCGGGAACCAGGTGGCGGGAACCTGGTTGCTCATACTCTACCCCACCGCGCGTCGGTTCACACGCCAGATCGATCCAACTTTGTTCGCCGGGCCAGCGGAGAAATCCGTCAGAGGCGAGATGACGGACAGAAATCTGCAAGCACACAGGCGTCGCACTGCGGGCGGCGGGCGATGCAGACACGGCGCCCGTGCAGGATCAGCAGCAAGCTGAACAGGCCGCGCTCACGAGCAGGCACCATCGGGTTCAGCGCGTACTCGATACGCACCGCATCGGTCTCGTCGGTCAACTGGAGGAGGGCCGCCAAACGCGTCACGTGGGTGTCGACGGGAAGGCCGGGCAGATCCATGACCGTGCTGCGGACCACGTTCGCGGTCTTGCGCCCCACGCCCGGCAGGGTCACGAGGTCTTCCATCGCGGACGGGACCTCACCTCCGAATCGCTCGACCAGCGCGGCGGCCATCCCCAGCAGGCTCTTGGTCTTGTTGCGATAGAAGCCCGTCGGGTGCACCAACTCCTCGACGACCGCCGGGTCGGCCACCGCCAGGTCGGCAGCGGTCGGGAAGCGCGCGAACAACGCCGGCGTGACGAGGTTGACCCGGGCGTCGGTGCACTGCGCCGAGAGGATCGTGGCGACAAGCAGCTCGAACGCGTTGCGATGGTCGAGCTCGCATCGGGCGTCGGGGTACTCAGCACGCAGTCGAGCAAGCGCACGCCGTGCGCGGCCAGCGGCAGATCGAGGAGCAGCCATCAGCCGTGCAGGGTACCGATGGGCCCGTCTGTAGCGTGCACTCGTGCCGAGTGACCACCAGTCGGGCCCGCCCGACGCGCCGCACCTCGTGGTGAACCCGACGGCCGCCGACGACGAAGCAGCAGCGCGAGCGGGGCTACCGGTGCGCCGCGACCTGCTGCAGCTCCGACGGCCGCTGCCGCTCAGCGCAGACGAGCTCGCACTCGTCGCCACCACCCCGACCCGTCGCTTCGTGCCGGGAAGCCCCGACGAGACCGCCTGGATCGAGCTCAACAACCGGGCCTTCGCGGCCCACCCCGACCAGTCGGGCTTCGACCCCCAGCGGCTCCATGCCCTGCTCGCAGAACCGTGGTTCGACCCCGACGGCTTTCGCCTGCACCACCGTCGCGGCAGGCTCGTGGCGTTCTGTTGGACGAAGGTGCACCCGGCAGAGCCGACCCGCGGCGAGCCGGCCCTGGGTGAGATCTTCGTGATCGGCGTCGACCCCGAGCTCCACGGCACCGGCCTCGGTCGGCGCCTCACGCTCGCAGGGTTGGCGTGGCTCGCCGACCACGGCCTGGACGTCGGCATGCTCTACGTCGACGCCACGAACACGCCTGCCCGCATGCTCTACGACCGGCTCGGGTTCACGACGCACCACATCGAGCGCATCTACCTCGCTCAGGAGCCACCGACCCCGAGCAGCGACCCAACCCCGTAGGTCACGCCCGCGGCCAGCACCGCGATGCCGACCTGGCGAAGCGCGCTGCGCACCATCGAGCGACCGGTGAACACCGCCAACACGGCGCCGACCGTGCATGCCGCCACCACACCGACCACCACCGATGCGACCGTCGCGGCTGCCCCCTCGCCCACCAACCACGGCACCAGTGGCAGCAGCGCCCCCACCGCGAACGCCACGAACGACGTCGCCGCGGCGGCAAGGGGTGAACCCAACGACTGCGGGTTGATGCCCAACTCCTCACGGGCGTGCGTCTCGAGAGCGACCTGCGGGTCGTCCATCACCGAACGGGCCATGACCCGAGCGACGTCCTCGTCGATCCCCCGGGCACGGTAGATCGCGGTCAACTCCGCGATCTCCGACTCGGGGTTGCGGTGCAGCGACCGTCGCTCACGCTCGAGCTCACGCTGGAGCAACTCGGTCTGGGCACGCATGGACACGTACTCGCCCGCCGCCATCGACACCGCCCCGGCGAGCAGACCCGCCGTTCCGGCGAGACGCACGACACCACCGGCCGAGTCCGCCCCCGCCATGCCCAAGATGAGCGCCACGTTCGACACCAACCCGTCGCTCACACCGAACACGGCGGCACGCGCGGCACCGCCCTGCACGTCCCGGTGCGTGTGCGGCACGACCATCCCGGTGGCTTCCGTCATGGCTGGCACGCTACCGGCGCGCACCCGTCGCCCAGACGACTTCGGCACCCGCGTACGCGGGGTTGAGCGTCAGCCCGTGTAGCGCGGCGTCGCGCGGACTGGGGCAGCCGCGGACGCGATCACGACGTCGCCATCAGGCACGGTCGACGTGCCGGCTCCACCGCCCTCGGTGCGCGGCGGCAGCGACTGCGTCGTGCCGCGCGGGCCCGTCGTGGTTGAGGTCGCGGTCGTGGTCGAGGTCGCGGTCGCAGTCGTGGGCGGCGCGGCAGTCGTCGACGTGGACGCCGGTGGCGAGCCGCCGCTCAGGAGCACGAGCTGCATGCGCACCGACGTCGACGACGTCGGGAGCTCCAACGCAGGGTTCAGGACCGAGTCCATGCTCCCGCCGTCACCACAGCCGTTCGTCGCCGGGAACACGAACCCCTCGTCGTGCACCACCGCCGTCGGCTGCGAGCGCGAGAGGTCGAAGGGACTGTCGCTGCGAAGCAGCAGCGACGTGGGGCCTGCACGACAGGACGTGCCGAGGAACCCGGCAAACAGCGGGTCTGGGCTCGTGAGGGCGGTGTCGATCGTGACGTGCAACTGGAAGTCGCCGGAGTTGGGATCCAGCGACCCGAGCGCGTAGCCGACCTGGGACAAGGTGAAGGTGGTCGGGATCGGATCGGGCAACAGCTTCGTCTGCACCGGCGCAGTGAAGTTCGGGACCAGCAGGCGGAGGGACAGCGCACCAGAGCGTCGGTCCCATGAGCCTGCGAGGTACGTCGGCGCCGACCCCGGTGTGGCCGTGCCGGGAAGGGCCACGGTGCCGGCCGCCCCAACGGTGAAGGTTCCGTCGTGCAGTTCGAAGACGGTGTCGAACCCACTCAGATCGGGGCGTTCCGGGTCGACCGCAACCGTGGTCGTCGTGGTGCTCGGCGGCGCGTTCGCCGCCTCGAGCACGTCCGCGGGGACGTCACCCGCAGGGGCGAACCCGATGGCTTCGCCGGCCTGACCTGGTGGGCATGGACCCTCTCGCGTGACCCACACGTCGCCGACTGCGCAGCTCACCAACGCCACCCGCCCCGCTGCAGGGGCCGATTGGACGTACCCGACCGGCCCCATCGGCGTCGCTCCCCCGCAGTCCGCGGTCGGCCAGAGCCACGTCGCCGCAGGGTAGGTCGGCGTCGGCGCGTCGTCGTCGCCGTCGCCGCACTCGAAGGCCAACGCCGTGCCCGGCGCCGGGTCGTAGCCGAACACCCACTGCCTCGGCTGCATCACGTACCCCGAGGGGAGCGGCCGAGAGGACGTCCAGCGGCGCCCGCTCGCGTCGATGCCGGTACGCACGATGGTGTGCTCGGCGTTCTCGAACCCACACGACGGTGCAGCCGGGTCGTTCGCGTGCAACCAGGTGGCGTAGGCGGGCTTCGGCTGGTCGTCGTGGGTCAACAGCCCGAGGTACAGGCCGAACTCACCGAGGTTGTCGCGCAGCGAGTGGTAGATGAACGAGCGGATGCCGGGCGTGCCGAGCACCCCTTCGAACGCCTTGCAGAGCGACGCGGCCTGCTCCGCATCGAACAGACCCGGGTTGTTCAGTCCCTGCTCCGTCAGTTCCACATCCCACGCCGAAGGGACAGTGGGGAACGTCGCCCGAAGCCAGCCGACGACCACCCCGAGGTTGCCCATCGTGGCGTAGGGCAAGTCGCGCGCGTCGATCGACGGGTCAACCGACCGCGGATACGGGTGGAGTGCGACCGACCACGCCCGATTGCCCAACAACGGCACGAGCTTCGGGAGGAAGGTCTTTATCGAATAGAGCGGATGCGTGGCATCCGGGTCGTCGAGCACGGGCTCGAAGTGCTGCGTGAGCGACACCATGACCTTGGCGTTGGGCTGCACCGCACGAATGGCGTCGTAGGCGCCGTTGTAGTCAGCCGCATAGTCGGCGACCCACGCCGCCAGGTCGCACGGGATGCCCTTCCCGCACCCGATGTTGAACCACTGGTTGAGGTTCACCTCGTTCTGGATCACGAAGTCGGTCAGACGACCGTGACCGTGGGTCCCGTCGTAGCGCTGGGCCAAGTAGCCGGCGAAGCGCGCAAAGTCGGCCGGATCGGCCGGCGAGCAGAACACGTCGCTCCACGAGTTGTACGGATCGCAAGGCTTGTTGCCTCGCGCCCACGCAGGGGTCGCGAACACGATCGCCATGACCGGCATGCCCGCCTGGGTGTAGCGCTCGATGCGGGCGTCGACGTCGGCGGGCGCCTGGAAGCAATGACCCTCGAAGGTGTCGTACCCGGATGGGCACGGAGCGACGAGCAGGGTCGGCTCGAACGCCGCCCAACTCGTGTCGAGGCGAGCGATGCCCATGGTGGCCAGCACCGCGTCGTCATCCGGGAGGCCGCCGAACCGGGTCACGCCCTTGATGTCGAAGAATCCACGACGCGGGTAGAACGCGGGGTCGGCCAACTGGGCCGCGGTGTAGCGCGCCGGCGGATGCGCCACGGGCACCGGGTCTGCGTGCGCCCGCCTCTCGGGTACGCCAACCACGAGCAACGCCACGAGCGCGACCGCCACGACGACGACCGCTCGCGCACCGATCCCCCTGTGCATCTGACGCGCTTGCACCCGTGACCTCCCCCGAGGACGACCGACTGCGCTGCCACAACAGCCGAATGCGGCAGCGTAGCCAAGGCACAAGACCGGACACCCGCCTTCGGGGGTGTACGCCGTAGCCTGCACGCATGACCGTGGCCAGCCTCTATGAGGTCGACAGAGCGGCGCTCGACACGCTCCTGTCGGGCCACCCCCGCTACCGAGCGGACCAGGTCTGGGACGGCCTCTACCGGCAGCTTCGTGCACCGGCGGACCTCACCAACCTCCCGAAGGACCTGCGCGCCGAGCTCATCGAATCCCTTCCCCGGGCACTTGCGTTGGCGGTCGAATCGACCAGCGACGACGGCGCCACCGTGAAGTGGCTGTGGAACCTGCACGACGGCAGCCGCGTCGAGACCGTCCTCATGCACTACCCCGGCCGCAGCACGGTGTGCGTGTCGAGCCAGGCGGGGTGCGCGATGGGCTGCACGTTCTGCGCCACCGGCCAGGGCGGCTTCACCCGTCACCTCCACGTCGGCGAGATCGTCGAGCAGGTCGTCGAAGCCGCGCGCAGAGCCGCCGCAGACGGTCGACGCCTCTCGAACGTCGTCTTCATGGGCATGGGCGAGCCGTTGGCGAACTACGACCGGCTCTGGCCGGCGATCGAACGCATCCACACCGACCTCGGCCTGTCCGCCCGCCACCTGACGGTGTCGACCGTCGGCGTGGTGCCGGGCATTCGACGGCTCGCGCAGGAGACCCTTCCGGTGAACCTCGCCGTCTCGCTCCATGCCGCCAACGACGACCTTCGTGACTCGCTCGTCCCCTTGAACCGTCGGTACCCGCTCGCCGTCCTCGCGGACGCCTGCGCCGCATACCTGGCCGTGAAGAACCGGCGGCTCTCCTTCGAATGGGCGCTCATCGACGGGGTCAACGACCGAGATCGAGACGCCGCAGAGCTCGCCGCCTACGTCAGGCCGTTGCGCGCCCACGTCAACCTGATCCCGCTGAACCCCACGCCGGGGTACCTCACCCGTGGCACGCCACCGAACCGCGTCCAGGACTTCGCAGACGACTTGCGGGCCCGGGGCGTGAACGCGACCGTGCGAGCGAACCGCGGGACCGACATCGACGCGGCCTGCGGCCAGCTCGCGGCGCGTGCACGCGGACCGCTCCGCATCTCGCCTTCGCCGAACGATCCGGTCAGCGCACCAGGACGGTGAGCGTCCCGGCACGCACGGCGTGTCGAAGCACCTCGCCCCGGGCGACGACAGACCCCGGCCACACCACGCTGTGGGCCACGGAGCCCGCGACGGATGCGCCCGCACCGATCACCGACGCCACGACGCTCCCGCCCGGCGCCAACGACGCGCTCGGAGCGACGAGTCCCTCGGGGTCCGACGAAGACGACGCCGCCGCGAGGTTCGCGGCGAGGTAAGCGGCCGGCGTCCCGACGTCGACGAACGGCCCGTCGTGCTCGAACAGGTCAAGTCGCCCGGCGTCGTACTCGTAGCGCCAGCAGCGTTCGTAGAGCCCCTCCTCGATCGGATCGAACGTCGCCGCGAGGCGTCCAGGGAGGAGGCACATGCCCGCGTAGCGGAGGTTCCCGAAGTCGGCCGCCGAAGCCGTCGGCACGCACCACAGCCGGACGCGCTCGCGGTCCCACGAGTCGAGAAAGGCCCGCAGCGGCAAGGAGCCGAGCGGCCCGAGCCACGCATCCGCGTTCGTCACGAGCACATCGCGTCCGGCGGTCCACTGGCGCAGCACGCCAAGTGCGCCTGCGGTCCCCAACGCCACCGGAGCCTCGACCGAGAGGTGGACCCGCCCCTCGAGATGCGCGCGCAGTGCCGCGACACCGTGATGTGCGTTGACGGCGACGGTGTCGGGTCCGCTCGACGTACCGCACAGCGCCAGCGCCTCCTGGACCCGGTCGAGTGCGTGATCGACCAGCGCACGATTCCCGACCGGGCACAGCGCCTTGGGCAACAGCCGCGTCAACGGCGCGAGCCGCGTCCCGGCACCGGCGGCCAGCACCACGGCAGCAAGGGCGGTCACGGCTCGGCCTGAAGTCGTGCCGTGCATGCGACCTGCGCCACAATGCAGCCATGACGACCATCCTCAACGGCATCGACGAACTCAAGGCGCACGTCGGCCAGCACCTCGGGTACAGCGACTGGATCGAGATCACCCAGGAGCAGGTCAACCTCTTCGCGGACGCCACGGGCGACCACCAGTGGATCCACGTGGACGTGGAGCGCGCCAAGGCCGAGAGCCCGTTCGGTGGTCCTATCGCGCACGGCTACCTGACGCTCTCGCTGGCCCCGACGATGGTGCCGCAGGTCGTGCAGGTGCAGGGGTTCAAGATGGCGGTCAACTACGGCGCCGGGAAGGTGCGCTTCCCGTCGCCCGTGCCTGTCGGCTCCAACCTGCGCGCGGGTGTGGAGCTGATCGGCGTCGAGGACGTCGCCGGTGGGGTGCAGATCGAGATGCGCCTCACGATGGAGGTCGAAGGTGCGCCGAAGCCGTCGTGCGTCGCCGAGGTCCTGTACCGCTACTTCGTCTGACGCGGCCGTCAGATCCGTCCCCATAGCCGCACCGTATCCAACGGCTCTGCGGCCCCACCGCCTATGAGCATCCCCAATCTCGCCGACCTGTTCGAGGACGTCGTCGACGTCGTCCCCGAACGCGTCGCGGTCGTCGAAGGCGGGGTGCGTCTCGACTTCGCCGCGCTCGATCGCCTCGCGAACCAGTTCGCGTGGTGGCTGCGCGACCGCGACATCGGCCCCGGGGATCGCGTCGGGCTGGCTCTGACGAACCGGGCGCTGCACCTGGCTGCCCTCTTCGGCGCGTTCAAGGTGCGGGCCGTCCCCGTGAACCTCAACCTGCGGTACACGGCCGACGAGCTGGCGCAGGTCCTCCGCAACAGCGGTGCCGTGGCGATCGTGGCTGAGGAGTCGGTCTCGAACGTGGTGGCAGACGCCCGCCCGCACGTCGACGCCCTTCGCGCCTGCGTTTCGGTCGAGGAGCTGTCGAGCCAGCTGCGCGAGATACGAGCGGACAGGCCAGACATCCACCGCAGCGGCGACGACCACTACCTGCTGTACACCGGTGGCACTACGGGCCTCCCGCGCGGCGTGCTGTGGCGTCACGAGGACTTCGTGGCAGGTGCGCTCGACGGGGGCGGGCTCGCAGACCTGCACGACCCCATCGACCCTGACGCCCACCCCGACGAGCAGCGTCGAGCTGCGCTCGCCGCTCGTCCTGCATCGATCATGCTCCCGGCGTGCCCGCTCAGCCACGGGACCGCGCAATGGGTCACGTTCCGCATGCTCCTCACCGGCAGTGCCGTGGTGCTCGACCCGTCGCCTCGCCTCACGCCCGAACACATCTGGGACCTGGTCGACACCGAAGGGGTCAGCCGCCTCACCATCGTGGGCGACGCCATCGCACGTCCCCTGCTCGACGCGCTCGAAGCACAACCCAAGCGGTGGAGTCTCGACAGCCTCGTCCTCGTTGCCTCAGGGGGCGCAGTCCTCTCTCCCGGCGTGCGCGACGCGCTGCTCCGCCATCTGCCCGGCGCCGCCCTGGTCGACGGGTTCGGTTCGTCGGAGAGCGGCGGCCACGGGCGACTCGTGGTCTTCCCGGGCCAGACCATCGCCGCACCCGACGGACTGATGCGCTTCGAACCGGACCCCACGACCGCGGTGCTCGACGAGGACCTCACGCCGCTGCCACCTGGCTCGCCGAAGATCGGTCGCCTTGCCCGCCGCGCCCACATCCCGCTCGGCTACCTCGACGACCCCGCACGCTCCGCCACGACGTTCCCCGTCGTCGACGGCGTTCGGTGGGCGATCCCCGGAGATCTCGCCACGATCGGCGAAGACGGCTCCGTGACCGTGCTCGGACGCGACGCGTCGACCATCAACTCGGGCGGCGAGAAGGTGTTCGCCGAACAGGTGGAGGTGGTGCTGCGAGCCCACCCGGCCGTCCTGGATGCGATCGTCGTCGGCCTCCCCGACCCGCGCTGGGGCTCACGCGTCGCGGCGGTCGTGGCCGTCCGACCCGAATGGCTCGGCACGCTCGACGCCGCCCACCTCGACGAGCACTGCCGCGAACACCTCGCGGGCTTCAAGGTGCCGCGTACGACGGTGCTCACCGACGAGGTGCGCCGCAGTCCGAGCGGAAAGGCCGACCTCCGCTGGGCGCGCGCCACGCTCCAAGCGCAACTGGGCTGAGCGGCTGCGCTCGCCGTTCGGCCTGTCCTCGGCCGAACGTGTCGCCGCACCCGCAGTAGGGTCGCCGCACCGTTCACTGGGGCCGATCGATGGCCCGCGGACCTCGCCCGAGGGGGATCTGGGAACCATGGAGTTCAACCTCGCCACCGTCTTCGACACCGTCGCCGCCGCCGTGCCCGATCGCGAAGCCATCGTGTGGCGAGACCACCGCCTCACCTACGACGACGTGCGGGTCCGAACGAACCGCCTTGCGTCGTACCTCCACGATCGAGGTCTCGGGGTTCGAACCGAACGGGGCGAGCTGGCCGGCCACGAGTCCGGCCAGGACCACCTCGCGCTCTACCTCTACAACGGCAACGAGTACCTCGAGGGCATGATCGGTGCCTACAAGGCCCGCGTCGCTCCGTTCAACGTCAACTACCGCTACGTCGCCGAAGAGCTGCGCTACCTGCTCAACGACTCAGGCGCCCGTGCGATCGTGTACGGCTCGAGCTTCGCCGCGACGCTCGCAGAGGTGCTCGGCGACCTGCCGAACCTGGAGGTGCTCATCCAGGTCGACGACGGCACCCCGCACGAGCTCCTGCCCGGCGCCGTCGCCTACGAGGACGCGCTCGCCGCGGGATCGCCGGACGGGCCGCCTGTCGAGCCCTCCCCCGACGACCTCTACATCCTCTACACCGGCGGCACCACCGGCATGCCAAAGGGCGTCCTGTGGCGTCAGGCCGACATCTACATCGGCGCGATGGGCGGGCGGCCGATCGGCTCCGCCGGAGACCCGTTCCCGAGCTACGAGGCGATCGCCGAGGCCGCGGCCGCGAACGGCGGCATGCTGCGCATGCTCCCCACGCCACCGTTCATGCACGGCGCAGCCCAATGGGCTGCGTTCATCACGTTCACGTCCGGCGGCGCGCTGGTCATCCAGGACCGCGTCGACCGCCTCGACCCGTCCGACGTCCTCTCGGTCGTCGAGCGCGAGAAGGTGGTCAGCCTGCTCACCGTCGGCGACGCCATCGCCCGGCCGCTCATCGAAGAGATGGAGACCGGCTCCTACGACGTCTCCAGCCTCTTCGCCGTGTCGAACGGCGGCGCCGCCCTCAACGTCACCCTGAAGGAGCGTCTGCTCGCGTTGCTTCCGAACGCGCTGGTGCTCGACGCCGTCGGCTCCTCCGAGACCGGTGCCCAGATGACGCACGCATCGATGGCAGCGACCGGAGCCTCGACCGGCACGTTCACCCCGGGCCCCGACACGATCGTGGTCGACGCCGAGATGAGCCGGGTCCTCCAACCAGGCGACGACGACCTCGGCTGGCTCGCACAGCGTGGGCGCGTCCCCCTCGGCTACCTCGGCGACGCCGACAAGACCGCACGAACGTTCCCCGTCATCGACGGGGTGCGAGTCGCCATCCCCGGTGACCGTGCCCGGATCGACAGCGCGGGTGTGATCGAGCTGCTCGGGCGCGACTCGGTCACGATCAACTCCGGCGGCGAGAAGATCTTCGCCGAGGAGGTCGAGCAGGCGATCGCCGCGCACCCCGCGGTGTACGACGTCGTCGTCGTCGGACGCCCCAGCGACCGGTGGGGCTCCGAGGTCGTCGCGATCGTGCAGGTGCACGACGGGATGCAGGTCACCGAGGAGGAGCTCCTCGAGGAGTGTGCCCGCCACATCGCCCGCTACAAGTACCCGAAGGCGTTCTTGTTCCGCCCCGAGATCCAGCGCTCGCCGGCCGGCAAGGCCGACTACCGCTGGGCGAAAGAGGTCGCCGCCGCGACGGTCGAAGGCTGACGGCTCATGCGGGAACGCTTCGTCACGACCAACGGCATCCGCCTGTTCTGCGTCGAACACGGCCAGGGCCCGGTGGTGCTGCTGCTCCATGGCTTTCCCGAGTTCTGGTGGTCGTGGCGCCATCAGATGGACGCCCTCGCCGACGCAGGGTTCCGTGCAGTCGCCGTCGACCTGCCCGGCTACGGACGATCCGACAAGCCGGACGTCGACTACCTCGAGCCGTGGGTGAACGCATGCCTCGTGGGCGTGCTCGACGCGCTCGGAGCTGAACGGTGCGTCGTCGTCGGCCACGACTGGGGCGGGCTGCTCGTGTGGCCCTTCGCGCGTCGCTACCCCGACCGCATCGCCGGGGTTGTCGGCCTGAACACGCCAGACCTGCCCCGCGGCACGATGCCGCCGCTCGAGGTCATGGCACGCGTGTTCGGAGACCGGCCGAACTACATCATGCAGTTCCAAGACGTCGGCCCGGCCGAGTGGATCCTCGAGCGTGACGTGCGCACGTTCCTGCTCACGATGTTTCGCGGACCGGCGACCCGACGCCACGAAGCCTTCCCCGACGACGTCGTCGACCGCTACGTGGAGGTGTTCGCGACGACAGGCGCGCTCACCCCGCCGCTCTCCTACTACCGGGCGATGGATCGCAACTGGCACCTCGGAGCCGAGCTACCCGAGGTGATCGAGGCTCCCGCGCTCATGGTCTGCGCTGCACACGACCCGGTCCTCACCCCCGCCATGAGCGACGGGATGGAGGCGCGCGTCCCGAACCTGCAGCGGGCCCTCATCGCCGACTGCGGTCACTGGACCCAACAAGAGCAGCCCGAGGCGACGAACCGGGCGCTGCTGGCGTTCTGCAACGCGCTCCCCCGCTGGCGCTGAACCCGCCGGGGGGCGACCCCCGCTCCGGGGCATGCGCCCCTAGCCTCGGTCGCCATGCCACAACCGCTGGAACTCGCGCAGGTGCTGGGTGAGCTCAGCGCCGATCAGCAGCAACTCCTCGACTTCGTGGCCACCACGTTCGCAACGCGCCTTCCAGCCGCCACCAAGGTGCAGCGCAAGGGCCTCTTCAACCGTGGACGCGCGGTCGCGGTGCGCGTCCACGTAGGCGCCGAGGTGTTCGCGCTCGTCGAGACGAACGGCCTCGTGGAGGCAACCGTCGGATCGAGCAGCGGCGGGATCGCACTCACGCCGGAGGTGATCAGCACCAGGGAGTGGTCCTCGCGGTTCTCGGCTGCGCTGCGCTCGGAAGCCGGCCGCTCCACCCAGGTGCGCGAAGCCCTCCGCGGCCTCTGCTGACCCATCACCCCCAAAGGAGTCCCATGTCGGATGCAGCAGCTTGGATCTCACCCGAAGCACAACAACGGCTCGCCGAGACGGCCGGAGGCAAGTGCTTCACGTCGGACCTCTCGGTCGACGAGTTCGTCCTGACGCACCAGAGCGGCTTCGAACCGCTGGGTCTGGTCATGGGGAGCTCGATGTACCACGTCGGCATCCAGGTCGCCCGGTGGGGTCAGTCGATCGAGCTCACGACGCTCACCCAGGCGATGTACAACGGCCGCGGGCTCGCCCTGGAGCGCATGACCGTTGAGGCCGAGCACCTCGGGGCTGACGGCATCGTCGGGGTGCAGCTCAGCCTCAACATGTACGCCGGAGGCCAGGAGGTCATGGAGTTCCTCGCCACCGGCACCGCGGTCCGCTCCGCCGCGCACCCCGGCGCCTACAAGGCCCCAACCGGGCGTCCGTTCACGTCGGATCTGTCAGGACGCGACTTCTACAAGCTGCTCCGTGCCGGATGGCTGCCGACGAGCTTCGTGTTCGGCACGTGCGTGTACCACGTCGCCCACCAAGGTGTCATGCAGTCGTTGCGCCAGGTCGGCCAGAACGTCGAGATGCCCCAGTACACCCAGGCCGTCTACGACGCACGCGAGCTCGCCATGACCCGGATGCAGACCGAGGGTGAGCGCTCCGGGGGCACCGGCATCGTCGGCGTCCAGGTCGGCCACGCCAATCATGTGTGGGGCGAGCACGCGATCGAGTTCCTCAACGTGGGCACCGCCGTGCGCACCCTCGGCACCTCCGAGCCGATGCCCGCTCCGCAGCTGGTGCTCGGCCTGTAGCAAGGCACAAGGCAGGGCCACGGAGACCCGGGAGCTGAAGCGCAGCTCGTCAACTCGTCGGGGCCGCGAGGTCGTCGGCTCGCCCGCTCGTCAGCTCGTCAGCTCGTCAGCTCGTCGGGGCCGTGAGGTCGTAGAACGTCACGCCACCGACGGTGCGGGCCTCAAAGTGCGCCTGCACCCACGCGCTGATCGCCCCGGCGGTGTTCGACGACCCGGCCGTGCCCGGTGTCGCCCCGCCCAGACCGCCGCCCGCGCCGGGTCCGCCTCCTCCGGCGAGCCCACCGCCTCCGGCGATGAACCAGTGGATGCGATGCGCGGCGACGTACGCCTTGAACTGCGCGAGGGTCGGGCTCGGGTCGCTGCCGTTGAAGCCGCCGATCGGCATGACCGGTTCGGCCGTCGCGAGCTGATACCCCGCGGCCGAGTTAGCACCGACCGTGGCGGCGACCCAGTCGTAGCGATCGGCGTCCTGTGAGAGGAGCGCCACCACCGCACTGCTCGGCACGCTCGCCTCCAACAAGCCCCCGGCTCGCCCCCCGCCCGTGTTCGCACCAGCGGGGCCTGCCATGCCGCCACCTGGTCCGGGGAGCCCCTGCCCCCCGGACGGGAACCCGAGGCCTCCAGCGCCGCCGGGCACCGCACCCGCAGGCGGTGCGCCGCCGGGCAGCGCGCCGCCTCGCATGGAGGGCGGCCCGAACCGACCCCGACCGCCCGAGCCCGCCACCGCAGGGCCGGCCGTGGGCAGCGACCCGCTGTGGGGCGTCCCCGCGGTGTTGAGGGCGTACGCGACAGGCCCGCCGAACAGCGCGAGAACGGCGGCGCATCCGGCGAGTCCGGCGATCGCCCGAGCGTGCGGCGCGCGCTGCGAGCGACGCGGCCCCGCAGCACCGGCAGCACCCGCAGCGCCGGAAGCAGCGAGCAACCAGACCACCACGCCGCACCCCGCGACCAGCACGCTCCAGCGGAGCCAGGGAAGCCACGTCGGTGTCCGACTGAGGAGCACGAAGGACCAGGCGGCCGCCGAACTGACCAGCACGCTCGTGCACGCGCCACCGGCCCACGTGCGCCGCATCCGCCAACTCTCCGCCACTCCGATCCCGACCAGGGCCCCGATGGCCGGAGCGAGAGCGACCGTGTAGTACTCGTGGATGATCCCCTTCGACAGGCTGAAGACCAGGCCGGTGACGAGCAGCCAGCCGCCCCAGAGCACGAGCGCGGCACGCGCACGATCGGTGCGAGGGCGACGGCTCGTCCAGATCAGGCCACCGACCACCACCAGCAACGCGGTTGGGATGAGCCAGCTCGCCTGCCCGCCGAACGCGTCGTTGAAGAGGCGAGTGAACCCCGTCTCACCCCACATCCCGCCCGCAGGTTGGGCCCTGCCGGGGACGACGCTCCCGGTCTCGTTGCCCGTGATGCGCCCGAGGCCGTTGTAACCGAACAGCACGTTCAAGAAGGTGTTGTCCTGCGACCCACCGAAGTAGGGCCGTGACGAAGCCGGCCACACCGACACGAGCAGCACCCACCACCCACCGGCGACGAGGGTGGATGCACCGAGCGCCACGCACTGGGCCAGGCGGCGGCCAAGTCTCGGAGGGCCGGCCAGCAGGTATGCGCCCACCAGGACGGGCAACAAGATGAACGCCTGGAGCTCCTTCGCCAGGAAGCCCAGCCCGACCATGGTGCCCGCAGCAACCATCCAGCGGGTCCGGCCGTCCTCCAGCGCGCGCGTAAGGAAGTAGGTCGCTGCCACGAGGAGCAGCACCAGCGCGGCGTCCGGGTTGTTGAAGCGAAACATCAACACCGCCACAGGCGTGCACGCCAACACGCTCCCGGCGAGCAGACCAGCGGTCGCGCCGAACCAGCGCTTCACGGTGAGCACGAGGAGCGCAACTGCAGCGACCCCTTCGAGCGCCTGCGGCACGAGGATGCTCCAGGCGTGCAGGCCGAAGATCCGCACCGACAACGCCATGGGCCACAGCGAGAGTGGGGTCTTGTCGACGGTGATCGAGTTCGCCGCATCGCTCGATCCGAACAGGAAGGCCTTCCAGCTCACCGACCCGGCTTGCGCAGCAGCCGAGTAGAAGCTGTTCGCCCAGCCCGACGCACCCAACCCCCAGAGGTACAGCAACGCCGTCGCCGCGAGGAGCGTCGCCAGCGCGGGACGAGCCCAAGGTGGGTCCTCCTCCCGTCGCATCCCGAGCGCCGGCTCGGCTGAGCACCCGGCGGTGGGCGCTGCGAGCTCGTTGCCACACACCTCGGCGGCCGAGGCTCCCGCACGCGTCAAGCGGACTGCGGTGCTCATCAGCGTTCTCCCCGCAAGAGCGCGAGCCGCACCGACGACACGGCGAACCAGCTCCCCAACACCACCGGCAGATCGAGTGCCGTCCCCACACCCAGTGCTCTGGCCGCGCACAGCGCCGCGGTCGACACCCCCGCGCCCAACACGAACAGCGCGCTGGCACGACCCCATCTGACCCGTCTCCGTCCCAACGTGAGCCGAGCGTGCGCCCAGGCGTTGGCTGCGAACGTGCCGGCAAGGGCGACAGCGTTCGCCGCAAACGGCCCGCACAAGGGCCGAAGCCACAGGAAGACTGCCAGTGACGCTGCCGTGCTGAGGGTGCCGACGGTGCCGAAGGTGACAAGCCGCCGACCGAAGTCGTCAGCGATCGCTTCGCGCTGTGCGTCGCCGAGATCGACGAGGCCACGCCCGCCGGCGAAACGACGCACCATGCGCAGCGAGCCCGCGAGGTCTCCGAGCGCGGTACGGATCACGCGCACCCGAGAGTCGGGGTCGTCGACCCAATCGACGGGCAGCTCGTGGATGCGCAGGCCGTTGTGATCTGCCAGCAGCAGCAACTCCGTGTCGAAGAACCAGCCGTCGTCACGCACCTCTGGCAGCAGCCGCTGCGCGACCTCGCTGCGCACGGCCTTGAAGCCGCACTGCGCGTCGCGGACCTTGCTCGCGAAGAGGAGCCGCAGAAGCCTGTTGTACGTCCGCGAGATCAGCTCGCGGCGAGGACCTCGCGCAACCTGTGCACCGGGGGCGAGCCGAGAACCGACAGCGATGTCGGAATGGCCGGACACCAACGTCGCCACGAGCGGGAGCAGCGCATCGAGCCCGGTCGAGAGGTCGACGTCCATGTACGCCACGACCGCCGCGTCGCTCTGCGTCCACGCCGTGCGGAGCGCGAGGCCGCGGCCCTTTCGGTCGAGGTGCAAGACGTCGACCCGATCGAGCAGCGAGGCCACCTCGCGAGCGCGGGCCCAGGTCTCGTCCGTCGAGGCGTTGTCGACCACCGTGATGCGCCAGGTGAACGGGAAGTCGCTCGACAGGTGTGCGTGCAGACGCTCCACACTGCGGCGGACGACCGTCTCTTCGTCGTGGACGGGAACGACGACGTCGAGCGTCGGCGCCGGGGGTTCGTCGAGCAGCAACATGGGCGCATCATCCCGACGTCACCTGGGCGCAACCTGGAAGGCAGCGGCGAATGCACTGAACGACCGAGTTGGCCCGTGCGCGCCGAACGGCGGGATTCCGGCGCTGCCGAACACACCGGGGGTGTGTGCCAGCCGCAGGCGCTCGGTCGACCTGTCACCTCAACCCCCGGACATGCAGCTCTAGAGTTCGCAGCCTTGGATCAGGTTCGGCGGGCGTACGGAGAACTGGCAGACCAATACGTCGCGCTCTTCGGCAGCAGCAGCAACGTGCACCCGGACGACCTGTCCATGATCGGCAGGCACCTCTCGATCCGGCCTGGCACCGTGCTCGATGTTGGCTGCGGACCCGGGCATCTCACAGCGCACCTCCGTTCGCTCGGGGTTGATGCGACCGGCATCGACCTGGTGCCCGAGTTCATAGATCGCGCACGTACCGCCCACCCCGACGGCCGCTACGAACTCGGCTCGATGCACGAACTCGCCACCGTCGACCATTCGGTGGCAGGGATCCTGGCCTGGTACTCGCTCATCCACCTTTTGCCTGACGAGCTCGAAGGCGTACTCGCCGAGTTGCACCGCGTGATGGTCCCCGGAGGCAAGTTGGTTGTGGGGTTCTTCGACGGCGACAAGGTCGTGGCCTTCGACCACAAGGTCGTGACGGCCTATTGCTGGCCAGTCAACGAGCTTTCGGCTCGATTGTCTCAGGCGGGCTTCAGGGAGACCGAGCGCCTTGTGCGGCCCGGAATGACAGAGCCTGGGCAGCGGCCGCACGCCGCCGTCGCAGCGATCGCTCGCTGACCGGCCGGGCATCGCAAAAGGTACGACCGGGGTTCGGGGCTATGCAGCGAGGTGGCGGAGGAGGTCGGTGCGGGTGCCGAGGGCGGACTCGAACCAGCCGTGAACGGCGAGCCACGTCGACGCGGTCTTCAGAATCCGAACGACACCGCGCCTACGACGGGTTCATCCACGTCTACAACCCGAGCTGGGCCCACGGTGCACTCGCCTGGGCCACCCGGCACGAGACCCTCACCCGCCTCGCCGGGGACAGCCTCCCCGCGGAGCTAGCTCTCTCGGAAGACGACCTGTGCACCCCACGACGTCTCGCGCGTCGCGCCGGGGTCCCACCGGTAGCCGAGCGGATGCGTGAACCCGGCCAGCGCGTCGAGCTCGCGAGGCGCCGCCGCGCCCAGCCAGGCGACGAGCGCGCCCTTCAGCAGCTTGTTCCAGTGGGTCACCCTGCGTCCGTCGCGGTCCACGAACGACACCGTGAAGCGGGCTGTGCACTCCGTGGCCTCCGGGGCCCACGCGGCAGCGTGCTCAGCCGGGAGCAGATCCCACACGACGCGACCGGCAAGGCGAGCCGACAGGGCGCTCGTCAGCCGTGGCCGCCACCACCTCGCAAGGCGGACCGCGCCGCCATCCGCCCCGACGAGCGCGGGGAGACACGCCTCGAACCCGAGCCGAACCTCCGGGATGGGGTCGCGTGGGGCGAGCACGCCGAACGGCGCGCTCCACACCAGCACCATTGCGTCGAGTCTCCGACGGGTCGCGGCACGAAGCGCTGCGTACCCGAGCTCGCCGTAGAGCACGCCGTCGAAGCGCTCGATGGCCGGCATCGTCGGGGCGTGCCTGACCTGCGCCGCCTGCGCCAGCGCCTCGGCCAGGGTGGCGCCCTTGGCGCCCAGCAGCCGGCCCGGATCGCTGTGGGCGCGTGGCCCAGCACCCACCGCGTCTGCGAGCGCCGCAAGGACCAGGCCACGGTCCGTATCGAGCGCGGGCAGCGCAAGCGTGCCCGGCAGCCATGGCGCTCCGTCGCCGCCGCTGCGTTGCGATTTCGAGGGCGGCAGCAGGATCGCCGGCAGCGGAGCCGTCACGAAGGCGACTCGCCCGCCAGGCGAGCACGTACCTCGGCATAGCCGTCCAAGGCACGCACGGCGGCCAGGTCGTCTTCGCCTTCGATCAGGCTCTGCGCCCTGAAACCCTCATCGACGGCACGCAGCAGCCAGTCGAGCGCACGTGTCGCCTCGTCGGCCTGCGCCCACGCGCAGGCCGTCTCGAAGCTCGACTGCGCGACGCTCCGTCGACCGTCGGCGACGAGTCGCTCACCGACCAGCGCCGCCGAGCGGTAGGCGTGCGCATAGTGCAGATGGTTCTGCAGGACCGCGGCAGCGTCAGGACCCGGACCTGCCGGCGCGAGCAGCACGTCGACCACGCGCACGGAGATGCCCGCCCGGTCGATCACCGTCGCGGCGACCAGGTTCGGTGGAGTCGGCGTGGTCGCGAAGGCACGTTCGAACAGCGTCACCGCGTCGTCGTCGCGGCCTTCCGCTGCAGCAAGCGCGGCGGGCAGATGTGCAGACACACCCGTGCCACCCGTCGCTTCGAGCAGGAGCCGAGCTGCCTCGTCGACATCCTGGCGGCGGAGCGCGTCCCACGCCTCCGCTTCGAGACGAGCGCTATCGGTCCCGACCCGACCGAGCGTCGGGGATGGTTCATCGGCAACGATGCGCAGATCGGGTCGCTTGCGACGCCCGAACCAGCCACGCCCTCCCTTCTTGCCCGCAGAGCGAGAACGCTTCCGGCGGTGAGACGGCTCGTCCTGATCGAACAGGCCGTGACCTCGGTCGAAGCGATGCGAGCCGCCCCCGTACCCGCCTCCTCCGCCTGGGAACCCGGCACGTTCCTGCATGAGCTCAGCAAGGTTCATGAAGCCGAGCATCGCCACGAACAACGCCGCGAAGGTGTTGCCGTTGAGCCACAGCCACAGCGCCAGCCCCAACCCGACCGCGACCCCCGCGATCCGCGTGCGGCGCAGCCCGAACACCTCACGCGACACCTCACCGCCGTCGAGGGGCAGGATCGGCAACAGGTTGGCGACGGACCACCAGAGGTTGGCGTAGCCGACGTAGTAGACGACGAGGAACTTCTCGTAGGCGAAGGTGCTCGGGTCGCGCAGGAACGCGTCGCGCATCGGCTCGCGGAGCGCGAGGAACGGCAGCCCGAGGACGACGAAGGCGAAGACCGCCCCCGAAAGCGACACCGCGATGCGACGCCACCGTTGCGGCGACTGGCGGCCGGTGGTGAGCCCCCACATCGCCGTCAACACGATCGACGATCGTTCGCCGTTCAACCGAAACGCGAGTGCGTGGCCCAGCTCGTGCACCAACACCGACACGAACGCGATCGCCGTCCAGATGAGGATCCACGTGATACGTCCGACGAAGCTGTCGTCCGGCCAAGCCGCCATGCTCGACACGCCAAGCATCGCGGCGAACAGGAAGAACGGCCACTCGACCCGTACGGGCACGCCGAGAATGCGAAAGTGCCCGCGCTCGCTCATCGCCGCAGCCTAGGACGTGCCTTGGGATGCGCTCCCACCTGCTCCTACGATCGGCGCGATGCCTTCGTCGACCGCAGATGCGCTCCCTCAAGGTGACGACAAGGTTCGTGCCGTGCGCTCGATGTTCGACACGATCGCGCCGCGCTACGACCTGGTGAACCGCGTGATGACGTTCCGCATGGACGTCGGTTGGCGCCGGCGGGCGGTCCGCTCGCTTGCGCTCGAGCGGGGGTCGACCGTGCTCGACCTGGCGTGCGGCACCGGCGACCTGTGCCGTGAGCTGGTACGAACCGGCCTCGCGCCGATCGGGATGGACCTTTCCTACGGCATGCTCGCTGCCGCACGCACCGCCGCGCCCCTCGCCCAAGCCGACGCCCTCAAGCTTCCGGTGCTCGACGCCTCCGTCGACGGGGTGACCTGCGGCTTTGCGTTGCGGAACTTCGTCGCCCTCCAGCCGTTCCTCGACGAGTTGGGCCGCGTCGTGCGCCCAGGCGGTCGGATCGCCCTGCTCGAGGTGTACGAACCGACGAATCCGCTCATGCGCTTCGGTCACGGCATCTACTTCGGCCACGTCGTGCCACGCATCGGGGCACTGCTGTCCGACGCGGACGCCTACCGCTACCTCCCGCGGTCCGTGGCGTACCTGCCGCCGACGGCGGAGCTGCTGGCGATGGTGGACCGGGCTGGCTTCGAACAGGTGACGCACGCTCGCCTGTCGGGAGGCATCGCCCAACTCATCGTGGCGACACGCCGCGCGTCGTGACCTCGGGGCGTCTCCGGGCACGTACCGTGCGCCTCGACGCGCCCGTCGATCTGCACCAGGTGCTCGGCGACCGCACCGACGGTTTCCTCTTCCACCGTGCGGGCGTCGGGCTTGTCGGCGTCGGGGTCGCGCTCCGAGCCCAGGTGCACGAGGTGCTCGCCGCGCTCGGTGACGCGGCGGTCGACGACCCCGTCGGCCAACCCGGGAGTGGACCTGTCGCATTCGGCGCGCTGCCCTTCCTGCCATCGGACGCCACCGTCTTGCACGTCCCCGCCCTGACGGTGACGACCGCTCCTGACGGCAGCCAATGGGCAACCGCCGTCGCCTCGGCGGACATCCCAGCGCAGGACCCTCGCGCCCTCGTCGAGGATGCGCTCGCCGCCAACGCAGCGCGCCCAGCAGCGCCCGGTCCCGATGCGTCCACGGTCGTGCAGGCCGACGAACCTGCCACCGACGAATGGTGCCAGGCGGTCGCGGCGGCAGTCGCTCGCATCCGTTCCGGGGCCCTCGAGAAGGTCGTGCTCGCGCGCACGGTGACGCTCCACGCGCCGGTCCCGTTCCCGCTCGACCGAGTGCTGACGCGCCTCCGTCAGGATTTCGCCGGCTCGTACGTCTTCGCGATCGACGGCATGGTGGGCGCAACGCCGGAGCTCCTCGTCGAACGCGTCGACGACGTCGCTCGCTCGCAGCCGATGGCGGGCAGCACCCCCATGACCGGCGATGCCCCGCTCGACGACGAGCGGATCGCAGCGCTGCTCGCGTCGCAGACCTATCGCCACGAGCATCAGGTCACGATCGACATGGTCCATGACACGTTGCTGCCGTACTGCTCCTACCTCGACGACGAAGCCGAACCGTCCGTGGTGCGGCTCCCCAACGTCGCGCACCTCGCGACGTCGGTGCAGGGACGCCTGAGCACACCGCCCGCGTCGGTGCTCGAACTCGTCCGCGCACTGCACCCCACGCCTGCGGTGTGCGGCCGTCCCCGGGCCGAGGCCCTGACCGTCATCGACACGCACGAAACCGTGCCGCGCGGCCGCTACGCCGGTGCGGTCGGATGGGTCGATCGCCACGGCAACGGCACGTGGGCGGTCACGCTGCGGTGCGCCGAGCTGCACGCGAACTCGGCGCGCCTCTACGCCGGCTGCGGGCTCGTCGCCGACTCGGAGCCGACAACAGAGCTCGTCGAGTCGACCGCCAAGCTGCAGGTGATGCTCGGCGCCCTTCTCGGCTCAGACTGACCGCGCCACCGCGTCGTGCAACGCCGCGTGCACGGCTGCGGCGTCACCGCGATCGACCCGCACGCGCACCACGTGCACGCCGCCCTGCACCTGCGCCGCGTGGACCGACGCCAGCGCCTCCGCGGTGGAACCCACGTCGTGGACCGTCGCTCCCTGTGCCCGAGCGACGTCGGCCACGTCCGCGACCTGCGGCGTGCCGAACAGCTGCTCGAACCGAGAGGGCTCGAGTTCGGCGTGCTGCGGGAGGAACGTGAAGATGCCGCCGCCACCGTTGTCGACCACCACGAGCACCGCCGCAAGGCTGGACGGCAACCCAGCGAGGCCGTTGGCGTCGTGGAGGAATGCCAGATCGCCGAGCAAGCCGACCACAGGCCCGCCCGCCTGCTCGACCGCAGCAGCGACGCCGACGACGGTCGACACCACGCCGTCGATGCCGTTCGCGCCTCGGTTCGCATGCACCGTGACATCCGAGCGCGCGACGCCGAACCATTCGAGCTCACGCACCGGGAGCGACGACGACACCACCAGGTGCGCACCGCTCGGCAACGCGCGCAGCAGCCCACGCGCCAACGCCGGTCCGCTCGGCTCCGCCTGTCGAGCGAGCGCCACCTCAACCGCGGCAGAGCCCGATCGACCCGCCGCATGCCACGCCTCGGCCCATTCCTGCGAGGCGGGCGCGGCGAGGCCGGCGAGCCCGACACAGAGGTCGCCCACGGGCGCGTCGACCACCAGATGCGCACGATGCCCGGGGTCGATCCACCGGGTGCGGCTGCGGACGACAACCTCGGGTAGGTCGAGGCCGGCAGCCCATTGCTCCAGCACCTTCGACGCTGGAGGCTCGCCGAGGCGCAGGATCGCCTCGGGCAGCATGGGCTCACGCTCACCGATCGCCCGCAGCAGCGGGTCCCACACGGAGACGACCCTGGCGTGCCCAGCGTCGACCCCGCTGCGCGGGTCGGCGAACACCACCCACCGCGCGGCATCCGCGAGGTCCTCGACGGCACGGGGGTCGTCGATACCGGCGCCCGCTATGACAAGCACTCGGCGACCGCCGAGCACGGTGATCACCTCGTCGAGCAGGTCCGCGGCGCAGACGCTTCCGCTCACCCTCCGGTGCCACGGCGATCCGTCTGGTCGACCGGCCGGGAGAACATCGGGCGCACCGCCGAGGGGCTCACGGAACGCCAGGTTGAGGTGCACCGGGCCGGGGTGTGCGCCTGTCGCTTCGAGCAACGCCCGCGACGCCAACGAGCGCCAGCTTCCTGACGCCGCCAAATCTGGCACACCCGGCGCAGCGGACCAGCGCGCGGACGCGCCGAAGAGCCCGACCTGGTCGATCGTCTGGGGTGCACCTACCCCTTGCAGCTCCGGCGGCCGATCGGCGGTGCAGACGAGCAGCGGGACGGCCGCCTGGTGTGCCTCCACCACCGCTGCGTGGTACTCCGCTGCCGCGGTGCCGCTCGTGCAGCACAGCACTGCGGGCACGCCGGATGCGAGCCCGATGCCCAACGCTCGAAACGATGCGGACCGCTCGTCGAGCACGACGTGCACCTGCAACTCCTGCCGCGCCGCAAGGGCGACGGCAAGCGGCGTCGATCGCGAGCCGGGCGAGATCACCGCGTGGCGCACTCCCCCGCGCACCCACTCGTCGACGAGGGTGGCGCAGAACGTGGCGGCAACGGACATGGCTGCCAGTCAACACGACCGCGTGGCACGATGCGGCATGGGCCTCGACACCACCGTGCGCGGCGCGGGCCGGCGCGTCGTGCTGCTCCACGGCTTCACCCAGACGCACGTGTCGTGGGCGCCGCTCGCGGCAGACCTCGCAACCGATCACGAAGTGGTCACCGTGGACCTGCCCGGGCACGGCGGCTCCGGGGGCGTGCGAGCGGGGCTGTGGGAGACCGCAGACCTGGTGGCGGCATCGGGCGGCCGTGCCACCTACGTGGGCTACTCCATGGGGGCCCGCGTGCTGCTGCACCTCGCCCTCGCGCACCCCGAGGTGGCATCGCACCTGGTGCTCATCGGTGGCACCGCGGGCATCGCAGACGATGCGGCGCGCGCCTCCCGGCGCGCGACAGACGAGGAGCTGGCACAGGACCTCGAACGCGACGGCGTCGACACCTTCCTGGGGCGCTGGTTGGCCCTCCCTCTGTTCGCCGGCTTCGCAGCCGACCGCGATGACCTGGCGGCGCGGCGAGCGAACACGGCGGAGGGGCTGGCTGCTTCGCTGCGCTTGGCGGGGACCGGCTCGCAGGACCCGCCGCTGTGGGAGCGCCTGGGAGAGATCACCGCACCGACCCTGGTGCTGGCCGGCGAGCGCGACGCCAAGTTCACCGAGCTCGGTCATCGCCTGGCGGGCGGCATCGAGCACGCCACCTTCCAAACCGTCCCCATGGCTGGACACACCGCGCACCTCGAGCAGCCCGATGCGTTCATCCGCATCTTGCGCTCGTGGCTGGTGGCCCACCCCGACGGCCTGCCGGCGGCGTGAGCGTGCCGCGCGACGCGGGCCCCACCGTGGGCGTCTAGCGCAAGGCCAACCCGACGGTGAGCAACAGCCCGACGAGGAGCTGCACCTCGCCGGTCGCTCCCAGCACCGGCACCAGGTCACGTCCCGCGGCACCTCGACGTACCGCACGCACCGGCCCGATCACACGCGCCACGCCCAGCAGCGCAAGCAACGCCCATGGCCGCCCGCCGAGCACCCCGAGCAATGCCGCGAGCGGTGCGGCAGAGACGACGAGGCCCACATAGAGCCACCGTGTGCGGGCGTCGCCGAGCCGCACGGCAAGCGTCTTCTTGCCGACGCTGCTGTCGCCTGGGATGTCGCGCAGGTTGTTGATCACGAGCAACGCGGTCGCCAAGAACCCGACCGGCACCGACACGCCGAGGGCCAGCCCCGACAGCGAGCCGGTCTGCACGTAGGCACTCCCGGCGGTTGCCACCACACCGAAGAACACGAACACGAACACCTCGCCGAAGCCGGCGTACCCATAGGGGCGTGACCCACCCGTGTAGAACCAGCCCGCCGCGATCGCAGCGGCACCGACCACGAGCAGCTCAGGGCCGACCGCCAGTGCCAGGGCCAGGCCGGCGAGCCCCGCGACCCCAAACGATGCGAACGCCGCGATCTTCACCTGGCGGGGCGGCGCCAGTCCCTGGCCGACGAGTCGAACCGGACCCACCCGGTGCTCGTCCGCGTCGGTCCCACGGATGCCGTCGCTGTAGTCGTTCGCGAAGTTCGTCGCGATCTGCAACGCGAGCGCGACGGCGAGCGCCGCGGCGACGCGCCACCAGATGAGACCGCCGGGAACCTCGCCGACCGCAGCGGCGGTCCCGACCGCGACGGGCACCACCGCCGCCGGCAGCGTGCGGGGTCGGGCGCCTTGCACCCAGGTTGCCAGGGAGGTCATCGCACGGATTGTGCCCGCGATCGCCGGAACGAGCCGAATCGCCGGTAGCGTCACGCCTTCGTGGACACCCTGGTCGCGCTGGACCTCCCCGCAGGACGAGCGTTCCTCGATGCCCTCCGGCGGGCCTGGGACGACGGCGACGCGATCGTCCCGCTCGACCGACGACTCCCCCTGGCGGCACGCCGCACACTCGCCGAGCAGCTCGGCGCGTCCCTCGTCGTCAGTGACGGCGAAGCCCACCACCTCTTGCAGGGACGCCCCATCGAACGTGGCGATGCGCTCGTCGTCGCGACGAGCGGCACGACGGGGGCAGTCAAGGGCGTGGTCCTGACCCACGACGCGGTGCGCGCACATGCGGATGCCGTGCACGCGCACCTCGCCGTCGACGCCGACGCCGACCGCTGGGTGGCGTGCCTCCCCTTGGCCCACGTCGGTGGCCTCGGGGTCGTGACCCGGGCGCTGCTGCACGAGGTCCCACTCGTCGTGCACGACCACTTCGATGCCGACGCGCTCGCTTCGGCGAGCCGTGAAGGCGCAACGCTCGTCTCGCTCGTCACGACGGCGCTCGACCGCATCGACCCGGCGCCGTGGCGATGGATCGTGCTCGGCGGCTCGGCCGATCGGATCGCCCGACCTCCCAACGTGGTGCACACCTACGGCATGACCGAGACGGGCGGTGGCGTGGTGTACGACGGCGTGCCGCTGCCCGGTGTCGACGTCCGCATCGTCGACGGTGAGATCCAGCTGCGGACCCCGACGCTCCTGCGCGCCTACCGAGACGGGCACGACCCACGCACGCCTGACGGCTGGTATCCGACGGGCGACCTCGGGGCGCTCGGCCCCTCCGGGCACTTGGAGGTGTTCGGTCGCCGTGACGACATGATCGTCACGGGTGGCGAGAACGTCTGGCCGCAGGTCGTCGAGGACGCACTGCGTTCGGCGCCGGGCGTGACAGATGTGGTGGTGGCGGGAGTCGAGGACGACGAGTGGGGCCAGCGTGTCGTCGCGTACGTCGTCGCCGACCCGAGCGCCTCGCCCCCCGACCTGGCCGCGCTGCGCGCCCACGTGAAGGAGACGCTCCCGGCGTACGCGGCACCCCGGGAGCTCGTGTTCGTGGAGGAGGTGGCACGAACGGCGCTCGGAAAGGTGCGTCGAGGTGCCGCCATCCGCCACCCTTGAGCCGTGCACGTGCCCGGACCACGCCTGATCCTTGCGTCGGCTTCGCCGGCACGCCTGCGCCTGCTCGAGGCAGCCGGCATCGCCGTGGAGGTGGTCGTCAGCGGCGTCGACGAGACGCTCGACGTCCCCGACGACCCCGGCGAGCTCGTCGCGGTGCTTGCACGACGCAAGGCGTGCGCGGTCACCGACCTGCTCGCCGAAACCACCACGTCGGCAAACTCCGCCGACGGCGCCGGTCGCGTGCTGGTGCTCGGATGCGACTCGGTCCTCGACATCGACGGGGTCGCTCACGGCAAGCCTGCCGACGCCCGCGAGGCGATCGAGCGGTGGCACCGCCTCCGGGGACGCAGCGCAGTGCTGCGCACCGGTCACTGCATCGTCGACGCTGCGACCGGTGCCGCAGCCACGGCCGTGGCCTCGACACTGGTCCGCTTCGGCGAGCCGAGCGACGCCGAGATCGAGGCATACGTCGCGACGGGCGAACCCCTGGCGGTCGCGGGCGCGTTCACCCTCGACGGCCGCGCCGCACCCTTCCTTGCGGGCATCGACGGCGACGCCGGCAACGTGATCGGCGTGTCGCTTCCGGTGATGCGCGACCTGCTCGCGCACCACGGCGTGCCTTTGGTGGACCTATGGGTCTGACCATCGGACCCATCGCGGTCGATCCGCCCGTCGTCCTGGCGCCGATGGCCGGGGTCACGAACGCGCCGTTCCGCCGACTGTGCCGCAGCTTCGGTGCCGGCCTCTACGTCAGCGAGATGATCACCGCCCGAGCGGTGGTCGAACGGAATGCCCGCACCATGCGCATGGCTGCGTTCCACGCCGACGAGCGCCCCAGGAGCCTGCAGCTGTACGGCACGCACCCGGGCGTGCTCGGTGAGGCGGTCCGCATCGTGATCGACGAGCTCGGCGTCGAACACATCGACCTGAACTTCGGGTGTCCCGCCACCAAGGTGACCCGCAAGGGTGGCGGCGCGGCGTTGCCGGTGCGGCGCCGCCTCCTGGCGGACCTCGTGGGGGCCGCGGTCGCCGCGGCCGGCGCGGTCCCGGTCACCGTGAAGTTCCGCAAGGGTGTCGACGACGAGCGCCTGACCTACCTGCAGACCGGGCGCATCGCCGCCGATCAAGGTGCTGCAGCAGTCGCCCTCCATGCCCGCACCGCCTACCAGCACTACGCCGGGTCGGCCGACTGGGAGGCGATCGCTGCGCTCGTCGCCCACGTGCCGGAGATCCCCGTGCTCGGAAACGGCGACATCTGGGAAGCGTCCGATGCGGTGGCGATGCTGGCTCGCACGGGCTGCGCCGGCGTGGTCGTGGGGCGCGGGTGCCTCGGCCGACCCTGGCTGTTCCGTGACCTGGCGGCGATCCTGCGCGGCGACCCGGTCCCGCCTGCACCGACCCTCGGCGAGGTGTTCGACCTGCTCCTCCGACACGCGGAGCTCCTCGTCGAGTGGAAGGGCACCGACGACCTGCGCGACCTGCGCCGCCAAGGCGCGTGGTACGTGAAGGGCTATGCGACGGGCCCCTCGCTCCGACGCGAGCTCACCGCCGTCACCACGCGGGCAGACCTCGCGGCGGTGCTCGCGCGGGCACGCGACACGCTCGACCCGGCGCTGACCCTCACCCCCGAAGGGATGCGCGCACCGCGCGGGCATACCAGCGGCCCCCACCCGGTGGCGCTTCCGGAACGCTGGGACGAACTCGTCGACGATCCGACCCCTCCCGTCGGCGCGGACGCCCTCGTCTCGGGGGGATGAGCACCCCGGTACCCTGACCAGGTGACCGGATCGAACCGCCTCGCGCACGAGGCAAGCCCATACCTGCGCCAGCACGCCGCCAACCCGGTGCACTGGTGGCCGTGGGGTGATGAAGCCCGCGCGGAAGCTCGGCGCCTCGACCGTCCGCTGCTCATCTCGATCGGGTACGCGTCCTGTCACTGGTGCCACGTGATGGCACACGAGTCGTTCGAGGACGACGCCACTGCTGCGGTGATGAACGCCTTGTTCGTCAACGTGAAGGTCGACCGCGAGGAGCGCCCAGACGTCGACGCGGTGTACGTCGAGGCGACGCAGACGATGACGGGCTCGGCCGGATGGCCGCTCACCATCTTCGCCACCCCCGACGGCGAACCGTTCCACTGCGGGACGTACTACCCGCCCGTGTCGGTGCACGGACGTCCCAGCTTCACCGAGGTGTGCCGCGCGGTCGACGACGCATGGCGGGAACGTCGAGGCGAGTTGACAGACCTCGCAGCCCGTCTCACCGCACACCTGCAACCGACGGACCTGCGAGGGCACGACCTCCCCGGCGCCGACGTGTTCGAGGATGCCGTCACGACGCTCCTCGACCTGCACGACCAAGCCTGGGGCGGGTTCGGAACCGCACCGAAGTTCCCACAGCCGCTGGCGCTCGATGCCCTCCTCACCCACCACGCACGGACCGGGAACCCCGACGCCCTCGCCGCGGCGACGACCACGCTCGACGCCATGGCGGCAGGCGGCATCCACGACCACCTGGGCGGCGGCTTCTCCCGCTACTCGGTCGATCAGCAATGGCTCGTGCCGCACTTCGAGAAGATGCTCACCGACCAGGCGCTCCTCCTGCGCGTCTACACCCATGCGTGGCAACTCACCGGCGAGGAGCGCTACCGGTGGGTGGTCACGTCGCTCGTGGAGTACCTGGCACGCGACCTGCGGCATCCGGCCGGCGGCTTCTACTCCGCAGAGGACGCCGACAGCGAAGGCGTCGAGGGTCGCTTCTACGTCTGGACGCCCGCACAGATCCGCGACGCCCTGGCCGGTCACGCCCAACTCGCGGACGAAGCGATCACGGCTTGGGAAGTGCGCGACACCGGGAACTTCGAAGGAGCGTCGATCCTCCACCGCCTTGGGCACCGCGCCGACCCCGCGGGTTCGCCGGCACTTGCCGAGGCACGCCGCCTCCTGCTCCGAGCACGGGCGACGCGGGTCCGTCCCGGCCTCGACGACAAGGTGCTCACCGAATGGAACGCGCTCACGATCTCGGCGCTGGCAGAAGCGGGCGTGGCGTTCAGCCGTCCCGATTGGGTGCGGCTCGGCGAGGACGCCGCCGACTTCCTCTTCACCCACCTGCGTGACGAACGTGGGCGCTGGCTGCGCGCCTGGCAGGCAAACCACGGCGCCCGGCACCTCGCGTACGCCACCGACCACGCCGCGCTCGTCGACGCCTGCACCCGCCTCGGCGAGGCGACGGGGCACGCTCGGTGGTTCGCGGCCGCTCGCGAGGTCGCCGATGCGCTCCTGACGCATTTCGCCGACGAAGACGGGGCGGGCATCGCAACGACCGCGCAGGACGCCGAAGAGCTCATCGCACGCCCTCGTGACATCCAAGACGGCGCCACGCCTTCGGCCAACAGCGCGACCGCGGTCGCCCTCATCCGGCTTGCGGCGGTGAGCGGTGAACGCCGCTACGCCGAGGTGGGCGAGAGCCTCCTGCGGCTGACGGGCCGGTTCGTGGGCAGCCACCCGCTCGCGTTCGGTCTTGCACTGTCGGGCCTCGACCTCGTCCACCACGGCATCGACGAGGTCGTCGTGGCGGGCACCGGACCGACCGCGCAGCGCATGCTCGACGCGGTGCGTGCCGCGTGGCGGCCCGGCGCGGTCGTCGTGTGGGGTGAACCCGACGGGAGCCCGCTCTGGGAGGGCCGCCGCCCAGGCGTCGACGCGCCCGACGAAGCCGTGACCTACGTGTGCCGCGACGGCGTGTGCGATCTGCCGGTGCGCGACCCCGAGGCGCTCACGGCACGGCTCGCCGTGTCGCACTAGCGGCGACACACCTCTCGAGTGGGTACGGTCCCCAACAGGGTCCCCGAGGCGGGCCAGATCAACACACGGCCTCGTCGGTGATCACGCCGGGGCGTCGTCGGGGGCGACGCGCAACAAGATCTTGCCGATGTTCGCGCCGGTGAACAGAGCGTTGAGGGCATCGGGCCCTTCCGCCAGGTCGTCGAACCAGCAGATCCGGTACTGCAAGCGACCCTCGTCGACCCACGCCTGAAGCTGCGCCAAACCCTCGGCGAAGTCACCCCACCAGTCGAGCGAGATGAAGCCCTGCATCTTGGCGCGCCGCGAGATCAGGTTGAGGTAGTTGGCAGGACCGGGAGGCTTGCGCACCTCGTTGTAGCTGGAGATGGCGCCGCACAGGGCCACCCGTGCCCCGATCGCGAGCCGGCCGAGCACGGCGTCGAGCGTCGACCCGCCGACGTTGTCGAAGTACACGTCGACGCCCTTCGGGCACAGCTCCTTCAGGCGGGTCGGGAGGTCGTCCAGCCGATAGTCGAGGCAGACCTCGGCGCCGAGCTCCTCGGTCACATACCGGCACTTCTCCGCGGTGCCCGCGATGCCGATGACCCGACAGCCGAGGATCTGGGCGATCTGGACCGCTGCCGACCCCGTCGCACCGGCCGCCGCCGACACCACCACGGTGTCTCCTTCGGCTGCTTCGCCGACTCTCGTCAACCCGAAGTAGGCGGTGAGGCCCGTCGCGCCCAGCACGCTCAGCATGGCCGCGGGGTCGGCGTCGGCGGCCAACGGTGTGGACATGCCGTCGTCACGCACGAGCGCATAGTCCTGCCAACCCGGGAGGCCGTACACCAACCCGCCCAGCGGGAACCGATCGGGGTTGCGCGTCGCGACGGTCCGACCGACCCCGCTCGCGCGCACCGCCTCGCCGAGCTCGACCGCGGGCAGGTAGCCCTCACCCTTGTTCAGCCAGGTACGAACGGTGGCGTCGATCCCCACGACCAGCGTGCGAATCAGCGCCTCGCCCTCGGCGGGCTCAGGTGGGTCGGTGCGGACGAGCTCGAAGTCGTCGTGGGTGACGAGCCCCTCTGGGCGACGGCGCAGGACCAGCTGACGGTTCACCAGCGGTTCGTTCGACATCGCCGGGAAGCTACAGCCTGGCGCGGCACCAAAGGCGGTGCCCCGACTCGGGATGCACCGTCGCGCTGAACCCGGCCGGCGGCTCAGGTCCCCGGACCCCAGGCCCCGCGCCGGATCACATCGTCGAGCGCACGGCGTGGGCGAGAGCGGGAGCGTCCCGGCGAATCGTGCAGCGGGTAGCCGAGAGCCACCGTCCCGATGGCGACCTGGCCGGCCGGGACCCCCAAGGCGCGAAACACCGCTGACGCGTGGTCGAACATGCCGAAGAAGCATGCACCGAGGCCCGCCTCTTCGATCGACAACAGCAGGTTCTGCACGACCATGCCGGCGTCGACGTACCAGTACGGCGTCGCCCACCGATCAGCGTGCTCACCCAAGCCGGTTCTGGCCTTGTCGGCTTCGGCGTAGCGCGTGACGTACGCGGTCGGTGAGGCCACGACGATGACCAGCACCGGCGCCGCGAGGAGACCCGGCCAACGAAACCCCTGGCGTCGTTCCTCTGGAAGCGTCACGTCCCAATAGCGGGCCGTCTGCTCGGACCCTTCGAGCACCACGAACGTGGTTCCCTGCGCGTTTCCCGCCGAGGGCGCACGGCGCGCCCCGTCGAGCAGCGCGGTGACCAACTCGGGGGCGACCGGGTCGGGCGCGAACGCCCGTCGCATGCGACGCCGTGTGACTGCCTCGGTGAGCTCCACCTGATGGCCCGCAGGCCTGTCCGTCGAGAGAAGGCTCTACGAGCCCAGCTTCTCGAGGTCGTCGGCGAGGGCCCAGCCGAAGGCGACCAGCACGGCACCCTTGGCGGCGTCGACCTTGTCGAACAGCGCGGTGACAGCCGGGTCGATCTTCTCCGGCTTCAGCGAGTCGTGCGACAGCACGATCGGCGGCGTGTCATCGGTGCGTGCGATGAACGTGTGCTCGTCGTAGTCGCCCGAGTCGATGCCGAACCGCTTCGCAAGTCGGCGCCCCCATGCCCGCTCCTCGCCCGTGGCGACGTAGTCGGGCCGAGGCACGATGTCGGTGAGGCTGCGGTAGGCGTCGAAGCCCGAGGAGGTCGCGAAGCGCGTGCCGACAAGGACGTCCTCATCGGGGAACGCGAGGACGGCACGACGCAGCTTGTCGGTCATCATCGCTCGCAGCACGGTGTCGCGCCGGGAGGTTCGACGGATCGCCGCCGCCCCGATGATGACACTCGGGGTGCCACCGATTCGCTCCAACGTGCTGAACGAGAAGCCCTTGAGCTTCCCGCCTTCCCGGGCGAGGGTGACGAGCACCCATGCCTGGGCCTGCTTGGAGAGCAGGCCGACCTCGTAGCAGTGCGGACCGTCCGCGCAGAGGTCCGCCATCTCGGCCAGCTCGGCATCGCTGAGGGCGGTGCAGTCCTTGGTCTCGACGTCGGTGGCCATGAGCAGCCTCGACCCCCCTTTTGGGTAGACGGATATCACTAGTCCACTCGACCAGAACACCCGACGCAACTCCGCACGTCGGCGCGCGGTCGGGTGCGAGGCTTCAGAGCAGCACATCCGCTCCGAACAGCACCCGCAGCTCCCCCGCCAGGGCCGCGCCCACCTCGACGCAGTAGCGCTGCGGCAAGCGCAGCACGTCGCGGTCGCCGACGTGGACGAACACCGGAGACTCGCCTGGGAACTCCGACAACAGCGCCTTGAAGCGTCCGATCGTGGCCTCGTCGAGGCGCTCGGGCCGGACCTTCAGCCGCAACGGCGGTGCACCGTCGATGATCCCGTCGAACGGCGTGACGTCGACCGCGATGAACTTCCGGGTCTCGTCGCGCGCATCGACTCGGCCGCGCACGACGACAACGGCGTCGTCGGCCAGGAGATGGCCGATGTTGGTCATCGTCTTCGGGAACACCATGACCTCGATCGAGCTGCGCAGATCCTCCAAGGTGAAGACGGCCATGAGGTCGCCCTTCTTGGTGTACTTGCGCTGCAGCCCCGTGATCACGCCGCCGATGAGCCGAGATGCCCCGTCTTCGAGGTCACCGAGTTCGTCGATCTGCGTGTCGGTCCGGCGGGCGAGCGCAGCCTCGGCTCCCATGAGCGGGTGATCGCTCACATACAGGCCGAGCATCTCCTTCTCGAACGCGAGGCGCTCCTTCTTGCCGAAGACCACGTCGGGGATCGCCACGCGGTCGTCGAACACATCGTCTGAGCCCTCACCACCGCCGAGGTCTCCGAACAGGCTCATGATCCCGCGCTCTTGCTCACGACGGCGGGCAAGGACCTGATCGATGATCTGCTCGTAGACCATGAGCAGCCCCTTGCGCGGGTGACCGAGCGAGTCGAACGCTCCTGCCTTGATCAGCGACTCGATAGCCCGCTTGTTGAGCGCGTTCGGGTCGACGCGCTGGCAGAAGTCGTAGAAGTCGACGAACGCACCCGCCTCGTCGCGCTCGGCGACGATCTGGGCGACGATCCCCTCACCGACGTTGCGCACCGCCGAGAGGCCGAACGGGATCACCACCTCGCCGGCCTCGTCGTGGATCGGGACGAAGTCGGACTGCGAGGTGTTGACGTCGGGCACCAGCACGGTCAGACCCATCGTCCGGCACTCGGCGAGGTACACGGCGGCCTTGTCGAGGTTGGTCTTGACGCTCGTGAGCAACGCGGCCAGGTACTCGGCCGGGTAGTTCGCCTTGAGGAAGGCGGTCTGGTAGCTCACCAACCCGTAGCCGTAGGAATGGCTCTTGTTGAAGGCGTAGTCGGCGAACGGCTCGATGATGTCGAACCACTCCTTGCCCAGCTTGCGTCCGTAGCCGTGCGTCTCGCAGCCTGCCTCGAACTTGTCGCGCTCCTTCTGGATGAGCTCGCGCACCTTCTTGCCACAGGCCTTGCGCAGGTTGTCTGCTTCGGCGAGCGAGTACCCGGCGAACCGCTGCGCGATACGCATGACGGACTCCTGGTAGATCATCAGCCCGTAGGTGGAGCCGAGGATCTCCTCCGCGTCGGCATGCAGGAACGTGACCGCCTGGCGGCCGTTCTTGCGGTCGGCGTAGTCGTTGTGCATGTTGGCCGCCATCGGCCCAGGCCGGTACAGCGCCACGAGGGCGGCGACGTCCTCGAACTCGGTCGGTGCGAGCGAGCGCATCAGCGCCCGCATGGGACCGCCCTCGAGTTGGAACACCCCGATCGAGTCGCCGCGCCGCAACAGGTCGAATGTCGGCTCGTCGTCGAGCGGCACCGTGTCGATGTCGAGGTCGATGCCTCGGAACGAGCGGATGAGCGCCAGCGTGTCGGTGATGACGTCGAGGTTGCGCAGACCTAGGAAGTCCATCTTGAGCAGGCCGAGGTCTTCGACGCCGTGCATCTCGTACTGGGTGACGACCGGTGCGTCCGCGGGGTCTTGGCCGCTCTCCGGCTTGCGTTGGATCGGCAGGTAGTCGGTGAGCGGGTCCTTCGTGATCACCACCGCGGCTGCATGGATGCCGTCCTGGCGCCGCAGCCCCTCGAGGCCTCGCGCCACCTCGATCACCTCGCGCGCGTCGGGGTCGGTGTCGTACATCGCGCGGAGGTCGGCGGCCATCTTGTAGCCGTCCTCGAACTTCGGCTGGGGCTCCAGGCAGGCATAGAGCGGCGTGTCGCGTCCCATGACCAGCGGCGGCATGGCCTTCGCGATGCGGTCGCCGACGGCATAGGGCTGACCGAGCACACGGGCCGCGTCACGCACCGCAGCGCGCGCCTTGATCTGCGAGAACGTCACGATCTGGGCGACGCGGTCGCGGCCGTAGCGCTCGGCGGCGTAGCGGATCATCTCGTCACGGACGCGGGAGTCGAAGTCCATGTCGGTGTCGGGCATCGAGATGCGGCTCGGGTTCAAGAAGCGCTCGAACAGCAGGTCGTAGCGGAGCGGGGCGGGCCCGGTGATGGCAAGGCAGTACGCGACCGCGCAGCCCGCGGCGCTGCCTCGCCCCGGACCCACCCGGATGCCCTGCGACTTGGCATGGCGGATGAGGTCCCACACGATCAGGAAGTAGGAGCTGAAGCCCATGTCGCCGATGACCTTCAGCTCGTAGGCGAGCCGCTCGACGATCTCGTCGGGAAGCGGGTCTCCCCAGCGGCCGCGCGCCCCCTCGAACGTGAGGTGCTCGAGGTAGGCGGCGTCGTCGGCGAACCCCTCGGGCAGCGGGAAGTTCGGGAGGAGCGGCTTGCCGAAGGTGATCTCGACGTCGCAGCGCTCCGCGATCCACAAGGTGTTGTCGCATGCCTCCGGCAGCTCCGAGAAGAGGTGCCGCATCTCGGAGGCCGACTTCAGGTAGTGGTCGTCCCCGTGGAACTTGAAGCGGTTCGGGTCGGAGCGCAACGAGCCGGTCTGCACGCAGAGGAGGGCGTCATGGGCAGCGGCATCCGCGCGGCGCACGTAGTGGCTGTCGTTGGTCGCCAGCAAGGGCGCCCCGATGCGACGGGCGAGCTCCAAGAGCTGCGGGTTGGTGCGCACCTGCTCGGGGAGCCCGTGATCCTGGAGCTCCACGAACAGGTTGTCTCTCCCGAAGATGTCCTGCAGGCGGGCCGCCTTCGCGGTCGCCCCTTCGACGTCGCCCTGCATGAGCGCCTGCAGGACCTGGCCGCCGAGGCAACCGGTGGTGGCGATGAGGCCCTCGTGGTGGGCCTCGAGGAGCTCCCAGTCGACGCGCGGCTTGTAGTAGTAGCCCTCGAGGTACGCACGGCTCGAGAGCTGGATCAGGTTCTTGTAGCCGACCTGGTTCTCTGCGAGGAGGATCAGGTGGTAGTAGAGCTTGCGTCCCCCGTCGCTGTCGCCCCCACTGTCGTCGACCCGGCCTCGCCGCGACGGACGCTCCTCCCGCGACTCGTAGGCCTGGTATGCCTCGGTGCCGAGGATCGGCTTGATGCCGTGGTCCTTGCACGCCTTGTAGAAGTCGAGGATCCCGTACATGTTGCCGTGGTCGGTGATGCCGAGCGCGGGCTGACCGTCGGCCGCAGCGGCGGCCACGACGTCGCCGACGCGCGCTGCACCGTCGAGCATGGAGTACTCGGTGTGCTGGTGCAGGTGGGTGAACGAGCTCGCCACGGCTACAGGTAGGTGCCCGGGCGAACATCTGCCGCGCCGTCGAGCGGACCCTGCGGGACTGCCCCGCCCGGACCCAGTTGACGGCGCATGTCCTCGAGCTGCTGGCGCGCCACCATCTGCTGTGCGAACAGCGTCGCCTGGATGCCGTGGAAGTGCCCTTCGAGCCACCCCACCAGCTGCGCCTTCGCGAGACGCAGCTCTGCGTCGGTCGGGTCGGAGGCTTCGCCGAACGGCAGCGCCAACCGATCGAGCTCGTCTCGCAGGTCGGGCGACAGCGCGGAGCCCAGCTCGCTGACGGAGCGGTCGTAGATCTCGCGCAGGCGGTCACGTGCCGGTGCGTCGAGGTCGAGCACGCGCACCTCTTCGAGGAGCTGCTTGATCATCGACCCGATGCGCATCACCTTGGCCGGTTCTTCCACGGCCTCGCGGCGCTCCTCCGCCTCGGCGGCCTCGTCGGCCTCGGGCTGGACCAGCTCTCCACGGATGGAAGGGGCGGTCGGCGGTGCGGCATCTGACATCGTGAACTCCGGCATTCAAAGGTTGGCGTGGGCCAGCAAGGGTACGAGCATCTCGGCCGAGGTGACCGAGCCGTGCCGGCCGATCAGCTCGAAGATGCCCGAGTCGTGCGGGTCGTGGAAGGAGACAGGCTCTCGCGCGACGAGCGCGACATCGCCCAGGCGCCGCAGCGCCTCGGGGGTCACGCGCCGACCGAACCAGTGCTCGTCGACCACCTGATCGCGCGTCACCACCCACGCCACGTCGGCGTAGGTGTCCCTCGCGGCCTCGACCAACGGCCCGATGCGCCCGCCCTTGGCATGCAGCCAGCGGAAACGACCCTCGCCCGACTGGAACGAGACATGGGTCAGCACGGCCGGATCCGGGTCGATGATCCGATCACCGACCTCGACCTGCCCGTGGTCCGCGGTGACGACCAGCGCCGCCCCCGGCGGCAGGACCTCGATCACGTCCGCGACGAGGCGATCCGCGAACGCGAGCTCGGCGTCGTAGTGCCGACCCAGCCCGTACTCGTGCGCCACCTTGTCGATGCCCTCGTAGTAGGCGTACACGAACGGCTCGCCCGCCGCGAGCACGTCACGAAGCTCTTCGACGAGCGTCGACGGCACTCGATAGCCGTGGTGACGGATGCCCTGCAGGTGCGCTCGGGTGAACCCGGAGTCGACGAACTCGGCTCTGGTGATGACCGGGGGCCGGTGCCCGAGGAACGCGGGGAACGGCTGCGCCTCCTCGGGGGGAAGCAGCCGACGGGCGTCGCCGGTGGAGGTTCCCCAGCGCAAGACGTTGAGGACGTCACCTCCGAGGGCCATGCGATAACCGACCACGCCGTGCTCCCCCGGCGACAAGCCCGTGGTGATGCTGGTCAACGCGGCCGCGGTCGTGGACGGCGCCACCGTGTGGATCGGGCCACCGGCCATCGCCTGCAGCGTCGGGGCACGCCCAGGGCGCTCGCTCAGCTGCTCCCAGCCGAGGCCGTCGAGGAGGAGCACCACGACCTGCGCCGCACCCCGGATGACAGCGGGCATCCACGCAGGGAGATCGCCCCGTGCTTCGAGCAACGTCGGGACGAGGTTGGTGATGCACGCACCCGCGTAGTCGGGGAGATCCGGGTCGGTGCCCACTCGCTGTCCTTTCAGTCCGCCGGATGTGACCGGGGGCCACGCTACCGGCCCTGGGGCCGTAGCATGACGGCCCATGAAGGTGTCCACCCGGGGTGACTACGCGTGTCGGGCGTTGTTGTCGCTCGCACTCCACGCCGACGAGGGGACACCCACCTCGGTGCGCGACATCGCGGAGCGCACCGGCCTCCCCCAGCCCTACCTTGAGCAGATCCTGCTGGCGTTGAAGGGCGCCGGCCTGGTGCGCTCCAAGCGTGGGGTCGGCGGTGGCTACGTCCTCGCACGTGACCCCGCCGACATCACCCTGGCGCAGATCGTGAGTGCGGTCGACGGGCCCATCGCGGTCGGCGACTTCGGCGAGCCGCACGCCAACGGGGCGTGCGACCACGAGGGGCAATGCGTCCTGCTTGCGATCTGGGCCGACGTGGGCGAGCAGATGCGGAGCCTTCTCGAGAACTCCACGCTCGCCGACACCGCCGCCATCGCCCGCGGCGAGGCCCCCTGGCCGTCACCGGTCTGACGCACCGCACCGCCCACGTCGCATCACCCGCTGATTCCACGCGGAGCGCTCCCTCGGCGTGGGGGCGGATGCACGACCCCTGAGGTCAGGTCAATGCAGGCGGTCGAGCGCCGCAACGAGGTCAGCCGGGAGCGGCGACGTGAACGACAGCTCCGAGCCATCGATCGGGTGGCGCAGCTCGAGGCGCTCGGCGTGCAGGAGGGGACGATCCACGAGCTCGGCGCCGCGTCCCTTGCCATAGCGGACATCGCCCACCACCGGGTGGCCGATCGCCTCGAGGTGCACACGGATCTGATGGGTGCGACCGGTCTCGAGGCGACAGCGCAGCAGGCTCGACCGGATCGGCTCGTCGAACGACTGCACCACCTCGTAGTGGGTGCGAGCGCTACGTCCGTCCGCACGTACCGCCATGCGCGTGGCGTCGCGCGTCGAGCGGCCGATGGGGGCATCGATCACGCCGCGCGGCGACTCGGGATGTCCCCACGCGAGCGCCACGTAGTGCCTACCCACCCGGTGTTCGCTGAGCGCCTCGACGAGTGCGTCGTACGCGGCCGGTGTGCGGGCGACCGCCAACAGGCCTGATGTGCCGCGGTCGAGCCGGTGCACGATGCCGGGACGGTCCGGCTGGCCGACCGCTGCCAGCTCGGGGTAGCGGGCGAGGAGCCCATGCACCAACGTGCCGGAGGAGTGGCCTGCGCCCGGGTGCACGACGAGGCCTGCGGGCTTGTCGACGACGATGAGGTCGGCGTCCTCGTGGACGACTCGCACCTCGATCGTGGTGTCGGCGACCACCGCCGGCTCGCCCTCGACGGCATCGGGGGCTGAGATCTCGACGGTCTCGCCAGCGAGCATGCGCCGCGCGCGTGCCGAGCTCGGTGTCCCGTTGATCGTGACGCTCCCGGCGTCGATCAGATCGACGGCCTCGCTGCGACTCCGTCCGGTCACCATCGCGACGAAGCGGTCGAGGCGCTCGCCCGCCACGGCGGGAGGCACCTCCTCGCGGAAGACGGTCACAGGTCCCCGTCGTGTGACGCCGACGGCTCCTCGTCGTCGTCCACCGACGGCTCCGAGGTGTCGGACGGCGTCTGTCGGCCGTCACCTCCGGTTTGGCTGCCGAACGCCGAGACAGCTCCGAGCACGATCGCCCCCACGACCACGCACATGTCGGCGACATTGAAGACCGGCCACCACTGGAAGTTGATGAAGTCGACGACAGATCCGTGCAGAAATCCTGCCCGGGAGCGAAAGGCCCGATCGGCCAGGTTGCCGAGCGCCCCACCGACCACGAGCCCGATCGCGACACTCGCCCAACGTGATCGATACAACTGGCTCGTCCGGAGGAGGACCGCGACGACTGCAACGGCGACGAGCGCGATCAGCGGCCCGGCACCGCTTCCTGACAGCAAGCTGAAGGCAGCCCCGGAGTTGTGCACGAGCTGCAACCGCAGCGTCCACACCACGTGCACGTCACGGAACCGCAGGCTCGACACGGCCCACGCCTTGGTGAGTTGGTCCGTCGCGAGCGCCGCGACCGCGACGGCGACCAACACGAGGTCGCCGCGGCGGCCGCGACCGCCGGCCTCGACGACGTCGACGTCGACGTCGGTCACCGGCGGGTGAAGCCGCCTGTCTTGAACTCGACCCGCTCACGGGCCCACGGGATCGCCTCGAGACGCTCCTCGGGGATCGCCTCCCCCGAGACCTCGCAGACCCCGTAGGTGCCGAGCGCGAACTTCGTCAGCGCGTGGTCGATCTCGGCGACCGCTGCACGGGCCTGCTCGGACAACGCCAGGTCACGCTCCCGTTCGATGTTGATGGTGTCGCCCTCGCCGGACTCCTCGTCGAACTGGACGTCGCCGGACTCGAAGTCGGCGACCAAGGCCTCTGCCTCGGCACGCAGCGATTCGAACTGGCGCATGTAGGTGGCCCGCTCCTCGTGCAGGAGCTGCTCTTGGGCCTTGAGGAAGCGAGCCGAGAAGCGGACCTTGACCGCCCGCGCCGGCGGCGCCGTGGCGGCCGCACGTGCGCCGTTGGTCTTGGGCGCTGCGGCGGCCTTCGCGTCCGTGGCGGCGGCCTTCGCCGTTGACGCTGCCTTCTTGGCAGAGGCCGGTGCCTTCTTCGCCTCGGCAGCCTTCGCCGGCGCCTTCTTCGCGGGCGCCGCGGCCTTCTTCGCCACGGGTGCCTTCTTCACGGCGGCAGCCTTCGCCGGTGCCGCAGCCTTCTTCACGGCGGCAGCCTTGGCGGGCGCCGCAGCCTTCTTCACCGCCGCCTTGTTCGCCGCGGCAGCCTTCGCCGGCGCCTTCTTCACGTCTGCGGTCTTGGCAGGAGCCTTCGTCGCGGCGGTCTTCGTCGCCGAAGTCGCCTTCTTCGCGGGCGCTTTTGCGGACGTGGTAGCTCGTGCCATGAACCCGGACTCCTCCCGAGGGCAAAGGGTGCCGGATTGTACGCGCGGTCCTCCCGAGTGTCAACGTGCCGGGTGGCGAAATCCGCTGATCGGGCTCGGCAACCGACCGGCGTAGGCTGGCCACCATGCCGTTTGGTCCCGTCGACCCTCACCTCGACCTGCCTGCTCTCGAAGGTGCGACGCTCGCACGGTGGGAAGAGACCGAGCTCCCCACCCGAGTCCGAGACCTCCGCAAGGACGGCGATCCGTGGATCTTCTACGAGGGGCCTCCGACAGCGAACGGCAAGCCGGGGCTGCACCACGTGTGGGCCCGAGCGTTCAAGGACCTCTACCCGCGCTTTCAGACCATGCGGGGGCGTCGCGTCCCACGAAAGGGCGGCTGGGACTGCCACGGGCTGCCGGTCGAGCTCGAGATCGAGAAGACGCTCGGGCTGAAGTCGAAGCATGACATCGAGGCGTACGGCATCGCCGAGTTCAACCGCCACTGCCGCGAGTCGGTGCAACGCTACGTCGCCGACTGGGCGGCGCTCACCTCACGCTCCGGTGTCTGGATCGACACCGCGGACGCCTACTGGACGCTCGACAACTCCTACGTCGAGTCCGTCTGGTGGCTGGTTCGGCAGCTCTGGGACGCCGGGCTGCTGTACGAAGGCCACCGCGTCGTGCCGTACTGCGGACGCTGCGGCACCGCCCTGTCATCGCACGAAGTCGCCCAGGGGTACCGCGACGTCGAAGACCCGTCCATCTACGTCCGCTTCCCCATCACCTCCGGGCACGCAGCCGTGGCCGACGCCGACCTGCTGGTCTGGACCACCACGCCGTGGACGCTCCTGTCGAACGTCGGCGCGGCAGTCGGGCCCGACATCACCTACGTGCGCCTCGCCGCCGACACCGGCGGTGTCCCCGCCGGCCGTGACCTCGTCGTCGCCGACGCCGCCCGCGCCCGCCGCTGGCCCGACGCCGAGATCGTTGCAACCGTGTCAGGGGCCGAACTGGTCGGCACGCGCTACCAGCGCCCGTTCGACGACATCCGCATCCCCAACGATGCCGACGGGTGGCGAGTGGTTGCCGCCGCCTTCGTCAGCACCGACGACGGGTCGGGCATCGTCCACCTGGCGCCTGCCTTCGGCGAAGACGACGCGCTCGTAGGTCGAGCCGAAGGCCTGCCCGTCCTCAACCCCGTCGACGAAGAGGCGACGTTCGACCGGAGCGTGCCGCGCTTCACCGGCACGTTCGTCAAGGATGCCGATCGGTCATTGATCGACGAGCTCGCGGCACGCGACCTGCTCGTAGCCGAGCAGCCCTACCTGCACAGCTACCCCCACTGCTGGCGCTGTGGGACGCCGCTCATCTACTGGGCGAAGACCTCGTGGTTCGCACGCACCTCCGAGCGGCGCGGGGCCCTCCTCGAACAGAACGAGCAGATCGGGTGGCACCCGGGCCACATCCAGCACGGTCGCTTCGGGAAGTGGCTGGAAGGCAACATCGACTGGGCGCTGTCGCGCGACCGCTATTGGGGAACCCCGCTGCCCATCTGGCGCTGTGACGCAGGCCATGACACCTGCATCGGTTCGGTCGCCGAGTTGCGGGCGCTGACCAACGACCACCTCGGCGAGCTCGACCTGCACAGGCCGTCGATCGACGCCATCACCTTCCCGTGCCCTACCGACGGCTGCGGCGAACCCGCGGTCCGTCTGGCGCCGGTGCTCGATGCCTGGTTCGACTCGGGCTCGATGCCCAGCGCGCAGCGTCACCACCCCTTCGAAGATGCCGAGACGTTCGACGAGGCGTTCCCGGCCGACTTCATCTGCGAGGCGATCGACCAGACGCGCGGCTGGTTCTACTCCCTCCTCGCGGTGAACACCCTCGTGTTCGGCTCAACCCCCTACCGCGACGTGGTCTGCCTCGGTCACATCGTCGACGAAGACGGCCAGAAGATGTCCAAGTCGAAGGGCAACATCATCGACCCGTGGGCCATCTTCGACGAGCACGGCGCCGATGCCCTGCGCTGGTACTTCTTCTCCGCGGGCCAGCCGTGGGTCCCTCGCCGCGTCTTCCCCGAAGGCATCCGTGAGAGCACCCGCCAAACGCTGCTCACGTTGTGGAACTGCCTCACCTTCTTTGCGACGTACGCCGATCTCGACGGCTGGGAGCCAACTGAGGGCGCCGCACCCGACCCGACGCACCTACTCGACCGTTGGATCCTGAGCGAGCTGAGCGACACGGTCTCATCGGTCACCGCCGCGCTCGACGACTTCGACGCGTTGGGTGGCGCGACCCGTGTGGCGCGCTTCGTCGACGACCTCTCGAACTGGTACGTCCGTCGCAGCCGCCCGCGGTTCTGGAAGTCATCAGATCCCGATGCACACGCCACGCTGCACCATTGCCTGCTCGTGACGTCCCAGCTGCTGGCCCCGTTCTGTCCGTTCCTCGCCGAGGCGATCTGGCAGGTCGTCGCGCGCCCGATCACCTCAGCCCCTGAGTCGGTACACCTCAGCGACTGGCCAACGTTCGACGCAACCCACCCGTACGACCCCGACCTCGCCGCCCAGGTGGCTGCATGCCGTCGGCTCGTCGCGCTCGGGCGAGCGGCACGCACCGACGCGTCGGTCAAGGTTCGGCAGCCTCTGCGACGCGCGCTGCTGCTCCATCCCGGCGTCACGCTCACCGACGAAGCCCGCGCCGAGATCGCCGCCGAGTTGAACGTGCACGAGGTCGAGGATGTCGACACGTTGTCGGGCCTGCTCTCCTGGCAGGTGCTCCCCAACTTCCGCACCCTCGGGCCGCGGCTCGGTCCGCGCATCGGCGAGATCAAGCAGGCATTGGCCAACGCCGACGGAAACGAGCTCCAGCGCACGCTGGAGGCCGACGGAGCGATCGTCATCGCCGGCGAACGCCTCACCGGCGATGACGTCGAACTCCGTGCGACCCGACACGAATCGTTCGCGCTCGCCGAGGAGCAAGGCTGGGCCGTCGCGCTCGACCTCGAGCTCGACGATGCCCTCCGGGCCGAGGGGCTCGCACGCGAGGCCGTGCGAGCGCTGAACGATCACCGCAAGGCGATCGGCCTGGAGATCGCCGACCGCATCGAGGTCGATCTGGTTCCTGACGATGCGGCGCTGGCAGCGGCGCTGCGCACGCACAGTGCCTGGGTCGCCAACGAGGTCCTGGCGACTCGACTCACGGTTCACGACGACGGAACGCAACCGCCGACTGCTGCGCAGCGGGTCGCCGTGGGCGTCACCGCGATGCTCGTCGCGGTGACGCCTCCCCGCTGAGCCGACCGAACGGGTTGCCGGCGGTCGCCACCGGCAGGTGCCGCAGCACCGCTACGCGCCGGCGGCGCCCACCCCTACCGGCGGCGACCGAAACGCGTGGTTCGGGGCTGCGGCTGCGGTGCCGCGAACGGGACGGCCTCGACGTTGTCGCGCGGGCCGAGGGGCTCGTCTTCGGTCATCGCCTTGCGAAGCTCGGCGAGGAACGCGTCGTCCGGCTCGTCTTCGACCCTTGTGGTCGCGACCGGCTGCGTGTGCGGGCCCTGGTCGAGGCGATCGGATGCTCGCCACGACCCTGGGACGGCGCTCGAACCCGGCACGGTCGACGGCTCACCCGACGTGTTGAAGAGGGAGCGCAGGTCGTGACGCGCCGAGGCTTCTGCATCGGCAGGTGCCGCAGCGCCAGCCGAGCGGGCCGTACGGTCGGTGGCTGTGCGCAGATCGAGTTGCGGGGTGCTCTCAGCGGCCGGGCGGGGTGCAGCTGGAGGTGCCGACGCACTGGGTGTGGCGCCGCCATCCTGATCGTTGGCACGTCGGGCCGGCCCCGCGGCATCGCCTCGAGCCGGGAGGACACCACGTGGCGAAGGAGCCGCTTGTGCCGTCGGGGTCGCGGCCTCGACGTCTGCGTCTGCCACCTCAGACGGTGCACCGGCTTCGGGCGAGGCGGGCGAGGCGGAAGCCGCTCCAGACGGGGTTGCCGGCCCAGCCTCGGTCGCCGGCTCGCCCGCGATCGCCGACGTCACCTCCGACTGGGCTTCCGCGTGCGCGCCCGCGTCCGCTGCGTCCGTGTCGGATGCATCCGACGCATCGGCGCTGTCGGCCGCGGGGTCAACATCGGGGCCGCCATCGCCTCGAACTTCGTGGTCACCGCTTGGACGTAGATCGGCGGGCACGGTAGCGCCGCTGAGATCAGGAAGCGCGGGGCTCTCGAAGCTCTTCGGATCTTCGACCACCCGACGCAAGATCTGCACCGTCTCGCGCAGCCGGGCTCGCTGCTCGCCCAGGTGCCGCTCGAGAAGGCTGACGTCGCCGCGCACCCCCTCACGAACTCGTTCGAGCTCGTCGACCTCGCGCAGCAGGCGTACCTTCGCATCGTCGCTGCGGCGACGCGCTTCGGCATCGGTGTCGGCGAGGAGCTGCGCGGCAGCTGCCTCGGCGTCGGCCGTGATGCGATCTGCATCGTCATGCGCCTCGGCCACCACCGCGTCGGCCGTGCGTTGGGCCAGCAGAAGCGCCCTGCCGAGCTCCTCGTTCACGTCGGCTTCGGCGGTTGGGGCTGCTGCAGCGACGGGCTCGGGGGCGGGCTCGACCTTCGGCGCCACCACCGGCACCTGACCGCTCGTGGCGGCCGCGAGCTGTGCCTTCTGGAGGCGGCTCTCGGCGTTGCGCGCACGCTCGACCGCCTGACCCAGCTGGTCGAGAAGCTGACCGACCGCCTCGGCGACGCGCTCGAGGAAGTCGTCGACCTCGTCTTGGTCGTAACCACGGAACGTGATCCTGAAATCGACGTCGTCGGTGAGCAGCTTCGGGGTCAGTTCCATGACCCCGAGCCTACTGCGGGGCCCTCCGCCGCCCGAGCATCCCGTACCGCGTGCAAGCCCGAACGTTGGCCCTGCCGGCGCACACCCAGGCGGGCCGCGCCCTCAGCCCCGGATGAGCGCCTGCAGGAGGAAGATCCCCAGGAGGGCGACCATCGGGGAGATGTCGACGGTCGAGAACTGAGGGAGCGCCGACCGAATCGCGCCGAGCACGGGGTCGGTGATGCGCAACAAGAAGCGGTACACCGGCCACATCGGCGAGCCCGGTCGAAGCGGGAACCAACTCAGCACCGAGGCCGCAAGGATCACCAGCGCGTAGATGTCGAGGAGAAGGACAAGCGCATTGCCGACCTGGCCCAACCCAGCGGCATACGGTGCCGCCGCCCAGTAGCCGATCACCGATCGGCGAACCCGCGCTCCTCGAGACGTCGGCGCTCCTCGGCCGACACCTCGACGTTGTTGGGCGTCAGCAGGTACACCTGGTTCGCCACCTTCTCCATCTGGCCACCGACGCCGTAGCAGAGGCCGCTTGCGAAGTCGATCAGCCGACGGGCGAGGTCTCGGTCTGCGCCCTGCAGGTTCATGATGACGGGCTGGTTGCCCTTGAAGGTGTCGGCAAGCTCTTGCGCCGCGTTGAACGACCCGGGGGTCACGACCTGGGGCTTCGCGTTCGCCGCGACCGGAATGGGCCGCACCACCTGAGGACGCGGCGTGCCCAGGTGCGATGACGGACTCATCGGCGGAGACGGGAGCGGCGGCTCAGCGCTGCGCAAAGGCCGGACGGCGCTCACCGCGACAGGCTCGGGGGCCTCGACCGCGGGCGCGACGCCACGTGGGGCCGAACGCGCCGGCAACTCTTCTGCCTCGTAACCGTCGTCGTACGCCGCGCCGTAGTCGTCGTATTCGTCTTCGGGGGCGAGGCCCAGATACACCATCGTCTTGCGCCACATGCTCGCCATGGTTCCTCCTGAACCGGTCAGCCTAGTGTCCCACGCCGGTTGGCTCGTTCGAGGGACCGTCCACATCTCCGTTGCCGTCGCCTGGCCTTGCGTCGTCCATCCACGCCACCGCGGCGAGCCGCGCCACATCACGCCTCGCCCGATGAGACGGGTGCACCGGGCTGCATGCCGTGCACACCCCGGTGTCGTGCACCGACTCGACGTCGGCCTCTGCAAGCACCACCGCGAGCGCCGCCGTCATGTCGAACGCCGGCGTGCCCCACGACGTCGTGGCACGCACGGTCGGCCCGAGCCGGTCCTCCGCCCGGGCCAGGTCGTCGGCCCCGAACTCGTAGCAGGCGGCCCGGATGCACGGACCGATGTGCGCCGTGATCATCCCCCCGCTGCTGTGGGCACGCAGGGCCGCCACCGATGCCTGCACGACACCCGCCACGAGCCCGCGCCACCCGGCGTGGGCAACGGCGACCGCATCAGGCGCCACGAGCACCACCGGGGCACAGTCAGCGGTGTACACCGACGCTGCGAGACCCGGAACCGTCACCACGATGGCGTCCGCGTCGACTGCGTCCGCACCCTCGAGCGAGTCGGCCACCACGACATCGGCGCCATGTACCTGACGAACCGCGCGCCAGGGGAGGTCGATGACGCCCCGCCGGTTCGCTGCGAGCACCGCGGGTGCCTCCGCGGGCGCGAAGGAACCCGCTCGCAGGTCGGTGAAGACGAAGCGAGGAACGAGACCTGGCTGGGACAGCGGGATCGTCCTACTTGAGGAAGGACGGAACGTCGAAGTCGTCGTCGCCTTCGAGATCGCCCTCGGCGTCGCCGCCGGACGAGAAGATGTCGGTCGACCGAGCGGAGCGAGGCGACTCGGCAGCCTCGGTCGATGTCGACTTGCTCTCGTCCCAGCGGTCGAAGCCCGCAGCGATGACGGTCACCCGTACCTCGTCGCCGAGCTCGTCATCGATGACCGCACCGAAGATGATGTTCGCGTCGGGGTGGGCGACGCCGTGGATGACCTCGGCAGCCTCGTTCACCTCGAACAACCCCAGGTCGCTCCCGCCGGAGATGCTCAAGAGGATGCCGCGGGCGCCTTCGATCGATGCCTCGAGGAGTGGGCTCGAGATGGCGTTGCGTGCGGCGGTCAAGGCGCGCCCCTCACCCGTGCCGTGACCGATGCCCATCAGGGCCGAACCCGCGTTGGACATGATCATCTTCACGTCGGCGAAGTCGGTGTTGATGAGACCGGGGGTGGTGATGAGGTCGGTGATGCCCTGCACACCCTGCAGCAGGACCTCGTCCGCCATCTTGAACGCGTTGACCATCGACGTCTTCTCGTTGGAGACGGTCAAGAGGCGATCGTTGGGGATGACGATCTGGGTGTCGACCTTGTCCTTGAGCTTCTGGATGCCCTGTTCGGCCTGCACCGAGCGGCGACGACCTTCGAACGTGAACGGGCGGGTGACCACGCCGATCGTCAGCGCACCGAGGCTCTTGGCGATCTCGGCGACCACGGGTGCACCGCCCGTGCCGGTGCCACCGCCCTTGCCGGCGGTGATGAAGACCATGTCGGCGCCCTTCAGCACCTCTTCGATCTCGCCACGATGCGCCTCGGCTGCCTCGCGGCCCACCTCGGGGTCGCTGCCGGCGCCCAGCCCACGCGTGAGATCACGCCCGATGTCGAGCTTCACGTCGGCGTCGCTCATCAGCAACGCCTGGGCGTCGGTGTTGACCGCGATGAACTCGACGCCCTTCAAGCCCGCGTCGATCATGCGGTTGACGGCGTTCACGCCACCACCGCCGATACCGACGACCTTGATGACCGCGAGGTAGTTCTGCGGGTTGCCGGTCATGGGGACACGCACCTCCACTGAGGGGGGTCGGGGACGACCGTCGGACGACGGATCGAGGGAAAGCGACGCAGGACTGGCGGGATCCCCCCGCGGGAGCCAGCCGGACCCTCAACCTTCAGATGACCCTCACGGGCAACCTTTGGTAGAGGGAGAGATGAGCGGGATGAGGCGGACGACACGTTACGCACAGCCTTGTGCGGGGGTCAAGGTCGGCGCATTGGGCACCTGGACGTCGACAATTCCCAGGCAGGAGGCGTCAACGTTGTCGAGCATCGTCACCGCAGCGACGATCTTGTCGCGCAGTTGGTTGACACCGCCGAGGTGGATCTCGCCCGCTCCCACGAGGTGCAGGACGACACCGGTTGACGCCGTCCCTCGAGCAACGGAACGCACACGCGCACGAAGCCGTTGCGGCAAGGCTGACGCGGTTGCAATCAGGTCGGTGCTGCCTCGCGCCACCGTTCCCGCGGCCGTCGCGGGAATACCCTCGAGGACGACCACGTCGATGGGGGCTGCCTGTTGGGCGAGCACGCGACCTGTGCCATCGAGCAGCATCCAGCCGGACCCGACGCGCACCTGCGCGACCGGCGTCCGCTCGGTGACCGAGAGGGTGACCGTCCCCGGCCAGTCGCGGGTGACGCGTGCCGTGGCCACCCAAGGGAGCGCTCTGAGCCGGCGCTGGGCCGCGGCCTCGTCGACGTCGACCATCGGCATGCCGTCGCGCAAGTCCGCCGCGCCGAGCAGGGCGGCCCGATCGAGGTGAGGCGACGCCGCAACGCCGAGGTGCCGCACGGCGAGCAGCGGCGAGCGAACCGCCACCACGGCGCAGACGACCACGCCGAGCGCGCCCGCAACCGCCACCACCCGATGCAGGCGGCGACGGCCGGCGCCCCGACGAACGGCCACCCGCCGCGCCCGCAGGCGCGGGTCGAGCACGACACGTCCGTCGTCGGACCGCAGCGGTGCCGGCGGCTCGAGTTCGGGCTCGGGCTCGGCGGTGGGGACAACGAGCCGCCCCCATCGCGCGGGGCGCTGCTCGGGGGGCAGTCGACCGGGTCGACTCGTGGGCACCGGCTCGGCTGTCGTCTCCTGCGGGTCGGCCGGCGGCAGCGTGGTCGTGGGGTTCACGGAGCCACCTCTGCATCGTCGAACCCGACAAGATGCGTCTCGGTGCGCAGCACGACGCCGAAGGTCGCCGCGACTCGCTCGCGCACCTGCTGCATGAGGGCGTAGATGTCGTCGGCCGAACCGCCTGCATCTGCCTGGATGAAGTTGGCGTGCTTGGGCGACACCTCAGCGGAGCCCAGCCGTACGCCCTTCATGCCGGATTCCTCGACCAACCGAGCCGCGAAATCACCCTCGGGGTTCGTGAACACAGACCCGGCGTTCTGACCGCCCGGTTGGTGCGCACGACGCCACCGAACCACCTCGCGCATCGCAGCCTCGGCCTCTGCCCGATCGCCTTCGCGCAACACCAGGGTCGCATCGAGGACGACCTGCGTCGCGGTAACCGCCGAGGCGCGGTAACGGAGGTCGAGGGCCGTCGCGGGCACCTCTCTATCCTCGCCGGTGGCGAGGTCCACGACGCGGACCCCCTCGAGCACGGCTGCCATCTCCGAGCTGTGGCCACCGGCGTTCATGCGGACCGCTCCCCCGATCGACCCGGGCACCCCAACCGCCCATTCGAAACCTCGGAGCCCGTGCACGGCAACCTGGCGCGCGACAACCGGAAGCGCCGCCGCGGCGCCGGCCCGCACGCGCGTCTCCGCCACGTCGATCTGCGAGAACGCGTCGCCGAGGAACACCGCCAGGCCATCGAACCCGGCGTCGGCGACGAGCAGGTTCGAGCCCTTCCCGACGACCAGCACGCGCACGCCACTCGCCTGCACGGCCGAGGCGACTCTACGCATGTCCTCGGACGTCTGTGCGGTGACGGCCAGCGCTGCCGACCCGCCGACCCGGTAGGTCGTGGCCGGTCCGAGGGGAACGTCACGGCGCGCCAACTCGCCCAGTTCTCGTGCCGCGATGTCGACCGCTGCAGTCACGAGGCCAAGCCCCCGGCGCGCTCCTCGCGCAAGACGCGCACTTCGTCGGCCAGCGCCGTGATGTCACCCGCACCCAACGTCATGCACAGGTCGCCGGGGCGAAGTATCGCCGCCAAATAGGGTGCCAGCTCGCTCCGTCGTGGGAGGTAGGTCGTTGCTTGCCGTGGATGGGCGTCGAGCACCGCGTGGAGCACGAGCTCACCGGACACCCCGAGGCGTGGCTGTTCCCCGGCCGCATACACGTCGGTGAGCACGAGTTGATCGACGCCCTCGAAGGCGTCTCCAAAGGTCGCGCCCAACGAAGCCGTGCGGCTGTAGCGATGCGGCTGGAATGCAACCACGAGACGCTCCCAGCCCCCGGTTCGAGCCGCAGCAACCGCCGCACGGACTTCGGTCGGAAGGTGCGCGTAGTCGTCGACGAAGGTGACCCCATCGACGGAGCCGCGGAACTCGAATCGCCGAGCCACACCCGCAAAGCGGCCGAGCGCCGCGACCACAGGCGCCAGTTCTGCGCCCATGTGCACCGCCGCGACCAGTGCCGCCGTGGCGTTGCGCGCGTTGTGCAACCCGGGCAGCGGAAGCTCGACACGAGCGAACTCCGCGCCCTCGTGCAGCACCGTGAAGCGCGTCGCCGCCCGCTCGCTGACGACGCCGACGATGCGGTACTGCGCCCCGACGGACGTCCCGTACGTGATCGCATCCACCGCCGCGGCGAGCTCTGCCCCGGTCTCATCGTCGACGCACACCACCCGCGGCCCAGGAGCGTCGCCGAGGAACTCCTCGAACGCCCTGCGCAAGCCCGGCCAACCGTCGTACGCCTCCAGATGATCCGGCTCGACGTTGGTGACGACCACCGCGCCTGTGTTGAGCCGCAGGAACGATCCGTCGGACTCGTCGGCTTCCACCACGAAGAGGTCACCGTCGCCCCACCCTGCACCGGTGCCGATCTCGTTCACGTCACCGCCGATCACGAACGAGGGGCGCAACCCCGCCTCGCGCAGCGCGAGCGCCAGCATCGAGGATGTCGTCGTCTTGCCGTGCGTTCCCGCCACGGCGACCGTTCGTCTGATCGAGGCGATCGCTCCGAGCGCCTCTGAGCGGTGCAGCACCGGGATGCCCCGCTCCTTCGCCGCGCGCACCTCGACGTTGTGTGGGGGAACGGCCGTCGAGATCACCACTGCGTCTGGCGAACCGAGCTTCTCGGGGTCGTGACCGATCCAGATGCGCACGCCCTGCGCCTCGAGTCGGTCGACGGCGGCCGACGCCTTCACGTCACTCCCGGTGACGGTGTGGCCCATGCCGCGCAGCACGGACGCGACCGCGTTCATGCCGGTACCACCCACACCCACCACGTGGAGGTGGCGAGGTTGTGTGAGATCGAGCTTCGTCTCAGCCACGGGCGTGTTCCTCTATGAGCGCAGCAACCCGATCAGCCGCATCGACTCGACCCGCCGCGCGCATCGCGTCCGCCATCTCGGCGCGCCGCTCCGGTGACGCCAGCAACGGCTCGAGCACCGCCGCCAACCCCTCGGGCGAGCAGTCCTCGTCGTCGAGCACCACCGCCGCGCCTCGTGCCGCCAGGCTCTGCGCGTTGGCTCGCTGGTGTGCACGCGGCGCAATCGGCAATGGGACGAGCACCGCGGGCACCCCCAGCGCCGCCATCTCCGCAACCCCTCCCCCGGCACGCGCGACGACGACGTCGACCGCCTGCAGGAAGAGATCCATGCGATCCTCGTACTCGACCACCTGGTAGCAGAGGCCACGTTCGGGGAGTGCCGGAAGGTCGGCGATGATCGTGGCGTGGTCGCGTCTGCCTGTCACGTGGCGCACTGCCACATCGTCGCGATCCGCCCACCGGCTGACCAACCCGCCCACCGCGTCGTTGATGCGCCGAGCACCCAACGACCCGCTCGTCACGCCCACCACGACCCGATCGGCGGGGAGTCCGAGGGCGACACGGGCGGCGGCCCGATCGGGCGTCCGTGCGGCCGCCGCGATCTCGTGCCGAAGCGGATTGCCTGTGGTGACGGCACGCCGGAGGTCGGTCCCGTCGAACGACACGGCAGCGGCCGCGGCGAACCAGCGCAGAAGGCGGTTCACGGCACCGGCTCGCGCGTTCTGCTCGAGCAGCACCAGCGGCACGCGACACACGACCGCGCCGATGCCACACGCAAGGCTGGCGTACCCACCGAGCACCACCACGACCTGCGGACGCGTCGCACGCACGATGGCGATGCCGCGCAGGACGCCGCGGGCCAAAGCCCAAGCTGCCGTCACGTTCGACCAGGAGATGCGGCGCTGGATGCCCCGTCCGGGAAGCTCCACGAGCGGGAACTCGGCCTTGGTGACGAGCTCCCGCTCGACCCCACGGTCGCTCCCGACAAATCGAATCGTGGCCCGCGCATGCCCTCGCTCGACGAGCGCCTCCGCCGCGGCAAGGCCGGGGAGGAGATGCCCCGCGGTACCTCCGCCGGCGACGATCGCGAAGGTCGGTTCGCTCGTGCCTGTCATCCTCGTCGCAACGCCGGCACACGAGCAGGGCGGCCCGAGCCGCGCGGTGCGGGCTGCTGGCGGGCACGACGGGCGCGCCCAACCTCGGCGCCGGCGCGACGGCGTGCTGGGAGCTCGACTTCCGCCGGGTGGCGCGCCACGTTCAGCAGGAGGCCTGAGGCGGCCAAGGTCACGAGAAGCGACGACCCCCCGAACGAGATGAACGGCAGCGGCACGCCGGTCACGGGGAGCAACCCGATCACCACACCGATGTTGACGAATGCCTGCACGACCAGCCAGGTGGTCACACCAACCGCAACGAGGCGACCGAACGGATCGGCGGCACGGCTGGCAGCGTGCATCCCCAACACCGCCAGCGCGACGAAGAGGGCGATCACCAGGACGGCACCGATGAGACCGAGCTCTTCTCCGATGACCGCGAAGATGAAGTCGGTGTGCGCGAACGGCAGGAACCCCCATTTCGCGCGCGACTGCCCGAGGCCCACACCGAAGAACCCGCCGCTCGCCAGGCCGACCTGGGACTGGATGAGCTGGTACCCGTCCTTGGTGGGGTCGGCCCACGGGTTAAGGAACGACAGCATCCGCGCACGCCGGTAGGACGACCCGAACGCCAGCGCAAGTGCGGCGGCTGCACCGAGCAAGCCATACCCGGCCAACGAACGCCCGGGGGCACCGGCGGCGACGAGGACCCCGAACACGATCGACGCAACGATGATCGTCGTGCCCAGGTTCGGTTGCTTCATGATCAGCAGTCCCACCAACGCCAGCACGGCAAGGACCGGCCGAACCGAGAAGCGCACGTCTCGCACGCGATCGATGCGACGTGCCAGGAGGTCCGAGACGAACAGCAGCAGGCCGAGCTTCGCGAGCTCCGAGGGCTGCACCTGCACGGGGCCGAAGTCGATCCATCGGGTCGCGCCATACCGGGTGGCACCGACGCCAGGCAGCAGCACCACGACCAGCAACCCGAGCACGGCGAACAGCGCGGGACGGGCGAAGCGGCGCCAGGCGGACAGATCGACGTAGAGGGTCACGAGGAGTGCCCCGAACCCGAGGAGCATCCACATGCCCTGCTTCTGGAACTCGCTCCAGGAGGAGCCTTCCTGCTCGAGCGCAACCACCGACGACGCGGACAGCACCATGATCAGCCCGATGAGGTTCAGGACCGCGAGCACCATCGCCAGCACCCAGTAGGTGGCCGTGTCGCTACCCGTCGGCCGCGGGATCCACCGCCGGAGCTTCTGCATCGGCAGCGTGTCGCTCGATGCTTCATCCACGCGTGCTGCGCTGGTCACGAGTCTTCCCCCAAGATCGAACGGACGTTGTGCGCGAAGTCGTCACCGCGCTCGGCGTAGGAGCGATACCAGTCGAACGACGCGCACCCAGGCGAGAGCAGCACCGCGTCGCCAGGTCGAGCAGCGGCACGTGCCTGACCCACGGCGTCGGCCATCGACGAAGCCACGACGACGGGACGCAAGCCTGCGAACGCGGCAACAACCTCATCCGCGGCATCGCCGATGGCCACAACCGATCGGATGTTGTCCGTGCCGTCGGCGAGCGGCGTCAGGTCGAGACCCTTGTTCGAACCACCGGCGATGAGGACGACCGACGGGAAGCCTGCGAGCGCGGCGCGGGCGGCATGCGGCGTCGTCGCCTTCGAGTCGTCGTAGAACTGCACGCCCTCAGCTTCGCCGACGAGCGCCACGCGATGGGGGAGGCTCGAGAACGATCGGAGGACGTGTCGGATCCCCTCGAGCGATGCACCTGCTCGGCGGGCCGTCGCAGCGGCGGCGAGCGCGTTGGCGAGGTCGTGCGGGAACGATCGGGCGAGGTCGTCGACCGCGACGAGGTCGACACCGTCGGGGCCCACGAGGCGCCCCTCGCAGACCGTCCACATCGCCGACGATTCCATCGCGAAGGTCTGAAGGTTCGGACGGCCGTGTGCGTGCGCCATCACCACCGGGTCGTCGGCGTTCGCGACCGCCACGTCGTGCGCAGCCAGGTTCTGCCAGATGCGCGCCTTCGCAGCCGCGTAGGACGCCAGGTCGCGGTGTGCGTCGAGGTGATCGGGTGCGAAGTTGAGCCACGTGCCGACGTGCGGCGCGAACTTCTGTGCCACGCCAAGCCCGAACGACGACGCTTCCACGACGAACACCTCAGGAGCCGGGTCTTCGATGGCCGCCACCAACGGCACCTCCGCGTTGCCGACCACCGCGGTGCGCACGCCCGACGCGGTGAGCATCGCACCGACCATGGTCGTCACGGTGGTCTTCCCGTCGGTACCGGTCACCGCGATGCACGGACGGTCATCCCACACCGCCGCCAGGTCGTACTCCCCCACGACCGGACGGCCAAGGCCCCGGGCCACCTCGTGGACGGCGTGGTGCTCAGGAATGCCGGGCGACACGATCACCGTGTCGACGCCCGCAAGCAGCGCGGCAAGCTGCGCCGCATCCGGTGCCTCTTCGAGGTCGACCCCGAGCTCGTCGGCGAGCTCTCGCGTCGCAGCGGTCGGGCGATCGTCGATGGCACAGACGGAGATGCCGCGCCGGCAACACGCGCGCGCGACCGCTTCGCCGACGACGCGCAGTCCGACGACGGCGACGCGCTCCCCGGGAAAGGCGGCTGTCACCGCAACGTCCCGAGGCTCAGGAAGTCGGCGTAGAAGATCCCGAGACCGAGCGCGGTGCACAACCCGGCGACGATCCACAGCCGGATGACGATGGTGGTCTCGGGCCAACCGCGCAGGTCGTAGTGGTGGTGCAGCGGCGACATCTTGAAGATCCGGCGGTGAAAGACGCGGAAGCTGATCACCTGGAGGATCACCGAGCCTGTCTCGATGACGTACAGGCCACCGATCAACACCAGCAGCAGTTGCGTGTTCGACATGAGCGCCAGACCGGCGAGTGCGGCACCGATCGCAAGCGCGCCGGTGTCGCCCATGAACAGCTGCGCAGGCGCCGCGTTCCACCAGAGGAATCCGGCGCACGCGCCCGCCATCGACACCGCCACCACCGCGAGGTCCCACGCGTGCGGCACGTCGTAGATCGGGTTGCGGTACGCCCAGAAGCAGATGATCGCGAAGGCGACGAAGGCCATGACCCCAGAACCTGCGGCGAGGCCGTCCTGTCCATCGGTGAGGTTCACCCCGTTCGTGCTCGCCACAACGAGCAGCACCGCCCACACCGACCACAGCCAGGGCCCGAGGTCGATCGAGAACGAGTTGAAGCGCGTGAACGACAACGTGGTGTGCGGAGCAGACCAGTTGATCGTCATCACCGTGAACGCCACGGCCACCGCCAACAAGCCGAAGAACTTCGCGCGCTTCGAGAGCCCGAGGTTCCGCTCGCGCTTCACCTTGATCCAGTCGTCAACCATGCCGACGCCGCCTGCACCGAGGATCAAGAACATCGTGAACAGCCCCGAACGGGTGAACACGAGCCCCTCGCGCACGTGGGCGATCGCGTAGCCCACGGCAGCAGCCGCCACAATCGCGATGCCACCCATCGTCGGGGTGCCCGCCTTCACCGCATGACCTTGGGGCCCGTCCTCGCGGATGGGTTGGCCGACGCGGTGGCGAACGAGCCACTGCAACAGAAAGCGGGTCCCGACGAGCGAGACCGCGAGCGAACACCCGCCGGCGAGCAGCAGAACGATCACGAGGCAACCTCGTAGCCGAGCCGGGCGAGTTCCTCTCGGGCGACAACGCGATCGTCGAATGCGATGACGTGCGGGCCGACCGTCTGCGTGGCCTCGTGGCCCTTTCCTGCGATGAACACGACATCGCCAGCGGCAGCGGCACGGAGCGCGGCGGCGATGGCGGCGCGCCGATCCGGCTCGACCTCGGTAGCTGCGTGCCCTGCCATGCCCGACCTCACGTCCTCGATGATGTCCGACGGGTCTTCACCCCGCGGATTGTCGGACGTCAAGAACACTCGATCTGCAAGGCGTGACGCCACTGCGCCCATCTCGGGGCGCTTCGTTCGATCGCGATCGCCGCCCGCGCCGAACACGACGAGCACCTTCCCGTCGGGTGCGACGTCACGACCGGCTACCAGCAGGTTCTCGAGCCCGTCGGGGGTGTGTGCGAAGTCCACGACCACGAGGAACGGTTGACCGGCGTCGACGACCTCGAAACGCCCGGGTACGGCGGAGACGCCCGCCAACCCCGACACCGCGGCCTCCGCATCCACCCCGAGCAGCTGCGCCGCGTGTAGGGCGGCCAAGGCGTTGTCCACGTTGAACCACCCCGCCACGGGGACACGGAAGCGCACCCCCTGCCACGTAAACGCCGTGCCGCTTGGGTCGAGGACCACGTCCTCAGCTTCGTCGCGGGAGTACCCCACCGTGGGGATCTGCGCGGCATCGCGGAGGAGTCGCCCGTGTGGGTCGTCGAGGTTGACCACCGCCAGGTCGCTCAGCTCGGGATCGAACAGGCGGGCCTTCGCCTGGAAGTACGCCGCCATCGTCCCGTGTTGGTCGAGGTGGTCCTGGCTCAGGTTCGTGAAGACAGCCACCGCGAAGCGCGTGCCGTCGACGCGGTGGAAGTCGAGGGCATGGCTCGACACCTCCATCGCCACCGCAGCGAACCCATCGTCACGTGCGTCCGACAGCAGCGCTTGCAACGCCGGTGCCTCGGGGGTCGTGCGCGGTCCGGAGAGCGTACCGATGACGCTGGTGTCGAGCCCGGCGTCCGTGAGGATCGAGGCCAAGAAGTGGGTCGTGGTCGTCTTTCCGTTCGTGCCCGTCACGCCGACCACCCGCAGGTCCCGCGACGGATCGCCGGCCGCTGCAGCCGCCAGGGGGCCAACTGCCGCTCGCACGCTCGCGACGACGACCTGAGGAACGTCGAGCGGAAGCGGGCGCTCGACCAGCAGCGCCACCGCACCCTTCTCGACTGCCTCGCCCGCATGGTCATGGCCGTCGGCGTGTGCCCCGACGACGCAGCAGAACAGCGCGCCGGGCCGCACCTGGCGGGAGTCGTGCTCGACCCCGCTGATCACCACGTCACCGTCCCCGCGCAGATCTGCTGCTCCCAGCACCGCCCAGGCGCGGGTCGCGGTCAGCAGTTCGTTGAGTCGACGTCCGCTCACGGTGGCGTGGCCGACGTCGTGCTCGTTGCGGTCTGCTCTGACGGGTCCGACGAGGGTGGGGCGGTCGGCACCGTCGTGCTCGTCGGAGCTCCCGGCCCCACCGCCGGCTCGGACGCGGTCGCGGAGAGCAGATCGGGTGCCACCGCCGGCAGGCCGACGGTCGGGTCACCGGCGGTGGACGGCGGGATGTGGAAGCGCCGCAGGGCGACCCGAGCGATCTCGCTGAACAGCGGTGCGGCTGTGTCGGAGGCGTAGTACGACTTCGCCGGGTCGGGCTCGTCGAGCACGACGATGATCGAGAGGGCCGGCTCGCCCGACGGGACCATGCCGACGAACGTCGAGACGTAGTGGTATGCGCCGTCGAGCCCGAGGTAGCCGTTGCCCGGGGCGTGCTCGTCGAGGGGCTTGCGCGCCGTGCCGGTCTTGCCCGCAACCTGATAGCCGCTGACCGCCGCCTTCTGGCCGGTCCCGGCACGGACCACCGTGGTCAGCATGCCGCGCACCGACCGGGCCGTCTTCGCGGAGACCACGCGGTGCCCCCTGGCGAGGGGTTCGTCGTGGGTGACGCCCTGCCCATCGATGGTCGCGGAGAGCAGGCGGGGCGGCACGTACATGCCGTCGTTCGCGATCACGTTGTACGCCATGAGCATCTGCAGCGGCGTGACCGAGATGCCCTGCCCGATGGGAATCGACCCGAGCGAGGAACCACTCCAGTCCTTCGGCGCGAGCAGGAGGCCCGCCGACTCGTTGGGGAACCGAAGCGCCGTCTTGGAGCCGAAGCCGAACCGTCGTAGGTAGCTGTCGATCCGGTCCTTGCCGAGCTTCTTCCCGAGCTGGATGGTGCCGATGTTCGAGGAGACGGTGAGCACCTCGGTCACCGAGAGATGCCCCGGCAACGCCTCTGCCTCACCAAAGGTGGCCCCACCGAGTTGGAGGTGTGGCGGTGTCTCCAAGACCGTGGCGGGCGTGGCAACGCCCTCCTCGAGGGCACCGGAGACCGTGATGACCTTGTTGACCGAACCAGGTTCGAACACGGTCGTGACGGCAGCGTTGTTGGAGCTGACGCTCGCTTCCCCGGTCTTGGGGTCGGCCACGACGTGGGTCATGGCGAGGATCTCACCGGTCGACGGCTTCGACACGACGACGATGCCACCCTTTGCGCCTGTCCGCTTGACCTGCGCTTCGGTGAGCTCATCGACCTGGTATTGCAGGTCACGGTCGATGGTGAGCTGGAGGTCTCGACCTGCCACCGACGGCGTCATCTCGCGCTTGCCTCCCGCCACCGGACCCATCGGCGACTGTTCGAAGCGCAGTTCACCGGGGTGCCCGAGCAGTTGGGCGTTGTACATCGCCTCGAGGCCACTCGCACCGCTGCCGTCCGCGTTCGTGCCCCCCACGACGGGAAGCGCGACGTCACCGTCAGGGCGGAGGCGCTTGAACTCCGAGATCAGGTCGACGCCCCGGAGCTTCTCCTCCTTCATGAGCTTCTCGATGCGCGCCGCCACGTCATCGGGTACGAGCCGTGCCAGGTAGGCGAAGCGCGTCCCCTTGCGGGTCAGCGCGGGCATCAGGGAGGCCGGCGTCACCCCCAGGACCGGCGCCAACGTCGCAGCCGTCTGGTTGGGGTGCTCGACCAGGGTCGGGTCGACCACCACCGTCGAGAGCGGCACGGACACCGCCAGGTCGTTGCCGTTGCGATCGAGGATCGCACCGCGCGAGGCCGGAAGCGCAACGCTGGCCATGCGCTGGGCAAGGCCGGTGTTCACGTACCGCCCCGGGGTCACGACCTGCAGGTCGGCGATCTTCCCGACGGCGAGGAGGAGCAGGATCCCGAACACCACCGCCAGCCCCACGAGACGCCGGCGCACCTGGAACGGCGTCGGCCCGCCTCCCTGGCTGTCGCGATCGCGTCGAGGTCTTGCTCGCGGCGGTTGCATGCCTCCCCCGCCCGGGCCGCCTCGCCGAGTTCCCTGTGCCGGGCGAGGCGCCTGCACCCGTTTGCGCGACGCCGCGGCGGGCGAGGCGTCGTTACGCCTCGGCGTTCTCGACGAACGGCTCGGGGAAGCGGGCCGCTCGTGGCTTGCCCGCCGGTGGGCGCCCCGATCCGGGGCACCGTCCTCGCTCGCGGCGTGTGCACGCGTGCCGCGCCGGTGTGCGGGCTGCGCACGGGTCGCGCTGCGGTGCGCGACACCTGCCACGTCGGCCCGGCGGCGTGGCCGCTGCGTGGCCGTCACGGGGCGGTTCCCAGGTAGGGCTTGACCTGGGCCTGATCCTCGGTGGTGTCATCGTCGTTGACGGGAGCCGCCTTGTCGGCGCCATCCGGCGAGGACGGGGTCAGCCATGTTTGATCGGTGGGCTGCACGAGACCCTGGCGTGTCGCTTCCTCGACGATGCGAGCGGGAGCTTCCAGACGGTCCACCTGAAGGCGCAGCTGGTAGTAGCGCTTCTGCACGGCTGCGTTCTGCTCGGTGAGGTGGTCGAGGTGCTGCTGTCCCTGGAGCAGGACGACGTGAGACGCGACTGCGCAGAAGACGGTGGTCAACACGAGCACGATGAGGAACGCCCCCAGCAGACGCCGACGGGAGCGGCGCCGCGGAGCTCTGGGGACGAGCTGAAGGTGACGTTCCTGGTCTTGCCCCGTGCGACGAGCAGGTTCCGGCACGGCATGGGTTGCCGTGCGGAGCGGGGCCTCGATCGTGCTCACTTCTCACTCCTCGGGGTCGAATCCTCGGCTTCGTCGGCAAGGCGCGCAACGGCACGCAGTCGGGCACTCGCAGCACGGCGGTTGCGTGCGAGTTCCTCCAGCCCTGGCGTGATCCCGCCACGGGTCAGGTTCCGAGCCGTGGCACGCGCGCCGCAGCCACAAGGCAGATGCGGCGGACAGGTGCAGCCGCCGGTGACGGCCTCGCGCATCGCCGCTTTGACGATGCGGTCCTCGCCGGAGTGATAGCTGATGACGACGAGACGCCCACCCGGAGCCAGCACTTTCAGGGCTTCATCGATCGCAACCCGCAGTGCATGCAGTTCGTCGTTCACCTCGATGCGCACCGCCTGGAAGGTGCGCTTGGCGGGATGGCCGCCGTGCCGTCGCGTCGCTGCAGGAATTGCGGCTCGCACGACCTCTGCGAGCTCGACGGTGGTGTGCAGCGGCCGGGCAGCGACGATCGCCCGAGCTATGCGGGGCGCGAACCGCTCATCGCCGTACGCCCGCAGGATGCGGGCGAGGTCCTCAGCCTCATAGGTGTTGACCACATCAGCCGCGGTGCGGTGCGCGTCCGGACCCATGCGCATGTCGAGGGGAGCTTCATGGCGGTACGAGAACCCGCGATCTGCCCGATCCAACTGGGGTGACGAGACCCCCAGGTCGGCAAGGACGCCAACCACGGGAATGCCCCTACGAGCTGCCATCGCCGGCGCCAGCTCGCCCACCGCGTCGAAGCGCGCCTGCACGCACGCAACCCGACTCGCCCACGGCCGGAGGCGGTCGGCGGCCGCGGCAAGAGCCACCGGGTCGCGGTCGATGCCCAACACGGTGAGGCCAGGGTGTGCCTCCAGGAGTGCTGCGCTGTGGCCGCCCCCGCCGAGCGTGAGGTCGACCAGCATGCCCTCGTCCACGGTCGCGAAGAGCTCGATGACCTCGCCGAGCAGCACGGGAACGTGCTCGAACGGCGGCTCGTCAGACACGTGGAACGACCCTCTCTCCAGCATTGCGACGGTCATGGATCACAACGCCTCCGTGAAGGCGTAGACCTCGAACGGCGCCTGGCCGGCGAGCACCTTCTCGACGCAGCGGTCGCGGTCCCACAGCTCGATGCGCCGGATCTGCCCGACCACCGCGATGTCGGTCGGCAACGCCGCCGCTTCGCGCATCGTCTCCGGGATGAAGAGGCGACCCTGCCCGTCGGGGTAGGCGTGCAACGTGCGGGCCACAAGCGAGAAGCGGGCTGCCGGGTCGGTGAGCTGGTCGCGCTGCTGGCGACGCAGCTTCCGCTCGATGCGGAGGAACTCGACCGTGGGCATGAGAGCCAGGCAGGGACCCGGCCACGGGACGATCGCCACGCCGTCCTGAAACGGCTCGCGCATCGCCGCGGGGATGACCACTCGGCCCTTCTCGTCGAAGGAGCGGTCGTGGATACCCGTGAGCAGGGTTGCCCGAGCGCGGGAGGGCGCCTCGCCTCCCGCCTCCGCCTTCTGCCGCTGCGCGCGCTGCGCTTCGGCGAGGAGTTCAGTCGTGCCCTTGCTCTCCACTGCGTTCCACCATAGACCATTCCCCTCCCCCGAGCAAGCATTTCTCCTGGTAGGAGGCAGGACGCGCCGCGTCGAACACGTGTCCGATACGGGAAGGGGACGACGACGCTGAGGGGCGCGTCAGCAGCCGAGCGCGCGGGCGATTTCTGCCGTAAACGTGGCAGAAGTCACGTTTACGGCAGCGCACGACGCGCCCAGGTGTGCTGCCAACGCTCGACGGCTCCCGCCAGACGGCAGGAGGTACGTCGCGGTGCGCGCCACGTCCGGACGCAACAGCACCGCGCACTGGAAGCGGGCCCCGGCATTCGTACGCCGTTGCGAGATGCCGACGACCTTTCGGCCGTCGACCTGCACCTCACCGGGGCCGATGCCTGCGAAGCAGGCACGTCGAGCTTCTGGCGTCGCCACCCAGCGGCCTGCGTGCACCGCCGTGTCACCGATGCCGAGCGCGTGCAGCACCGTGGCGAAGAGGTCACCGACCCACGCCGCGCTCGCCACGACATCGTCACGCCAACGGGCATCGCCGCGGCCGATGACGAGGTCACCCCACCAGATCCCACCAGGCTCCACCAGCACCGCACCCCCGCCGGTGCGCCGCCGTGCGATCGCGATCCCGTCGCGCGTCGTGGTCGCACCATCGACGTCGCCGCGATCTTGCGTGCTGCCCAATACCAGCGCGGCGCTCGTCGGCTCCATCACCCACAGGCAGGGCCGGGACTCCACCGGCAGGTCCGCCGCGTGCAGCACCGCAGGCGGACCCCGCAGCACCCGAACGTCGAACGCCGTCACAGGCCGGTCGACCAAGTCGCCAGAGAGAGCTCCGCCAGGCGGGCACGGCTCGGCACAGCTCCGAGCCCGACCCCGGGCGGCACCTCAAGCGTCCCGTCTCCGGCGAGTTCGACCGACGGGAGGATGTCGTGCTCGATGTACCGGGACGTCGGACCGAGGTCGGTAGGGAGCTGGCACGCCGAGAGCGACGCCACCGCGAGGGCCGTCGCACGACCGACTCCAGCTTCGAGCATGCCGCCCGCGAAGCACGTCCACCCCAGATCCGCAGCCGCACGAGCCAACGCCGCTGCCTCACGTGGCCCGCCCAGCCGTGCGGGCTTCACGTTGAGGATGCTCCCGGCATTGCAGGCGTGCGCCGAGCGGAGGTCCGCAGCGGAGCTCACCGACTCGTCGAGCGCGAGCGGCACGTCGACGGACCGAGCGAGTCGGGCGAGAGCGTCGAGATCCGTGGGCTGCAACGGCTGCTCCACATATGCGAGAGCCGCGTCGGCGAGCGCGGCGAGCACGTCGCCCGCGGACTGCTCGTCGTAGCTCCCGTTCGCGTCGACGGCGAGCCCCACGGTGGGCCAACAGCCGCGGACAGCACGGACGGGCATGACGTCCCAACCGGGCTGCACCTTCAGCTTCACGTGACGGAACCCGCTCTCGAGTGCGGCGGCAACGTCCGCCAAGAGGAGGTCCACCGAGTCTGCGATGCCGATGACCGCCCGGCTCTGCACTCGTCGCTGCACGCCTCCGAGCGCCTCGGCGATCGACACCCCGGACCGTCGAGCATCGATGTCGAGCATGGCGGCCGCGACCGCCGCAGACGCAAGGGGATGATCCCGGCTTGTGCCCGCGCCACCGCGCAACAGCGCCGGAAGCAACTGCTCTCGCAGCACATCCCAGGCTTGCCCCAACGTCGCACCGCCGTAGCCGGCGTGCGAGAGCGCATCGCACTCCCCCCATCCGACCGTGCCATCGTCTGCAGTCAGCGCAAGCACCGCGACCTCACGGACCGCGGTGGCTCCGTGCGCGGCGACGTGCGCCACCGGAAGCGCAAAGCTCACCTGCCAGAGCTCGGCGGCGACGATCGACACCCGGGCCTACCTCAGCTCGCGACCCGCCCCCATGCCCGACACCAATGCAGGTAGGTGAGGAGATCTTCTGGGAGGGGCTCTCGGGCATCGTCGCCGTACGCCGTCTGCAGCCGAAAGCGGAGGTAGTCGGCCGACGGCAGCGGCAGGAAAGGCGGCTGACGCCACCAGTTGGCACGCGCAAGGCGCGCCGCTTGCGCACAGGCCGTGGGCCAGAGCCATGGCCGCACCAGGAGCACTCGGCTCACCGCCCACCACCAACGCGCCGTCATGTCGCCAGCGTAGGGTGACCGAGGTGCCGGAACGCGAGCGCTGCGGCACCGACGAGTGGACCTGAGGCGCCGAGCCCCGCCGGAACGATGCGTGCACCGCGGGCGAACGAGAGCCCCGCCCGCCTCGCAAGCTCGACGTTCGCCGCATCGAAGAAGACATCGCCGAAACCGAGCGCGACCGAGCCCGCCACACATGCGAGTCGGACATCGGCCAGCGCCACCGCCGCTGCGACCCCGCGTCCGAGCAGGGTGCCCGCCCTGACCCGCTCGTCGTGGCTCGCCTCAGCTGCGGGCCGGCCCGTGCGGGCTGCGATGGCCAACCCTGAGATCTCCGCCTCGAGACAGCCCTGACCTCCGCAGGCGCACGGGCGACCCTCTGGCTCGACCACGACGTGGCCGAGGTGCCCGGCGTTCCCGCTCTCCCCATCGAGCAAGCGTCCGTCGACCACCACGCCGCCACCGACACCCGTCGACACCACGAGCGCCACGAAGTTTCGTTCCGCTCGTGCCGCGCCGCACCAGCCTTCGGCCAGCGCGAGCGCCTTCGCATCGTTGTCGACATGCACGGGCAGCCCGAACCTCGCGGCCAACCGCGATGCGAGCGGGAAGGACCTCCACTGCGGGATGTTCAAGGGTGAGACATCATCGCCTCCCGACCGCATCGGTCCGCCGCAGCCGACACCAAGCGCAACGAGCGGCGGCTGCCCCGGGTGGACAGCAGCCGCCAGCACGCCATCGATGAGGGCAACAAGGTTGGCGAAGAGGTGTTCGCCATCCGCTCCCGCAGTCGGCACCGACGTGGCGCCGGTGAGGGTCCCGCTGTCGTCCACGACACCGGCGGCGAGCTTCGTACCCCCGATGTCGACGGCAAGCACTCGGGGCACGGGGAGCACGCTACGCCGCAGAAGGCGCCGGTAGGATCACTGCTTCGAACAGGGGGACGGAGACAGCGTGGCCATAGCCGAGCGACAAGAGCAGCCAACGGAGGTCGCGGATGCCTTCGGCCGACTGGTCGACAACCTCGGCAACGCGATCCGCGGCAAGGACGAGGTGCTTCATCTCATCGCGCTGTGTCTGCTCGCCGATGGCCACGTGCTGATCGAAGACGTACCTGGCGTCGGCAAGACCACGCTCGCCAAGGCACTTGCCAGAAGCATCCACGGGAGCCTTGGCCGCATCCAGTTCACCCCCGACCTCCTCCCGACAGATGTGGTCGGCGTCAGCATCTGGGACCGCGACACCCGACAGTTCGCGTTTCATCCTGGGCCGGTGTTCGCAAACGTGGTGCTCGGCGACGAGCTGAACCGCGCCTCCCCGAAGACCCAATCCGCGCTCCTCGAGGCGATGGCAGAGCGGCAGGTCACCGTTGACGGGACGACCCACCCGCTCCCCGACCCGTTCCTGGTGATCGCGACAGAGAACCCGGTGGAACACGAAGGGACCTATCCGCTCCCCGACAGCCAGATGGACCGCTTCCTGATGCGCCTCGGGCTCGGCTACCCAGGTCGTACCGCGGAGCTCGAGATCCTCGCCAGCCAGGGATCCCACGACCCGATCGACGCGCTCCAGCCAGTACTCGAGGCGAGCCAGGTGAGGGCACTGCAGGCGGCGGTTCGGCGCATCGACGTCGCACCTGAGCTGGCGGCCTATCTTGTCGACCTCGCGGCCGCCACGCGCGACCATCCGCTCGTCGAGCTTGGTGCCTCGCCCCGGGCAACGCTCGCCCTCCAGAGGGGTGCGCGGGCACGCGCCGCGGCTGACGGCCGCTCGTTCGCCATCCCGGACGACGTCAAAGCGCTGGTGGTCCCGGTGCTCGAACACCGGCTGCTCCTCACGACAGAGGCGCTCGTGCACGGCATGACCGGCCGTGACGTGCTCGACGAGGTCCTCGCCACCGTCCCGGTCCCGACCGGAGTCCGCTCGGGGTGATGCGCCTCACCCGCACCGGCTGGGCGGTCCTGGTCGGCGCCTTGTGCGCCACGGGCGCGGGCCGGACACTGGGCCTCGACGAGGTAACCCTTCTCGGCGCTGCCGCAGCGGTCGGCGTGGTCACCTCGATCCTCTTCGCCAGCGGACCCCTGCCGCGTGCGACGGCACGGGTCGACAGCGCACGGGTGCCGACCGGCGCCGCGGCCAGCATCACGGTGACGCTCGTGAGCCGCCGCACGCGTCCCCGCGGTGATCTGGCGGTCGCGCTCACCCTCGGCGATGGTGACACCCCGTCGTTCGACGCCGGCCGATTCGACGCCGCCGGCAGGTCGCAGGTGCGCCTTGCCCTTCCGACCGATCGCCGCGGCATCGTGCACGTTCGAGCTGTGGTCGTGTCGCGTTGCGACCCGTTCGGGCTCGTCCGCTACACACGACGCACGGAGCTGACACGAACGTGCCTGATCGTGCTCCCGAGGGTCAGCGATCTCGCTCCGCCACGTGCGGGACGGGATGACCGGCGGCTCGGCGACCCTCATCCCGCGACAGGCATGGCGGACCAAGGCGACGAGTTCGCGTCCCTGCGACCGTATGCCCGCGGCGACGACCTTCGTCGGGTGCATTGGGCGAGCACCGCACGACACGCCGAGCTCGTGGTCCGCCGCCTCGAGCCCACCTTGCGCGAGCGTTGCACGGTCGTGATCGACACCCGCGCCGACCTCCACGACGGCGAGTCCCTCGAGGTCCTCGTCCGCGCTGCCGCGAGTGTGCTCACCGCCGCGACTGCGGACAACCAGGCGACCCGCCTGCGTACAACGACCGGGTTCGACAGCGGCCTCGGCACTGGGCCACGCCACCTGGAAGTCCTCCTCGACGAGCTGGCAACGATCGAGACCGAGCACGCACCTGAGCCGCCGCGTGGGACACCCCGCCGAAACGCTGCAACGGCAGGCGGGCACGAGGTGCATCTGACCACCGCGGCCGCTTCTCGCCGCATCGCCGAGGGCCAACGCCTCGCGCTCGACGCAACGGTGATCGCCGCCGCCGACGATGCCGAGTTCCATGCGGCCTGGGCGGCGGCGATGCAGCCACGGAAGCCGCGCGGGGCTCGCAACCGTCGCCGACCTGCCCAACCGGTGGGCACCTCATGAATCGCGCACCGCGCGCCGCGCTCGCTGTGGCACTCGCACTCCCGACGCTGGCGAGCGCGCTCGGCTTCTCGCGTGTCTTCGTCGGCACGTCGTTCATCGGCCCCGTTCTGATCGTCGCGATCGCCAGCCATGCTGCCGCCGCGCTCACCCGCAAGCTCCCGACCCTGCTGGCGGAGCCGGCGCACCTGCTGTTGGGCGTCCTCGTGACCTGTTGGGTGGTCTTGCCCCAGACCGTCGCCTTTGGCCTACCTTCATCACGCACACGCCACGAGGCACACGCCGCGCTCACCGTCGCGTGGCACAGCTTCGCCACCGAGTCCGCTCCTGTCAGCCCCCGTACCGGTTACGTGCTGGTGGCGTGCGTCGCGCTGTGGCTGATCGGATGGGTCGCAGACCGGTTGGTGTTCAAGCTGGGGACGCCTGTCGAAGCGCTCATCCCCAGCGCCACCGTGTTCGTCTTCGTGACGCTTCTCAGCGGGCCGCACCACAGGCTCAGCTCGACCATCGGATTCGGTGTTGCCGTGGCGTTGTTCGCGCTGACGTGGCGCACCGTCCATCGCCCGCGAAGGCATGCGTTCGCTGCGCTGTCCGGTGTCGCGCTGATTGCCACCTCCCTCCTGGCCGGCGTGCTCCTTCTCGACACCGTGCCCGGCGCCCGCGGCGCGGGAGCTGTCGAGGTGCGTCGACTGGGACGGCAATCCTCCGACCGCACGGTCGTCAGTCCGTTGGTCGACATCCGACGGCGCCTGCTCGACCAGAGCGACCAGGAACTGCTGCGTGTCCGAGCCGCCGAGCCCAGCTACTGGCGGCTGATGGCACTGGATCAGTTCGACGGCACGGTGTGGTCCTCGAACGAACACTTCGAGGATGTACACACGCGCCTGCAACCTGACCAACGCCTGCCCGCAGGAGGGCACCTGTTACGTCAGCGCTACGTCATCAGCGGGCTCGACCAACCGTGGGTGCCGGCCGCGTTCCAGGCGAGCAGCGTGCCCGAGGGCGACGACCACCTCCAATGGGACCCGCAGACGGCGACGTTGATCGTCGACCGAAGCCGGCACAGCGCGTCGGGTCTCACCTACACCGTCGACTCGCTCGTGAAGGACTGGACCCCCGCAGAGCTCCGGGCCGCCTCCGGGCCGATCCCCCGCAGCATCGCCTCGAAGGACCTCGCTCTCCCAACCGCATTTCCGGGAGAGATCTCTCGCATCGCTGCCGCGGTGACCGAGGGCGGCACGACCACCTACGACCGGGCACGAGCGCTGCAGGACTGGTTCCGCAGCACCTTCCGCTACTCGACAGATGTCGCGCCGGGCCAGAGCTCACAGGCAATCCTCGAGTTTCTCCACGACCGCGTGGGCTACTGCGAGCAGTTCGCGGGCACGTACGCCGCGATGGCTCGTTCGCTCGGCATCCCCGCACGCGTCGTCGTCGGCTTCACGCCCGGCACACCCGACCCCGACGACCCGACGAGCTTCACGGTGCGCGGACGCAACGCACACGCCTGGCCCGAGGTGTACATCGGCGGCGCGGGCTGGGTCTCGTTCGAACCAACCCCCGGCAGAGGGAACCCGCAGGCGAGCCAGCACACGGGCGTCAGCCCCGAGCAGGCAGGGCCCGGACCACAACCTGTGCCTTCACCCACCGTTCCCCCGACCACGACAGCTTCCACGGACTCGACGCAAAGCCCGACGGTGCCGACGAGCAGCCCGCCCTCGACCCCACCGACCATCCCGTCCTCACGGCCCCTCACCACCGCGCCGACCGCATCGCAGCACAGCAGCGGCTGGGGCCGAGCCGGTGCCGCCCTGGCCTGCCTGCTCCTCCTGCTCGCGGCATGTCACCTCGTGGTGCGCGCTCGCCGGGCACGGCGCCACCACCGGGCGAGGACACCGGCCGCGACCGTCCTGGCATGGTGGCGGGACGTGCTCGATGCCGCCTCGCTCGTCGGCCTCCCTGCAACGGCGACCGCCACCCATCTGGAGCTCGCGCATGCCATAGGCAACGTGGCGCCTGCGGTCGTTGAGCCAGACATCCGCGCATTGGGCACGCTCGCCACCCGCGCGGCCTGGGCGCCGTCTGGCATCAGCGCCGGCGAGGTCGAAGATGCACGTCGAGCCGCTCACCAGACGATCGTGGCGCTGAGGAGGGTGATCGGGCGAGGCGCACGCCTGCGCTCGTTGTTCGACCCTCGCACACGGTGGCGTCCGGTCGCACCAGCGCGAGCAACCGCCGGCTACTCGTCGTGGTGGAAGCGGTCGCGCAACCGTTCCTGACGCTGCTCCAGGTAGGTGCGCAGCGACCGCGTACGCGGCGAGGTCGTGACGTGGTGCCACCCTGCTCGCCCCAGCACCCGCGTCATGCGCTCGAACCACAACGCTGCGACGAGCATCAGGACGAACCCGCCGAACGCGACGACGAACGTGGTGGCGGTCGCCAACGCGATCACGAGGCACAGCAAGCCCACCACGAACAACGCGATGCTCAGCTTGATCTGCCGAAACGCGTGCCGCCACAGACTGGTGTTCTCCAGCTCGCCTGCAAGCACCGGATCGTGTTCGTAGAACTGCTGCTCGATCTGGTGAAGGATGCGTTGTTCGTCTTCCGAGAGCGGCACGCTCGCTTCCCCTTCACGCGGCGTCCGATGCGTCTGTGGCCCTGCGCGCCCAGTCTCTCACACCCTCCTCAACCCAACAACGGGCGTTGCGGCTCAGCTCGGAGGCGTCGGCGCGCCAGAAGGTGCGGCTTCCCCTGGTCCCCACTGCTGTGCCCCCGGGCGGTGCACGCGGATGCCTCGCCGACCTGCCAGAACCGCAGGCGCAATCGCACCCGCGCCGTAGCGAGCCCGTATGTCGTCGACGGCTGCCTCGACGTCGTCCCAGGCGACTCGAGATTCGTCTCCGAGACTCAGTTGCTTCGGACCCGCATCCTCGAAGCGCGCCAGGCTCACCCCGAGCAGCCGTACACCCCCCGCCACGTCGACCTCCGCCAAGAGCTGACGAGCCGCGTCGAGCAGCGCGTGTGCAGAGCAGATCGCCTCGGGAAGCGTCGAGGATCGTGTCACGGTGTGGAAGTCGGAGAAGCGAACCTTGATCGTCACGGTGCGACCGCGCACGCCGCGCGCGCGAAGGCGCGCCGCGGTGGCATCGACGAGGCGAACCAGCTCGGTGTCGAGCGCTGCCCGGTCTGTGTGGTCGGTCGGAAAGGTCTCCTCGTGTCCGAGCGATTTCGGCGCGACGTTCGGCTCGACCGGCCGATCGTCGAACCCGTGGCTCAGCCGGTGCAGCTGCCGGCCTGCTGCCTCTCCCAGGCGGGCTCGCAACGTGGCCTCGGGTACCGCAGCGAGGTCGCCGACCGTCTTCACCCCGAGCGGCGTGATCTTGCGGAGGGTCGCCGGCCCCACACCCCACAGCGCCTCGACCGGCAGCGGGTGCAAAAACGCGAGCTCCTCACCTGCTTCGACGACGACAATCCCAGGACCGGCAGCAGGCCCACGTCCGATCGGTCCCGGCCGTGGCTTTGCCGCCTTCGAGGCGAGCTTCGCAAGAAACTTGCGCGGCGCCACCCCCACGGCGCAGCCGAGCCCTTCGGTCTCGGCCACGGCGCGACGGATCACCGCTGCAATCGCTGGCCCGTCGCCGTGCAACCGACGGGCCCCCGTGACATCGAGGAAGGCCTCGTCGAGCGACAAGGGCTCGACCAGTGGGGTGAAGGTGCGCAGCAGATCCATGATGCGGGCACTCACCTCGGCGTAATACGCGTGGTCGCCCTGGATGAACGTCGCTTCAGGGCAGAGGCGGCGTGCGCGCTCCGCCGGCTGAGCCGAGTGGACACCGTAGGAGCGCGCCTCGTAGCTCGCGGCGGCAACCACCCCGCGTGGGCCGATTCCGCCGACGACCACGGGCTTGCCGCGCAGCTCCGGCCGGCGACGCACCTCGACGGACGCGAAGAACGCGTCCATGTCGACGTGGAGGATGGTGCGCGTCACGAGACCGAGACGCGTTGCACCTCGGCCGCTCGCGTCGTGGTTCCTTGCACGTGGTACGCAAACCGCCGCGTGTCGTGCCAACGCTCGGCCAGCCACTCCGTCAGGGGCTCACCGACCCATGGATGGCCGAGGGCCAGGCACGCGGCACAGCGAGGCGCGGGCACGAAGTCGGCGTCGACCACGACGCCATCTGGATCGTCCACCTGCAAGTCGCCCGACCACTCGAGCGCCCGGTACACCGACGCGTCGAGCGTCCAGCCAAGTTGCGGGGCGGTGATGCGAACGGAGTAGAGCGGCGCAGACCACGCGTGCACCGCGAGACCGGTCTCCTCGCCCACCTCGCGCTGCAGGCCCTCGAGCTCAGGCTCCCCCGGCTCTATGACACCCCCGGGGGGTGACCAATCGAGGGAGCCGTCACGGCGTCGGTTACACACGAGCAGCAGGCCACCCGGACCCTCCACCACTGCCCCGGCAACCCTCCAGCTGTGCACCCCCCAAGTGTGGCAGGTGACCAGCGGCACGGCCTGCCGTGCGGACGGTCGAGCCGGTCGGCGTGCCCCGCGGGAGCGCGCCGAAGGTGTGCTCGCCGCACCGGCCTCGTACCATGCGCCCGTGGACTCCCCCGATGCACCGCCGCTCGACTCCGCGGTCGCACCCCCCGTGGCGCGCGTCGTCGCGTTCGTGGCGATCGTGCTGGGCGGGCTGTGCGGCGGCATGATCGGGTACGCGCTCGTCGACCTGCAGACCACCGGGCACCCTGAGGTCGCGCTCGGGATCGGCCTCCTCGTAGGCGCACTGTCGTGCGCCGGCGGCGTTGCCGTCGTCGCCGTACTCGTGCTGCGTGCCATGAACGAGTGGCGGACGATCCAACACCGCGCCCCGCGCTGAGCAACAGGTCTACAGGCGCCAGCACCGCGGTGCCGCACGCGGTGCGAGATCGGTCAGGCCAGGCGAATGCGACGGAACGACTCGGCTGCCCGCAGCCCAGACGCTCCACCGGCCTCGCGGGCACGATCTTCCACGATCGCAGCGACGTGCGCCGATCCCTCGCCGAGTTGGCTCACGTGGCAGCGCAACGCGGACGCCTTGCGGTCGAGGAACTCCTCCACGTCGAGGTACGTGTCTGGCACGAGCGTCCCAGTGAGCAGCAGCGTGGACGGGCGATGCGCCGGCCCGGCATCGGGGAAGTAGAGCGGGCTCCCGGCTGCCGGCGCGACCGCGTCGAGCAACGCCTCGCCCACCACTCGATGATCGCGGTGGTTCACGTACCCGTCGCCGAAGAACACCGCGGTGGGGTCGTGGCTCAGCACGACCTCTGGGCGCCAGTGTCGTACCAGCCGAACAAGCCGTTCACGCAATGCCGCCACGTTCTCGATCTCACCGTCTCGGTACCCAAGTCCCTCGTGGTGCGCAACCCCGAGCGCGGCGCAGGCCGCACCGACCTCGTCCGCACGCGCCTCGACGAGGCGCTCCGGATCCGCGCTGGGGTCGTGACTGCCCTTGTCACCCCGCGTGCACACGACAAGTGCCACGGCGCATCCCTCGGCTGCCCAGCGTGACAACGTGCCCCCGCATGCCACCTCGGCGTCGGCGGGGTGGGCGTACACCGCGAGCGCGCGGCGGGGTACCTGGAGCGCGAGGTCGGACACGTCGACAACGTACCGGGGCGCTTCAGGCACGATGGTGCAGTGATCGCGACCGACTCTCCCGTAGACCCGACTGAGCTCCTCGCCCTCGCGCGTACGACGGCCGAGGCTGCGGCCGCCCATCTGCGCCGGGCGGTGCACCACGACCACGAGGTCGCCACCAAGTCGTCGCGCACAGACCTGGTCACTGAAGCCGACCGCCACGTCGAACGCCTCGTGGTGGACTCGCTGCGCGCCGCACGCCCCGAGGATGCGCTCATCGGCGAGGAAGGCGCGAACCACGAGGGAACCACCGGAATCACGTGGGTCATCGACCCGATCGACGGCACGACCAACTTCTTCTACGGGCTGGACGGCTACAACGTCTCGATCGCGGCCCGGGTGGGCGAGGCGACCGTTGCAGGCGTGGTGGTCGACCCGGCGCGCGGACGCACGTATGCCGCCGCACGAGGCCACGGCGCAACGTGTGACGGCGTGCCGTTGCACTGCTCCGACCTCGAGGACCTCTCGCTCGCGCTCGTCGCGACCGGGTTCGGGTACGCACCCGAACGACGTGCGGCGCAAGCGGAGGTGCTGTCCCACGTCCTCCCCCGTATTCGCGATATCCGACGATTGGGCGCAGCCGCACTCGACTTGTGCCTCGTCGCAGCCGGGCGCGTCGACGCGTACTTCGAGTTGGGCCTCGCCCCGTGGGATCACGCCGCGGGAGCGCTCATCGCCGAAGAAGCCGGGGCGCGCGTGGCGGACCTCCACGGAGGGCCGCCCGGTGGGGGCGTGACGGTCGCTGCCCCTCCCGCGCTCTGGGAGCCACTCGCCGAACTCCTCCTCGCCGCCGGCGGCGACGGCGATGGCGACGGCGACGGCGACGGCGACGGCGATGGACGCGAAGCGGCCTGAGCCACACGACAAGGATCGAGATGTGCGGAGGTCTGGCACAGCCCCCCCACGCTGCGGATTCGGAGCGTTGCGACCCCACTCGGATGGATCGACATCGAATCGCAACGTCAACGCAACACGGTTGCCCCACCCGCCGCCGATGGTGCTCGGGTCATGCCTCTCTCCGCCTCGTCCCACACCGTCCCCCATGAACCGCTGGGAACGATCGTCGCCGAGGCCACGAACGGCACGGTCGTGCTGAGCGTTGCGGGCGTCCTCGATGGACAGGCGGGTGGCGCGCTGCTCAGCGCGCTCGACGCCGCGCTCGCCGTCGCACCCACCCGCATCGAGGTCGACCTGGCTGCCGTCGAGGACTTCACCGACGACGGACTCGACGCCCTCCAGAGCTGTCGCGACGCGGCAACCCAGCTTCCTGAGGGCCTGCACTACCGCACCATGCCCGGACCCGGGCAAGCAGCATTCTTCGCCGCCTTCGAGTAGGACGTCGACCTCTGCCGTTGGAGTCCACCCTTTGCGTGCGCGGATTTGGCACGATGCAGGTGTGGGAACACGGATCCTGACCGTTGAGGACGACGAGCGCATCCGCACCGCCGTCAAGCTCGCCCTCGAAGGCGAGGGGTGGCAAGTCGACGAAGCGGCCGCAGGCGAAGCAGCCCTCGAGAAGTTCGAGCAGCACCCGAGCGACGTCGTGCTCATCGACATCATGCTCCCCGACATCGACGGGTTCGAGGTCTGCCGTGCGATTCGACGCAGCAGCGACGTCCCGATCGTCATGGTCACCGCACGTGACGACACCCACGACGTGGTCGCCGGGCTCGAGGCAGGCGCAGACGACTACCTCACGAAGCCGTTCGCACCGAAGGAGCTCTCCGCACGCATCCGTGCACTGCTGCGTCGGGCCCGGGTGAGCGAACCAGGTAGCCCTCATCTGCGCTTCGGAGATCTCGAGATCGTGCCCGAAGAGGGCGTGGTGCGCCGCAACGGCCAGGAGGTCCACCTCACCAAGACCGAGTTCAGGCTCCTCGTCGAGTTGGCATCCACTCCCGGCCGCGTCTTCAGCCGCGAGGTGCTCCTCGATCGGGTGTGGGGCTACGACTACTTCGGCGACGGTCGCCTCGTCGACGTGCACGTCCGCCGTCTGCGCACCAAGGTCGAGCACGATCCGGGGAATCCGCGCCATGTCGTCACCGTGCGCGGCCTCGGCTACAAGCTGCAGACGTAGTGGCGCTACGCCTCCGCGTCCGCCACCCGCGGCTCCGCACGCGCATCAGCGTCACGTTCGCCGCGGGAGCAGCGCTGCTCTCGGTCTCGCTGGCACTCGCCACCTTCGGGTTCACCCGCGAGAACCTCCTCGACCAGTACGAGCGCGCCGCGCTCAGCCAAGCGACGACGAACGCGAAGAACCTGCAGTCGCAGATCTCCCAGACGGACCCGTCCGACCAGCAACTCCGCACCGCGTTGTCGAGCCTGGAGACACCGACGGGGTCTCGACCGGTGTTGCGTGCAACAGACACCAACGGGCAGATCCTGTGGGTCGCGGCGACGACGCAGTTCGGGAGCGATGCCCTGCCGAGGGCATTGCGAGATGCGGTCGTCGACGGCAAGCCATCGATCATGCGGTACGACCTCGGAGGCGAACCTGAGCTGGCCGTCGGGCTTCCGCTCCCCCAGGCGAACGCGTCCTACTTCGAGATCGTGTCGCTCGGCGACGTGGCAGACACCCTCGACTCGCTGCGCTCGATCCTGTTCGGGGCCGTGCTGGCAACCTCGTTCGCAGGGCTTCTGATGGGCTGGTGGGCCGGACGACGCACCCTGCGTCCGCTCGCCGACGTGGGCGTTGCGGCAGAGTCCATCGCTGGCGGGCACATGAGCACCCGCCTCGAAGAGGTCGACGACCCCGACCTCGCGACGCTCGTCACGTCGTTCAACCACATGGCAACCGCGCTCGAAGAACGGATCGACCGCGATGCTCGTTTCGCCTCCGACGTCAGCCACGAGTTGCGCTCGCCGCTCATGACCCTCGCCGCGTCGATGGAGGTACTCGAATCCCGGCGAGACGACATCCCAGAGGGGCCACCGAGGTCCGCGCTCGACTTGATGTCAGCCGACGTCGGCCGGTTCCAGGTGCTCGTGGAGGACCTCCTGGAGATCTCCCGCTACGACGCTGGGGCGGTACGCCTCGACCTCGATGACGTCCGCCTCCCCGAGTTGGTCGTGCAAGCCGTGGCCGCGTACAGCGCCGAGCCGATCCCCGTCGAGGTCGACGCGGCCCTTGCCGGAGTGATCGTGCGCGCCGACAAGCGACGGCTGGTGCGCGTCCTGGCGAACCTGATCGAGAACGCGGCGAAGTACGGCGGAGGTGCCACACGCGTCGGACTGCGTCGCGAGGACGACAACGTACGCTTGGAGGTCGAAGATCGTGGGCCGGGTGTCCCCGAGGAGGAGCGTGAGGTGATCTTCGATCGCTTCAACCGAGGATCTGGGTCTGGACGCCGCAGCGCCGGGAGCGAAGGGGTCGGCCTCGGGCTCGCACTGGTCGCCGAGCACGTCAAGCTGCACGGAGGCCGCGTCTGGGTCGAGGAGCCACGCGACGGCAGCACGGGTGCGGTCTTCGTGGTCGAGCTTCCGATCGCGGTCTCATGAGTCGCGCCAAGCCATGCCACCGTGCCTCCTGGCTCGTGTGCGGCGCGGCGCTCGCCGCGCTCGGAGCACTGCTGGTCGGCTGCGCGCTCCCCACCGACGCACGACCGCGCACGATCGCTGACTCCGCGGTCGCCGACCTCAACCCGTCAACCACAGACGTGCCCGCCACAACCGCCGAACCGGGTGCACCGACGATCCGCCTCTACCTCTTCCGCAACAACACGCTCGTGGGCATCGACCGGCGCACGAACGACGGGCGAGACGCCAACACCGTCCTCGCCCAGCTGCTCACGAGCCCCAACGAAGACGAGCGCGCGAGCGGCTACACCACCTACATCCCTCCACAGACGAGACTGCTCCGCTTGCAGCTTGCGACAGACGGCACCATCACGATCGACCTCTCGAAAGAGATCGACAGTGTCGGCGGGTCAACCTCGAAGGCGGCGTACGCACAACTGGTGTTCACCGCGACCGCGCTTCCCGGCGTTTCGAACGTCCAGTTCCGAACTGAGGGGAAGCCCGTGTCGGTTCCGACCGACGATGGGAACATTCCCCGAGCCAGCCGCCGCAACTACCACACGCCCTTCCTCGTCGCGGGTGCGGCAACGAACGCCACGAGCTCGACCGTCGCACCCGACCCGCAACTCCCGCTCGCCACCACCCTTCCCTGAGCCCAGCCGGCGAGGGCATCAGGGTCTTCACCGGGGGTGCACGCACAGGCGAACGACCATCTCCCACCAACGCAACCTTCTCCCGCCAAGGTGCCGGTGCCGACCCCGGTCAGAAGAAGGTGCCGGCCACGTCGTGGTAGAGCTGCGGGTCGACCAGCTTCAGCTCGCCGACTGCGGCGGCAAGCGGGACACGAACGATCTGCCCTGCCTGCAGCGCCACCATCGTGTCGAACGCTCCGTCGTGGACCGCCTCGGCAGCAGCGATCCCGAAGCGCGTTGCAAGCACCCTGTCGAACGCGGTGGGTGTACCCCCACGCTGCACATGCCCGAGCACGATCGCCCGCGTCTCGAAGCCTGTGCGGGCCTCGATCTCCGCTGCCAGGAGTGTGCCGATCCCACCGAGCCGGGCGTGGCCGAACTGGTCGACCTCGCCGGCTGCGACCTCGAGCGTGCCGGCTTGGGGCACTGCACCTTCGGCGACGACCACGATGGAGGCATACCGGCCCTGCGCGTGCCGCGCTCGCAGCGCATCGCACACCTGCACCACATCGAAGGGCTCCTCCGGAACCAGCACCATGGTGGCTCCCCCGGCGATGCCCGCCCACGTTGCGATGTGGCCGGCGTGGCGACCCATCACCTCGACCACCATGACCCGGTCGTGTGATTCAGCGGTGGTGTGCAAGCGATCGATGGCATCGACACAGACCTGCACCGCCGTGTCGAACCCAAAGGTCAGCTCGGTTGCCGAGAGGTCGTTGTCGATCGTCTTGGGAACGCCCACCACCCGCACGCCGCGCGCCGCGAGCTTGTGCGCGACGCCGAGCGTGTCTTCCCCACCGATCGCGATCAGCGCATCGATCCGCTCGGCGGCGAGGGTCGCCTCCACTCGCTCAGGCCCGCCCTCCTGCGCGAACGGATTCGTGCGCGACGTGCCGAGCACCGTGCCGCCACGTGGGAGCGTGCCACGCATCGCTTCGACGTCGAGGATGCGGGTTCGCCGATCCATCACCCCGCGCCACCCCTCCAGGAAGCCGACGACCTCATCGCCCCACGCGTGGTCCGCCTTGCGCACGACCGCACGCATGACCGCGTTGAGACCTGGGCAGTCACCGCCACCTGTGAGCATTCCGATCCGCATAGCTTCGACGGTACCGCGCGCAGTGGACGTGTCATCGGCGCCGCGTCGGCGACCGAGGCGTGCGAGGCCTCGAACTAGCCTCCGCCGGATGGGCATCGTGGTCGCCATCGACGCAGGTACGACAGGAATTCGCGCGACCGCGGTTGCAGAGGACGGGCGACCGATCGGCCAGGCGTACCGGGAGTTCACGCAGCACTTCCCGCAGCCTGGTTGGGTCGAGCACGATGCCGAGGAGATCTGGCAGACGACCCTGACCGTGCTTGCAGAGCTGCGCTCGGCACACCCCGATCCCATCGCGGCCATCGGGATCACGAACCAGCGCGAGACGGTGGTCGTGTGGGATGCGCGCAGCGGTGCTGCGCTCCATCGTGCGATCGTGTGGCAGGACCGGCGCACCACAGATCGTTGCGATGCGCTGCACGCGGCCGGCCACCTCCCGACGATCCGCCGCGCCACCGGGCTGGTGCTCGATCCGTACTTCAGCGGCACGAAGCTGGCGTGGCTCCTCGACGAAGGTGGCGTCGCCGTCGGACCTGACACCCGGGCGGGCACCATCGACTCGTGGCTGCTGTGGAAGCTCACGGGCGGCGCGGTGCACGCAACCGAGCCCTCCAACGCCTCGCGCACCATGCTGTTCGATCTCGCCACCCTCGACTGGTCCGACGACCTGTGCGGCCTGCTCGACGTCCCCCGCTCGCTGCTGGGCGAGATCCGTCCCACAAGCGGTCGCTTCGGCGTGACCGCCGACATCGGCGTGCTGCCCGCTGGCATCCCCGTGAGCGGGATCGCGGGCGATCAGCAGGCCTCGCTGTTCGGGCAGGCGTGCTTCGAGCCTGGCATGACGAAGAACACCTACGGGACCGGGTCGTTCGTGCTGATGAACATCGGGCATGAGCCGCCCGCCGTCGTCGACGGGCTCCTCACCACCGTCGCCTGGGTGATAGGCGACCAACCGACGTTCGCGCTCGAAGGCTCTATCTTCTCGACAGGCTCAGCCGTGCAATGGCTCCGTGACGGCCTCGGGATCATCACCTCCGCGGCCGAGGTTGGGCCCCTTGCCGCCTCTGTGCCCGACTCGGGTGGGGTCGTGGTCGTGCCGGCGTTCACGGGTCTCGGCAGCCCCTGGTGGGACCCGCACGCACGAGGCACCATCCTGGGGCTCACCCGCGGAAGCGGACGCGCGCAGTTGGCGAGAGCCGTGGTCGAAGCCATGGCGTACCAGACCCGCGACGTGCTCGACGCGATGGATGCCGCGTCCGGCTTTCGCGTGCGCGAGCTACGCGTCGACGGCGGTGCCTCCGCCATGGACCTGCTGCTGCAGGTCCAGGCCGACCAGATCGGGGTCCCGGTGACTCGGCCGGTCACGCAGGAGACCACGGTGCTCGGCGCGGCCTACCTGGCGGGTCTCGCCGAGGGCGTGTGGTCGTCGCAGGATGAGATCGCGGCGAACTGGGCGGTTGACACCCGGGCCGAACCCGCTGCTGACTCGACTGCAGCCGACCTCGCGCACGCACAGTGGCGACGGGCGGTCGCACACACGCTCACCACGCAGCGCTGAACGACCGCCCCTATCAGCAGCCAGCAGGCACCGCGTCCTCGGCAGGCACCGCGTCCTCGGCAGGCACCGCGTCGTCGGCAGGCACCTCCCCCGGCATCGCTGCCAGGCGCGTCGCTGCGATCCGTGCCAGGCCGGCAAGCTGCCGACGCTCACGTCCCCGCAGGAGCACACGGGTCCGTCCGCACACAACGGATGCCCCAGATGCGCCGAGCGGCGCCCACGCAACATCACCGGCCACCTCGCTGGCCGTACCGCCCGTCGGGCACGCAGTCGTCGGTCGACCGGTTCGCGCGGCCGCCGCGGCGCCCGCGATGAATGCACGGAGCCACCCTGCAGAGGGCCCGTCTCCATCCGCCGCGAGCACGCCGCCCGTCTCGTCAAGCACGGCCACCCACTCGACACCGAGCAGGGAACGACCGTGCTCGCAGAGCGCCACGAGGAGCTCGGTCGCAGTCTCCGCACCCAGGAGAACGGCCGCGACCTCGATCGCCGCGGACCTGGGGTCGTGACCGGCCGCACCGGCGCGACGCACATCCTCTACGTGCACGCCGTCGACCTCGCTCACCTCACGTACGAGCAGCGATACGACGGCATCGCTCGGCAGCTCGACAACGATCTCATCGACCGCGAGGCCATCGCCGCGCTCGAGGATGTCGATGCCAACGACATCTCCACGTACCGCACCGATCCGGCTGGCGACAGAACCCAGCGCACCCGGGCGATCGGGCACCCACACTCGCAACACGTATGTCTCCACGCCACGCACGCTACGAGTGCCCCGTGAACGGCACGTTTCGGGGGCGCGAACGCTCAGGAGACGGATCCTGGACCAGGACGCAAGCGTCTTGACCGCGCAGTCAAGTGGTTCGTAGCTTGCTCCCATGGCACGACGGCTGACCGACCGAGGCGAGGAGCGACGCGCACAGCTCCTTGCCTTCGCGACGAGCCGCTTCGCTGAGAAGGGCTTCCACCCGACGTCCGTTGCGGAGATCGTCGAAGGACTCGGCGTCGGCAAAGGCGTCTTCTACTGGTACTTCTCGTCCAAAGACGAGCTTCTGCTCGCCATCTTGCGCGACGCACAACGCGATCTGCGCCGGCGCCAGCGCCACGCAATCGGCGACACCGACGATCCTCTCGAGCGGATCGCCCGAGGCATCCGGGCGTCTGTGCACTGGCTTGCAGAGCACCGCGAGCTCGCGACGCTCGTCGCGTTCGCCGCCACCGACGACCGCTTCAAGCAGTCCGTGGCGCGCGGCCAGGAGGTGAGCGTCGGCGACGCGCTTGCCCACGTGCGCGAGGCCATCGCATCAGGCGCCGTCGCAGATCAAGACCCGCTCGTGCTCAGCCACGCGATGTTCGGCGTGACCGCCGAGCTCGCCCGATGCTTCCTCCACGATCGCAGCGACCCGCCGACCGACGATGAGGTCACCGCCATCGCCGAGGCGGCAGTCGCCTTCTGTCTCGGCGGACTCATCGGCGGCAAGGTGGCCGCGGCAACTACGGCGTCGAGATAGCGAAGAAGTCGCGCGACTCGGTCGAGAGGTACCGGTCGGCCGATCGGTACATCTGCTCATAGAGCTTGGCGCCCTTCACCACAGTCGGATCGTTCGCGTCGATGTGCTCGTAGAAGTTGAACGTGACCCACTCCGGGTTGATGTCGAGCGTCATCGCTCGCACCGCACCGGCGCGCTGCATGGCTTCGGCGAGGGTCTTCGCCGAGAGCGCAGGACCGGCGACGTACACCAACGCGCCGTCCTTCGTGACACCCACGCCTGAACGCGCCACGGCAAGGGAGCCCTTCAGCGTCGCACCCCACATGGAGGTGTCGTTGTGGGTGATGCGAGGATCGAGTTCACCGTTGTCGACCATGAGTGTCAGGTTCTGCAGGACCGACACGACGTCGGGACCCATCTTGACCTCACGGTTCCAGGCACCGACGTCGATGTGACCGTCTTTGTAGATGACGATCGAGGCAGCACCGTCGACGAGCGCGACGGCTTGCTTGCCTTCGAGGTACATCCCGCCGTTGGCGTCTTGGAAGCGGAACCCTCCGTTGAACACCGCTGCGAGCTTTGCCCGAGCGGGTCCTTCGATGAGCGACGGAGTCGCCCACGTCCCGCCTGGCTCCTGCGCTCCCGGATGCAACACGATGCGAAGGAGCTTCGGGTCGATCCACACGGCAGAGGTGAGCTGGCTGGTGTAGACGGTGTCCGCCCGGAACTGCGACACGTACATCCCGGGCATCCCGCCGACGAGCGGCCCCGTCGGCTGCCAGGCTCCCTCGTTGGGAAGTGCCGGCTGCACCACCAACGGGACCGGCTCAGGCGGCGTGATGTGGGGCACGACGGTGGTGGTCGGCCCAACCGGCGCGGTCGTCGGGGCGATGGTCGGTACTGCGTTCAGTGCCGTGGGCTGACCGCCCTTCTTCGGCTGCTTGCGCCCGAAGTAGACGTCCTCCATCGCCTTCACGACGTACTCGGCACGGTGCGAGCGCAACCAGTCGGCCCATTTCGCCTTGAAGCTGTAATTGCCCTCGGTGCGCAGCGCACCCACCACCGACGCACAGAAGAACAGCGTCGGCATGAGCAACACGACCGCAACGACGATTGCAGCCTGCCGCAAGATTGGATGGCGCTTTGGGGGCGTAGAACGGCGCCGAGGGCCGGAGGGGCGTGCACCCAGGCGGCTCGGAGGGAGCTCCGCACCAACCATGAAGTCGTCGCCATCACTCGTCGGAGCAGGCGACGCGTCGACCTCTGGGCGGTCCTGGGTGTCGTCACTAGTGGTGGGCATCCGGGCTCCTGCGCGCGGCGACGAAACGTCGAGACCGTTCCGCCGCGGGTCGACCCATCCTACGATGCGGCGTCAGCCGCCCCCAAGGATGCTCGCAGGGCCCTGCTAGCCGTCGAGGCGCGTGAGTGCCCGGCGCAAGTTGCGCACAGCTTGGTGGATGCGCTGCTCGTTCTCGATCAGGGCAAAGCGCACGTGACCGTCGCCACCTGGGCCGAAACCGACCCCGGGCGAGGTCGCCACGTGCGCCTCGCGCACCAGGAAGGATGCGAACTCAACAGACCCCATGTCCCGGTACGGCTCGGGGATTGGCGCCCAGACGAACATCGTCCCCCGCGGCGGGGTCAGCTCCCACCCGATGCGGTTGAGACCGTCGCACAACGCATCGCGGCGCGCCTGGTAGATCGGCTGCACCTCCCGCGGGTGGTCGGGGTCTTCGTTGAGCGTCACCGTCGCGGCGATCTGGATGGGCTGGAACGTGCCGTAATCGAGATACGACTTGAGCTTCGCAAGCGCCTGCACGACCTCGGCATTGCCCACCACGTACGCAACCCGCCAGCCCGCCATCGAGAACGACTTGGTCATCGAGTAGAGCTCGACCGCACACTCCTTCGCTCCCTCCGCTTGCAAGATGCTCGGCGGCTCGTACCCGTCGAAGCCCAGCTCGGCGTACGCGTTGTCGTGCACGAGGATGACGTCGTGCTCACGCGCGAAGTCGACCATCTGCTGCATGAAGGCGAGGTCGACGCAGGTGGTCGTCGGATTGTGCGGGAAGGACAACACGATCACCCGCGGCTTCGGCCAGGAGTAGGTGTAGGCCTCCTGCACCGAAGCGAAGAAGTCCTGCCCCGTCCCCATCGGGATCTCGCGCAGGTCGGCGCCGGCGAACAGCGGACCCCAGATGTGGATCGGGTACGAGGGCGAGGGCACCAGTGCGGCGTCGCCCGGCTGCAACAGCACCCACATCAGGTGAGAGAACCCCTCCTTCGCCCCGATCGTGGCGATCACCTCGCGGTCGGGGTCGAGCGACACCCCGAACCGTCTGGCATACAGATCTGCGACCGCCTCACGCAGCTTCGGGATACCGCGGCTCGAGGAGTACTTGTGGTTGCGAGGGTTGTGCGCAGCCTCGGCCAGCTTCTCGACCGCCACGGCCGGCGACGGCAGGTCGGGATTGCCGAAGCCCAGGTCGACGACGTCTACGCCTGCCCGTCGAGCCTCGATCTTGAGGCCATCGATGATGGTGAAGACGTACGGCGGAAGGTTGGTGATGCGTCGGAACTCCACCCCGTGGACCCTACCGGCGCGTGGCACGCGAGGATGGGGACGTGAACAACGACGAAGCAGCGCACACGGCCGCCATCGACGTGGTGGTCGAGATCCCCCGTGGAAGCCGCAACAAGTACGAGTACGACCACGACCGCAACATCATGCGCCTCGACCGTCGGCTGTTCTCAGCAACGGTGTACCCCGCCGATTACGGCTTCATCCCCGACACCCTCGGCGAGGACGGCGACCCGCTCGACGCCATGGTGGTGCTCGACGACCCCACCTTCCCTGGGTGCTGGGTGACGGCGCGCCCCGTCGGCGTGCTGTGGATGGAAGACGAGGCGGGTCCCGATGCCAAGGTCATCTGCGTTCCGGCAGGCGACCCGCGCTGGGCACACGTCGTCGACCTCGACGGCCTCCCCGACCACCTCGTCGACGAGATCATCCACTTCTTCGACGTCTACAAGGACCTTGAGCCGGGCAAGGCCATGACGACCCGCGGCTCAGAAGGCCCGGAGGCCGCATGGGTCGAGATCGCCGCCGCACGCGAGCGATTCGTGGCACACGGCGGCACGCCGCACCCCTGAGCTCAGGCGCGCGCCGCGGCGAGCAGCGCGGCGCCGATGGCGCCGGCCCGCTCCCCTAGCTCTGCCTGCACGATCGGTACCTGCGCGCGGTGGTCGTGCGCGAACACCAACTCGGGGTACGCGGCACGAATCGGGCCGAGCACCAGTTCGCCCGCCTCGACCAACCCGCCGCCGATCACGACGATCTCCGAGTCCAAGACGTTCACGAGGTTCGCGACGCCGAGTGCGACCCACCAGCCGAACTCGCGCAGCACCTCCAGCGCGTCGGCGTCACCCTCCATGGCCGCGCTCGTGACGTGCTCGCCCCGCACCGCCTCTGGATCACCGCCCGCGAGCTCGACAACCCGCTGCGCGTTGCCGGCCAGCGCCGCGTCGCGTGCCAGCCGACCCAGCCCGCTCCCAGACCCGAACCGCTCCCAACAGCCTCGTCTTCCACACGGGCACGGCGGGCCTGACGGGTGCACGACCATGTGCCCAGGCTCCCCTGCAAACCCCAGCGCGCCCCGCAGAACCTCGCCCTTCACGGTGATCCCCGCACCGATCCCGGTGCCGAGCGTCACCAGCAGGGAATGGTTCTTTCCTCGGGATGCCCCGCGCTCGTGCTCACCCCACGCGGCGCACGTGGCGTCGTTGTCAACCGTCGCCGACAGCCCCGTTGCGTCTCGGAGGCGCGCAGCGAACGGGAAGTCGACGACTCCCGGAAGGTTCGGGCCGTAGCGCAACGTTCCGGAGCGGTCGACCAAGCCGGGAGCGCCCATGCCCACCGCCATGAGTCGCCCGGCGGGTGCAACCTGCTCGCCGAGGGTGCGCACCATGTCTGACAGGGCGCTGAAGAGGGCCTCTGGGTCGGCATGCGGCGTCGCCACTCGATGCTCGGCGAGTGGTGGACCCGGTTGCGCCGGATCCACCACCACGCCGAGCAGCTTCGTTCCTCCCAGGTCGAGGCCGCACGCCAGCGCGGCGCTCGACCCGTGCACGTCCTGCGCCATCAGTAGCGCAGAAGGGCGCCGACGCGTCCCAGCACATCGAGATCTGCGTTGTCGACACACACCTCGACACGGCACGACTGGGCAAGTGCCGTCTCTACCGCTTCCTCGACGACGTCGGCGACCGGCACCATCTCGCCCGAGCACTCTGAGCAGCGCCGGCCACGTGCCAGCAAGCGCCCGCAGGGCTCGCACCGCCAACCCTCGACGGCGTAGTCCTGCGAGACCAAAAGCACCTCGACGCGGTGCGTCGCCAACGCCGCCAGCACATCGGGGAGACCCACGGCTGCACGCCCGACCGCATGCTGGTCGCGCAGGCGCTGGACCAACGCCGCCTCCTTCTCGCGCTCGACACGCGCCTCGACTCGCACAGCGGCGGCTCGAATCTCTTCGGTCGACGCGGCGGGCGTCACGGCGATGCGGCCACACGATCGCTGGCGCAGGTAGGGGTGCAGCACCTCCTCGAGTGCGGGCATCAGATCGTCGGGCGCGCCCACGGTGAACCGCTCGAAACCCCGCCGTTGGAAGGCTGTCCATGCGAGGGCGGCACCGCGGCGCACCTGCTGCAGCGCGAGCTCGGCCACGTGGTGACTGTGATCGCCGCGTTCGTTGTGGCCACGGACATCGACATCGCGCGTGGAGTCGCCGCCCACCTCGTCGTACTCGACGAGCTCGCCCAACTCGAACACGAACATGCGTGCCCGCTGGCGATCGACGAGGAGCACTCCGAAGCGCTCGTACTGCTCGACCACAGACTTGAGCGCACCTACCGCGGGCTGGTCGTTGACGACGACCTTGCTTCGAACCGGAACAGGCAGCGCCACGACCTCGAAGAGATCTGGCTCACTGCACGCGAAGATCGCCAACCCACGCGTGTGCGAGCGATCGAACCCGCCACGGACGTATCGCTCGATGCGCGCCACGTCATGATCGTGCGGCACGGAGGTACCCTCCGCTCGTGCCTTGCGCAGGAGCGTCTCGAGCTCGCGGTCGACGTCCTGCTGGCGGACAAGTCGTCTGCCGTCGACGTCCAGATAGCAACTCGTGACCGGAGCGCTTCCTCGAAACGCTGCCAACTCTCGGATCGTGTCCTCGGTGATGACGGGCAACGCCGACCTCCTCTGCCGTGCTGGCTGGTTGGTGCGTCCCCCCGGGCTCGGGTGGCCCGATCGTAGGTGATCTGACACCCCGCGCGCGGCTGGCTCGATCACTCCACGGTGATGTGCTCGATCCCGTCGTCGCCGTCGTGCTCGTCGGGCACATCTGAGGCCGCGTGCGGCGCTCCCATGCCTTCGGCCACGTGCAGGACCTCGCGTGCGACCCGACCGAATCCGCCCACCAGCACACCGATCGCGTCAGGGTCGTCGACTATCTCCTCCATGGCGTCGAGCAGGGTCCGCGTGGCCCGGATCATCTCGCGTGCCGCGCCCTGCATCGCCCGAACCGCGGGAATCTCGTCTGTCACGACGCCCCCTTCGTGAAGGTCACCCGCAGCAGCCCATCGGCAAGGCGGGCGCCGGCGACCTTGCGCCGGCGCAGCGAGTCTGGAAGCAGGACTGCCCTGCGATAGGGGCCGACCCGCACGAGCAGTTCGTCACCGTGGCGCCCGAGGTCGAGCTCGTCGCGTTCCGCGAACGGCAGGGGGAGCACCAGCGTGGCGCGGCCGTCGTCGCCCTTGTCGACCTGCAGCGGCACCTCGTCGTGGAGGATCGCGGCGACATCGAGTCCGCCGTAGAGCACCTCACCGAAGGCGCGGAGTCGGTCGAGGCCCACCAGCTCCTGCGCAGCGAGGGCGGCGTGCACCACCGGCAAGGGGGCGAAGCCCTCGTCGATCTCTTGCAGATGCGTCGCCTGGAGGTCCTTCCAGCGGTCGAACCACGGGTCTGTGACGGCGGCCGGGATGATGCGGTTGGCGACGACCGCGTCGACGCGGTAGCCGAACAGCGACAGGTAGGTGTAGGTGCGCCGCGCCTCCGCGATCACGACCTTCTCGGGGTTCACCACCAGGCGGATCGAGGTCGTCTCGGCATCGGTGAGGATCTCGCGGACGCCATCGAGCCGCTCGTAGAAGCGCGCCGCTGCGCCGAACACGTGGTCGCCGGCGACCGGGAGGCTCGTGACCTTGCTCAGCAGCGGCGAGACCGCCCGAGTGACGCGGCGCCCGACTGGGAACACGCGATCCATGTACCAGGACAGGATCTCGGGGAGCGAGAGCAAGCGAAGCGTCTCCGCTGTCGGCGCGCAGTCGACGACGACGACATCCCAGGACCCGTCGTCGACGTACGCCTTGATGTCGCTCAACGCGAAGATCTCTTCGAGACCGGGCAGCATCGAGAGCTCTTCGGCCCGGACTCCTTCCATGCCGGCCCAGTCGAACACCTCCATGAGGTACGCCTGGATGTCGCCCCAGGTGTCCTCCATGCGGTCTTGGGCGTCGAGCTGTTGCCCCCAGAGCAGTTCGTGCCCACCGACGCGTGCGGGGAGCGGGCCGAGCTCGTGGTCGAACGCATCGCCGAGCGAATGGGCGGGATCTGTCGACAGCACGATCGTGCGAAGCCCCGCGTCCGCGCAGCGCAACGCAGAGGCCGCGGCAACGCTCGTCTTGCCGACGCCGCCCTTCCCCGTGAAGAGGAGCACCCGGGTGCGGCCGGAGGTCCACGACAGGTCGGCGGGGAGCCGCACCCCACCGGTGGGTGCGGCTTCTGAGGCCGCCGCAGTACGGGCGGCCGGGGTCGCCACCGCCGCCTTCTTCGCCGCCTTCTTGGCCGGGGTCGCCACCGCCGCCTTCTTCGCTGCCTTCTTCGCTGGCGCGGCCTTCTTCGCCGGGGTCGCCACCGCCGCCTTCTTCACGGCCTTCTTCGCTGGCGCCGCTGGGCGCCCTGCTGCAGCTGGACTCACGCGGCGGGCCCACCCTTGCTCATCACGTCTTCGACCCGGGCCTTCAGGTCACGCAATGCAGTGTGGATGATGCGGACTTCGGCCCTCCGCTTGACCAGTGCCGGAATCGGAAGTCGCAACTCGACCTCGAGCTCATACGTCACATCGGTGCGCTCGGGGTGATCGGGGACTGGAGCGAAGTCGTAATAGCCGTCGAGCTTGCGAGTCACGTCTCCGTCGACCTGCTTCCACGAGATGCGCCTCGGCGCCTCGCTGTAGTCGTAGCGGATCGTGTAGCTGGTGCTGTGACCCATCGCTGCAGTACGGAACGACACCAGCGACGGACGCCCCTCCGCGTCTCGCTCAACGACGGTCGCCTCCTTCACCTCAGGCGCCCAATCGGGATAGCGCTCGATGTCGCGCGCCACCTCGTAGCAGCGGGCAGGAGGGGCATTGATCTCGGTGCGCTCCAAGGCGTGGTCCGACACTGGTGACAGCTCCTTGTGACCGGGACGCTCGTGCGCCCGTCCGTCATTCTGGCGCGCCGCGCCCCCGGCGGCGTCGCCCACGCCACAACCTGTCGAAATCATCGATGTCTTGCTGTGGAGCGGGCTCCCGCACAGGTCGCTTCGCGGAGGGTGCGGGGGCCGCGGCATCAGCCACGTGCGCCGTGTCCGCGAAGGAAGCAGCACCCGTCTGTGGGGCGAGTGCAAGGTCTTCGAACACACCGAACCGGCCGCCCCACGTGGCAAGGAGCCCAACGCCGAGCATCGGCGTGAGGATGCCGAAGGCCACGGGGGTGAACGGGCGCAGACCCGCCGCCACCAGCGACACGACGACCTGCACCGTCAGGGTCCCGAACAGGATGCGCCGCGGCTGTGTGCCCGCCCCCTGGGCCAGCAAGAGCGCACCGAGCGTGACGGCCTCGTCGCGGCTACGCCCGACGCCCGCGAGGAACCCCCAGACGAACGACAGACAACCGACTAGGAACAGCACGAGGGACACGATGACGGCGGTCGCCAGCACCGGCCCGTCAGGGTGGACGAGGGCCGCGAGCTGGACAACGACGAAGAGCCCTGTCGCGCCGACCGCAAGGTGCAACAGCGGTCTGCCGTCGTCTGCATCCGACGTCGCTGGTGCACCGCCCACAGGGGTCTCCGAGGCCGATGCGTGCTCAGGAGAGGACGGCAACTCCACGGCAACGATGGTCACACACGCGTGGCTCAGACGACGAGTCCGTCGAGGGCTGCACGCAACTGCCCGGCCAGGTGATCGTAGGTGAACTGCTCAACGGCCCGGACCCGACCCGCCTGCCCCATCTGCGTACGCCGTTCGGGCGACGCCAGCAGCGAGCGCAGGGCCGAGGTCACCGCCGCGGCATCATCGGGCTCGGGGACGACGAGGCCGGTCACGCCGTCCTCCACAGCCTCGGCAGAACCGCCGCTGCGTCCGCAGAGCTGCGGCACCCCTGCTGCGGCCGCCTCGAGGAAGACGATCCCGAAGCCTTCCTGCTCGAGCCCGGCCCAACGGTCCCGACACAGCATCGCGAACACGTCTGCGCAGCCGTAGAGAGAGGGCAGGTCTGCATCGGCCACGCGTCCGAGGAACCGCACGGGGGCGGCGAGCGCCGACGCGCGCCGCTCGAGTCGTTCGCGGTCACGACCCGTCCCGCCGATGGCGAGCACGAGCCCCGGCACGGTGTGGTGCAGGCGCGCAACGGCATCGATCAACACGTCCATGCCCTTGCGTGGCACGAGGCGACTCACGCTCACCACCAACGGCCCCTCGGCATCCAAGCCGAAGCGCGTGCGAGCCGAAGTCTGCTCAGCGGGCGACAGCGGACGGAAACGATCGACGTCGACCCCTGGCGGAACGGTCACGATCGGAAGGGCCGCGCCCGCCGCGTGCGTCGCCTCTGCCGCCGGGTAGCCACCCGCCGCGACGATGAGCCGGGCGCCTCGCAGCACCGAACGCAACATGCGCCTGCTTCCGGGCATGCGCCCCGGGACGGTTACCTCCGCACCGTGGAGCACGAGCCCATACGGACGCGCCAGGCGTGGTCCAAGCCGCCCGAGCGGCAGCGCGGGGTCGAGCAGCACCAGGTCGGCGTCGACCTCTTCTGCAAGGCGGTCGATGCGCTGCACGAGGGCGGGCGTGGGCAACAGCACCCTTGCCGTGTCGCGCACGACCCGGAAGTCCTGCTGCTCGTCGAATGCGGTGTCACCCCCATAGGGGGTGGTCAGCACCGTGGTCTCCTGCGGAGGAAGTCGGCGCCACAGCTCCCAGAGGTACGACTGGATGCCGCCCAGCTTCGGCGGGAAGTCGTTCGTGACCAGGAGGTGTTTCACTGCGCCGTCGGTGCGTGCGTGCGCCTAGAGGTCGTCGCCCTGCACGGGTTCGACCTTGGCCGCAGGCCCGCACCATCGACAGGTCACCGCTTCGACGACCTCGTCGAGCACCTCTTCCTCCTCGATCGTGAGCTCGCCACCCACGGTGTAGTGGTGGAACGCACGGGTTCGGCGGGAGGTGGTCACATCGAAGCGGGTGAGGTTGCCGCACGCGCTGCAGCGATATCGAGACGAAGGCACGGCCTGCGAGCGTAACGCCTCTGCAGGTCGCCGCTAGCCTCCAACACGATGCGCGTCGTGTTGGCCCTGCTGTTGAGCAAGGCCGTGCTCGCCCTCCTGATCGCGGTAGCGGTCGTCGGCGGACTCCGCGGACGACTTCGGTTCGCGCTGCGCCTGCATCCCGATGCGCCGAGCCCGGTGCCCACGCGCTGGGCGCTCTCGGTGGGGGCCGGAGCCCGCCTGCACCGACGCCTCCAGATCGCCGTCGCCGACATCACCCCTCACCTCCCTCGAACGTCGAAGTTCAGGCGGACCAAGCGGGACGACGCGACAGCCACCGGTGCGGGAGAGGTGCTCGCGGCGGCACACGCGGCAGACCGCTCGCTCGCTCGTGCCGCGCGCACCGGACGCACGCAGCGCCGCGCCGCGCTGCGCGCCGCGGCAGCCGAGGTCGAGCACGTCGAAGGACTCGCCGCCCGCGTCCTCGCCCGCGCCGCACGCGACAGTTCCGGGCAGGTCATCGACACCTCGGCGACGGTCGTTAGGCTCGACCCGTGATCAGCGCGTTCGTCCTCATCAATGCCGAACCCGACCGCATCGCCCCGCTTGCCGACGAGTTGATGAACGTCGACGGTGTGGCAGAGGTCTATTCGGTTGCCGGCGAGGTCGACCTCGTGGCGATCGTGCGAGTGCGCCACCACGACGACCTGGCGTCGGTCGTCACCGGCCACCTCTCGAACCTGGATGGCATCCGCCAGACCACCACGATGGTGGCGTTCAAGGCGTATTCACGCCACGATCTCGAGTCGATGTGGAGCCTGGGTCTCGACTGAGCCCGCCTGCCGCGCGCGCAGACGCCACGGCGACGCGCCTACCCCGCGGCGACCGCCTGCGAGACCGAGACGAGGTTGTCGAGCACGGCGTCTGCCTTGCCGTCGTCGATGCTTGCCGCAGCGACCTCGATGCCGGCAGCTAGGTCCGCTGCGACACCCGCGGCAACGAGCCCGGCCGAGGCGTTCAGCAGCACGATGTCGCGGTGCGGGCCGCGCTCGCCACGCAACACCGCGCGGGCAAGCGTTGCGTTGTGCTGGGGGTCGCCGCCGCGGAGTGACGCGGGGAGCGCCGGTGCGAGGCCAAGCGCAGCGGGGTCGACGTCGTAGCTGGAGATCTTCCCGTCACGCAGTTCCAGCACGTGCGACGGGCCGGTCGTCGTGAGCTCGTCGAGCCCGTCTCCGCCATGGACGACCAACGCCCCGAGCACGCCGTTGGCGTGCAGCACGTGGAGCATGCGGTCAGCCAGCTGCGGGTCGGCAACGCCGATGACCATGCGGCCGACGCGCGCTGGGTTCGCCATCGGGCCGAGGAAGTTGAACACCGTTGGAACACCGAGCTCACGGCGTGTGGGACCCGCGTGGCGCATGGCGGGGTGGAAGCGAGGTGCGAAGCAGAACCCCATGCCCGCTTCCTCGACGCAGGTGGCCACACCGTCGGGCCCAAGGTCGATCGCCACGCCAAGTGCCTCCAGCACGTCGGCGGTGCCGCATGACGACGAGGCAGCGCGGTTGCCGTGCTTGCAGACGGCCACCCCGGCACCGGCCACCACCAACGCCGCGAGGGTCGAGACGTTGATCGTGTGTGCCTGGTCGCCACCGGTGCCGACGATGTCGAGCACGTCAGCCGGTTGCGCCAGCGGCACCCGGGCTGCGACCGAGAGCATCGCCTGCACCAACCCGGTGAGCTCGTCGACCGTTTCGCCCTTCATGCGCAGCGCCACGATGAACGCCGCAATCTGAGACGGCGTGGCGTCGCCGGCCAGGATCTCGGCCATCGCCGCGCCGGCCTCGTCAGCGGTCAGGTCGCGACCCGCCGTGAGCGAGCCCAGGACGGCCCGCCAACCACCGACGCGGTCGAGGTCCACCAAGGTCCTAGGCGGTCCGGCGACGCTGACGGATGATCCGCCGGCGTTCCCGCTCGGTAGCCCCACCCCACACGCCGTCCTTCTCCCGCACACCCAACGCGTACTCGAGACACGCCTCGCGCACCGAACACATCTCGCACACCGCCTTCGCCGGTTCCGCCTCGGTGTCGTCCTCGGGGTCGGGGTAGAAGATGTTCGGATCGATGCCTCGGCAGGCCGCCTGGTTGCGCCAGGTCGTGTTCATGAAGGCGCTCTCTCGTGTGGATAGGTCTCGATGGATGGGATCGGCAGGCGCGCAGCGGGACACCCCACCCCGCGCCCAACGTCGCCGGGACCAGCGCCGCCGCGGATACGGAGGACCCGGATCGACAGCGCCGACCGGCCGGAACCGGCGGCGACGGAGCGCCGAGTATGCCCGGGCGAGGGGGAAAAGTCCAGACGCGTTTTTGCCTCGAAAGGAGCCGCAAACGTCAGGACGGCGGGTCGGCTCGCAGGTCTGTGAGGAGCTCGTCAACGGTTTCCGGAGCGAGCTTCGCGCCGTATCCGTACTGCTCATGCGCCACCGCGAGCGTGACGTCGCCCCCGGCGAACGCCTCGACCTGCGCAGGCGTCAGGGCAAACGTGACGTAGTGGACAGATGCGGTGATCTCATCGCGGGTGAGCTGCCGAGCGTGATCCGGATCGACCGCGCAGCGAACGACCGTGCCGTCGCCGAGGCGCAGCTCCGGAGCGGTCTCGATCCCCACCAGGCGGGGAAGCCACGTGCGGAGTTCCTCGTCGCTCGTCAGCTCGACGAACAGGGTTGCGCAAAGGTGACCGGGCTCCGGGATCAGCGGGTTGTAGATGTCGAGCTCGGTTTGGATCGCGGCATCGGTGGCGATCCGCTCCGCGCGGGCCATCTCCTGAATCTGGAACCGCACCGTGGATCGGTTCTCGAACACGAAGGTCACGAACGGCCCGACCCCGACCCTGCGCCGCTTCTTGAGGGCGATGACCTCAGCGCGGAATGCGTCCCGCTCGCGCTCGTAGGCACGTTGATCGGCGATGTCGGCGAGCACGAGGTGGCGCACAGGGTGGCTCCCGGTAGGCGATGGACGCGCAGCGGGGGCCGCCGAAGCGGCCCCCGCTGCGAGAAGGGAACGGTCAGGACAGCGCTTCGAGCCCCTTGGCGAAGCGGCCGGCGTGGCTCTTCTCGGCCCGTGCGAGGGTCTCGAGCCATTCGGCTACCTCTTCGAAGCCCTCGTCACGGGCGGTCTTGGCGAAGCCGGGGTACATCTCTGTGTACTCGTAGGTCTCGCCTGCGATGGCCGAGCGCAGGTTGGCGTCGGTCGGACCCACCGGCTCGTCGGTGACCGGGTCACCCGCTGGGGCGAGGAAGTCGAAGTGGCCGAATGCGTGACCCGTCTCGCCCTCGGCGACGGAGCGGAACAGCGCCGCAACGTCTGGATAGCCCTCGACGTCTGCCTTCTGTGCGAAGTAGAGGTAGCGACGGTTCGCCTGGCTCTCGCCTGCGAACGCCGCCTTGAGGTTCTCCTGCGTCTTGCTGCCCTTGATGTCGGCCATGGTGTGTGCACGCCTCCTCGCGTGGGAAGTCCCGGTACTGCGGACGCTACCGCCGACCCCGGCGGCCGACAAGGAGCCCAGAACCGATGCGGTCCCTGACCGCTGGGTCGTCGCAGGTATGCGCTCGTAGGATGACCGCCATGTTGGGTCCCGGCTGGTTCGATCGTCCGTCCGCGCTCGCACGTCTCGGCACCGACACGTTCGACGTACTCGTGGTCGGGGGCGGCATCACCGGCGCGGGCTGCGCGCTCGACGCCGCATCGCGGGGCCTGCGCACGGCGCTCATCGAACGAGACGACTTCGCGTCCGGCACGTCCTCGAAGTCCTCGAAGATGGTCCACGGTGGCCTCCGGTACCTGCAGAACGGCGAGTTCCGGCTTGTCTACGAGGCCCTCCACGAGCGCCAGCGCCTGCGCACCAACGCGCCCCACCTCGTGCACACCCTGCCGTTCCTGCTACCGGTCCTCACCGGCCGCGACAGCCCGGTCCCCCGCAAGCTCGCCCGCATGCTCGGCTCAGCGATGTGGGCGTACGACCTCACGGGCGGCGCCCGCATCGGCAAGCTCCACAAGCGCCTCCGGGCTGACGAAGCGCTCACGCACTTCCCCACCCTGCCCGCCGAACGCCTTCGGTCCGCCTATCTGTACTACGACGCCCGCGCTGACGACGCCCGCCTCACGCTGGCCATCGCGCGCACCGCCGCGACAGACCACGGTGCTGTCGTCGCCAACCGGACGCGCCTCGCGGGGCTTGTCCGTGACGCGCAGGGTCGGCTGGAGGGCGCGCGCATCGAGGCCGACGGCAATGAGCTCGTCGTGCGCTGCCGCACGATCGTGAACGCCACCGGCGTGTGGTCCGACGACGTACGCGCACTCGCCGAGGGCACCCACCCCGACAGCATCAGGCCTGCCAAGGGCATCCACATCACCGTCCCGTGGCACAAGGTCCGCAACGACATCGCCGCCGTGATCCCCGTCGCCAAGGACCGCCGGTCGATCTTCGTCGTGCCCTGGTACGACACCGCGGATGCCTCGGGCAACCCGCAGTTCACCTACCTGGGCACGACCGACACCGACTACGACGGACCGCTCGACGAGTTGGTGTGCACGCCCGAGGACATCCAGTACCTGCTCGATGCAGCAAATGCGTCGATCACCACCGACCTGACCGTCGACGATGTCGTGGGGAGTTGGGCTGGGCTGCGCCCACTTGTCAAGAGCGACGGCGGCCGAACCGCCGACCTCTCACGTCGCCACCGCGTCCGCGCCACCGACGGCGTCGTGACGGTCACGGGCGGCAAGCTCACCACCTATCGCGAGATGGCCGAGGACACGATCGACGCGGTCATCGCTGACCTCGGCAACGACCTGCGGGCCCGACCCGGCCGCTGCCGCACCACGCGCCTCCCCATCCGTGGCGCCGACGGCTACGAAGAGGTGAGGGCTCACGCCGAAGCGGCCGGCTGTGACCGGGCCGCCGTGCTGCACCTGGCCGAGCGCTACGGCGGCGAGGCACGCACGCTGCTCGCCATGGTCGAAGCAGACCCGACGCTCGGCGAGCGGCTCGTCGATGGCCTGCCCTACATCAAGGCCGAGGCGGTCTTCGCGGCCCGCTACGAGATGGCCACGTCGGTCGACGACATCCTCAGCCGGCGCACCCGGGCCCGCCTCCTCGCCCGAGAAGCGTCGGTCGCCGCCGCACCCATGGTCGCCGCGCTCATCGCAGAGGTCCTCGACCTGGACGACCCCGCACAAGCGCAGCAGGTCGCCGACTACCGCGCTGCGGTGGCCGCCGATCGCCCGGCCGTCAACGCCTGAGGCCCGCGGGTAGCGTCCCTGCGATGCCACCGACGTCCGCCCCACCTCCAGGCACGCCAACTCCTCCGATCGCCCTCAGCGGCGGCGCGGCACAGGCCCGCGCGCACGTCAGCGCCACACCTGTCCCGGTCTCCGATGCCGTCATCGCGCGCCTGCGTGACGTGTGCGAGGAGGTCACGACCGACGAGGGCGCCCGGGCTGAGGCGAGCCGGGACTGGTGGCCCCTGGCGATGATCTGGGCGACGCAGGGCGAGGTGGCGGCGCGAGCTGCCGCAGTGGTGCGCCCGACCTCCGCGGCGCAGGTGGCAGCGGTCGCACGCATCTGTCACGACGACGCGATCCCGCTGACGGTGGCAGGCGGTCGCAGCGGCGTGTGCGGCGCCTCGGTCCCGGTCTTCGGTGGGGTCGTGTGCGACCTGACGGCGATGTCGGGCATCGTCGGCGTCGACGACACGTCGCTGATCCTCGACGTGCAGGCCGGCACGTTCGGCGATGTGCTCGAAGAGGAGCTCCAGCAGCGCCACGACGTGACGATCGGTCACTGGCCCCAGTCGATGACGCTCGCAACCGTCGGCGGATGGCTGGCGTGCCGCGGGGCGGGCCAGTACTCGACGCGCTACGGCAAGATCGAAGACATCGTGGTCGGTCTCGATGTCGTGCTCGCCGACGGAACGGCCGTGACGACGGGTGGCCAACCCCGCCAAGCGGTCGGCCCCGACCTCACACAGGTGTTCGTCGGTTCGGAAGGAACCCTGGGCATCATCACCGGCGCCCGACTTCGCCTCCACCCCAAACCCGTAGCCGAACGCCGTGCCGCCTACGCCTTCGACGACTTCGGGGCGGGGCTCGAGGCCTGCCGGCGAATCCTCCGCCGTGGTGCGACACCGGCGGTGCTCCGTCTGCACGACGCCGCCGAGGCGGTCCGCTTCGGCGTCGAAGGGGCGAACCTCGTCCTGGTGCTCGACGAGGGCGATCCGGCGATCGTCGACGCGTCCATGGCCGTGGCCGCACAGGAGTGCGCGCACGCCTCCCCGCTCGACGGTGATGCGGTCGTCGGCCGCTGGCTCGACCACCGCAACGACGTCGCGGCGCTCGAAGCGATGATCACCAAGGGCTACGTCGTGGACACCATGGAGGTCGCAGGACCGTGGGCGGCGCTGCCGGCGATCCACCGAGCTGCGACCGAGGCGATCGGTGGGGTCGAGGGGACCCTCATCACGACCTGCCACCAATCGCACGCGTACAGCGACGGCGCATGCCTCTACTTCACGTTCGCCGCCAAGGTCGAGCCCGACGAGCGTGAGCGCTACTACCGCGCCGCGTGGGAGGCGGGCACGCGGGCCGTCCTCGCAGCCGGTGGCGCCCTCAGCCACCACCACGGGGTTGGCTTGAACCGAGCGAGGTTCGTCGCCGAGGCACTCGGGTCAGGGGTCGGGGTGCTCCATGCTCTCAAGACCGCGCTCGACCCGAAGGGCATCCTCAACCCCGGCAAGCTGGGCCTCCCGAGCCCATTCGGAGAGATCGGCTGGCCATGACCGCACCCGTCCTCGTCGTCGACGTCGGCACCAGCGGCGTGCGCGCCGCCGCGGTGCGCGACGACGCCACCGTCACGGCGGTGCACCACCGCGTGGTGCTGCCAGCATCACCCGCGCCCGGGCTCGTCGAGTTCGACGCCGCCGAGTTGGCGCGCGCCGCACTCGATGTCGCGCAGGCCACCCTCGCGGAGGTCGGCTCGGTCTCGGCGATCGGTATCGCCAACCAGCGGGCATCCAGCATCGTCTGGGACCGCGCAACGGGTGAGCCGGTCGCACCCGGCCTTGGCTGGCAGGACCTCCGCACGGTCGGCGACTGCCTTGTGCTCGCCGCAGACGGCGTTCGGCTCGCGCCCAACCTGTCGGCAACCAAGTTCGCTGCCATCTGGGATGCCGTCGACAGAGCCCGCACACGTGACCTGTGCGTCGGCACCGTCGACAGCTGGCTCGTCTGGACGCTCACGGCCGGCGACCTGCACGTCACCGACCACACGAACGCCGCCCTCACCGGCTTGCTCGACACCCATGCACGGGTGTGGGACACAGCCCTCCTCGAACGGCTGCGCATCCCGCACGACTCGCTCCCCCGGCTCGTCGATTCGATCGGCGTGGTCGGCTCCGCCCGAGCGCTCCCGGGAGCGCCCCCGATCGCAGGCATCGCCGGCGATCAACAGGCATCGCTGGTCGGTCAGCGCTGCACACGCCCCGGGCTCGCGAAGGCGACGTTCGGCACCGGCGGGATGCTCGATCTCTGCGTCGGCCCACAGCGCCCGGCCTTCGCCACACGCGGCACCCACGGCACGTTCCCCATCGTGGCGTGGACGCACGAGGGTGAGGCCATCTGGGGCGTCGAGGCGGTCATGCTCGCTGCGGGCAGCAACATCGAGTGGCTCCGCGACGACCTGGGCATCATCTCGTCCTCGGCCGAGTCGCACGAGGTGGCGGCGCGATGCGCCGACACCGGTGGCGTGACCTACGTTCCGGCGTTGCTCGGCCTGGGAACCCCGTCGTGGGATTACGGCGCACGTGGAACCCTGGTCGGGATCACCCGCGGAACGGGTCGTGCCGAGATCGTCCGGGCGGTTCTGGAGGGCGTCGCACAGCGCGGCGCAGACCTCGTCGACGCAGCCGAAGCCGAAACCGGCCTGCGCATCGACTCGCTGCGCGTCGACGGAGGCATGACCGCAAACCCCACGTTCGTCGCAGCGCTCGCCAAGGCGATCGGGCGTCCGATCGAGATCTCACCAGAGCTCGAGGCGACAACGCTCGGCGCGGGGCTGCTCGCAGGCGTTGCAATCGGCATATGGCGCGATCTCGACGAGTTGGCGACCACCTGGTCACCACGTGCGATCGTGGAGCCTGACGGCTCCTTCGACCGGGACCACTGGGCCGACGCGTGCAGGCGCGCAGCCCGCTGGTTCCCCGACCTTTCTGACCTGGACTTCTGACAGATCCATGCCCCGCACCTACGACGAGACTTGGCGCGGCGCTGGGCTGTCACCTACACCATCATCGGGTCTCTCTCTTCGGACCCATCGAAACCGCCTCACGGGAGGTACGTGCGTGCAGATCGACCACAGTCAGCACCCCATGCAGGTCGCTGACCGCGACGAGCAGGGTGAAACCGGCGCGGCCCCAGCACCGGCCGAACCGCGCCGTCCGATGCTCGGGCGCCGAGGGCTCCTCTCCAAGGCCGTCGCTGCAGCGCCAGCCGCCGTGCTCGGTGCGGTGATGAACCCTCTCGGCAGCTTGCTCCCCACGGCCACCGCGGCAGAGGCACCGTCTGACTTCGACCTCCTCGCCTTCGCCCAGACCATCGAGCTGAGCGTCGTCGACATCTACACGGCCGCGGCCGCCACCAAGCAGGTGACGGGCGAAGCTGCCGCGTTGCTGACCACGTTCGCCGGGCACCACACCGCGCACGCCGCGCTGTTCGCCGAGATGCTCGGCGAGGCGAACGTGACGCCGCCCGGGGCCGCGAACCCGGCCCTCTCGAAGGCCTACACCACCCGGGTCTCGTCGGCCGCAAGCTCCAACGCCGTGCTCGAGATCCTGCAGGAGCTCGAGAACGCCCTGGTCGCGACGTACCTTGACTTGCTCGGCACGATCAACAACGGGGCCGCAGCTGCGACGATCGGCACCATCGCTCCGGTCGACGCACAGCACGCCACCGTGCTCGGCACCGCGCTCGGCACCGCGCTCGCCGAACTGGTGCCGCCGCTGCAGACCGACGCCGGGAAGCTCGATCCGGCCTCGTACCCGGTCCCCACTGCCGCCGCCGAGGGCGCCACCGACTCGGGCTCGCACGACCACGCTGACAGCGGCACCGACACGGCGGCAGCGACCGGCAGCGACTCCGCGGCCTCGACCGACTCGGGCGCCACCGCCGCCTCCACCACGACCGCAACGTCGTGAGCACGAACTCAGGAGACACGATGAACCACGTCACAGGTTCCGCTTCCGACAGCATCTCGCGACCAGGGCGTCGCCAGTTCCTCGTCGCCGGTGGCGCCACCGTCGTCGGCGCAGTGGTGCTCGGCGCGTGCAGCTCCGCCGAAGACCCGGTCAAGCATTCAGGCACGACGGTGACGACCGCCGTGCCACCGACGGCACCGCCGCCGACCTCCAACGCCGAGCAGGTCGCAGCCGACAAGCAACTGCTGCGGACGGCCACCTCGTTCGAGCTGCTGGCCGCGGCCACCTACGACAAGCTGCTGGCGACCAAGTACGTCACCGATGCACCCACCGTGGCGGCACTGCAGCGTTTCGGGGCACAGCACACCGCGAACGCGGCAACCCTCTCCGAGGCCACGACCATGGCCGGCGGCGAGGCCTACGACAAGCCGAACACCTACCTCGACGAGAACGTGATCACGCCGGCGATGACGCGGGTGCAGGACGCCGCCTCGGCGGTGAGCCTCGCCCGCCAGCTCGAAGCGATGGCGACCTCGACCTACACACAGGCGTGCTCGCAGCTCAGCACGCCCAAGCTGCGCCAAGCCGCCATGAGCGTCGGCGGCTCTGCCGCACGCCGCCTCGCGGTGCTCGACATGACCGTCGCCAACAACAGCCTCGCTGCCGGTGCACCGGCGGCACGCCAGACCGTCCGCGACGCGATCGGCAACGCAGCCCTCATCAAGTAACCCGATCACGCCCGGGTCTGGCACCATGGCAGACGACGACGAGCCGGCCGGGTGGCCGCGGTCCGTGGTGGTCGCCTCGGCGGCTTCAGCGGGTCGAGGAAAGTCGGGGCTCCAGAGGGCAGGGTGCTGGCGAGAGCCAGGACGGGGTGACCTGTCGGTTCAGGGCAACAGAGAGCAGACCGCCGATGGCCACCTCCGGGCTCGCCCGGGGAAGGCACAGGTAAGGGTGAAACGGTGCGGTAAGAGCGCACCAGCGTCCGGGGCGACCCGGGCGGCTCGGTAACCCCCACCCGGAGCAAGGTCGAACAGGGAACGGCCGGCCCGGCCAACGTTCCCAGGTGGACCGCACAGATGGATGGCCACCCATCGGGATCCCCGCAAGGGCCCCGTGGACAGAACCCCGCTTACAGGCCGGCTCGTCGTCACCAGCAACCCGCCGCGCGGCGGCAAGGGCTGCGATACCTGTAGCTGTTCGGTCGCCGGTTCTGCAGCGGCCAGAATGCTCGCCGTGCCCACCACGCGCCCTGTCGTCTTCTTGCACGCGCATCCCGATGACGAGGCGATCTTCAGCGGCGGCACGCTTCGCCTGTTGCGCGATGCCGGCATCCCTGCGGTCGTGGTGTTCGCCACGAACGGTGAGCTGGGCGAAGACCCACACGGGTCAGGTGAGGAGCTCGGTGCGCAGCGGCGTGCAGAGTGCGTCGCCGCGGCAGAGGTGCTCGGGACCCTCCCGCCTCGCTTTCTCGGCTACCGCGACTCCGGCTTGCACACCCCCTCCCCGCCGCTCTCCCTGGCAGCGACCCCGGTGGCGCGCGTCGCCGAGGAGCTCGCGGCGTTGCTGCGCGAGCTCGACGCGGACACCCTCGTCAGCTATGACCCCAAGGGCATCTACGGCCACCCCGATCACCTCGCCGTGCACGCGATCGGACGCGACGCTGCTGCACGGGTCGGTCTCGCCACCGTGTACGAGGCGACCGTCGACAGCGAGTACCTCCACTTCGTCGAGACACACCTCGTCGAAGAGGCACAGCTCGCACGGTCGGGACCTGACCTCCTCCCCGGCCTCCCGGATCTCGGCGACAACGCCGGTGCGTCAGCACTCGCACGCGACACCTTCGGGACACCGACAGTCCTTGTCGATCTGGTCGTCGACGCCCGGCGGGTCATCGACACCAAGCGCGCCGCGATGGCGACCCATGTGAGCCAGATCCCCCCTGGTTCGTCGGCCCTCAGACTGAAGCCAGCGGCGTTCAGCGAGGTGTACGGGCTCGAGTGGTACCTGCGCATGGGGCCACCGGGCGCCCTGGACATGCTTCCCCGGCGCTAGGCGACGCGGCGTCGGCAGTCAGTCCGCAAGCTCGGCAAGGTGCGCCGTGTCGTTGAAGCACACGAGCGAGGGGGCACCCGGACCGGTTCGGATTGCGGTCACCGATGCGGGTGACAGGAACAGCCGCCACGCCACGTCGTCGTCGACTCCCAACGCCCAGGCGACCGCCGCCTTAATCGGAGACACGTGCGACACCACGACCACGTCGCGGTCGACGGCGGAGGTCACCAGATCGGTGAGCGCCGCACGGACGCGCTGCCCCAGCTCCTGCAAGGACTCGCCTCCCGGCGGTGCGAAGGCGAGATCGGCGCGCCACGCCGCCCACGCGTCCGCAGGCACCTCTCCGAGCGGCGTGCCGTCCCATGCGCCGTAGTCGAGCTCGATCCAGCGCTCATCTGTCGACACCTCATCGGCAGCGACGCCAGCAAGCGCTGCTGCCGTGGAGCGAGTCCGACGCAACGGGCTGCTCACCACGAGCGCGCCCTGCGGGATCACCGTCGCCAGCGCCGCCGCTTGCCGGCGACCGAGGTCGTCGAGGTCGGGATCGAGCCGACCCAGCAGCAGCCCTCTTGCGTTCGCAGCAGTGCGGCCATGGCGAACCAGGTACAGCACCTACATCCCCGCCTCGGGTCCGGGCATCAGGTCTCGCGACAGCATGCCGGTGCGCACGAAGCGATCGCGGCGAGCAGGCTCGTGCAGGCGGAAGCGCCGGTAGGCCCACACGAGCATCGCGGCGCCAGCCACCTCCATCGCGACAACCACCGGAGCAGATCGGCTCAGCTCGGGCGCAGGCAGCGAGCCGAAGCTCACACCGAACGCAGGCCACCAGAACAGCGCCGCCCGCCCCCAGACGCCGTCGAGGACGAGGTGCAAGAACATGCCGATCGGGATGCCGAGCCAACGTCGCCGCACGAGCCGGCGCCGCTGGGTGAGCCCCAAGACGACGACCATGGTTGCAACTGCGGCGAGCAGCGTGTGTGCCACCCGCGCGCCGCCGAAGCACAGATCGACGAGGGGCAGCACCGCGCCGAGCATGACCGCCCGATAGTCGAGCGCCGGGCTTCGAAACACCACGAGGACGATCACGAACGCGCCGCCCGCGAACCACAGGAACACCTCAGCGCACCAGAATGCGGCCGCATTCCTCGCAGTGCACGATCTCGTCGGGCGGCGCGTGGCGAATGCGTTCGACCTCCGCCGATGCCATCGTGAGATGGCAACCGGCACAGCGGTTGCCGACGAGCTCGGCTGCACCGACGCCGCCGAGGCGACCTCGGATCGCGTCGTACTCGGCGAGCAGCGCCGCGGACAGCTGCCCGGTTGCGGCGGCGCGCGCAGCCTCGAGCGTCGCCACCTCGGCGTCGATCTCGGCCTCGGCGGCTGTGCACGCGATCTGCGCCTCCTCCCGGGCTTCGGCCAGCTCACGTCCCGCGGAGCGAAGCGCCTCGACCGCGGCGTCTGCCTCGTCGATCTGCTCGAGCAACTCGAGGACTGCATCTTCGAGCTCTGAATCTCGAGCACGCATGGCCTTCACCTCTTCGCCCATGGCCTGCAGATCCCGACCTGCGGAGCTGGCGTACATCACCTCCTCGATCTTCGCGATCTTCGTCTCGAGCGTGGCGAGCTCGTCCTCGCGGTGTCGGCGGTCGCTCTGCAACGCGAGCACGGTGGCCCCCGCAGCCTCGGCGCGAGCGAACAGCTCGCTGACCGCCCGATCGATGTCGGCGAGGCGCTCCCGCTCCGGGAGCGATGCACGGCGGTGGCGAAGCTGGTCGAGGTGGGTGTCGAGGCCCTGCACGGTGAGCAGGGTGACCGGATCGCTCATTGGTGAGTCGCCTCAGTTGGGTGTGAGTGGATAGGACGTGATCGGTGGCGCCACCGACGTGCCCGGCGCGCCTGGCTGACCACCCGCAGCGGGAGCATTCCCGCCTCCCGGACCGGCAGCATCGGCCTGGCCCGCGCCGTCAGCTGCCCCGGGCTCACCGGGCGCACCCGGAGCCGCCGGGTTGGCGGCCAGGTTGACGGGCGCCTGGAACGGACTGCCGTCGCCCGGACCGATCGAGATCGCAATGCCACGGCGGGTCGGCTCGGGTGCGGTGAAGTCGACGATCGGCTGGTTCGCCAACAGGCGTGCCATGTACCAACCCCACGTGTAGGCGGCGTACTCGCCACCGGTGGCGCTTCCGCCGAACAGCGGTTGTTCGACGGTGCCGCCACTGCCGATCCACACCGCGGTCGCGTACTGGGGCGTGTAGCCGACGAACCAGATGTTCTTCGCGTAGTCGGTGGTGCCGGTCTTTCCGGCCGCCGGCTGCCCGCTCGACAGCTGGGCACGGCCACCGGTACCGCCCCGGACGTTCGCCTCGAGCACCGACGTGACGAGGCGGGCGGTCTGTGGCTTCATCACTCGCTTCGGCGCAGGCTCGTGGCGCCACACCACGTGCCCGGCTGCGTCTTCGATGCGATCTATGAAGTAGGCGTCGTTGTGGATGCCGTCGTTCGCGAGCGTGGCATATGCGTCCGCCATGTCGAGCGGACTCGTGCCCATGGTGCCGCCATATGCCAGGGGGATGCGCCAGGGGTTCATGCAGTAGCGCGCATCGCCGGTGGGTGCGGGATCCATCGTGACGCAGTTCGTGAGCCCCATCGCCTTGGCCATGTCGATGACGTTGCGCAGGCTCACGATCTGACCGAGACGAGCGAACGCGCAGTTCGACGAGGTGGTGGTCTGCACGGTCAGCGTGGCCATCCCCCCGCCCTCCCCGCCGAAGTTGTGCGGGGCGAAGGGCGCCGCGTCGGTCGACTTCGCCGCCTGGGCAGGGTTCACGAAGCGCGGGTCGTCAGGGGTGATGGGGCAGGGGCTCGACCCGTTGACCATGTCGTTCGGGACGTAGCCCATCTCGATCGCTGCGGTGAGCACGAACGTCTTGAACGACGAGCCAGGCTGCTTCGGCGCCGGCTGCTTGGTGGCGATGTTCACCTGGCTGGTCTCGCTGTAGCCGGGGCCGCCCACCAGCACGCGCACGGCGCCGCTCCGTGCCTCGACCGTCACGATCGACGCGGTCCCCCATTGCGGGTAGGCCTTGCCGGTGGCCGGATCGACCCAGTCGGGAAGGGGGAACGTCCCGTCCGGGCGAATGGTCGGCACCGTGGCCTGCCGAGCCTCGACGGCGGTGTTCTGCGCGATCGGGTCATAGGTGGTGTAGATCCGCAGCCCACCGCGGTAGAGGGCGTCGTAGCGCTGTTCGTAGGTGGAGCCGAGTGCGTCCCCTTCGGGCGTTGGTCCCTGGCGTTCGAGGATGCGGTCGATGACCTCTTGCACGAAGTAGTCACGGACCGGTGTCGAGCGCGCCAAGGTGGTCGGCAACGGTTCCTTCTCGGCAGCGTCTGCCTGGTCGGTGGTGATGCGTCCGGTTTCGACAAGTCGGCGCAGCGCGAGGCTCCGCTGCTTGCGCGCCGCCTCGGGGTGGCGAAGCGGATCGGTGTCGTTCGGATCACGGATGAGCCCGGCGAGCAGGGCGCCCTCCGACCAGGTGAGCTGACCGACGTCCTTGCCCCAGTACGTCTGCGCGGCGGCCTGCACGCCATAGGCGTTGTTGCCGAGGTACACGATGTTGAGGTAGCGCTCAAGGATCTGGTCCTTGGTGAGTTCCGCTTCGAGGCGGGTGCTGAGAAACGCCTCGCGCAGCTTGCGGGTGAGCGTGCGCTCCGCACCGGTGAAGCTGTTCTTCACGACCTGTTGGGTGATGGTCGAACCGCCCTGGTCGACACCACCCGCCCGCACGTTGGTCTGCAGCGCTCGCACGATCGCCTTGGCATCGACCGGACCGTGCCGGTAGAAGTCGCTGTCCTCGACCGCCAGGATCGACTCGATGACCGTCGGCGGCACCCGACTCAACGGCACCGTCACCTGATACTCGCGGTTGATGCTCTGCAGCGGGTTGCCGTAGCGGTCGTAGAGGATCGACTCACCACCGAGCAGCGGCAACTGCACGTCGACACGAGTGGACGTCGCGGCACCACGCAGCGTTTGCCCGATCGGCAGCGCCGAGACGCCTGCCAACACCAGCGTGGCGACGCCGACCGCGACGATCAGCCCGAAGCGCACAACACGCGAGGAGTAGCGGACGAAGGTTCCCAAGCAGGCTGAGGCTACCCGCCGTGGGTTGCCTTGACGGACCTCCTGACCGTGGCACACGCGTCGCTAGGGTGGTTTCGGTCAAGCGGGTGAGGAACGGAGGCGAGGGAATGAACCCCTTCGAAACGACCGGGACGCGCGCAGACGACGGCGCACAACGTTCCGCACTCCACGGCGCGTGGCACACACCTGTGGCGGCATACCGCCACCTCGACCGCCGCCGACGCGAACTCGAACGAGCGTTGGGCAAGCGAGCACCGACCCGTGCCCTCGTGGCGCTCCCTCGCACCGCCCGCTTCATGGGAACCACCGCAACCCGGAAGCTCCGTGCGGACGTCCCCGGGCTCCCGGTCCCCTCGCTCTCCCCCGCCCTCGCTGCCCAGGTGGCGATGGACGAGGCCATCCTTGCCATGGCGATGGGACCGAACCGCTTCCCCCGACGGGCCGACTACGAACGCGTCGCCGCAGAGCTCGCCGAAGAGGCGGCGCTGCTGGCCGAGAACGGCTGGCTGCACGACCCCGCCTCGTATCACCGCACCCCGCCGCCGCTCCCCGACCCGGCGATCACGAAGGGATGGGCGCTCGGCGAACGCTACGAGCGCATCGTGTTCCCGAGCGGGTGGCTACCACGGGACGAAGAACCGGGCAGCGACCGCTGGGCCACCTATCGCCCGAACGCAACGGCGAGCGCGGTGATCCTTCGCCACCCGGGGGCACCGCGCCCGTGGGTGGTTGGCCTGCACGGGTTCGCCACAGGGTTCGCGTTCATGGATCTCATCGGTCTGCACGCGCGTCACCTACATCGTGACCTGGGACTCAACGTGGCCCTGCCCGTGCTCCCCCTCCATGGCCCCCGCAAGATCACACGGGTGAGCGGGGAGAACTTCCTCTCGTTCGACCTCATCAACACGCTGCACGGGCTCACCCAGGCGGTGTGGGATGTGCGCCGTGTGCTCGACTGGGTCCGCCGCCAGGAACCACGCGGCGTTGCGCTCTACGGCGTGTCGCTCGGTGGGTTCTTGAGCGCCCTGCTCGCCGGTCTCGAGCCGGGGCTCGATGCCGTCATCGCAGGTATCCCGGTCGTCGACTTCCCGGAGCTGTTCCGTCAGCAGAGCCCCCACCACATCCGGCTGCGCGCGGTCGAGCACAACATCCTCGACGGCAACGCAGAGTTGGTGCACAGCGTGGTGTCACCGCTGCACGTCACGCCCACCATGCCGCGTGAGCGCCGCTTCATCTTCGCCGGGCTCGGCGACCGCATGGCACCTCCCACGCAAGCGCACGCGTTGTGGGCGCACTGGGATGAGCCAGAGATGCAGTGGTACGGCGGCAACCACGTCGGCTACCTGTGGTCGCGGCAGGTCACCGCGTTTCTCGGCAACAGCCTGCGCGCGGCCGGGCTCGTCGCCGACGACAGCGCCGACAGCGCGGCCTGACACGCTGCACGACTCGCCATCCTCATCGTCGTGCCGCCGGTGCCGTGTGGCGGTGCGGGGTCGCGAGATCACGGCTATGCGGCGTCGCTGCGCGCACCGTGCTTGCGTGCGCACGGAAACGGTGCGGTGGAGGACACGCGCGTCTCTGACGCTGGTCAGACTTCGGCATGGATCGGCATGGAATCGCAGGTTGGGGGTGACCTCGGCGGCTGAGAGGTACACCATGGGCACCATGATCGGTACCCGGATCGACCTCGACCAGATCGGTCGACGACGGTGGCGGCTGGTCGTCGTGCACGACGGCTGGGTGGTCGACGATCGCGAGCTGCGCGGGAGCAGACGCAAAGCCAAGCGAGTGGCGCACAACGCCTACGTCGCTGACCGCGACGAACCAGCGCGACGGACACGCCACCGACGTTGAGGGCGCACGCCGCCGCACGACACGTGTGCGTCGGCAGTGAGCCTCAGCCACCCACGGCGCTGGCGCCACGAGGACAGCGCCACGTTGCTCGCGTCCTGCGGGGCGACGCGCCCCATCCCCAGCACCGTCTCCGCGATGAACCTAGGCTTTGGGTCACCTGACTGGTATCCGCCAGCAGGACGTGAGGCTCAACAGCCTCCGACCCTCGGGAGGGATCCGTGCGACGTACCACCAAGCTCCTCGGCCCGCTGCTGCTCACGGCGACACTGGGATTCACATCAGTCGCGTGCAGCAGCAGCTCTGGCAGTGCCAGCTCGTTCTGCGACACCCTCAAGAAGAGCGAGAGCTCGATCAAGGACGCCGACCTCGACAACAAGGACGCCGCCAAGAAGGCCGTCGAGGCGATGAAGCAGCTCGAGAAGAACGCGCCGAGCGAGATCAAGGGGGACATGCAGACCATCCGGACCGCGATGGAGGCGCTCGCCAAGGTCGACTCCAGTGACCCCAGTTCAGCCGCCAAGGCAATGGAGGGCATCGACATGGAGAAGATGCAGAAGGCCGGTGACAACCTCCAGAAGTACGCGAAGGACAAGTGCGGCATCGACATGTCGTAGCGGCACTCGCTCACGAGCAGTGACCTGGTGGCCGGCCTCACGGGGCCGGCCACCAGCGCGTCACGTCGCTGCGGCGATGGACGCGCAGCTCGGTGGCGTCGACAGCAACGCGAACCTTGACACGACAGGCCGTCGATGTACCATTTGGTACATGCACTTCTCCGAGGAGCTCACGATCGCTGCCCGGCCCGCCCAGGTCTGGGAGGTCTATGCCGATGTCGAACGGTGGCCCGAGTGGGCGACCACGTTCGACCACGTTCGCTACCTGGAGGGGTCCGACCTCCAGCCTGGATCTCGGGTCGAGATCCGCCAACCCAAGCTCCCCACCGCACGATGGGAAATCACCGAGGTCGACCCCGGCCGGTCGTGGACCTGGGTCGCCCGCGGGCCCGGCGTACGCACCACCGCGACGCACGTCGTCGAGGGTGAAGCCGATGGCACGACCCGCGTGCGCCAGGAGCTGACCCAAGAGGGGCCGCTGGGTGTGATCGCCGGGCGACTGAGCGCACGGCTGACTCGCCGCTACCTCGCCGAAGAAGCACGAGGCCTCAAGGCTCGAGTTGAGACCACCGCCAACCCGTGAAGGCTCCGTCTGACCCCCCGCGTGAACCCGCGGCGCAGACAGACACGGCGGGTGTGCCATCTGACCCGGCCGATCCCGCCGACTCACCACAACGGGCTGCGCTCCTCTCTCGTCTCATCGAGGCCGTGAGCAGCGGCGGCATCGGCACGCGCTCCCTGCGAGACCTGGCGGGCGCAGCCGGAACCAGTCACCGCATGCTGATCCACCACTTCGGCTCGGCCGACGGTGTTCGTCTCGCGATCGTCCGCGAGGTCGAAGCACGCCAAGCAGCAGCGCTGCAGACGCTGCCCGATGACGGGCTCGAAGCAACCCGCCAGTTCTGGACACACCTCGCCGACCCATCGATGTGGCCGTTCGAGCGCCTCTTCTTCGAGTGCTACGCACGAGGCGCGCAAGGCGAGCACCCGTTCGACGAACTGCATCCCGAAGCCGTCGATGGCTGGCTTGCAGTCGCGCAAGCCCATCCGGGCGCGGGCGACGCGGCACACATTCGCCTCGGGCTTGCCGTGGTCCGTGGGCTACTCCTCGATCTCGTCGCGACAGGAGACCGTGCCGGCGTTGACGGTGCCATGCACGCATGGCTCGAGCTGCTGGGCGGGGCGATGCGCCACAGCAGCTCGAACCACACGTCAGACGGTCGCGCCCGCTGAGCTCAGGCCTCTGGAGCCGCGCTCATGCGAACGATCCGCTTCAGAACGGACAGCTCGACATCGACTTCGAGAGAGCTGCACCGACCGCTGGCGGCGGGCAAACGACCGCGGTGTGATCGCCGTTGAGGAAGTGCTTCACCCAGGCGACGATCTGCGCATCGGCGACCGTGTTCGCCGCGTTGGTGCACATGTGGCCCTGACCCGCGATCTGGATGTACTCCTTCGGCGTCGCGTTCGAGATGCTCGCGTAGAACGGCAACGAGTGGCTGTCGTTGGGCGCGATGCTGTCGTTCTGGCACGTCACGAAAAGCGTGGGCACGTGTACTGCGGAGAAGTTCGTGGAACCGCTGTTCCATGGCGCCATGGGGATGGCCGCTTTGAGGCTCGGCCGCTCGGCGGCCGCGATGAGCGAACCGCCACCGCCCATGGAATGTCCCATGACCCCGACGCGGGCCGGGTCGACGAGGTGCGCGACGGGGCTCGACGCGCTCAGGTAGTCGACCGCTGCCAGGAGTTGATCAGCGCGAGCGGACGGGGAGTCGAAGATCGAGTTGGTGTCGATCGTGAACACGACGAAGCCCGCGTTGGCGAGCAGTGGCCCGTACACCTCGACCGCCGATTGGGTCTCGGTGAAGCCACCGACGGCCACCATCGCTCCTCGGCGCCCCGTGGCGCCCGTTGGGTAGTAGATCGTGCCGCCGCCAAAGCCGTGACCGGCAGCCACGCTCACCTGCGTGACGCCGGGCGGCGCCGGCGGTGGCTCACAGCCGACCATGGCCAGCGCACCGAGACACGCGATGAGGAACAGCAAAGGACGGGCACAACGTCGCATGGGAGAACCCCCGGGGAGAGGACGATGGTTGATGTCGTGCTCACGATACGAAGCTGCCCACTACATGTCCAGGATTTTCAATAAGGCTCCTTACTGATTCTTGGGGGTAGGGTCCGCACGTGGCCCGCCACAGCGAAGCAGGGCATCGCACGCTCGAACAGCGTCGAACTGCTCGCCGCCGTGCGCTCCTTCGCACAGCCCTCGAGCATTTCGCCCGTGACGGCTACACCGGAGCCACGATCGAAGACATCTGCCAAGAGGCGGGGGTCGGCTATCGGGCCTTCTACGACGAGTTCGGGTCGAAACAGGCGCTGTTCACCGCCGTGTTCGACTGGGTGGCGGCGCGCGTCATGGGGCAGGTCATCGACGGCGTGAGCCCCGACATCGCGCCCGAGGCCCGACCAGGCGCGCTCGTGCGCACCTACATCGAGCAGGTGCTCGCCGACGACCGCTACGGGAAGATCCTCTTCGGCGTCGCCGCAGGCAGTGACGAGACCATCGAGTCGCACCGGCGCAGCGCCGACCGCAGCATCGCCGGAGTCATCGGAGAGCTCTACCGATCGGGTGGGGTGACCTCCGACGTGCCGACCGAAGCGTTCCCCGCGCGCATGCTCGGCATCGCGGTCACCGGGGCGCTGAGCCACATGGTCGTCGACTTCTTGCTCGACGACACACGTACCGACGTCGACGCCCTGCTCGACGAGGCGACGAGCTTCATCGAGATCGTGCTCACCGGGCTGAGCGCCGTCGAGCGCCGCACCGATCGCTGACCGCACCCCTGGTCGCCACCACGGCACGTTGGGCCCGGGGCCCCGTGCGCGGCGCGGTCAGGTCAGAAGGCCAGCCCGAAGTAGGTGGCTTCGGTGCTCGCGACGACCACACCGGTCGCGTCGACGAGGTCCTGGGTGAGCACCCACTTCGCCTTGCCCCGCGCTTCCAGGTCGGCGGCGACCCGCGCCATCTCGTCGTCGGCCATGCGCGCATCGACCAGCACCGCTGTTGTCGCCGGGCGCACGAACCTGATGCGGAGGTCGCCGACGATCGGGTAGAAGCGCGTCAGGTCGAACGCCGAAGCGAACAACACCCCACCGGGCACCTCGGCCACCGTGAACAACGCCCCGGCGTACATCATGCCGACGTGGTTGACGTTCGCTTCGAACGGGATGCGCAACACGGCTCTCCCGCGTGCCACGTGGAGGAGCTCCAGCCCGGCACGTTCGACGAAGGGGAAGTCGGTGAGCGGCCGACCGTTCGCGTCGGGAGGGAACTCGTCGATCAGTGCCAGGTCGGACGCCATGGCCCGATGTTGCCAGGTGTGGGGATGGTCGGCCCGTGGCGCGGCACGCAAGACGTGGTGGAGCTGCAGCCGACAGGAAGAGGCGTGGTCGCGCCTATCGGGGCGATGACGGAACCCGGGTAGGTCACGACCCTCGGAAGTGCTGCTCGATCCGCTGCTCGAAGTCATCGAGCATCTTTCCGGTGGCGTCAATCGTGAGGTGGTGCAGCGGGTAGTCCGAGCCCGGCTCGTGGTCCCCCGACAATGGCGGAGCCTTCGACAGCCAGTGCTGCTCCCACTCCTGGTGGGCCTCACCAACGGCCCGCAGGAAGCGTTGCCGTTCTTCCATCGTGTTGAAGCGCGGCACCTTCATCGGCTCAGGGTAGCGGTCTGCGCTGGATCGCACATGGGGCACGTCCGCCCCTGCGCTGCTGGCCTCAGACGCCGCTACACCGAACCAACCAACGACTCGAACGTTCCGGTGCTCAAGCACCCGCTCCCCCGGCCCTAAGGTTCCGCCGCTCGGCCGGTACTAGCCCTACCCGGCCGAAACTGACCCACGGATCAGCCAGGGGGGTCGGATTTCTCCACGACTCGATGCGCTGAGTCGGCGGGTGTGGTCGCCATCCTCGGCGCGTCCCGGCACGGCAACGTCCGGCGTGTTATTCGAGCCTCGCAGCTCCGGCACAACGACGGATCCGCTCTCGAAGTACGTTCCGCACCGCCTCCGGGCTCTCGACGGTCACAGCGCGGTCGATCAACGTAGCGACATCGACGAGGTTCGCCGCGATGGGTGCAGCTGCGAAGGGCAGGTCCTTCTCGCGGCCAGCTACGAGCTTCGCCACGACGAGATCATGGGCCTCGAGACACACGGCCGAGCTGGGCGCAGCACTCGGATGGTCATAGGCGACAACGCGATCACGCCAACCTGCAGGAAGGTGAGCGGTCGAAACACTGACGCCCTGGCCGTAGTAGCCGAACGTCTCGTGGAACGAGGACAGCTCGCCGATACCGCCGTCGACCAGATCTGCTTTGGCATCGTCGGGGTCATTCCAGAATGCGATGTCTGCCTCGACTGACCTGGTGGCCTCGGGTGGAAGGTCGTCGGCTTCGAACGAGCCGAGGATGGCCTGGCTGCCGATGACGAGGATGTCGCCGTCGGCGGCGATCGTGGCAGCAGCACGCAGCACGTGAGCGAGCTGACCGCGATTCATCTGCGCCTCTCACCTTCAAGCGCCTGCCATGTGGCGAGCGCCCGGTCACGCTCATCGCTTGTAAGCAGCCCAGCGAACGGTGAGTTCTGCCGTAGCTCCCTGCCCTTGGGGGAACGGGAGGTGAGTGCGTCGAGCAGGTCGGGAACCGGCCCGTCCAGCAATCGTTCCCACTCGTCGAGCCAACGCGTCGCCTGACCACGCGCCCCCGAGCGCATCGTCTCCAGACCGCGGCGGCCTGCAGACACGCCCGCTTGCGGGTCAGCGACGATGCGCCCCGCCAACGCATAGGCCAGCCAAAGGCTCCTGCGCTGATCACGGGTGAGACGCTGGGTTCTCGTCCGGATCGCCTCGACGTCGGCTCGTCGTACCCGACGGTGGGTCCGCACCGTCGCGAAGGGCAGCTCGCCCCGCTCGCAGAGGTCGACCACGTGCTGCCGCGAGGAGTTCAGGAGCGCGGCCGCCTCACCCGTCGTCAGAAGCTCGTCGGTCTCCCCCGACGTGATGGAGTCGAAGGTGGCGGTGCGCATGCCACTAGCGTAGCTTAACCCACAAGAAACACAACTAATGACGGTATATTGTGTTTCTTGTGTCTGATTGGAGTCGGATCGGGCGCGGGCTACGACCGACTCGGGCTCCGGCATCGGCCAAGACCCGTACGATCATCCGATCCCGGCGCCCCGATTCAGGTGAGCTCGACGGCCTCGACCAGCCACGTCGACCTCTCGGTCGACCTCAACCCGACCGACGACTCGAGCCTGCAGCTGCTCGCAGACCACGGGCGGGCACCCCGATCAGCACCGGAGTCTGCGGGTCGCACGGCGCATCAAGAGCCACCGTTCCAGCGCCCTTGACCCGCCCTCCTTCTGGCGGATCCGGTGCCGCCGACACCGCGTCCGAGGCAGTCACACCCCTGCTGACCTGCGGCCGTGCGCGGTGGGCGCGGAGGGACTCGAACCCCCGACATCTGCCTTGTAAGGGCGATGAGGACCCCAGGTAGCGGGGTTGTCGATCGCGTTCTCCCAGGTCAGCCGGGTTGTCAGGTGCCGCCGAGTGTCGCCCTGTATCGGGGAGTTTGAGATCTCCCGCGGGCTTTCCGCGGGGCGCGAATCGGCCGGTCAACCGGCCTTCGGTCGAGGGTGGTGCGAGGCGCACAGACCAAGGCGCAGGCCCTCGTCGCTGTCGAGGTCAGCTTCGCAGCGCACGCAGATCGCGCCGCGGAAGAGCAGGCTCGGCTGGTCGGGGTCGGGCGCGACTGGGGTCGTCTCGTAGGCGTCGGCGAACCTTGCCGCCACGTGAGGGTGACGGCGGCCGAGCATCTCGTGGACCTCGGCCTCGGTGCGGGGCGGGTTCTTCGCGACACCGGCAAGTGTGTGCACGCCTTCCCGGTAGGCGTGCACACTGAACCGCAGGGCCATGAAGTAGTCAGGGTTCACGGCGCTCATCCCGTGGGCGTGGAGGTCCTCGATGGCGAAGTCGTCCACGTCGGTCGTGACGAGGTACCGAGCGGCGGCGCGGATGGCATCCGCGATCACCTGTCGATCGTCGGGCGTAGCGGTCAGCAGCCCTTCGGTCGTGCGCGCTGACTTCGACAGTTCCATGCCGAGGATGTCGCGGCGCACCACGGAGGTGCGGGCCGAGGTGCCACGAGCATGGCGGTCGGCTTCCGCCTCGATGTGCGCAGACCACATCAGCAGAAGGCCGTCGGCTCGGCCTCCTGCGATGACCAGCGTGCGCGTGACGGGCGACGCCAGCACGTTGGCGTCGAGGAAGGCGACGGTGTCACTCACCCGAAGAGCTCGGCCTCGATATCCTCCGCGCTCGCTTCGGCCATCCGGCGCATGAGCTCCCGGTTGTACCGCTCGAACTCGCCAAGCGGGATCCGATGGTGGCTGCCGACCTTCGTCGCCTCCAGGTCGCCATCCGCGATCCGGCGCAGGACCGTCGACCGGGACATCCCGAGCCGCTTGGCCACCTCGGCCGGCGTGAGCAACTCCACCCGAGCCGCGAGCTCGACGACCTCACCCTTCTCCTTCGCCGCGTTCAGGAAGGCGCGGATGGTCTCCCAGTCGTCGTCCGACAGGTGAGCCGGGTCGATCGTCAGCGAGCCACTCATGAGAACAGCGTACACCCCTCGTGGTCACTTGCAGGGCACCAAGTGACCACGAGGGGTGTGTCGGCACAGGTGGATCGACTGCTTCGCAACCGAGGAGTGGTGCAATAGAAGGCCCGTTGAGGAAGGCGAACCCTGCTGGGCTGGGCCCACCAACGGAAGTGCACATCCACCCGTAGCGTTCGTGAAGTGGGGATCGAGTGGGCTCACCCAAGATCGCGAGCTTGTTCTCAGGAGCGGGGGGCCTCGATCTCGGGTTCGTCAACGCAGGCTTCCCTCTAGCGTTCGCCGTCGACAACTCTCCGACTGCTGTCGAGACCGATCGCCACAACTTCCCTCGGACGTCCGCAGTGGCGGCGGATCTGATCGATTTAGGCCCGGAGGGTGTGGCTTGCCACCTCGACAGCATTCTGAAGCCGGGAGAGGCGATCGGTGTGATCGCCGATCCCGAGATTCGCTAATCGCGCACACCCCGATCAGCACCGGAGTCTGCGGGTCGCACGGCGCATCAAGAGCCACCGTTCCAGCGCCCTTGACCCGCCCTCCTTCTGGCGGATCCGGTGCCGCCGACACCGCGTCCGAGGCAGTCACACCCCTGCTGACCTGCGGCCGTGTGTGGTGG
>CAZUMJ010000002.1:136920-153436 GCA_964621605.1 uncultured Iamiaceae bacterium | reverse complement strand
TGCGGCGGGTTGCCACGAGGCTCTTCGCCAAGTTGATCCGGTTCATCATCTCGCCGGGGGTGACGGCGCGTGCGTCGCCGCTGCCGAGGGCTTCCTCGACCTCGCGGATCGCCCGCACCATCGCCGCGAACTCGTCGGGGAGCAGGCTCACCTTGTGGTCGTTGCCCTCCATCGTGCGGTCGAGCGTGAAGTGCTTCTCGATGACCTTGGCGCCGCGAGCGACCGCGGCGATCGCCACGTGGTAGCCGCGTTCGTGCCCCGAGTACCCGACGGGGCACTGGCCCAGGTCCGCGAGCCGATCGAGGTACGCGAGGTTCACGTCTTTGAACGGCGCCGGGTACGTCGAGTTGCAGTGCAGGAGTGCGAACGCCGCGCCCTGGTCGCGCAGGACGCGCACGCTCTCTTCGATCTCGCGCTCTGTCGACATGCCCGTCGACATCACCAGGGGACGACCGGTTGCCGCGGCGTGCACCAAGAGCTCGTGGTTTGTCAGGTCGGCCGACGCGATCTTCAGGGCGGCGACCCCGTAGTCGTGGAGGCGGTCGACGCTGGGCTCGTCCCAAGGGGTGCACAGCACGTCGAGGCCGACGTCGGTGCAATGGTCGAACACGCGGAACAGCTCGTCGGGCTCCAGCGAGAACCGGCTCAGGAGGTCGAGGGTGTACTGCGGCCCCAGGTCTTCCCCTGCACCGACGTCGGTGCCGCTGCCGTTGCGATAGAGGGCGTCGAGATCGCGCAGTTGGAACTTGGCGCTGTCGGCACCTGCCGCAGCGGCCTCGTCGACGAGACGCTTCGCGAGGTCGACAGACCCGTTGTGGTTGATGCCGATCTCGGCGATGACGAACGCCGGCGCGTCCGGAGCCACCCGATGGGCGCCGATGCGCAGCTCGCCCGACCGGTTGATGGCAAGCGCGACGAGACGGCCGCGGTCGTCGATGAGCGGAAGGTGATCGACGTGCTGCGCGAACCGCACGGCGATCTCGGCAGGCGAAGAGCCAGCAGGCAGCGTATGCGGGTGACGGTTTGCGGCCTGGATGCACGCCACATCGAGGTCGATGGCGCCTTGCGAGGAGATCCAGCGCCTGAAGTCGCCATCGGACAGCGCGCCTTCGAGCACCCCGTGCTCGGAGACGCAGAAGATGATGCGCGCCTTGTTGTCGCTGATCTTCTGAAGGGCGCGCAGGAGCGGGTCCTCCGAGAAGACGACGTAGGGGGCGAGGTTGCGTTCGACGATCACGCCGGTTCCTCCGCGAGTCGAGCGATGGCCTGTGCGGCCAGTTGCAGGTCCCATTCCGTGTCGATGTCGAGTCCTTCGACCTCGTCCATCACGAACAGACCGATGCGCCCTCCGAGTCGGTTGCGTTCTTGCTCGTAGACGGCACGTCGGGTGACGTACAGCGAACCCGTCTCGCGGTAGCGCAGGTCGGTGGCGGTCATGTCCTGACGGCGCGGACGGTTGGCCACCTCGTACGCCGCGCGGGGCGGGTCGGTGGACTCCCACAGGAACGGTGCCTGTGGCACGACGCCGACGAGCGAGTCGACCCCCGACTCGATGAGCTGCGAGATGGCCCTGTCGATGCTCGTCGGGAGACGAACTGGTGAGGTTGCCTGGAGGAGCACGACGAGGTCGGGCGTGTACCCCGTGGCGGTGAGCTCCGTCAGGGCATGGAGCACCACCGGCTCGGTCGGGGTGTCGTCTCGGGCCAATTCGGCCGGACGCATGAAGGGCACCTCGGCGCCTGCGACTCGGGCAGCCGACGCGATGCGTTCGTCGTCGGTCGAGACCACGACCCTGTCGACACGAGTTGCCTGCAACGCGTGCTCGACGGTCCACCCGAGGAGCGGGCGGCCGTGGAGCGGTCGCAGGTTCTTTCCGGGCACACCCTTGGAGCCGCCTCGGGCCGGGATCACCGCCAGCACGTTCACGGTCGGCTCCTTCGAGCGTCGGCGGTGTCGGTCAACAGGGCCGCGATCGCCTGTGCGGGCTCCTGTGCAGGGAGTGCGGGCGCGGGAGTCGGGTCGGATCCCCACCTGCTGAGGCCGTACCTCTCCCAGAGGTCAGCCAACCAGGCGGGCGGTGTCGGATGGTGGACCCAGGCAGCCCGCCCTGCCGCGGCTGCTTCCAGCACACCGGTCGAGAAGAGCGCGACCACCGGCGCCTCGAGCTGTGCGAGTGGCACGGCGCCGTCGTCGAAGCGCACCCCACGTCGGTGCCACACGGCGTGCTGTGCGCGTGACACGCGATCGACCTCGGAGGGGTGAGGCCTGTAGGTGGCCCCGGTGTCCTTGCAGAACTCGAACGCGACCCGTGCGATCTCACCGCGGGGGAGCTCAGCGCCATGGAGTTGTCCGAGGAAGGTTGGGGGGGCGCTGGGAGAGGTGCCCGCAGCGCCGATAGGTGCACCGCGCTGCGCGGCAGCCCACAGGAGCTGGCTCCCGACGACCACAGCGGCCACGTCGGTGCGCCCGCTACGCCAGAACGTCGCGTCTGCCTCGTGCCAGGCGAGGAGGACCGAGCCAGACGGAAGCGGCGGGGCGTGCGGGGTCATGAGGCCGTGTTGGGCCACGTGCGACGTGACGCCCGTCCGGCGGGCGAGGGCGTGGGCGAGCGCGCCTGCGGGGAGGTAGTCGCCGCTGCTGAGCACCGCGGCAACCGCGGGGAGTGCCGAGGCCAACGTCTCGATGCTGTCGATCGCGACGACCGTCGCGTCCGCGGTGACGAGGTCGTTGCGCGGACGCGCGGCGAGCACCGCGACGCGTGTCGGGTCGAGGTGGTGCAACGGTGCCGCGAGCGCGTGGCGGCTGCTCATGCCGCCGCTGTCGAGCGCGACGAGGATGTCGGCGTCGGGGCTCGTCCGGGTGAGCCAGAGCGTCGAGGGCACCTGCGGGCGGAGGTGGTGCACCAGCGTGCGCAGCCGGTGGCGACTTGCCTGCCAATGCTGCCATGCCTCGAGGTCGGACGGATGGATCAACCCCACCACTGCACCAACTCCCGCATGCGGTGGACGAACGTGTGCTCGGCCCGGGTGCGCGCCCGGCCGGCATCCCCGACCTTGGTGCGCCACGCACGATCACGCGCGGCGCGGCGGGCTGCCTCGATCGCCTCGTCCGCTCCGGAGAAGGGCACGACCTCGACGCCAGGGTCGTAGAGACCTTCGAGGTCGAGTCGATCGATGAGCTGGAGCGCCCCGACCCCGGCGGCCTCGAAGGTGCGCATCGTGAAGCCGTCCTGGTCACCGTGCACGTTGAGCGCCGCTGTGCCGCCAGCGAGCACCCCGCAGCTCGTTGCGCGGCTGAGTTGCCGACCGGCGGGGACGTCCGGGCGGCTCCAGCTCCAGGTCCGGGCACGATCTGCGGGGTGGTGCGACCAGTCGCGGCCGTATGCCCTGACGGGCACACCGGCACGATGCATGGCGCACAGAAGCTCTTCGCGGGCGGGGTAGCGCGCACCGACGAACACGACGTCGTCGCTCGGGATGGGCGCAGTGGTGACCGTCGGGTCGAACGCCAGCGGGAGGTGGTGTGCCGCGATGCCCTGGGCGTTAAGCGCCGCGGTGTCCTCCCGCGAGTACGACGCGACCGCTCCGAAGTGGGAGAGGTCGTCGGACGCGAAGAGAGTGCGCCGCAACTCGTCGTAGAGCCAGAGGGTCGTCGGGATGCCTGCGGCGTCGATGTCGTCCCACAGCGTGCGCTCGAAGATGTCGCACTTCACGGCGAGGACGGCATCGGGTCGAGTCGCACGCAGGACGGCGCGGGCGTCGCGGGTTGCATCGCGTGCGAAGCGTGTCGCTCCGGTCGTTCCACCTCGGCGATCGGCAAGCTCGTAGCAAACCTTGTTGCGCGCCTTGTCGCGGAAGGACGCGAAGTCGTCGTAGCGGTGCGTCGTCACCCGGCACCCGTGCGCCTCGAGGCCGGCGGCAATCGACTGCCAGTAGCCGTGGAATGCCGGTGAGATGAGCAGCACATGCCGGGGGGTCACGACGTGAGGCCCTTCTTCTCCAACTCGTCGAGGGCGTCGTCCCATGTGGAGGAGGGTGCACCGGGCTCAGTCCATCCACGGGTGATGAAATCAGCGACGGCGCTTCGCGCGGAGATCTCGGGAAGGGGAGCACCGAGACCGCGGAGACGGTCGAGGTCGGCGCACGCGTGGTCGATGTCGCCCGCGCGGTGCACGTCGACGTGCTCGATCGCGACGGACTGCTCCAGGGGCGCTCCCTCGATCGAGTACGCGGCGAGCTCTCGGAGCGAGGTGCGCACGCCGGAGCCGCAGTTGACCACCAGTGGCCCGGGGGTGGCGGGGCGGTGGTCGACGAGCCAGCGCACTAGGGCGGCGAGGTCGGACACGTGCACGAAGTCTCGGGTTTGGGTTCCGTCGCCGTACACCAGAAGCGACTTGCCCTCTCGCAGCCGGGCGAGGAAGGCCGCGAGCACGCCGGTGTAGGGGTTGTGCAGAGCCTGGCCTGGCCCGATCACGTTCTGTGGCCGGATGATGGTGACCGGGATGTCGGCAACCTCGCCGACGACAAGCTCGCCTTCGGCTTTCGTCTCGCCGTAGACGGAGACGGGTCGGAATGGGTCGGTCTCCTGTGACGCCTCGGGTCGGGCTTCGTCGCAGCAAGGTGCCCCGAAGACCGTCTCGTGCGTCGGGCACGCGAAGCGCCCTTCGCCGTACACCGCGCGAGAGCTGAAGAACACGAAGGGAACCCGTCGCTCCTGTGCGAACGCGACCGCCAGGCGGGTGCCGTCGACGTTGACGTGGCGGTAGCGGTCGACCTCGTACATCGACTGTCCGACGCCGGTCTCCGCAGCGAGGTGCACGACCGCGTCGATGACGGGGAGCCCGTCCCACACGGCGGGGTCGGTGACGTCACCCTCGCACAGCGTGCCGATCACCCGTGCACGGCTGGCGACTGCATCGAGGTGGACCTGTGGGTGGAGGTTGTCGAGCGCTGCGACGTCCCATCCCGACGCTTCGAAGGCGCGGGCGAGGTGCAGCCCGATGAATCCGGCTCCGCCGGTCAACAAGACGGTGCTCATGTCGGGGTGCTCCGAACCTCGCGGGCGGGGATGCCTGCCACCGTGGCGCCTGCGGCGACATCGTGCGTCACGACTGCAGCCGCGCCGATCGTGGCGCCGTCTCCGACGGTCACACCCCCCAGGATCATGGCTCGCTCCCCCACGAAGACTCCTTCTCCCAGCACGATGGGACCGGTGCCGACCACTTCGGAGCGGTCCTGGCCGGGGTGGCCCCCGGAGCTCAGCAGGACGCCGTCGGTGAGGTGGCACCTCGGGCCGATCGAGATGGCATCGACCGCGTGCAGGTGCACGTCGTGGCCGATGTAGACGCCGTCACCGATGTGGAGCTCCGACGAGCTCGTCTCGCATTGGAGCCACGCACCCTCGTAGATGGCGCACCCATCACCGATGAACATCCGGTCGACCCCTCGTAGCGTTCGGGGGGCGACGATCACGCTGCCGTGCCCGAGGCGTCCGAATGCACGTCGCGTCACGAGTGCTGCCCAGACGCGACTGCGATACCACCGCGCGGCGGGAGCGGCTTCAGTCAGGCGAGCCCAGATGCTCACGGTCGGTCCTCCGTTGTGCGCCAGATCAGGTCCCATTCGCCCGCGGCGACGCGCAGCGGGTGCACCGGTCGTCCGGCACCGCGCCGCCCCGCGTTCACGACGAGGTTGAGCCCGGTCGCGAGGGTGAGGCCCAGGCGGAGGCGTCCGAGGCCACCCCACTTGCGGGCGTAGCGCAGACGCGACGACACCAACCAGCGCCGCCGGCGGGCAGCGTCGCCACTGGAACCGCCGCCCTCGTGGCGCACCGAGACCGATCCGAGGAACACCGACGGCAGCCCGGCGTCACGCAGACGACGCTGGAGGTCGATCTCCTCGCTGTTCATGAAGAAGCCCTCGTCGAAGCCCCCGACCGCGTGGAATGCGTCTGTCGGGAGATAGAGCGCGGCGCCGACGAGCCAGTCGACGGCTGCGGTGGCGCCGTCGACGCAGCGGGTGTCGTGCCCGACGGCCTCGTGGAGGCGAGGGAGGTGACGCCACCGGGCGAGGGGGGTCAACCACTCGACGAACTGCTGCGACGCGGTGGGGAAGTGACGGCCCGACCAGCCAGAGGAGCCGTCGTGGCCGACCAGTCGTGGCCCGATCACGGCCGGCATCCACGGTTCCGCTGCGCGCACGAGCTCGGCGAGGAAGTCGGCACCGACGTCGAGGTCGCTGTTGAGGATGAGCAGCCGGGGATGCGCAGCCTGGGAGGCGCCGGTGTTCACCGCGCTCCCGAAGCCGCCGTTGCGGTCGCGGCGTACGACGGTGGCGAGGTCGGTGGCGGGGAAGGGCTCGGGTGAGCAGTCGTCTGCGACGATCACCTGGACGGGACCGTCGTAGAACTGGGTGCGGAGCGCGCTGAGTAGTGCGCACGTGGGAGTCGGGTCGCCGTAGTGCGGCACCACGACGGACACCCCAGGCGGCGTGGACCTGACTGGCGAGGAGTGCGAGGAGTCCGTCACCCGTTCGCCCCCTTGGTGGGAGCCGAGGTGGTGGTTTCCTCGGCTGAACCGGGCGCGCCGGTGTCGAGGGCAGACAGCGAACCCAGCTCCACGAGCGCCGCGAACGTGGCGTTGCTCGCGCGCACCTCGTCGAAGGTGCCGCGCGACTGGATGCGGCCGCCGTGCATGAAGATCAACTCGTCGCAGCGGCGCACGGTCGAGAGCCGGTGCGCGACGACGATCATCGTGAGCTGGCCGTGGAGAGACTCGATCGTCTCGGTGATGCGTCGTTCCGTTTCGTTGTCGAGTGAGGACGTCGCCTCGTCGAGTACGAGCAGTTGCGGCCGGAGGTACAGGGCTCGGGCGATGCCGATGCGTTGCCGTTGGCCCCCGGAGATGCGAGCACCGCGTTCGCCGACGAAGGTGTCGAGCCCCTCGGGGAGGTGGTCGACGAGCTCATCGAGTTGGGCGCGTTCCACGGCCTCAGCGAGGCGGTCGGCGTCGATCTCGTCGGTGTCGAGCCCGTACGCGATGTTGGCGCGGAGGCTGTCGTCGAGCAGGAAGACGTCTTGTGGGACGAGGCCGATCGCACGCTGCCAGCGCTGCATGACCGCGGTGAGGTCGGTGCCGTCGACCGTGATGCGACCCGAGGTCGGTTGGTGTAGCCCGAGGATCAGATCGACGAGGGTGGTCTTGCCGGCGCCGCTGGAACCGACGATGGCCAGGGATCTCCCTGCCGGGAGCGTGAGGCTGACCCCGTCGAGGACCGCGTGCTCGGACGCCGGGTAGCGGAAGTGCACGTCGTCGAGACGGAGCGCACGGTCGAGGTGCAACGGCTCCACCGATGATTCCTCGGTGGGGACTGCGGGAAGCTCGTCGAGGTCGGCGAGCACGAGCCGAAGCCCTTCCTGCCCGACGCGCAGCCCGCTGCTGGCGGCCAGGAGGCGCACCATGCTCGGAAGGATGCGGAAGCCCGCTGCCACAAACAGTCCGAGGGTGGCAGCGCCCTGCTTGGCTCCGCTCCCGGCGAAGATGATGCCGCTCATCACTGCCACGCCGACGATGAAGAGCATCTCGAGGGCGTAGCGGGGTGCCTCACCGAGGTAGAGCGACTCTCGGCTTGCGGTTGCGGTCTGGAGACGTGCCCGGTGGTACACCGACACGAAGTGCTCGGCTCCCCCGCGCACCTGGACCTCTTTGATGCCGCCGAGGCCCTGGAGCGCGGCCTGGATGGTGGCACGGGTGGACTCGAGCAGTTGGGTGCCGGCCCGCTGCGAGCGTCCGCCGACCAAGCGTTGGAACACGATGCCGACCACGCCGAAGTACGCGATCGCTCCGAGCGCCGGAATCGGGCGTGCGACGAGCACGACGAGCGCGATCGCACCGATCGTGACGCTCTCGGAGAGCCCAGCCAGCAGGTTGTTCACGACACCCAGGTAGGCCTTGTTCACGGCGTCGCTCATCGTGCGCAACATCTCCGCGGTGTTGCGATGCAGGTGGAACGCGTACGGTGCGCCCAGGTAGCGCCGCAGGAGCTCTGTCGAGGCGTCCGCGGCGAGGCGGTTCGTGAAGCCGAGGACCCACCATCGAAATGCCAGGGTGAACAGGCCCTTCGTCACGAACGCGACGAAGACCACGCTGGCCATCGTCAGGGCGAGCGTGGAGTCGGACGGGTTGCCGAGCAGGTCGGAGATGTGCCCGAGGAGACCCGTGTGGGTGGATGCTCCTGTGAGCATCTGCATGAGCGGCAGGATCAGCAGCAGCCCCACCATCTCGAGGCCGCTGACGACGAGCAGTCCCACCGCCGCGAGGCGCAGGCGCCGACGAGCGCTCAGCGAGACGGTGGCGTACAGCCGGGCGAGGAGGTCACGCATGGAGGGCGCGCTCGACAGGGGCAAGCACGGAACGATCGGCGGCGGGTGTCGGCCTTCGTGACCAGGTCAGATGTGATGTCGACACGACGCTTCGCTCCCCGGTGTCAGGTGCGAGGCTTCTGGTTCTTGGCCGCGCCGATCCGGTCATCGCGCAGGCTCGCAGCCCCTCTCTCCGGCATTCCAGCTTAGAGCACCCGCCGGAAACCGCCTCATCTGGAGCGGTGCGCGCGTAGGGGCTATTGGCTGGCCGGGTGGATACCTCCACGCACGCCGAACCGCCAGCGATGGGGGTGGGGGTGGAGGTGCGAACCCTATTCGTAGAACACGTAGGGGTTCAGGATCGGACCCCGCAGCAGGCCCTCTCGTTGCGCGGTCGTAAGGTGCGCCGCGTTGCAGACCTCCTCCCATGCGCGTCGGATGGTGTCCACCTGATGCTCGCCGATCTCGCGTCCTTCGTCGCGGGTCAGGTGGTAGGTGGGAGCCGAGTCAGCCAACGCGGCGATGCGGCTCTCGTTCCCGGTGCCTCCGTCTCCGAACCGTGGGCGGCGGGCCACCTCGTCAGTGCGTGGCTGAGGCGACACGTCGTAGGCGGGGGTGAGGGCGAGGCCGTCGGAGAGGACGCACGCAGCGTGGTTGCGGGCGCCTCCGAGCGGGGTGCCGTTGAGGATGGCGGACGCGAGGTCAGGATCGATGGGTTCGCCCGCGTCGATCTTGTCGGCGGTGGTCATGAGCTGCTCGAGCTGGGCGTGCGCCGGTGCACGGGGCACGTATTCGGTCGCGCTTGCTTGGAAGTCGATGGCTACCACCCGGTCCGACCCCGACCGCAGGAGGTACACGAGCGGATCGAGCTCGACGCCGGGCATTCCGAAGCTGGCGTTGATCACCGATCGTCCCCACGAGTCAGGTGTCGCGTCGTCGATGCAGAGCGGCATCGGGCCGTTCAGCGCCTCGTGCTCGAAGTCGTCGAGGGGGGCTCTGGCGCGTAGATCGGGACTGCATCTGACCGCTCGAGGGACGAGCCGTAGGCTGGCTCTGTGGAGTCTCCGCAGGATGCCGACGTGGGTGACGGCGACCCGCAGGCTCGGCTCGCGGCGATCGAGCAGGAGCTCGACGCCACGATCGCCCTGCTCGAAGCAGAACAGGAGCGCCTGACGCGTCGCCTCGTGCCGCCCGACGACATCTGGGACGACGACCCGATCGACGAGGGTCGCCCTCCCACGGGCCTCGACGGCCGGGGCGCCGACACGGCAGATGACTCGTGGACCTGGCGCGACGCGCAGGTGGTGGTGCACGACCTGGACGGTGAGCCATTTGGCGAGCCGTGGGACGATCCGGTCTACGACGGCGGTGAGGCCGAGGCGGTGGCGTCGCGCATGGCCCGCTGGGGCCACTCGTCGTTCGGCGGCGCCGCCATGTTGGGGTTCGGGCGCGCGATGGAGAAGGTCCTGCGCGAACCCGAGCCCACCGAGATCGTGTCGGAGGTCGACGACGACGCCGATCAGCCGCTGCGTCCGGTCGATCTGCACCTGGTGCCGGGCCACCCCGAGCGCAGCGTTGCGTACGTACGGCGCTGGATGCTCCGTCGTGGCAGCCGACGGGACGCCGCGTCGACCGATCACCTCGACGGTCCGGCGGCGGACGGGGGAACCGAGGGAAGCGACAAAGGGGGTGCCCGGTAGGGTGACCTCGTGTCTCCCGACGGTCGCTTCTACGTCACCACGCCTATCTACTACGTCAACGACGCGCCCCACATCGGGCACGCGTACACCACGGTCACCGCGGACGCCCTCGCTCGCTGGCACCGCCTGGTCGGCGACGACACCTTCTTCCTGACCGGCACAGACGAGCACGGCCTGAAGGTCGCACGCTCGGCGGTGGAGCACGGGCGGAGCCCGCAGGAGCAGGCCGACGTCAACTCCCAACGCTTTCGCGACGCCTGGGCGCAGCTCGGCATCGCGTACGACGACTTCATCCGCACGACTGAGCCTCGCCACCACGAGGCGGTGCAGGCGTTGCTCACGAAGGCCTACGAGAACGGCTACATCACGAAGTCCACCTACGAAGGGCTGTACTGCGTGCCCTGCGAGGCCTACTACGCGCCGGGTGATCTGCAGCCCAACCCCGACGGTGGGCGCGGGTTGTGCCCGATCCACGGTCGTCCGGTCGAGGAGCTGCGCGAAGAGAACTGGTTCTTCGCCCTCTCGCGCTTCGAGCAGCCGCTCCTCGACTGGTACGCGTCAGACCCGGGGGTCGTGTCGCCCGACGGCAAGCGCAACGAGGCGCTCGGGCTCATCCGCCAAGGCCTCGAAGACGTCAGCATCAGCCGGAGCTCCATCGATTGGGGCGTGCCGGTCCCGTGGGATCCGGGCCATGTCTTCTACGTCTGGTACGACGCCCTCATCAACTACGCCACGGCCGTGGGCTACGGCAGCGACCGTGCTCGGTTCGAGCAGTGGTGGCCGCACGTCCATCACGTGATCGGCAAGGACATCCTGCGCTTCCACTGCGTGTACTGGCCGGCGTTGCTGCTCGCCGCGGGCGAGGCGCCGCCGCACCGGGTGCACGTGCACGGCTACCTGCTGGTGGGCGGCGAGAAGATGTCCAAGACGCGGCTCAACCAGATCGCCCCGGCCGACCTGCTCGACGACTTCGGCGTCGACGGGTTCCGCTACCACTTCTTGCGCGACCAGACCTTCGGCCCCGACGGTGACTTCAGCTACGAGGGCATGGTGGTGCGGTACAACACCGACCTTGCAAACAACCTCGGCAACCTTCTGGCGCGGGTGGCGACGGTGGTGGGCAAGAAGTGCGACGGGGTGGGCCCTGCCCCCCGCGCCGACAGCCCGCTGGCACCCGTGGCAGCCGAGGTGGTCGAGGCTGCCGCGCGTGCATGGGAGGCGGTGGCGCCCTCGGTCGCGCTGGAGCAGACGTGGCGGTTGATCCGGGAGACGAACGCGCTGTTGGAAGAGGCCGAACCGTGGAAGGGCGACCCCGGTCCGGTGGTCGACGGTGTCCTCGGCGATGCGCTCGAGGTGCTTCGCCTCGTGTCGATCCTGGCAAGTCCTGCCATGCCGGCGACCGTGGAAGAGATCTGGCGCCGCATCGGCCTGCCGGGCGCACCGACGGACCGTTCGTTGGCCGAGGTCGCCGCCTGGGGTGGCTATCCGGGGGGCGTGCCTGTCGAAAAGGGATCGCCGCTCTTTCCCCGATTGGCGCCGACAGCCGAAGCGCGCTGAACACGAAGTAACGTCGCGTTCGGGCGTGGGGCATCCGAGACCACCACGCCGCACCCGCTTCGGAGGCATCGATGAGCGATCACCCCTACGCCGACCGCTTCCCGGTCAACCGCACCCTGCCCGCGCAGGGGCGACCGCGCGACGAGGTCCTGGCAGAGCTGCGCGCCATGGCCGGCGAAGAGGATGCCTTCTGGGAGACCGGCAAGTGCTCCGGCACGATGTACTGCGGCGATCACGACCACTACGCGTTCCTGAACGATGCGTTCGGGCTGTACGCACACGTCAACGCCTTGCAACGCGACATGTGTCCGAGCGCGACGCGCTTCGAGGGCGAGGTCATCGCGATGGCGCTCGACCTGTTCCACGCCGAGGCGGTGACCGACGGCGAGCCCGTCGGTATGTTGACGAGCGGCGGATCGGGCAGCATCGCCCACGCGATGCTGGCCTACCGCGACCACGCGGCGCAGGAGCGTGGCATCACCCGGCCGAACGTGGTGAAGCCCGAGACCGCGCACCCGGCGTTCGACAAGGCATGCCACCTGTTCGGCATCGAGCTACGCCGGGCAGCGATCGACCCCGTCACCACGCAGGTGGACGTCGAGCAGGTCGCCAAGCTCATCGACGAGAACACCGTCGCCATCATCGGGTCTGCGTGCAACTACGGGTACGGCACGGTCGACCCGATCACCGAGCTCGGAGCGCTGGCGCTCGAACGGGGCGTCGGGCTGCACGTCGACGGCTGCCTCGGCGGCTTCATCCTGCCGTTCGGCCAGGAGCTCGGGTACGACATCCCACTGTTCGACTTCCGCGTGCCCGGCGTGACCAGCATCTCCGCCGACACGCACAAGTACGGCTACGCCTTCAAGGGCACATCCACGCTGCTGTTCCGCGACAAGGCGTACCGCAACGCCCAGTACTTCTACCTGACCGACTGGACCGGCGGGAAGTACTGCTCGCCGGGCATGGACGGGTCGCGCTCAGCAGGTCTGATGGCAGCGACGTGGGCGTCGATGGTGTCGATCGGCCACGACGGGTACCTCCGCTACGCGCAGCAGATCTTCAGCACAGCCGACCGCATGATCGCAGCGGTGCGGAGCCACCCCGAGCTGCGCGTGCTCGGCAACCCTTCGTTCCTCTTCAGCTTCACGTCCGAAGAGTTCGACGTCTACCACGTCAACGACTTCATGCGACCGCTCGGCTGGCGCTTCAACGGCCAGCAGTACCCGAACGCACTGCACATGGCGGTCACCCGTCCGCAGACCCAAGAAGGCGTGGCCGAGGCGTTCGAGCGAGAGCTCGCCGAAGCGGTCGCGTATGCGAAGGCGAAGGGGCACGAGCCCGCCATGTCGGGTGCGATCTACGGTGGGGTCGCCGGCGGCATGACCGACGAGGCAGACGACTTCATCAAGGGCTTCATGGCGTCGATGATGGACGGCCACCAGAGCGTGCCTGCGGCAGACTGAGCGGGTGACGCCGCCCGCACCCGACTGCCTCGCCCTCGTCGTCGACCTGGGGACAGGCGGCCCGAAGGTCGGGGTCGCAACGCTCGCCGGGGAGCTCGTCTGGTACGAGCACCACCCGGTGCAGACGACGTTCCTCGACGACGGCGGGGCCGTGCAGGATGCGGCCCACTGGTGGGAGCTGATCTGCGACGTCGCCCGACGTGGGTTGCGTGCCGACGGGGTCGACGCGAGCCGGGTCGTCGCGGTGAGCTGCACCGGCCAGTACGCCTCAACCGTGCCGGTCGACGCGGCGGGGGTGCCCGTCGGCGATGCCCTGCTGTGGATGGACACCCGCGGTGGGCCCCACGCCCGGGCACGCATCGGGGGGCCGGTCTCGGGCTACGACCCGCGAGCGCTCGCTCGGTGGGTGCGACGAACCGGCGGTGCCCCGTCGACGTCGGGTGCCGACCCGATCGGCCATCGCCTCTACGTGGCTGCCGAGCAGCCCGACGTCGCCCGTGCGGCGCGCTGGATGTTGGAGCCCATCGACTACCTCGCGATGCGCTTCACCGGTGTCGCGAGCGCGACGCCGGCGTCGATGATCACCGCCTGGTTGACCGACAACCGCGTCCCGGGCGCTGCTCCCGCGTACGACCCCGACTTGGTGGCCGCCGCGGGGCTCGACCCGCATCAGCTCCCGCCCCTGCGCCCCACGCTGTCGGTGCTCGGCGAGGTGATGGCCGAGGTTGCGGCCGACCTCGGGCTGCCCGCTGGAGTCCAGGTCGTGGCGTCGTTGCCCGACCTGCACACCGCGGCGATCGGCGCAGGCGCGGTGCGCGAGCACCAGGCGCACCTTGCGCTGAGCACCAGTTCGTGGGTGAGCTGCCCGGTGGCGGCGAAGAAGACCGACATCACCCATCAGATCGCGAGCATCCCTGGCCTCACGCCGAACGATTACCTCGTCATCGACAACCACGAGGTCGGTGGCCTGGCGTTGCAATGGCTGCGAGACCAGATCGTGGCGGAGCCGGGGTCCGAACCGCCCTCGTTCGATGCGCTCACGGCGGTCGCCGCGCAGGTCGAAGCGGGCAGCGGCGGCGTGTTGTTCACGCCGTGGCTCAACGGTGAGCGCTCGCCGATCGACGACCGTCTGGCCCGTGGCGGCTTCCACAACCTCGGGCTCGCAACGACGCGGGCACATCTCGTTCGTGCCGTCCTCGAAGGGGTGGCGTACAACAGCCGCTGGTTGGCCGAGGCCGTCGATCGGTTCACCGGGACGCGTCTCGACCCGATCCGCATCGTGGGTGGTGGGGCGCAGTCCGATCTGTGGTGTCAGATCCACGCCGATGTGCTCGGGCGGACCGTCGAGCAGGTGAGCCTCCCGATGCACGCCAACCTTCGTGGGGCCGCCCTGGCGGCGGGTGTGTCGTTGGGGGCGCTCACGCTCTCCGAGGCAGCCGACGCGGTCGTCGTGGCGCGCCAGTTCCGTCCCGACCCGGAGGCTCGGGCCCGCTACGACCAGCTCTACGCGGAGTTCCCCGGGCTCTACCGCTCGCAGAAGGCCATGTTCCATCGCTTGAACCGGCCGACTCGACCCGCTGCCGGGCTGCAGCGGCCGGTTGCGGCGCTCCGTCGCCTTGGCCGGAAGCTCCCGTGGCAGCCGTGAGCGCCAGCGTGCCCGCCGGTGACGCCAGCGTGCCCGCCCGTGACGCCGGCGTGCGCTGGACCGACGACCATTGCCACCTCTGGCTCGATGACGAGAACCCCGAAGCCGACTGGGCGCACGTCGCCGAGGTGGTGGCCGCCGCGCGGGATGCCGGAGTGGCGCGCCTGATCTCGGTGGGAACCGGGCTGGCAACGTCTGCCGCCGCGGTCGAGGCGGCCGCGCGCCACGCCGACGTCTGGGCGACGGTCGGCCTGCATCCCCACGATGCGCGCCTCGGGCTCGATGGTTTCGAAGCGTTGCTGCACCGCCCCAAGGTGGTGGCTGTGGGGGAGTGCGGGCTCGACTACCACTACGACCACTCCCCCCGAGCTGTGCAGCGTGACGTGTTCGCTGCCCAGATCGAGCTGGCACACCGCCATGACCTGGCACTGGTGGTGCACACCCGCGACGCGTGGGACGACACGTTTGCCGTGCTCGATGCCGAGGGAGTCCCGGCGCGGACGGTGATCCACTGCTTCACCGGCGGGGTCGACGAGGTCGACGCCTGCTTGGAGCGGGGAGCGAACGTGTCGTTCAGCGGCATCGTCACCTTCCGGAACGCCACCGACGTGCAGGCGGCGGCGGTGCGGTGCCCTCTCGATCGGCTGCTCGTCGAGACCGACAGCCCGTTCCTCGCGCCGGTTCCGAACCGTGGCAAGCCGAACCAGCCCGCGTGGGTGCCGTTGGTCGGCGAGGCGATCGCGATGTTGCGAGGCTGTGACGTTGCCGACGTTGCCACGGCTTCATGGGAGAACGCGTCTCGCGTCTACCGCCTCGGCGATTCGCTTCCCAGGAGCGGCGTCGCGACTTGACACGTGCCTCCGGAGGTGATCTCGCTCGGGCGAGATGACCCCCGTGTAGTTTGCGATCGTGTTACGACGCCCGTAACGTGATCGTCGTCATGGACGATCACGCCCAGCATGCAGGCCGTCCCGAGACGCCGTTGCCGGCGACCTCGGTGCAGCTCCCGCCGTCACGTCGTGCCCCCCGGGCGCCTCGCACCCCCCGCCGTGTGGGGTTCGAACGTCCGCACGTGCTCCTCGCGCTCGGCGTGACCGTGCTCGCGCTGCCGGCCCTGCTCGTCGTCCCGCGCCTGGGCTCCAAGACAGCGGATGTCCTGCGCACCGCCGAGGGTCGTCCCGCGGCCGCATTCGATCCAACGGCCCTGCCTGTCGCACGAGCGGCGCGTCCCGTGCCCACGGCCGCCTCCACGACGGAACCGCTCGCCAACTCCGTGGCCGCCTCCACCGCGCCGACAACCGCGTGGGTCGCGCCGACCACCGCCGTCCCCCAGGTGGTGGCAACGACACCGCCGACCACCGCATGGGTGCCGCCCACGACGGCATGGGCGCCGCCTCCCACGACGGCCCCTCCCGCCACCGCTCCGCCTCCGCCGCCTCCTCCACCCACGCCGGTGAACCAGGAGTCGGGCCAGGCGAGTTGGTACGACTGGCGTCCGGGCCAATGCGCCCACAAGACCATCCCGAAGGGCACCGTGGTGACCATCCACGCGTCCAACGGTGCCACCGCCACCTGCACGGTCACCGACCGAGGCCCCTTCGGCGCCGGGCGCATCATCGACCTCGACCGCGGGGTCTTCGCGCAGCTCGCGTCGCCCGGGACGGGTGTCATCAGCGTGACCATCACCTGGTGATCGATTCCGCTGGCCCGCGGCGTCGTCGCGGGGTGTGCCATCGCTTGGTGATCGATTCCGCTGGCCCGCGGCGTCGTCGCGGGGTGTGCCATCGCTTGGT
>CAZUMJ010000002.1:135688-136820 GCA_964621605.1 uncultured Iamiaceae bacterium | reverse complement strand
TGGTGATCGATTCCGCTGGCCCGCGGCGTCGTCGCGGGGTGTGCCATCGCTTGGTGATCGATCCAGCCGGCCCGCGGACTCGTCGCCGGGTGTGCTTCGCTGGCGTGCGGTGACCCACACCCGACGCCAGCTCACCGAACTCCTCGACCGCCACGGCCTGCAGGCCAGTCGGGCGCTGGGGCAGAACTTCGTCGTCGACCCCAACACCGTGCGTCGCATCGCGCGGCTCGCCGGGATCGGTCCCGACGATCACGTGGTCGAGATCGGCGCGGGTCTCGGTTCGCTCACGTTGGCTCTGGCCGAGACCGGCGCCACCGTCACCGCGGTGGAACGCGACAGGCACCTCGTGCCGGTGCTGCGTGAGGTGCTGGCCGAGACGACGGTGTCGCTCATCGAGGCCGATGCCATGGAGGCCGACTGGCCGCACCTTCTCGCCGGGGCGTCGCGTTGGGTGTTGGTCGCGAACCTGCCCTACAACATCGCCACGCCGCTCGTGTGCGACCTGCTCGATCAGGTGCCCGCGATCGACCGCATGTTGGTGATGGTGCAACGTGAGGTCGCAGAGCGACTCGCTGCGACACCGGGGGGTCGTGCCTACGGGATTCCGTCGGTGAAGGTGGCCTACTGGGCACGTGCCAAGGTCGTCGGACGGGTCGGTCCCGAGGTGTTCACGCCCCGGCCGCGCGTCGACTCGGCACTCATCGAGATCGTGCGACACGCCGGCGGTCCGGCCGTTCCCGGCGACCCTGAACGGCTCTTCGCGCTGGTGCGCGCCGGGTTCGGGCAGCGTCGCAAGATGTTGCGACGGGCGCTGGCCGGTCTCGTCGACGACGCCGGGTTCGTCGCCGCGGCTGTCGATCCGTCGGAGCGGGCGGAGCGTCTCGACCTGGCTGCGTGGTCGCGGCTGGCGCAGTTCGGCTGACGTCGCCCGTTCTGGGCACCGATTCGGTGCATTCCCACCGTTCTGGGCACCGATTTGGTGCAGAAGTGGGCGAAATCGGTGCCGAGAACGAGCGGTGGTGCCGAGAACGAGCAGGGGCGACCAGGGGGCTACGGAGCAGGGGCGACCAGCGCGCGAGAGGAGCGGCTGGGGGCGAGAGCAGGGGCAGGGGGTAACAGGGAGCCGGGGGTG
>CAZUMJ010000002.1:0-135588 GCA_964621605.1 uncultured Iamiaceae bacterium | reverse complement strand
GGCGAGAGCAGGGGCAGGGGGTAACAGGGAGCCGGGGGTGGCCCGGCTCAGTTGCCCACGACGGCGGTGCACATGGCGATGAGGTCTTCGGCGAACTCGTCGTCTGTGGTCTCGCTCGGGACCATGCTGTCGATGCGCCCGGCCCGTTCCGCCACCATGCCGGTCAGCACCATGATCATGCCGACGATGCGTTCGCGGCGCAGCGCCGGGGTGGCGGGGATGCGTGCCTCGAGCTCGTCGAGGATCGCGGCGAGGTGCACCGTCGTGGCCGCGTCGGATTCGACACGCCACGCCGCGAAGCGTCCCCGGAGCTGGGCGACGATGCGGACGTAGGCGCGGCCGCCCGCCTCCGTGAGAAGTGCACGGTAGGGCTCGACGAGACAGGCGACCAGGTCGCTCGTCGTCGGGTGTGCGTCGAGGGTCGCACGTCGACGACCCCGTTCGGCGTCCACGGGACCACCGCGCCGCGTGAGGATCTCCAGCAGGAGACCCTCACGCGACCCGAAGTGGTAGGTGACCGCGGAGACGTTGCGTTGTTCGGCAGCCTCGACGATCTCGCGGGTGCTGACCCGGTCGACGCCGCGGTGGGCGAACAGGCGCTCCGCCTCGTCGAGAAGGCGATCGCGCGTGGCCGTGGCGATCGGGGCCGTGTCAGCTCCCCAGGGGCTTGAGGGCGTTGGTCGGGATGACCTCGGGGTTGCGCAGGCCCTCAGGAAGCTTGGTGAACTTCGGGTACTTGCGGACGGCGGAGGCGCGCATCTTGGTGGTGCGGTGCTCCGGGTCCTTGTCGAACTCCGGGATCACGTGCTTGCCGAACAGCTCGATCATCTCGAGCACCTCGTCGTGCTCGAACCCTTCGTTCGGGATGCCGAAGACGAGCTGGTCGGTGCCGACCGCCTCGTAGCGCGCGATCTGCTCGAGCACCTGCTCGGGCGTGCCGCACAGGAGGTAGCCGTTGTCGATGGCGTAGTCGAGCGCCGCCTCGTCGGGGAGGGCGCGGGGCGGGTCGGGCCAGGTGACGGCACCCTTCGCGGGCGGAATCGTCGAGTGGTACAGGGTGACCAGCGTGTTCAGGTAGCCACGTCCGGCCGACATGGCGATCTCGCGGGCGCGCTTGCCGTCGGCGAGGCACACCACGGCGTTGGTCATCATCACGTTGTCGTTGATGAACTCGCCCAGGGGCTCGGTGCAGTCGGCGATGCCTTCCTTGTAGGCCTCGATCCGCCCCTTGAGGTTCATGACGGGCTCGAAGTTGAAGGCGATGGCACCGACGCCGAGGTTGCCGGCCTTGGTGAACGTGGGGGGGCTCCCGCAGCCGAGCCAGAGCGGCGGGTGACCGACGCCGTAGGGCTTGGGGAGGATGTTGTGCGGGTAGGGCACCCGGAAGAACTCGCCCTCGAACTCGTAGTCGGTGGTCTCCCACATCTTGATGAGCTCGGGTGCGACCTCGTCCCACATCTCCTTCGTCTCGGAGGTGTGCAGGTCGAACGTCTGCATCTCGTGCTCGCCGGCACCTCGGCCGCTGCCGAACTCGAACCGGCCGTTGGTGAGGTGGTCGATCATCGCGACGCGCTCGGCCAAACGGGGCGGGTGGTTGACCTTCGGGGAGAGGTTCATGATCGCGGAGCCCAGGTGGATGCGCTGGGTCTGCGCGGCGATGAACGGGATCATCGATTCGGGCGCCGAGAGGTGCGAGTACTCGGTGAGGCTGTGGTGCTCGCCGAACCATGCGTACTTCCAGTTGAACGAGTCGGCGTGGACGGCGTACTGCGCCTCACGCATGAGCATGGTGTGCTCTGCGTCGGTGTCGAACGCGGCTGGGCCGGGCAGGTAGCCGTTGAAGAAGAGGCCGAACTCCATGGTGATGCTCCTGGGGGTTAGTTCCGAGAACGTGTTCTAATGTAGTGCATTAGGCGACGGCAGGCAAGCAGGTGGTCGAGGTGGCGCGCGGCCCCGCCCGCTCTGCTCGCTCTGGCGAAAGCGCTCTGGCGAAAGCGCTCTGGCGCGGCGCTCTGGCGAAAGTGCTCCGGCGCGGCGCTCTGGCGCGGCGCTCTGGCGAAGGCGCGCCGCGCCATCGCTCCTACGATGCAGCGCGTGACTCCCTCCGAGACTGCCGTGCTGCACGCACGAGCCAAGCTCACGGTCTCGCTGCGCATCACCGGTGTGCGCCAGGACGGTTTGCACCTCATCGACGCTGAGATGGTCACGCTCGACCTGGCCGACCGCATCGAGATCGGGCCGGGTGACGCCCTCACCGTGGTCGAGGCGGCGAGCGGACTTCCCGTCGAGGTCGGTCCGGGCAACACGGTGACGCGCACGCTGCGAGCCTTGGGGGTCACGGCCGCGGTGCGGCTCGTGAAGCGCATACCGGCTGGGGCAGGGCTTGGTGGCGCGTCAGCCGATGCCGCCGCGGTCCTGCGGTGGGCGGCGGGTGGCCCCGACGCGGTCGACCCCGTGGTTGCCGCATCGATCGGCGCAGACGTGTCGTTCTGCGTTGCGGGCGGGCGGGCGCGCGTCACCGGGGTCGGCGAACAGCTCGAGGCGCTTCCGTACGAACCTCGCACCTACACGCTGGCGCTCCCGCCCTTCGGCTGTGCGACGCCAGCGGTGTACCGAGCGTGGGATGGGCTCGGCGGTCCGACCGGTCCGGGCGAGAACGACCTCGAGCTCGCGGCCCTGCACGTCGAGCCGCGGCTCGCGATGTGGCGCGACCGCCTTGGCGACGCAACGGGCTGCACGCCGACGCTGGCTGGAAGCGGGAGTACGTGGTTCGTACCGGGAGCCTTCCCCGGTGACGGACGCGTGGTCGTCCAGACCACCCCGCCAGAAGCGCCGCCTTCGTCGTGACGCGCGCCGACCGCCCCCGTGGGGGCGGTCGGTCGGGTCGACGGGTGCGAAGCGACGTGGCGCGGCGAGGCGCCGACGAGAACTACTTGCCGGCGCGACGCTGCCAGCGGGTTCGCTTCAGCATCTTCTTGTGCTTCTTCTTGCGCATGCGCTTGCGGCGCTTCTTGATGAGAGATCCCATGAGGCGCGCCAACCTAGTGGCCGACCCGGCGCGGTGCGAAACCCCGCTGGTTCCCATGCACGCCCGGCAGTGCGGACGGAGGGGTGCGCCGCCTCCGGTAGCGTGGTGGCCCACTGTCGGGGGTCGTTCAATTGGCAGGACGGTGGCCTTTGGAGCCGCTCATCGAGGTTCGAACCCTCGCCCCCGAGCACAGCGACGCGTCGCACACGGTCCAGCCCTGCCACACGGCGCTGCCCCGCGCTGCCCAGGCCGCGTCAGACGGTGAAGCGCCAGGTGGTGCCGTCGACCTCGGCGAGGCCGGAGGCGACCACCGCCGCCATGCCGTCCTCGCCGACGTGCAGCGCCGCGCAGATGTCCTCCGCGGTGCGCAGCTCGACTCGTTCCGGAGTGGGGGCGCTGCCCGACCAGGTGCGTCGCTCGAGCCCGCGCCCGTCGAGCAGGGGACGCACGATCGTCAGGCTGTCGATGCCGGCGGTGCGATGGAAGAGGCGTTGGGCGCGGACACCCGTGTGTGCAACGGAGACGTCGCAGAACGCGGCGACATCGGCGGGGTCGAGGTGGTCCGTGAGCACGACGTAGCTCCCGGCGTGGTCCGGGCTGGCCCATTCGTGGCCGACCCGCGGCGGTACTCCCGAGCGGGCACCGCTCGCCGGCGGCCGCTCGGCCGCCTCTCCCCGGCGTGATCGCTCGTCGGTGTCGAAGCCCACGAGCACAGACCGGTACACCGGGTGGGTGCCGGTCGATCCGGCGCGGAGGGCGAGCGGGCGGCCGGACGCGTGGACGGGGTCGAGCATGTGCGGCCCGTCGTCGGTCCACGCCACGACGAAGCTGTGGAAGTCGACGGCGTCCGTCGCTCGCATGCGTTCCACGCCGACGGTCGCCTCGACGCCGACGTGGTGCACCAGGGCGGCAAGCAGACCGCAGGTCGCCCAGCAGGTACCTCCGAGGCCGGTGGCGAGGAAGTGCTCCGCCACCTCGACGGGATCGCTCCCCGGCGGACGGTGGCCCTCGCGCACTGCGCGTGCCTTGGCGACAGGGTCGAACGGAACCGTGTCGCAGAAGCGGCTGTAGAGAAGGTCGAGGTCGCACCTACCGCCGGGTTCGTAGGCGAGTCGTCGCAAGACATCGTCCGCCAGCGCCGTGGGGAGGGTGAACTCGGCCATCGGGGTCAGTGCAGCACAGCGCCGCCTCCGACGTGCATCCGAGAGGGCGCGGGCCGAGTAAAACTGGAGCATGCCCGAAGCCAGACCGCTCGCCGCGATCGTCCTTGCGGCCGGCGCCGGCACTCGCATGCGTTCCGAGCGGCCCAAGCCGCTCCACCTCCTGTGCGGCCGGTCGATGGTCCTCTACGTCCTCGACGCACTGGTCTCGTGCACCCCGGAACGCGTTGTCGTGGTGGTCGGCCACGGTGGTGAGCGGGTCACCAAGAAGGTCGCCGAAGAGGCACCCGCGTTCGTGGTCGACTTCGTCGAACAGGGGGTGCAGCGTGGCACCGGCGACGCGGTGAGCGTCGCGCTGACCGCCTTCCCCGACGACGGCGACGACGACGCCGACGACGTCATCGTCGTTCCCGGCGACACGCCGCTCCTGCGGCCCGAGACGCTCGCCGCACTCGTGGCGAAGCACGCCGAGACGGGCGCCGCAGCCACGGTGCTGACGGCGCACCTCGACGATCCGACCGGTTACGGGCGCATCGTGCGAGGACGCGAGGAGCGCGTCGTGCGGGTGGTCGAGCAAGCCGACGCAACCCCCGAGGAGCAGGCGATCACCGAGGTGAACACCTCGATCTACTGCTTCCGGCGAAGCCTCCTGGCACCCGCGCTGCGTCGCCTCACCCCCGAGAACGCGCAAGGCGAGTACTACCTCACCGATGTGGTGTCGGTGCTGCACGAGGCCGGCTACCCCGTGCACGCGCTCGTGGCGGATGCGGACGAGACCCACGGCGTGAACGATCGCCGCCAGCTCGCGTCGGCCGAGGCCGAGCTGCGCCGGCGCACGAACGACTACTGGATGGCCAACGGCGTCACGATGGTCGATCCCGCCATGACCTACCTCGATCGAACCGTCCGCCTCGCCAACGACGTGACGCTCTTCCCGGGCACGATGTTGCAAGGGCGAACCGTCGTCGACGAAGGCGTCGAGATCGGTCCGAACACGCGCCTCGTCGACTGCCGGGTCGGCGCGCATGCCGTCGTCACGACGACGACCGGGCAGCAAGCCGACGTCGGTGCAGGCGCAATCGTGGGGCCCTACGCGTCGTTGCCGCCTGGTTCGCTCGTCCCTGAAGGTGCGGTGACCGGCGCGTTCTACACTGCGCCGGGGCCCGACGACGGTCCCGTCCCCCCACCCGGCCAGTAGCCCGAGGACCCCCATGGAGCTCGTCACCAAGAAGAAGCTGCAGCTCTACTCGGGGAGCGCCCATCCGGAGCTGGCGGCCAGCATCGCGGCTCGCATCGGCGTCGAGTTGGGTGACCCGAACCTGCGCCAGTTCGCCAATGGCGAGCTGCACTGCCGCTTCGGTGAGTCGCTGCGCGGGGCAGACGTGTTCATCGTGCAGACCCACGGCGGCGACGTGAACTCGTCGATCATGGAGCAGCTCATCATGATCGACGCCGCCAAGCGCGCGTCGGCCAAGCGCATCACCGCCGTATGCCCGTACTACGGCTATGCCCGACAAGACCGCAAGGCCGAGGGCCGTGAGCCGATCACGGCGAAGCTCGTGGCCGACATGATGCAGGCGGCGGGCGCCGACCGGGTGGTCAGCGTCGACTTGCACACGGGGCAGATCCAGGGGTTCTTCGACATCCCCGTCGATCACCTCACGGCGCAGCCGGTGCTCATCGACTACGTGCGCCAGAACTGCCCGGCGTCTCCGGTCATCGTGTCGCCCGACGCGGGGGGGATGAAGGCGGCGAAGCGCTTCGCGAACCAACTCGGTGCCGACTTGGCGTTCGTCAACAAGTACCGGCCACGGGGCACCGCGAACCAGGTCGTCGCCGCGGACGTGATCGGACAGGTCGACGGCCGGGCGTGCATCCTGCTCGACGACATGATCGACACCGCCGGTACCATCGTCGCCGCGGCCGACATCCTGCGCGAGCACGGCGCCACCGACGTCTGGGTGATGGCCACCCACGCGGTGCTGTCAGACCCGGCGGTCGATCGGCTCAAGAACGCCGATCTGTCGCGTGTCGTCGTGACCGACACCCTGCCGATCCCCGCCGAGAAGCGCTTCGACAAGCTCGAGGTGCTGTCGGTCGCGCCGCTCATCGGCGACGCGATCGACGCGGTCTTCGAAGACACGAGCGTGAGCGAGATCTTCGACGGCGAGAACCAGTCCTGACGGGTTGGCGCGCCGGCCGCCCCAGCCCGTAGCCTCGCACGTCGTTTCCAACCGCTTGCGCTCCGGCGCGATCTCTGAAGTAGGAGTCTCCGATGGCTGAGATCACCCTCACCGCTGAAACCGGTCGTGTCACCGGGTCCCGTCCTTCGCGCCGCCTGCGTGCCGAGGGCAAGGTCCCGGCCGTCGTCTACGGGCACGGCTCCGAGCCGCAGTCTGTTGCGGTCGTGTGGCGTGACCTGCGCATCGCCCTCAGCGGCGAGGCGGGCCTCAACGCCCTGCTCACCCTGGAGATCGACGGCCAGCGCAAGCTCGCGATGGTCAAGACCTTGCAGCGTCACCCGGTGAACCACACCGTGACACACCTCGACTTCCTCCTCGTGAACCGTGACGAGGAGCTCACCGTCGACGTGCCGATCGTGCTGGAGGGCGAGGCGTTGGGTGTCACGCGCGAGAACGGCATGGCCGACCTCGTGCTGTTCCACCTGCCGGTCGTGGCGAAGCCCGCCGATATCCCCCACGAGATCACCGTCGACATCAGCGGGCTCGTCCTCGGCGACACCGTGCGTGTCGCCGACCTGACGCTCCCCAAGGGTGTGAGCACCGACCTCGACGCGGACGAGGCTGTTGTGGTGACGGTCCTCACCCGTGCGGGTGTCGAGGCTGCTTCGAGCGGCGACGACGCTGGGGACGCCAACGCTGCGGGCTCCGACGCGGGCGGCGAGTGACTCGACGGCGTCGAGCCGTCCTGCGATGAGCCCGTTCGGGTCCGGGGCACGCCGAGGAACGCCTGCCGACCTGTTGGTGGTGGGGCTCGGGAACCCCGGCGCGGAGTACGTCGGCACGCGCCACAACATCGGTGTCGACGTCGTCGAGCTCCTGGCGTCCCGACATGGAGGACGCCTGAAGGCATCCAAGGAGCGCGCGCTCGTCGCGGAGGTGCGGGTGGGCGAGCATCGCGTCGCCTTGGCATTCCCGCAGACCTACATGAACGAGTCGGGTGCGTCGGTCGCGCCGTTGGTGCGCCGGCACGGCGTGACCGACGTGTCGCGCGTGGTGGTCGTGCACGACGAGCTCGACCTGCCCGTCGGTCGCTTGAAGGTGAAGGCGGGGGGCGGCCTCGCCGGACATAACGGCCTGAAGTCGATAAAGGCGCACCTGCACAGCGACGCCTTCGTCCGCGTGCGCATCGGCGTGGGCAAGCCCCCCGGGCGCCAGGCCGGCGCCGACTACGTACTGCGCCGCCCTGGCAAGGCTGAGCGCGCCGAGCTCGACGTGGTGGTGGGCGAGGCCGCAGATGCAGTCGAGGCGATGCTGACCGACGAGATCGGCGAGGTCATGACGCGCTTCAACGCACGCGCCTGACCGACGCGTCCGGCGGCGGTCACCACGCCCGCAGCGAGCGCCACGATCGCGGCGGCGACGATGCCGTCGAGCCACCAGTGGTTGGCGGTGGCGACCACCGCCACGACGGTGAGCACCGGGTGTGCGATCGTGAGCCAACGCCAGCGGCTGCGGCTCGCCCAGATGGCGCCGGCGGCCACGATGACCGCCCACGCCACGTGGATGGACGGCATCGCAGAGAGCTGGTTCGAGATGCCGCTTCCTCCGGCGCCGTAGACCGACTGGCCGTAGCGCAGGCCGGTGTCGACGAAGCCCAGGTCGGGGCGAAAGCGAGGTGGCGCCACGGGGATGACCTGCAGGGTCAGGCTCGCGGCGGTGGTGAGGACCAGCACGTTGCGGATCCACCCGTAGCGGTCGCGGTGGCGGAAGTAGGCCCACGCGAGCAGCACGCCGACCGCGGGGACGTGGACGATGGCGTAGTACCCGTTGAGTGCCTCGATGAGCCAGCGGTGCGGGAGGACGAGGTGCTGCAGGGTCCGTTCGCTCGGGAGGTGCATCCGACGTTGGGCGTCGACGATCCACGTCGAGTGGGCGACTGCGCCCGCGGTGCGGGTCACGGTGTGCTCGTGCACCCACTGCCAGATGGCGTAGAGCGCGGCCATGAGGGCGACCTCATGGCCGACGAGCCACCATGCGTGGCCACGGTGCCCTTCGGGGGCGGCGCGCTTGGTGGCCAGCAGCACTGCGGCGAGTCCGGCCGAGATCGCTGCCGCAGCGTTCCAGGCCAACCACACGAGGACTGTTCTAGCGCCGGAACAGGTCGGACGCGTTCCGCTCGATCGTTGGGAAAGACCGTTCCGCTCGATCGTTGGGAAAGACTGCGTGCACGAAGACTGCGCGCACCGAGGCACGACGAGCCGTTCCCCAGGCACCGCGTTGGCGACGCATCCGAGCAACAGAGTTCCCGCCGCCTTCGCACGCTCCCGTAGGCTCTCGCTGTGGAGTACCGCGCCGAGGCGCTGGCAATCGCCGGCAACACCACAGTGCGCAACTTGCGTGCATATCGCGACCACGGCCTGCTCGATCCGCCTGTGCGGCGAGGCAGGACGGCCGTCTACAACGATGCGCACCTTGATCGCCTGCTGGTGATTCGTGAGCTGATCCAGCGGGGCTACACCCTTGCCAACATCGGCGAGTTGCTGGACGGCCAGGCCCGTGGCGTGGATGTCGGCGAATTGCTCGGGGTCGAAGCAGCCCTCCTCGACCCGTCCCCTCCCGGGCTGGGGAGCGTGTTCACCGGCACGCAACTCATGGAGCTGTACGGCGACGACGACGAGTCGCGCATCGAACAGTCGATTCGAGTCGGGCTCATCGAGCCGATCGACAGCGGTGGGACGCTGGCGGAGCGCAGCTACCGGGTGCGCAAGCCTCGCGCGTTTCGTGCCGGACGCGCCCTGGTCGAAGCTGGCATCCCCCTCGACATCGCGATCGAACAGAGCGGCGCCATCGCTGACGGCGTGCGACCGATCGCGCACAACCTCGTGATGCTGGTGGTGGGGGAGATCGTCAAAGACACCGAGGCCGAGTTGGCCAACCGTGCACCCGGCGAGGTGCCCGCGATCGTCGGGATCGCCCAGGGGCTGCGATCGTTGGCGGGAGGCGTGGTGGCCGAAGAGTTGGCGCTGGCCATGGACGATGAGATCCGGACGCACCTGCGCCACGTGATCGATCAGCTTCTCGTGGAGACCGGTTCGGACGCGCCCAGCGGGGACGCACCGCAGTCCTGAGCGGGCGCTCTCAACGGTTTCCGGCCAGTCGGCGGGCGTGCCCGCTGCAAGCCCCAGCTCCCCCGGTAGCCTCGATCTCCCCGCACACCCCCGTCATCGGTGGCGCGCGGGGCGTTCCCGCGCCCGAATCTGCTCGAAGGCACCGCCATGTTGCTCACCGAGGTCCCCGCGCTGCTGCGCGACGACACCGCGTTGCTCGCCGCGTTCGGCAGAGCAGGCGCCGTGCTGGCGGTGGCCGACCGCGCCCGCGGGCTGGTGCTCGCCGCGCTCGTCAACCGGGCTGAGCGGGCGCCTGTCGTCGTCGTCACACCGACCGGCGCGGAAGCCGAACGGCTCGCCGATGACCTGTCGGCGCTGCTGGGTGCGAGCCGGGTCGAGCTGTTCCCGGCGTGGGAGACGTTGCCGTTCGAGCGGGTCAGCCCCGGCGTCGAGACGATGGGCCGTCGTCTGCGGGTCTTGTGGCGCCTCTCTGATCGCGACGGCACCGCGGGACGGCGCCCTGACGTCGTCGTCGTGCCCGTGCGGGCGCTCAGCCAACGCCTCGTAGAGGGTTCCGAGAGCCACGTGCCGCTCACGGTGCGCCGCGGCGACCGCCTCGACCGCGACGAGGTCGTGGCCGCGCTCGTGCACGCCGGCTACCGCCGCGAAGAACAGGTCGAGCATCGGGGCGAGGTGTCGGTGCGCGGGTCGATCGTCGACGTGTTCCCCGCCACCGCGGACGCCCCGGTGCGCATCGACTTGTGGGGTGACGAGGTCGACCGGCTCTGTGAGTTCTCTGTCGGCGACCAGCGCTCCACCATCGACCTTGACTCCGTCACCGTCTTCGGCTGCCGAGAGTTGCGCCTCGGGCCCGACGACCGTGCTCGAGCCGAGCGCCTGGTGGCGACGCAACCGTGGGGGCGGGAGCACTGGGAGCGCCTTGTCGAGGGTCAGACCTTCGACGGGATGGAGTCGTGGCTCCCGTGGCTGGCGACCGGAGAGCCGTTGCTGTTGGACCTGCTCGGCCCCGACGCGCAACTCGTGCTGGCCGAGCCGCGTCGGGTGCGCGACCGGGCCGCAGATCTGCTGGCAGAAGAGGCAGACCTCGCCGCGTCGCTTGCCAGAACTTGGGACGTCACCGGCAACGACGAGTTCCCGCGCCTGCACATCCCGCTCGACGATGTCCTCGCTCGCACCACCGTCCCGGCATTGCTGGTCTCGGCGGTGCCGGACGGTCCTGACATGCCGACCGTCGAGGTCGTCGGGTGGACCCCCCCGGCGGGCGACGGCGCCGGGCTCGTCAAGCAACTCCGCGACCTGCTCGGCGGTGGATACCGCGTCGTTGCGGTCGCCGACAGCGCGGCGTCCGCGCCGCGCCTGCGCGACCTCTTGCTGTCGCACGACGTGGCGGTCGACGTGCTCGTCGGCCCGTTGGAGCGCGGCGCGATCCTGCCGTCCTCGCGTGTCGCGGTGCTGAGCGAGAGCGACCTCACGGGCCGACGGCGCGCCCATCGGCCGACACGGGTCAGGCGCCGACAAGCACAGCGCTTCTTCGAGGATCTTGTCCCCGGCGACCACGTGGTGCACCACCAGCACGGGGTCGGTCGTTACGAGGGGATGGTGAAGCGGGCGATCGGTGGCGTCGAGCGTGACTACCTCCTGCTCGCATACCGCGGTGACGACAAGCTGTACGTCCCGTCCGACCAGATCGACGCCATCCGTCCGTACAGCGGCGGCGACAACCCCACGGTCAACAAGCTCGGCGGGGGCGACTTCGCCCGCACGAAGGCGAAGGTGCGCGCCGAGATCGAGCAGGTGGCCCAGGAGCTGGTCGTGCTCTACCAGACACGGCTGCACGCCAAGGGGCACGCGTTCGGGCCGGACACGCCCTGGCAGCGTGAGGTCGAGGAGGCGTTCGGGTACACCGAGACGCCCGACCAGCTCGCGGCCATCGCCGACGTGAAGGCCGACATGGAGGCACCCGCCCCGATGGATCGCCTCGTGTGCGGCGACGTCGGCTTCGGCAAGACCGAGATCGCCATCCGCGCCGCGTTCAAGGCGTTGCAGGACGGCAAGCAGGTGGCCATCTTGGTCCCGACGACGCTGCTGGCTCAGCAGCACTTCACGACCTTCTCCGACCGCTTCGCCGGCTACCCGGTGCGCGTCGAGATGCTGAGCCGCTTCCTGACCGCTGCGCAGGCCCGCAAGGTGCTCGACGGGCTCGCCAGCGGCGAGGTCGACTGCGTGATCGGCACGCACCGGCTCCTCGCCGAGCACACCCGCTTCAAGGACCTGGGGCTATTGGTCGTCGACGAGGAGCAGCGCTTCGGCGTGACGCACAAGGAGGCGATCAAGGCGCTCCAAGCAGACGTCGACGTGCTCACCCTGACGGCGACGCCGATCCCGCGCACGCTCGAGATGAGCCTCACCGGTATCCGTGACCTGTCGCTGTTGCACACGCCTCCGGCCGATCGTCAGCCGATCCTCACCTACGTCGGCGGCTACGACGAGCGGGCGGTCGCCGAGGCCATCCGCCGAGAGCTGCTGCGTGAGGGACAGGTCTTCTACGTCCACAACCGGGTGCGCGACATCGAGCAGGTCGCCGAGCACGTGCGCGAGCTCGTTCCCGAAGCCCGCATCGCGATTGCGCACGGACAGATGGACGAAGGCGCCCTCGAACAGGTCGTGCTCGACTTCTGGGACGAGCGCTACGACGTGCTCGTGTGCACCACGATCATCGAGTCGGGCATCGACATGCCCACCGTCAACACCCTCGTCGTCGACCGCGCCGACCTGTTGGGCCTCGGGCAGCTCCACCAGCTCCGTGGGCGCGTCGGGCGTGCGGGGCAGCGCGCCTACGCCTACCTGTTCACCCCGCCCGACCGGGTGCTCACCGAAGAGGCCTACGAGCGCCTCCGTACCATCGGAGAAGCCACAGAGCTGGGTTCGGGCTTCCGCATCGCCATGCGCGACCTCGAGATCCGCGGGGCCGGCAACCTGCTCGGCACCGGTCAGTCGGGGCACGTATCCGCCATCGGGTACGACCTGTACTGCCAGATGGTGAACGAGGCGGTCGCCGAGCTGAAGGGCGAACCGGTGCGCGAGCCCGCCGAGGTCAAGCTCGACCTGCCGCTCGACGCCAGCCTGCCCACCGCGTACGTGCCGCGTGAAGACCTTCGCCTCGAGGCCTACCGCCGGCTCGCAGCGGTCACCAGCGAGGCCGAGGTGGCAGACATCCGCACCGAATGGCTCGATCGCTACGGGCCGGTTCCACAGGAGGCGGAGCGGCTGCTCGAGGTGGCGCGCCTGCGCGCCGAGTGCGTGCGCCTCGGCCTGCGCGAGGTGAACGTGACGAAGGGCCCGGCGTTCGGCGGGCCGGCCTTCACGGCCAGACTCGCACCCATCGAGCTGCGCACCTCGCAGGTGATGCGCCTGCAGCGCATCGCCAAGGGCGGTGTCTGGAAGGAAGACGCGCAGCAACTCGTCATGCCGGTGCCGCGCACCCCCGACTTGGCCGGCACGCTCGTCGACCTCCTCCGCCAGCTCGTCCCGCCCGGGGCCGACACCGGAGCGACGCCCGGCGCCAACTAGCCTGCTCTGCTCGTGAGCCGTACTCGTGTCCTGCTGCGACGCGCCATGCCGGTGCTGGTCGCCCTTCCGCTCGTCGTCGTGCTGTCCGCGTGCCAGCGCGGTACCGCCCCCATCGCCAAGGTCGACGGGAAGGCGGTGACGAGCGAGCACTTCCTCGAAGGCGCGGCGCTGCTCGACGAGCTGAGCTCCCAAGGCCCTGCGGCAACGCCGCCGGTGAAGGGTGCGACACCCACGGCGCAGACGGCGAACTACGTCTACTTCCTCGTCCTCGGTCGGGTGCTCGACGGCGAGATGTCTCGCCTCGGCTTGAAGGTCACCGCCGAGGAGCGTGTCACGACCGAGCAGGCGCTCGAGCAGCAGTACCCCGGTCACGCCGCCGCCAACGGCGCCCCCGCGGCCAGGGCGTTCAAGGCGTTCCCCGACTGGTTCCGTGCGCTGTTCGTCGAAACGTACGCGAACTACCAGGCGATCAGCGAGAAGCGCGCAGCCGGCAGCACGCTCGAGACGCAGGCGCAGGCGTACTACAAGCAGTACGCCGCGACCGACTTCACGTCGTGGTGCCTCGACGCGGTCGTCGCCAAGGACCAGGCCAAGGCCGACGCTGCTCACACGAAGGTCACCTCGGGGGCCGACTTCTCGACGGTCGCGAAGGACACCGCCACCGCCGACGGTGCGGCAGCCATGGGCGAGGCGCAAGACGGCAACATGGGGTGCGACACGCCTCGGTCGTGGGTGAGCAACATCGGTGATGCGTCCGTCGCGGCGCTCCAGAAGCTCGCGGTGGGTGGCATCACGCCGGTGATCAAGGTGAGCGATGGCATCTTCGTCGTGCTCCGCCTCACCAAGGTCGAACAGCAGCCGTTCGAGCAGGTGCGCGCCCAGCTCTTGTCGTCGGTCCGTGAGCAAGACATGAACACCTACTTGGGCGATCTGCTCAAGAAGGCCAAGGTCGAGGTCAACCCGAAGTTCGGGACGTGGAGCACCAGCACCGGGCGCGGACAGGTCGTGCCGCCCGCCGGTGCCGAGCGTGCACCGTCGACGGAGCTGCCCACCGTGCTCGGCGGTACCAGCGGCACGCCGACGGGTTCCTCCGGTGGCACCACGGGCTCATCCGGCGCTGCGGGTGGCACCTCCGCCCAGAGCTGAGCTGACGCAGGTGAAGCCGCGGGTGGTCGTGGCCGGCATCGGCCCGGCCGGACCCGAGCTGCTGACCGCCGAGGTGCTCGAGGCGATCGAGCGCATCCCGACCCGCTACCTCCGCACCGCGCGGCACCCGTCGGCACCGGCGGTGCAGACCGAGCGCGCCTTCGACCATCTCTACGAAGCGGCCGACACGTTCGCGGAGGTGTACGAGCAGATCGCGGCGGAGCTCGTCGTAGCGGCGCAGGAGCACGGCGAGGTGCTGTACGCCGTACCCGGGTCGCCGCTCGTGCTCGAGCACACCGTCACGCTGCTGCGCGCCCGTGACGACATCGACGTCGTGCTGCTTGCGGGGCTGTCCTTCCTCGACCTGGCGTGGTCACGGCTGGGGGTCGACCCGATCGAGGCGGGAGCGCGGCTGGTCGACGGGCACCTCTTCGCGGAGGCGGCCTCCGGCGAGGTGGGGCCGCTGCTCGTCGCGCACGTGCATGCCCAGTGGGTGCTCTCCGACATCAAGCTGTCGGTGGTCGACCCGCCCGACGAACCGGTGGTGGTGCTGCAGCGACTCGGCTCACCCGACGAGTCGGTGTTCGATGTCGCGTGGGACAACCTCGACCGCACCGTCGACGCCGATCACCTGACCGCGTTGTGGATCCCGCGTCTCGGCGCCCCGCCCGGATCGGACGTGCTCCGCCTGGAGGAGCTCATGCGCACCCTTCGGGCGGCCTGCCCCTGGGATCGCGAGCAGACGCACGCAAGCCTGCGACGGCATCTCCTGGAGGAGACCTACGAGGTGCTCGAGGTGCTCGACCGCCTCGCTGGCGTCGACGACGGCGGCGCCGATTCCGACGTCGGTACCGTGGCGGTCGCCGGCGACGGAGGCCGCGGCGGCGACGAGCTCGACGCCGCGTACGTCGACCTCGAGGAAGAGCTCGGTGATCTGCTCTTCCAGGTGGTGTTCCACGCGCGCTTGGCGGCGGAGCACGGTCGGTTCGAGCTCGGGGATGTCGCCCGCAACGTCCACGACAAGCTCGTCTCCCGCCACCCGCACATCTTCGGAGATGGGCGTGCCCCCGATGCGGTGATGGCGCAATGGGAGCTCGCCAAAGTTGCAGAGAAGGGCCGCACCAGCGTGATGGACGGCATCCCCGCCGCGCTGCCGGCCCTCGCGTACGCCGCCAAGGTGGCCGGAAAGGCCGCCGCGCTGGGCGTGGCGACCGACCCCGCCGATGCCGAGCCAGGCTCCGACACGGCGCCCGGTGTGGGCACCGATGCGACTCCGGACGTCGCCGAACGGCTGTGGAGCCTCGTCGTCGATGCCCGGGCACACGGCATCGACCCAGAGGCGGCGCTGCGCGCCCACGCCCGCAAGGTCGAAGCGATGGTGCGCGCCGCCGAAGGTGGCCTGCACCGCTCCTAGCGGGCGGTCTTGCGTGGCACGGTCGCGGGAGGGGCGGGCTTCAGGAGTTGGTCAGCGCACGAGCGCGCCGGGCTCGAGGGTGTGCGTCTCGCCGCTGTCGGTGACGACGACGAGCCCGATCAGCTGGTCGAAGAGGGTGAGGGCCGACGCGGTCAACTCGGCAGCGGTGGGGGCCAGTGCCTCGTAGGCGCTGCGGTGCACCACCTCGGGCCCCGCTCCGCCGAGCATGGCCGCCGCCGCCGCTTGCGTCGCCACGGACCGGGCCGCGGCCGCGGCTGCCTCGGCAGCGACCGAGACGAGCGTGGTACGCCCCACGAGCCCCGGGAGGTCACGCAGCGGGTCCTCGATCGCGGACCGTGCAGCGTCGAGCGCGGCGCCCCACGTCCATTCGCCGACACCCGCTCGCACCGCATCGGTGACGGCGCGCCACGCCTCGCTGCCGGGGACAGACCGGGCATGCGCCAACGCTGCGTCCCACGCGTGGCGGCGATCATCTGGCGCACCGAACAGCGCGGCGCGCACCAGCACCTCGCGCGCGGCGCGTCGTGCGACGCCCGTCGCCTTGTTGAGCTCGCCGCCGCCGGACCGTGCCGCGAGGGCCGCCCGGGCGCCGGAGACGTCGAGGTTGGTGAGCGTGGCGCCCATCGCGTCGAGCGCGCACCACCCTTGGTGCCAGACCTCGTCACCCACGGCGTGCAGGGTGGCCGTCCACACCCGTTCCGCCAGGGCGTTGGGTTCGGCTGCGAGGCGTGCCTGCAGCGCCTGGTCGGCACCCCTGCCGGCGAGTTGCTGGCGTGCACGGCCGATCATCGATGCGGGCACGTCGTAGGTGGCCGCAGTCGCGGCAGCGACCCACGCGGTCGGCCCGAGCACCCCTCGCCACGCCCCGTTGGCCGCGTTCGCCAGGAAGCGCCCTGCCCCACGTTGGAGGGACGGGTCGAGCGCTGCGACGGTGGCAGCGACGAGGTCGTCGGTGAGGCGATCAGCCGTGACGATGGCCTGACCGAGCAGGGTGACTGCCTGGAGCAGTTCGGATTCGTCATCGAGGGGGCCGAGTTGGTCGAGCAGCCCCGCATTGTCGGAGATCCCCGCCACGCGCAGCCATGCAGAGGCGTGGTCGTAGGCGAGCCATTCGGCGATCGCCCAGCGGCGTTCCTGCTCGACGCCCTCGTCGCCCGCGCTCCCCGGCAGGGCCGGTGCGCGTGCGACGAGATGCTGGCGGTTCGCCGGATCGAGGTCGGCCGACCACCTGCGAACGAAGCTCGCCGCGCAGGGGGAGACCCCGACCGGGTTGTCACTGTGCGGCTGCCCACCCAGCCAGGCGGCGAGTTCGAGGATGGTGACGTTGTGCCCGCGGCGCCGCTGTGGGGTCGACGTCAGGTGGATCTGATCGAGGTCGGGGTCGGCGCCGATGCCGTCACCCGGTGAGACCTGACCGGGATCGTCGGACGCACGGCCTCGACCGCTCGTGGCGTCGAGGCCCGCGAGGTGCATCTCGAGCTCGTCGTGGCTCATGAGGCAGCCCTCGAGCAGCGCTCGACCGGTGGCCTGCTGCCACGGACGCGTCGCTGCGGTGGGGGCCCAGGCGCCTGTGTCGCCCACCTGGATGCCGATCCGGCCACCACGGAGCAGCTCAGCCGAGCTTGGCACGCCACCGATGCGGAGCTGATGGCCGGGGCCCAGCACCTGGTAGGGGAACACACCTGGGACGTAGTCCTCACAGGTCCAGGTGGCGACGGCGTTCGGCGATGCCATGCCGTTCACCCGCCATGAACGGTCGGTGAATCCGCTCGTGAGGCTGGCGAGGTCGGCTTCGAGATCGATGCAGGCGTAGGCCGCGCCGCGGGGGAGGTCCTGCGCGATGGCGCGCAGGTCGTCGCACGCAGCGAGCACGCGGGGCATGCCGCCATGCGGGCCGGCCGCCGCGAGCACGAGGTGGGGGAACGGCTCGAAGGCGAGTGCGGCCACGCTGATCCATGACGCCGGGTCGCCGCTGACGACCTCGCAAGGGGTGTGCGTGCGGAGACATTCCCCGAGCGTGCGGGTGAGCTCGCTGCGATCTGTCTCGAACTCCACCTCCGCCACTCGCACCCCGACGAGATCGTCGGGGTCGTGCAGCGCCCACGAGATGGCCAGCGTGAGCCACGAGGCCGAGATGCGGCCACGGTTCCCGTTCGGCACCGGCAGGATGCGGAGCACGGCAGCGTTCGGGGTGGCGTGCAGGCGACCGAACCGGCCGAGATCCGGGATGGTCACGACGTTGGCATCGGCGAGCCCCGCCTCCACCAGGCGCTCCGTGAGCTGGCGCGCGAGTGCCCGCGGACTCGGATCGTCGGGGCCGAGCCCGGTGACGAGCACGATCGGACCACCGGGCGCCGGGAGCGGTTCGGAAAGCGCCGCGCGTGGACCGCCCGCGCGCTGGCCGAAGGTGTCGAGGGCGTCGCTGAGCCCGCGCCGTGCGGCGCGCAGGGCGGTGCGCAGGCCAGTGCCGGCGTGTTCGGCGCGAACCTGAAGGACGACGCGGGTCGTCTCGGGAGCAACGGGCGAAAGGTGCATGGGGGAGGGCTCTTCCACGTGAGTTGTGTGCTCTGCCATCGGCACCCCTCCGCACCGCGCCCGCGCAATGTAGCGCTTCTCTGCGTCGCGTGCCCGAAGTCACGCGTTTCGCGGCGTGAGCCAGGTGCATCGGCCCGCATCGGGATACGTCAGGGGGGACGCGGCGCCGGTGTACCGTGCAGGGCGGGTCAGTGCGGCGGCTGGGACCGACGGCATCGACCCCACCTTCCTTTCGCCATTGATCGTGCCCAGGAGCCCCCGACCATGAGCAGCATCGACCACCTCGCCGGCCGCCAGGTCCTCGACTCGCGCGGGAATCCCACGGTTGAGGTCGAGGTGCAGCTCGAGTCGGGCGCCCGCGGCCGAGCCATCGTCCCGTCGGGAGCCTCGACCGGCCAGTTCGAAGCCGTCGAGCTTCGCGACGGCGGCCCCGAGTGGCTCGGCAAGGGGGTCGCACAGGCGGTCGCCAACGTGAACGGCGAGATCGCAGACGCCCTCGAGGGCTTGGAAGCGCTCGACCAGCGCGGCATCGATCACCTGCTGATCGAGCTCGACGGCACCGACAACAAGGCTCGCCTCGGCGCGAACGCCCTCCTCGGTGTCTCACTGGCGGTGGCGCAGGCGGCCGCCGATGAGCAGGGCCTTCCGCTCTTCAGGTACGTCGGCGGCACCAACGCGTGCGTGCTGCCGGTTCCGATGATGAACGTCCTCAACGGGGGAGCGCACGCCGACAACAACGTCGACCTGCAGGAGTTCATGGTCATGCCTGTCGGTGCCGCGTCCTTCACCGAGGCGCTGCGCTGGGGTGTCGAGACCTACCACACCCTCAAGAAGGTGCTGCACGACAAGGGCCTGTCGACTGCCATCGGTGACGAGGGCGGCTTCGCTCCCAACCTGGCTTCGAACGAAGAGGCCGTGCAGGTGCTCGTGTCCGCCATCGAACAGGCCGGCTTCACGCCCGGCACAGACATCGCGATCGCGCTCGATGCCGCCTCGTCGGAGATCTTCCGCGACGGGCTCTACGTGCTCGCCGGAGAGCAGCGCTCGCTGCAGCCCGCTGAGATGGCCGACTACCTCGCCGATCTGGCCTCGCGCTACCCGATCGTGTCGATCGAGGACGGCATGGCCGAGGAGGACTGGGACGGCTGGGCCGAGCTGACGGCGCGCTTGGGCGACCGCGTCCAGCTCGTCGGTGACGACCTCTTCGTCACGAACGTGACCCGCCTGCAGCGTGGCATCGACACGGCGACGGCCAACTCGATCCTCGTGAAGGTGAACCAGATCGGCACGCTCACCGAGACCCTCGACACGGTCGGGCTCGCCACGGCCTCCGCGTACACCTCGGTGATGTCGCACCGTTCCGGCGAGACCGAAGACGCCACCATCGCCGACCTTGCTGTCGCGACCAACTGTGGCCAGATCAAGACCGGCGCGCCCGCCCGCAGCGACCGCGTCGCGAAGTACAACCAGCTCCTGCGCATCGAAGAGATGCTCGGCGAGACCGCCGTCTTCCGTGGTCGCGCCGCGCTGCCGCGTGGGGGTCGGTGACGGGCGTGGCGACTCGTGGCCGAGGCCCGCTGCTCGACCAGGCGCGCACCTGGTCGTCACGTCGGCGCAACCGCCGCGCGCTCGACTTCGCGCGCGAGCCGTTGCCCCGCGCCGCGACGCCCACGGCCACCTCGGTCGACGCCACCAGAGGCAACGCCGCTGGCCGCACGCGTAGACAGCGGGTCGCGCTCGGGGGCCTCGTCGGTGCCGTCGCCATGGTGGGTGTGTTCTTCATCGGGCCGTTCCCCGTCCGTACCTGGTGGGCGCAGCGCCAGCGCACGCAAGCGCTGCAACATCAGATAGACGTGGTCGACGCGGCGAACACGAAGCTCGCCGCTCGTGCGGACGATCTGCGCGACCCGGCCACGGTTGCCCGGCTCGCACGTCAGAACTACGGCATGGTGCGCCCAGGTGACCGTGCGTACGCGCTGCTGCCGTCGCCGAAGGTGCCCGTGGTGCTCCCAGGGATCTGGCCGTTCGTGCAGGTGGTCGCCGCGCCGGGCGCCGCTGCTCCGACGGCGACGTCTGTGCCCTGACCTTGCGAGTGTGCGCCGGACCCGTCCGAACCGGGCGAAGCAGGAGCGGAGCGGGTCGGGCTCGGGTCGTCCTCGCGTCGTTGGCGGGATTGCTGAGCGCGGTCGCCGTGCTCGGCGCCTGTGGTGCTGACGCCCACCTGCAGGCCCAAGAGGCACGTGCGATGGCGATGACGTGCCACAGCTTGCAAGAGCGTGACCGTGAGACGCCGGTCCCGTCGATAGACCCGAGCTTGTTCCGTTCGGTCATCAGCGGGGCTCCGACGCCCACCGGTGGCACCACGAACCGAAACCTGCTCGTGCGCGAGCAGTGCCCGCTCGCCGTCGCCAAGGCTGACCTTCGGGTCGCTGCCGGCCCGGGAGCGGTTGGGCGCGGCGTTTGGCTCGACCTCTTGCGCCAGGGAGTGCACGTCGGTTCGACGACGACGGTGCCGCCGACGCCTTCCACCGCGCCGACGAGCGTCCCCACCGAGCCGACGACCACGTCGACGAGCGTCCCCACCGAGCCGTCCGTCGCGGGGCGGCCGACGACTGCGGCATCGGCTGGGGGATCGTGAGCGCCGCGACGGACCTGCCGGACCCGGGGGTCGACGGCGACCCCGACGCAGCTCCGACCGACGCACTGCGCACGTCGCCGGAGGCGCAGCGCGATGAGGCGCAGCTGGCTGTCGAAGCGGTGGCGAGCGCAGCGACTGCGCCACGGCCGCACCGGCTCCCCTGGTGGCCGAGCGTCGTCCCCGCGCTCATCGCTCTCGTCACGCGTGCCGTTCGGCTCGGTCACCCGCCCTTCATGGTCTTCGACGAGGTGTTCTATGCGCCGGACGCCCTCGACACCCTGCAGTGGGGGGCTGAGCGAGGGCGGGCGGTGCACCCCCCGCTCGGAAAGCTCCTGATCGCCGCCGGCGTGCGCATCGCCGGGTTCACCCCGACGGGCTGGCGTCTCACCGCGCTCGTCGCCGGTGCTGCGGTCGTGGGGCTCACGGCAGCGGTGGTGCATCGCCTGAGCGGTCGTCCGCGTCTGGCCTGCTGGGTCGGGCTGCTCGCGGCGTTTGACGGAGTGCTCTTCACGACCGGGCGCCTGGCGATGCTCGACGTGTTCGTCGCCTTGTTCGTGATGGCCGCAACGTGGTTCCTCGCGGTGCTGTGGGTGGCTCCCGCCGACGCGCATGGGGTGCGGCGCTGGGCGGCGGTCGGTGCGGTGGTGTGCGCGAGCTTGGGCGGCAGCGTGAAGTGGTCGTCGGTGTGGATCCTGCCGGTCGTCGCAGCCGTCGTCGTCGTGGTCGAGTGGCGCCATCACGTCCGAGGCAAGGCTCGCCGTCGGGTGCTGGCCGCGCGTGTCGCGGTACTGGTCCTCGTCCCACTTCCCCTCTACCTCCTGACCTGGGTCCCGCGTGAGCTCGGTCCCGCACGGCTCAGCCCTGCCGGGTTCGTTCGCCAGCAGCACGAGGTCGCGGAGTTCCACCTCGGGCTACGCCCCACCAACCCGAACGCCTCGCCGGCGGGTCGATGGTTGTGGCTCGACGACCCGGTTCGGCTCTTCAGCGAGACGTGCTTGCCTGCGATGTCGGGCCAGCCCACAGGCATGTGTCCGCGCCACCCGAAGGGGACGACAGAGGTGCGGGTGCTGGCGCTCGCCAACCCGGTGGTGTGGGTCATCGGGCTCGCCGGGCTCGTCGGGTCGCTCTGGGTCGTGCTGCGACGGCGCAGGGGAGCAGCGCTTTGGGTGCTCGTCCTCGCGGCCACGCAATGGGTGCCGTGGATCGTCAACCCGCGTGCGGCGTACACCTTCTACCAAGCCTCGTTGATACCCCTGATGCTGGTCGCGGTCGGGGTCGCGCTCTCGCACACGTCCCGGACGCTGTGGCGGTACGTCGGGCTGGCGTCGCTGGTCGCATCGGCGGCGGCGTTCGTGTTCTTCTACCCGCTGTGGGCGGGGACCCCGTTGTCGCCGTCGGCGTACGAGCTGCGCACGTGGCTGCCGAGTTGGGGTTGAGCGGACCCGTGTGCAGCCGTTGTCGCAGGTGGGGGTGGAGCAGGGGGCGCCTGTTCTCCGCGTACCATCGGCCGCTATGACGTCGCCCGCTGCGTTCGTGCGCTCCTGGGTGCACTCGCTCGGGTGGCGGCGGGCCCTGCGCATCGTCGCGCTGCTCGTCTACGGCGGCGTCTTCGCTCGGTCGGTGCAGACCCGCGGGTTCCCATGGGAACGCGAGGTGCTGCTCGCATGGCTCGTCGGGGCGCTCGCGGTGTTCGCCGTGTTCACCCCTGGTCGGCGTCTGTGGCGCCTGTTCGTCGACTGGGTGCCGTTCGTCTTGGCGCTGCTGGCGTACGACTACACGCGAGGGGCGGCCGAAACGCTGGGCTTCCCGTTGCACGTCACGCCGCAGATCACCGCCGACAAGATGCTCGGGTTCGGCAACGTGCCGACCGTCTGGTTGCAGCAACGGCTCATCGACCCGTCGCGGGTGCACGTGTGGGAGGTGATTCCCACGCTCACGTACCTCTCCCACTTCGTCGCCTGCTACGCCATCGCGGCGTGGCTGTACGGACGCAGCCGTGCCCGCTGGGCCGCGTTCGTGGGGCGCTTCATCGCGCTGACGGCGATCGGGCTGAGCACCTACCTGCTGTTCCCCTGGGCACCCCCCTGGTATGCGTCAGACCGGGGGCTGCTCCCCCCGCTGAATCGCACCGTCGGGCGAGGCTGGAAGTACATCCCGATCCATTCCGCGGAAGACCTGTTCCACAAGGGCCAGGCGACCGTGAACCTCACCGCTGCGCTGCCCTCCCTGCACGCCGCCTACACCATGCTGGTCGCGCTCTACTTCTGGCGGACGTCTCGCTGGCCGCTGCGCATCCTGCTGTTCTGCTACCCGATCGCGATGGCCTTCACGCTGGTGCTCGGCGCGGAGCACTACGTGGTCGACATCCTGCTCGGGTGGCTGTACGCCCTGATCGTGCACCTGGTCTGGTACAGCGTCGATGACATCCTGCGACGCAAGCGAGCCGAGCACGAAGAAGCCGCCGCCCAGGTGTCGCGGGCCGGTCTGGCGGCCACGTCCGTCTAGGGTCGCAGTCCTGCCATGAGCGACCCCTCCCACGCCCCGCGTCATCTGAGCTACCAACCGGGGCTCGACGGTCTTCGCGCCGTGGCCGTGCTCGCCGTGATGCTCTACCACTTCGGCGTGCAGCCGGCGCGCGGCGGGCTGCTCGGCGTCGACCTCTTCTTCGTGTTGAGCGGCTTCCTCATCACCACGTTGCTCGTGCGGGAGTTCGACGGGGCCGAGCGCATCGACTTCGGGGGGTTCTACGCTCGGCGCATCCGTCGACTCTTCCCGGCCATCGTGGTGTTGCTGTGCGCCGTGACGATCCAGCAGCACTTCGTGCACCCGCCTCCGCTGATCGCTGCGGAGGTGCGAAAGGACAGCCTCGCGTCGCTGTTCTACGGCGCCAACTGGTGGTTCACGTACTCCAAGTTGTCGTACTTCGCACAGTTCGGGGCCCCGTTGCCGTTGCGCCACATGTGGTCGCTGGCGGTCGAGGAGCAGTGGTACCTGGTGTGGCCCGCGGTGCTGCTGGTCCTGCTGCGCGTCACGCGCCGGCGGCTCGAGGTGGTGCTCGGCATCGTGTCGGTGCTGGCGGTCGCATCTGCGGTGTGGATGAGCATCCTGGTGAAGCCGTTGGCCGACCCGTCGCGGGCCTACTACGGAACCGACGCCCGTGCGCACACGTTGCTCGTCGGGTCTGCGCTCGCGCTCGCCCTGCACCGCTGGCCGCTGCGTCGCCGCGTCGCCATCGGCGCAGCACAGGGCGTGGGTGGGGTGGCCCTGGTGGGCTGCTTCGTGGCGTTCTCCCGCCTGGCGGGGTACGACGACCGCCTCTACCGAGGCGGTTTCCTGCTCTTCGCGGTGCTCGGCGCGCTGGTGGTTGCGGGGGTCATGGCCGACGAGCGCGGTCCGCTCGCCCGCCTGCTCAGCGTGCCTCCGCTGCCGTGGATCGGCCGCCTGTCCTACGGCCTCTACCTGTGGCATTGGCCGATCGCGGTGTGGATCAATCCGGTCGGGGGCCGGTTCTCGGGCATCACCTTGCTCGCCGTGCGAACGGTGGTCTCGTTCGGGGCGGCGGTCGCGTCGTACTACCTCGTGGAGCGGCCCATCCGGACGGCTGCGTGGCAACGGCTGCGGATGCCCCGGCTCGCTACGGCGGGCTCGATGATGGGGGTGTCTGCGGTACTGACCGGCATCTTGTTCATTCCCGTGGCACCTCCGAAGGCCGCGCAGAAGCAGCGACTCGCCCACATTCCCAACGCGCCTGACCGGCCAGACGACGTGCGCGTGCTGCTCGTGGGCGACTCGGTCGCCTGGTCGCTGGGGTTCGGGGCATCGAAGCCGGAGGGCCTCCGGCTCATCACCGCGGCAGCCCTGGGGTGCGGCATCCTGCCCGGCCGCATGATCAACAACGGCGTGGTGCACATCGAGACGGGTGTGCCTCCGTGCGCCACGGAGCGCGAACGTTGGGCCTCGTCGATCGAGAGCGGCGATCCGCAGGTGGTGGTGTTCGGCTACGGCGCATGGGAGGTCTACGACCACGTGTTCGGGACCGACGTGTACAAGGTCGGCACCGACCGGTACCGAGACGAGCTCGAGCGGACCCTGCGCAGCGACCTCGACTTCGTCCGTTCCAAGACGCAGGCGCCGATCGTCTTCTTGAACGCCCCGTGCATGCGCCACGAGGGCTACGAGGTCGGCGAACAACCCGACCCACGCAACAGCGCGTGGCGCGTCCGGTGGGTCAACGATGTCCTCCGAGATGTTGTGGCTTCCCGCCACGACGACGTGTCGATCCTCGACTGGTCCTCTTACCTGTGCCCCGGAGGGCACTTCCGCGAGACCGAGGACGGTGTGGTGCTGCGCCCCGACGGCGTCCACTTCACGTATCAGTCCAACCCGTATGCATGGAAGTGGCTCGGCCCACGCTTGCGGGCTCTGGTGGCCGCCGGCCCTCCACCGTCGTCACCCACCGGACCACCGTGAACGAGGCCCGCCTCCGGGCTTCGTCGGAGGCCGCGGCGGATCCGGTCGGTGCGGCTCCTGCACGCCTGCGCTATGAGCCGGCCCTCGATGGCATCAGGGCGTTGGCGGTGCTTGCGGTCATGGTCTTCCATGCCGGGGTGACGTCGCTGCGCGGCGGCTTCTTGGGCGTCGACCTGTTCTTCGTGCTCAGCGGGTTCCTGATCACCACGCTGTTGTTGCGCGAGCAGGACGACGACGGTGGGGTTCGCCTCGGGGCGTTCTACGGGCGTCGGGCGCGGCGCCTGCTTCCCGCGCTGCTGCTGCTCCTGCTCGCAGTCGTGGGGTATGCGCAGTTCCTCGGCCCGGCGTTCACACGCGGTTCGGTGCGCCTCGATGCCGTGGCGTCGTTGTTCTACGTGGCGAACTGGCGCTTCATCCTGAGCCACCAGAGCTACTTCGCCGAGCTCGTCGAGCCGTCGCCGCTGCGCCACGTGTGGTCGCTGGCCGTGGAGGAGCAGTGGTATCTGATCTGGCCGTGCACGTTGCTGCTGCTGCGACGTGTCACCCGTGGCCGCGATCGTCGCCTTGCGCTCCTGATCGCCCTCGCCGGGGTGGCGTCGTGGGTGTGGATGGTGGTGCTCGTGCGCGGCGACGCCGACGTGTCGCGTGCCTACTACGGCTTGTTCTCGCACGCCTTCGTGTTGTTGGGCGGCGCGACCCTGGCGGCAGGGCTGCATGCCTGTCGCGATCGCAACAGCGCACAAGCCGGGCTGCGCAGCAGCATCCGGTCCCGGCTCGTTGAGGTCGTTGGCTGGATCGGCTTGGTCACGGTGGTCGCGTCCTTCTTCGTAGTCGCGGGTGACGATCGCTGGCTGTACCGCGGCTGGTACGTGGTGTTCACGCTCGCGGGGGTCGCGCTCGTCCATGCCGTGATGGTGCCCGGTCCGAGCGCATTGCGTCGGGTGCTGCGTACCGGGCCGCTGCCGTGGATCGGCAGGCTCTCCTACGGCCTGTACCTGTGGCATTGGCCGGTCGGGATCTGGCTGAACCCCTCACGCATCGCCTGGTCGACGTGGCCGCTGCTCGCGTTGCGACTCCTGGTGTCGTTCGCGGTCGCGACCGCGTCGTACTACCTGGTGGAGCGGCCCGTTCGCACCGCCGCGTGGCAGCGGTTGCGCCACCCCGAGCGGGCGACGCTGCACGTGATGGCCGTGTCGTCGCTCGTCGTGCTGCTCGTGATCCTTCTGGGCATCCGCGTGCCGTCGGGCCAGCCTGTGCTGCCGTGGGGTGGAGACTTGGGTGGTGTGGCGGCGCCACGCCCCCAGCGGCCGACTCCGGTCGAGCCAGGAAAGCTTCGGGTGCTCGTGATCGGTGACTCTGTCGCGTTCACCCAGGTGTACGGGGCGGTCCCGTCGGGGGCCTCGCTCATTCCCGGCGCGCACATCGGGTGCGGTCTCGTGCCCTACACGCGCAAGCTCACCGATGACCTGATCGCGTGGGACGGTGCACCCGGCGAATGTGCCGGAACCTCCGAGGATTGGGCGTACGCCGTCACGCAGCAGCCCGATGTGATCGTCCTGGTCGCCGGGGCATGGGAGGTCTACGACCGAAAGATCGGCGATCGTACCTACCGTGTGGGAACCCCTGCCTACGACCGTCTCATCACGACGCACCTGGAGGACGTACGCGCGTTCTTCCGGGCGCGCACCGATGTGCCCCTGGTGATCGAGGACGTGCCGTGCATGCGCCCTCCCGACCTGGGGTTGGGAGCCGCGAAGGGTGCGCGTGCAGACGATGCCCGCGTTGCGTGGGTCAACGGCGTCTTCCGTCGATTTGCCGCCGCGCATCCTCACGACGTCTCGATGCTTGCGGTCTCGCAGTACGCGTGTCCTGGCGGGCACCCGCGTGACACGGTGGACGGCGTGACGTTGCGCCCCGACGGTGCCCATTACGACCCGAAGGCCACGACTGCCCTGTGGAACTGGATGGTCCCGCGCCTGCTGCGCACGCCGGGGGTGGTCGAGCACTACCCGGCCGGTGCCGTGGACCCTGGGGTGCTGGGGCCGACGGTCGCCCCACCGACATCCACGTCATCTGGGCCGACCACGCCCGTGTCACCGACGACGACGGTGCCGTCCACGGCGGCGCCGGCGGCCACGGATCGATCCCTTCCACCGTCGGGCCGCGCGCGGTGAGCGCCGCACCGGACGACCGTCGTGCGGTGGCGGAGCTACTTGGGCGAGCCCCGGCCAGCGAGTTCGACGTCGTGGTCCGTCACGCGGACGGGTCTCCGTTGGTCATCCGCAACGCGCCGCTGCTCTTCGACGGCACACCGATGCCCACCCGGTACTGGCTGGTCGGTGAGCCGGAGCGCCGATGGGTGGGGCGCATCGAAGGCGAGGGTGGGGTCGACGAGGCCGAGGGTGAGGTCGACCCTGACGAGCTGCGTGCCGCCCACGACACCTATGCGCGCGAGCGTGACGCCGCCCTGCCCGCAGGCCATGTCGGCCCGAGACCGAGCGGAGGTGTGGCGGGGACCCGCCGCGGTGTGAAATGCCTCCATGCCCATTACGCATGGTTCCTCGCCGGCGGCGACGACCCGGTCGGCCGCTGGGTCGACGCTCGTCTTGCCGCCTCGGGCTTGCGTCCAGATTGCGTTCCTGCGGTGAGCGCTGCGCACCCGACCCCCGCGGGCCACGAGCAGGGTGATTCAGCCGACGTGGTGGCCGCGGTCGACTGCGGCACGAACTCCACCCGCTTGTTGGTGGCTCGCCGTGCCTTCGACGGTTGCCTCGAGACGCTCGATCGGCGCATGCACATCACGCGCCTCGGCCAAGACGTCGACCGGACCGGCCGGCTCGCCCCGGAGGCGATCGCCCGGACCGTCGCGGTGCTGGCCGAGTACCGCGGTGTGTTGGAGGCGCTTGGTGCCACGTCTGTGCGCGCCACCGCCACGTCGGCGGCGCGCGACGCCTCGAACCGCGACGACTTCTTCGGCCCGGCGGCGGAGGCGTTGGGAGCCCCACTCGAACTGCTCCCCGGAGAGGAGGAGGGTCGACTCTCGTTCGCCGGTGCGACCGCTGACCTGCCGCCCGCGCCCGGCGGCGTGTTCGTGTTCGACCTCGGAGGCGGATCCACCGAGCTCATCTGGGGGTCGCTCACCGCCGTGGGCGACCCGGTGGTGCACGGGGTTCGCTCGCTCGACGTGGGTTGCGTGCGGGTCACCGAGCGCTACCTGGCCGGTGATCCCCCGACATCGGCCGAGCTCGCCGCAGCACGACGCGAGTTGGACGTGCAGCTCCGGGGGGCGCTGGACGAGCTCGGCGTGGTCGACGTCGCCCGCGTGGTCGGGCTCGCCGGGACCGTCAGCGCATTGGCGAGCATCGCGCAGGGCTTGGCCCACTACGACCGTGACCGCGTGCACCACCACGTCCTCGACATCGCCACCGTCGACGAGCTGACCGACCGACTCGCCGCGCTGCCCATCGCCGCGCGGCGTCAGGTGGTCGGCCTCGAAGCCGGTCGGGTCGAAGTCATCGTCGGTGGTTGCCTGGTGCTGCAGGCGGTGCTGCACGCGATCGGCGCACGTGAGGTCATCCACTCCGAGGCCGACATCCTCGATGGCCTCGCGGCGTCGCTCCTTCGGTGAGCACCTCACCCCCTCCCTCGGGTGCGCAGATCGAGCTGCGTGCCGGTGACCATACGGCGACGATCGTGGAGGTGGGTGCCGGGTTGCGTCGCTTTGCGGTCGGTGAGGTCGACGTCGTGGAGCCCTATGCCGAGGATCGCATCGCGGATGGGGCACGAGGCGCGATCCTGGCGCCCTGGCCGAACCGGGTCGGGGACGGCCGGTACACCTTCGGCGGCATCGACCATCAGCTCGACCTGTCGGAGCCGGGCCGCCACAACGCCATCCACGGCCTTGTGCGCTGGCTGCCATGGCGTGTGGCAGGTCGGAGCGACGCGGCGGTCACCATGACGCTTCGCCTGCACCCCACACCGGGCTACCCGTTCTGCCTCGACCTCGAGGCCGACTACCGGCTGCGGGCGGACGGGCTGGAGGTTCACGTGCGTGTCACGAACCGCAGCGATGTGGCCTGCCCCTACGGCCTCGGACACCACCCGTACCTGGCCGCCGGGCCGGGAGGGGTCGATGCGTGCACCGTGCAGGTTGCGGCGACCAGCCGCCTCGTGTGCGACGACGAGCGTCTGCTGCCGACTGGCCTCGTCCCGGCGGGTGGCGGGGCGTACGACCTCACGACGCCGAGGCGACTCGACGACCGTGTGCTCGACACCGCGTTCACCGGTCTGGCGCGTGACGGTGACGGTCGGGCGCATGTGTCCTTCGAGCGCAGCGACGGTCACCTGGTCGACCTTTGGATGGACGAAGGCCACCGCTGGGTGCAGCTCTTCACCGGCGACACGCTGGCACCCGCTCGGCGGCGTACGGCGCTGGCGGTGGAGCCGATGACGTGCCCGCCCGACGCGTTTCGCACCGGCACCGACCTGGTGCGCCTCGCGCCGGGTGCGGCTCATGACGCGTCGTGGGGGATCCGCTTCGGTGCCAGCTGACCGCAGCCGGGAGCGGTCCCGTAGCATCAGCTCCGTGCCGTCTCGCCGTCCGCCGTGCCGACGCCCTCCGCGGGTCGAACAGGTGGCCTGATGCGTCGACCCGCCCGTAGTGCATCCCAGGCACCTCCGGGGGCGATCACGACCCTCTTCGGGCGTCGGGTCTTGCTCCGCCCGCTCACCGTCACAGACTTTCCTGCCTGGAGCGACGTGCGCAGGACGAGCGCCGATTGGCTGCTCAAGTGGGAGCCTCGCCGCATTCCGAACGCACCCGATCCGACCACCGATCGCGATGCGTTCGCGGTGCGATGCAGCGCTCGTGAGCGCGAACGGCAGCTCGGGGTGGGGTTCGGCTTCGGCATCTTCGTCGACGGCTGTTTCGTGGGCGAGATCAACCTCTCGTCGATTCAGCGTGGCGCCTTCCAGAGCGCATACGTCGGCTACTGGATCGACCGCCGTGCGGCAGGCAACGGCTACATGCCCGAGGCGCTCGTGGTCGTCGCGCGCTATGCGTTCGACCACCTCCACCTGCACCGCCTGCAGGTCGCGATCATCCCCCGCAACGCCGCGAGCCGTCGGGTGGTCGACAAGCTCGCCCTGCGCGATGAGGGCACTGCCGAGCGGTATCTCGAGATCAACGGCGTGTGGGAAGACCACGTGCGCTATGGCATCACGGTCGAAGAATGGGACGAGCGACGCGAGGAGCTCGAGCGCGCCTGGCTCTGAGCGGTGACCGACGCGCGGCCTCGGGGGCTCAGCGCCCGACGTCGGACTCGGTTCCTCCTGCAGCGACGGGCAGACTGCTGCGCATGGCTTCCATCGACCTGACCTGCCGGGACGGCGTCGCGACCGTCACGCTGACCGCCCCCGAGCGTCGCAACGCGCTCGACGCACAGATGGTCACGGAGCTCGTCGACGCCTTCGACACGCTCGAAGCGGACGAGTCCGTGCATGCGGTGGTCGTGACGGGTGCGCCACCGGCCTTCTGTGCGGGCGCTGACCTCTCCGACCTGCTGCACGCCAGCTCCAGCGACGAGGACGCCGCCCGGTCAGGGCTCCTGCAGATCTACGAGGGGTTCTTGCGCGTGAGCCGGTGCCCGCTCCCCACGCTGGCAGCGGTGAACGGAGCGGCGGTCGGGGCGGGGGTGAACCTGGCCTTGGCGTGCGACGTGCGTCTCGTTGCCCGCTCCGCACGCATCGACACACGCTTCGTGCAGCTGGGCCTGCATCCAGGGGGTGGGCACACCTGGATGTTGCAGCGCCTTGCAGGCCCGCAGACCGCCGCGGCGGCACTGCTGTTCGGCGAGGTGCTCACGGCAGAGGAGGCGGTGCGGGTCGGCGTCGCCTGGCGTGTCGTCGAGGACGACCTGCTCCTCGACGTGGCGTCCGAGCTGGCGGCGCGTACGGCGGCGGCTCCTCGTCGGGTGCTCATCGACGTGAAGGCGACCCTTGGCGACATGCCCGCCGTCGCAACCCATGCCCTTGCCGTCGAGCGCGAGCTCGGGCCACAGGTGTGGTCGATCAGCCAGCCCGAGGCGCGCGCCCGTCTGACAACCCGACGCGCCCGTTGAGCATGGCGCTGGGCACAGCTCCGAGCACGACGTTCACCACAAGCCGAGGGTGCGCGCCAGCGCACGTGCCTCGTCCGCCCAGTCGCACAGCAATGCCAAGCCCGCCGCCCGGTCTTCGTAGCGGCGCTGCGCGCTGACCGTGGTGCGCCCTCCGTAGGCGACGTGCACCTCGTCGTCGGCCCGCTCCAGCATCAGTGGTGCCAGCCAGTGGTACTTCACCGACGCGGCGCGCATGCCGAGGAGGGCGAGGCGCTCGTCGAGCCCCCAACCGCTGTCCACCACGCCGGAGAGGTAGGCGTCGGTGACGGTGTGCGCGAACGGTCCGAGCTCGGCGGCTGTGAGGAAGTGATCGAAGATCGAGTCCGGCACCAGGTTGCCGGGGTCCTCACCGATGGCGCCGTCGCCGCAGAAGGCCCAGTCGAGCAGCACGGTGCGCCCATCGCTACGGGCCAAGAGGTTGTTGACCCAGGTGTCGAGGTGGCACAGCGTGCGGGGGAGCGCGGCGAGGAGGGCGAAGGTCCGATGACGGTCGGCGCGCAGCGCCACCAGCCGGGAGCGCAACGGCCCGAGCGTGTCGCGCACGAGGGGGTGGTCCCAGCGTCGATCGTCGTGCAGCACCTCGTCGGACGCCGGCTTGGAGTCGGTGTAGGTGGCGAGGAAGCCTCGACTCAGCCATGGGCGATCCCACGCCGCTGGGGTGGCGGCCGCCGCTGCCGCGGTGGTGGCGATGCGTGCCTGTCCGCGACCGAGCGCATAGGCGAACCGGGCGACCTGGTCGCGGGTCCAGTCGACGCCGAGCGGCCCGTCGACGGCCTCGAGCCAGAGCTCGACGGCGCCGTCAGGTCGCTGCACGACCTCCACGACCTCGGCCATGTCGAGGTCGGGCTCCTGCCAGGCGTCGACGATGCGGGCCTCGTAGGCATCGATCTCGCGTCGCCAGTAGTTCCAGTGGCGGGGGTCGGTGGTGGCGGTCCACCAGGTCGGCACGACACCATCGCGCGGGCCGGCGAACTCGGGTGGGGTGAGCAGCTTGCACACCAGCGTGCGTCCGTCTCGCTCGACGCGCCAGATGCCTCCCGTGACACCACTGGCGGGGTTGTGGGTGAGCGCGACGCCGTCGTGGCCGTCGGGCGGGGGAAGTGGGTCGTCGAGAGGCGGGGAGTCGCTCATGGGTGCGCGGGTGTGGGGCCGACGATCGGGTACGGGCGAGGCGGGAGCGTCAGGACGGTCGGCCCTGGGGGCCTGCGATGTCGCTGCGGTTGCGGAGCACGGCCGGAGAGTGCCGGAAGAAGCGCTCGACGTCTTCCTCGTAGGTGTAGCTCGGCGCGGCATCGCCGACGACGTCGCGCAGGCGACTGTGCTCGACGAACGCCTTCACCGCGCCCGCAGACGTGTAGGTGTACTCGAACCCGGCCTGCTTGAGGCGGCGGTTGTCGACGCCGCGCCCGTAGCGGAGCAGGTCGAGGAGCTCCGGGGGGAGGTCGACCCCGATGCGGCGCAGCGGTTCGGTCGCGAGCCCGGTCGCGACCGGCGGCATCGGCACGGTGCGCTTGCCGCAGATGTGGGCGACCTCGCTCCACGGCAACAAGCCGTCGCCGGCCACGTTGAAGATGCCGGGGATGCGGTTGGCGAGCACGAACTGCATCGCCCGGATGACGTCGTCCTCGTGGGTGAACTGGAAGCGCGGGTCGAACCCGAAGATCGACGGCACGAATGGCAGGCGGAGCGCCTTGGTGAGCGGCGTCGTGATGGTCGGGCCGACCACGTTCGAGAAGCGCAGCAGCGTGACCAGCACGTGCGGGTTGTCGAGCGCGAAGTCGCGGACGTAGCCCTCGACCTCGACGAGGTTGCGCTCGACCCGGGTGCGCAGCGGGGCCTTGCGGCGGCTGTCCTCGCCGAACCAGGTGGGGTCGGTGTGGCCGGCGCCGTAGATGAGCGACGACGACTTCACGAGGACCGTGCGCACGGTGCTGCCCGGTGCAGAGGCGGCGGCGAACAGGTTGAGCGTGCCGATCACGTTGATCTCGTGCATCGTGCGGGCGCGCATCTGGGTGGAGTCGACCACCAAGAAGGTGTGCACGATCGTGTCGACGCCGGTCGCCTCGACGATGCGTGACAGCAACGAGTAGTTCTCGTCGGTGCGCACGTACTCGGTGCGCTCGAGCGGGACGGTCGGGGTGCGGGTGTCGAGCCCGACGATGACGTCGACGCCGGGGTCGGCTTCGAGCGCCTGGGCGATGCGCCCACCCCAGAAGGTGGCGAGGCCCGTGACGAGGATGCGGCGGCCCACGACTAGCCGAACCAGACCGAGCGTCGGGCGCGCAGCAGGTCGTGCAGGGCGAGCTGGATCTGGGAGCGGATCGCTTCGGAGGCGTCGAGCACCTTGCTGCGCGAGTAGCGGGGCTGGTCAGGCTCGGCATCGAAGTAGACCGGGTCGAGCACCTTGATGCGGAACTTCGCAGGGAAGTACGCCACCGTTGCCAGCGGCCCGAGTAGCGGTCCGAGCAGCAGCATGTTGGCGGTGATCGGGAAGTACGGCACGCCGAGCGCTTTCGCCAGGGTCGGGACCCGGAACACCACAGGCATCGACTCCTCGGCGCCCATCACCGCCAGCGGGATGACCGGCACGCCCGCCCGCATCGCGATCTCGACGAACCCGCCTCGGCCGAAGCGTCGGAGCTGGTAGCGCTGGTCGTAGGTCTTCGACGGGCCCTTCGTGCCCTCGGGGAAGACCAATGCGAGCTGCCGCTGTTCGCGCAGCAGGCGGTAGGCGTTGTCGGGGTGGGCCGGCACGCCGCCGCTGCGGGACCACAGCGTGCCGACCACGGGCAGGGTGCGGAAGACGTGGTCGGCGAGGCCGTACACGGGGCGCCCCAACTCGGTCTCTATGCCGTGCATGATCGCCGGCGCATCGGAGGGGATCGCACCGGCATGGTTGGCGACGAGGAGCGCGCCCCCGTCGGCGGGGATCTTCTCGAGCCCGTCCCATTCGACGCGGAACCACTGCTTGTAGAGCGGCTCGTACAGGGTGCGAACCAGCTCTCGCATGTGCTCGCTGCGACCCCACTCGTCGACGTCGCCGACGCGGGGGTCGTCGAGCACCTCCGGTTCGGGGGTGAGGGGAGGCAGGGCCGGTACGGGCACCAACTCGGCACGCTTGGTGCGACGGGGCTCGGCGGCTGCCATGGCCGAGATGCTACTCCGGCGCCCCGAGGGGCTCTCTTGCCGCATGACCCCCGTCACGGACGTCGGACGACGCCGGTCGCGCCGGTGCGGCGGCCTCGCCGGTCTGCACGCGCCACAGGGCGGCGTAGAGGCCGCCGAGCGCGACGAGCTCCTCGTGGGTGCCGGCCTCGACGATCCGTCCGGCGTCAAGGACGTGGATGCGGTGGGCGTGACGGACCGTCGACAGTCGGTGTGCGATGACGACGGTCGTGCGTCCGGACGACACCTTCGCAAGCGAGCGCTGGATCGCCGCCTCTGTCTCGTTGTCGACCGCGGAGGTGGCCTCGTCGAGGATGAGCACGGCGGGGTCGCGCAAGATCGCGCGGGCGATCGTCAGGCGTTGGCGTTGGCCGCCTGACAGCTTCTGCCCACGCTCACCGACGACCGTGTCGTAGGCGTCGGGGAGCGCGTCGACGAAGTCCGCTGCTTCGGCGAGCTCCGCGGCGTGGCGGAGCTCGTCATCGGTGGCGTCGGTGCGGCCATAGGCGAGGTTCTCGCGGATGGTCCCTTGGAAGAGGAACACGTCCTGGGCGACGAAGCCCGTCGCGCCGCGCAGCGAGGTGAACGTGAGCTCGTCGATGGGGGTGCCGTCGAGGGTGACCCGCCCGTCGGTGGGTTCGTAGAGCCGGAGCAGCAGCTTCACGACCGTCGACTTGCCGGAGCCGGTGGCTCCCACGATCGCGTGGGTCTCGCCCGCGGGGATGTCGAGATCGATGCCGTGCAACACATCGGGGAGGTCAGGTGCGTAGGCGAACCGCACCCCCTCGAAGCGGATCGCGCCGCGGACCGGCGGGGTGAGATCGCGGGTGCCTGGGAGGATCCGCGGACGGGTGTCGAGCAGCCCGAAGATGCGGCGGCACGATGCCATCGCTCGCTGGTAGAGGTCGAGCACCTCGCCCAGGTCGACCAAGGGCCACAGCAGCCGTTGGGTCATGTAGACGAGGGTCGAGAACAGCCCGACCGCGAGGTCGCCGCGGATCGCTGCGCGTCCGCCGAACACGAGCGTCATGGTGAAGCCGGCCAGCACCGCGGTGCGGATGAGCGGCCGGAACGCGGTCGAGACGACGATCGCGTCCTGGTTGGCCTCCCGGTAGGCGCCGCTGTCGGCGTCGACGCGGGCGACCTCACGCGCTTCGGCGTTGAACGCCTTGATGGTGGCGATGCCGCCGAGCCCGTTGGTGAGCGCATCTCCGATGACGCCCGCGGCGGCCCGCACACGCGCGTAGCGGGGCTGCAGGCGACGTTGGTAGAGCAACGACCCGGCAACGATGAGCGGGATCGGAAGGAAGGCGAGCGCCGCGAGGAAGGGCGAGATCACGGCGAAGGTGATGCCGAGGATGACCACGTTCGCGGTCGTGATGATGATCTTGTGCGGCCCCATGTCGAGGAACCGTTCGAGCTGGTTCACGTCGTCGTTGAGCACGGTCATGAGACCGCCGGAGGTCTGGTCCTCGAAGTACGACATCTCGAGGTCTTGGACGTGGCGGTAGCAGTCCATGCGGGCCTCGTGCTCGAGTGCCTGCGCGAGGTTCCGCCAGGTCACGACCGCCAGGTATTCGGTGAGCGACTCGAAGATCCAGATGAGCAGGGTTGCGACGACCACGATCGTGAGCTGGTCGAGACGGTCGCTGACTCCGGTGACGCGCCCGATGAACGACTTGTGCCCCTGGTTCACGACGATGTCGACGGCGGCACCGATGAGCAGCTCGGGCGCGACGTCGAACACCTTGTTGGCGATCGACATGCTCGTCGCCCACAGCACGCGGCCGCGATGGCCACGCGCGTAGCGCCACAGGTCGCGCAGGGGTGGCGTCTGCGACAGCGGGATCACCGTGCGCGTGGAGGGTTGCGACATCTGCACGACCCTACGAGGCAGGCCTGGCGGAGGTCATACCGGTTTGGTCCTGGCGCGGCGCGAACGCCTCCGCGAGCAGGGCCAGGGCGTCGAGTGTGCCCGGCACGCACAGCGCGTCGGGCTCTGCGACTGCTTCCACCCACCAGGCAAGGACGGCCAGGGCATCCGACGGTTCCTCGGGTGCCTCTGTCTGCGCCTGTGCCTCTGTGGTGCGCACGTGGGCGACCGAGGTGATGCGGGTCTCGCCGACGTGGGGCGCCAGATCGGGCGCGTGCGCGTCGAGGGTGACGACGCCGGTTCGGGTACGGCGTTCGGTGTCGAGCGCCAGGCACTTGCCGTGCAGCGTGCCGTGCACGACGAGCACCTCGGGTGGCGGGGCAACGGTGGGAAGCGGCGGCGCGGTCCACCGGGTCGTCTCTGCGTGCGGCACGTCCGAGACGAGGTGGGCGGCCTTGGCGCGCCGCACGGCCTCGATGGTGGCGCGATGGGCGGCGGTTCCGACCTGCGTTGCCTCCGTGCCGATCGCATCGCGCACCGCGTCGGCGAGGGTCCCCCCGTCGAGCCTGGCCCAGATCGCTGCGAACGCGGGAGCAACCGGGTGCAGGCGACGCTCGGTGGGTTGGCACAGCACCGGTTGGCCGCCGACCTCGGTGTAGGCAACCCCCGGAGTGCGCGTGAGGTGTGCGCCGAGGTGGACGGGCTCCAGGGCGGGGAGCGGCTGCGGGCCGGCCGCGCCGGGAGACGCCGTCACCGGAGCGCCGCGACGGTGTCGTGGAGGCGTCGTGCGAACGATGCCTCGGAGAAGTCGGCGGCGCGTGCGAGCAACGCCTCGCGGTCCCACGAGTGGCGCTCGACCTCGTCGAGAGCGGCTGCCAGATCGTCTGCGTGGGCCCTGGCGAAGTGCAATCCGCTGACGCCGTGCACCACGGTCTCGCGGTAGCCGCCTTCGTCGACCGCTACCACCGGCGTGCCGAACCCCATCGCCTCCAGGGGGGTGAGTCCGAAGTCGTCGTGGGCGGCGGTGACGAGCGCCGCGGCGTGCGCGTACAACCAGCGCAGTTGCGCATCGGTGACCTCGGTGAGGAAGCGGGTGCCTGCGGGTGCGAGGGACGTGAGGCGTTCAGCGTCGGGGCCGTCACCCACGACCACGAGCGGCCGCGTGGCTCGCCGTCGGACAGCGTCGAGGACGACGTCCACCCGCTTGTACGGCAGGAGGCGCGCAACCGTCAGCCAATACCCCGGTTCGAGGCCATCGACAGGCTGCTGCGGTCCGTCGGGGTCGAGCCCGGGAGGCGGGTGGAGGACCTCCGCGTCGCGGCCCCAGTGCTGGCGGATCCGCGCCGCGGTGACGCCCGAGTTGGCGAAGACCACGTCGGCTCGCGCTGCCGCGCGACGATCCCAACGTTGCAGGGGCCGGATCAGGGGGGCAAGGCCCGCGCGATATGAGGCGGGAAGGTTTGCGAGGTACTCGTCACGTTGGTACAGCCAGCGCGCGGTGTTGTGGACGTACAGCACGCTGGCGCCGGTCGTCGGGAAGCCGTGCGCCCAGCCGGTCGTCGAACAGATCGTCACGTCGGCGTCAATCGGGTGGTGTGCTACCGCGGGTGCAAGCAGGGGCAGGGCCAGCCGCGGGTTGCGTCGGAGCGGGCCGACCCGCTGCAACGGCGTGGTCGAGACGGCCGCGCGTGTGAACTCCCCGAACGTTGTCGCCGGTTCGTGCACCGAGGTGTGGATCGGCGCGTCTGGGAATGCGCGTCGAAGCGCCAGAACGACCCGCTCCGCACCCCCGCGTTGGGTCAGGTAGTCGTGGGCGATCGCCACGGGTGGGCGGGACACGGCTGGCGGCACAGGGTCAGTAGGCGCCTGAACCGCCGAGCACGGCGCGCAGGGTCTTGCCGAGGATGACCAGGTCGAGGGTGAACGACCAGTTCTCGACGTAGTACAGGTCGAGCCGCACGGTGTCTTCCCAGCTCAGGTCGGCGCGGCCGCTGACCTGCCACAACCCCGTCATGCCCGGCTTGACCATGAGCCGGCGCGCCACGTCGCCGTCGTAGCGGGCGACCTCGGACGGCAGCGGTGGGCGTGGGCCCACGACCGCCATGTCGCCGCGTACAACGTTGATGAGCTGCGGAAGCTCGTCGAGCGAGTAGCGCCGCAGCACCCGTCCGACGCGGGTGACGCGGGGGTCGTCGAGCACCTTGAACAGCACACCGTCGTTCTCGTGCCTGTTGGCGGTCGTGAGGTCGCCCAGCATCGTGTCGGCGTCGTGCACCATGGAGCGGAACTTCAGCATCGAGAACTCGTCGCCATTGCGGGCGACGCGCGTCTGCCGGTAGAAGACGGGCCCAGGGCTCGAGAGCTTCGTGGCGATGGCTATCGCGGCGAACAGCGGTGACGCCACGACGAGACCGACAAGCGCGGCCGCACGGTCGATCAACTCCTTCGCATGCTGGCCCCACCCGTCGAGCCGGGGTTCTTCCACCAACAACATCGGCAACCCCGCCACCGGGCGGGTCACGATGCGAGGCCCGGCGATCTCCGCGAGGTCGGGGGCCATGAGCAGGTGGATGCCGGTGCCGTGCAGGCGCCATGCCAGGGAGCGCATCGATGCGTCGCTGAAGAGCCCACTGCCGCTCAGCGCGATGGTGTCGACAGAGAGCGTTGCGAGGTCGTCGAGGAGCTGGTCGGGTGTGCCGAGCACGGGAACGTCGACACCGGGAGCATCGTGGTCGGGGTTGCGTGCGCTCGGCATGTACGCGCCGACGACTCCGTAACCGGCGTGCGCGCTGCGCTTCAGGTGGCCCGCGATGTTCGCGACGGCATCGTCACGCCCGACGAGCACGAGCCGGCGGAGGTCGGTTCCGTGCGCGCGGCGCCGGTGGAGGAGCTTGCGGACGACGAAGCGGGCGATGAGCGCAGAGACGAGCAGCGTGGGGAAGAACACGGCCATGACCGCACGCGACATGGTGACGCCACCGAGGAAGGACGCCGCACTGACCACCACGAACAGCCCCACGACCCCGCGCACGACGCGGGTGTACTCCTCTGGAGAGCCGCCGATCACCGTGCGTTCGTACGCCTGTGCTCCTACGAGGGCCGCGAGGAAGCCTGGGAGGCTGAGCAGCGCGAGCAGGGAATACGGGAATGCTCGACCGAAGAGCGCGAGCGTCTCGTTGGTGTAGCGATACCGAGCAAACCAGGTCACGGCGAGGCTCACACATACCGCGGTCACGTCGCCCGACACGGTGCGTCGGAGCAGGCGCCGTTCCCAGTCTGCGCGTGGACGACGCGCGGAGGGCATCCCATCGAAAAGGGCGCGCGAACGGTGGGGGGTGGCCGCCCGCTGATGCGTTTGCGTGGGTGCGTCGCCGAGGACCTCGATCGTGAGGTCCCGGGGTTGCACCAGCTGGCCCTCCACCAGACTCGTCCTCCCGTACACCGCCGAAGTACCTAGTCCAGCGTCTGACGAGGGAAGTTGCAACCTCTGCGGGTGCTCGGCAGGGCATTTGGTCCGTTCGGCCCAGCGGTATCGGTCACACGCGGTCGTAGCATCTCAAGGACACGCGGGGCGCACGACCCGCGGCCACGATGCCCGTAGGGCTCAGCGAAGCAGTGACGAGGGTGTGGTGAACGACGAGCTCGACCGTAGGCGGTTCCTGCGTCAAGCCGGAGTGGTTGGTGCCGTAGGCGCGGCTGCCTGGGTGGCACCGTCGATCACCGGTGCCAACACGGCGTTCGCTGCGACGAGTTGCTCGGCGATGGTCGACGAATCGGCGCTGACAGGCTGGACGCGCACCGGCTCCGGCGCGTCGGCAACCCTGACGAAGTCCTACGCGGCGGTCGGGGCCAAGCCTCCGCTCACCGTGACCTTCACGACGAGCAGCTGGAATGCCGGTCGGACCGACGCGAACAACCTCTCGGTACAGACGGGAACGTTGTCGTACGGGGGGACGAACCCGCACATCCTCGTGAAGGGCACTCCGAACAGCGGGGTGAAGGGCGCCAACGGCAACCAGGGCTGGATCGAGGTCGTGTTGACGTTCTCCGCCGGGGTCACGAACGTCACCTTCGACGTCGAGAACATCTCAGGCTTCGGGCTTGCCGGCGTGTACCGCCGTTGGGAGGTCTGGATGAGCGGGTCGACCAACGCCACGCCACCTCCCAGCTTCACGTACACCACCAACGACTCGACCACGACCGGCGGCGGCATCACGGGTTCGCCCTGGACGCGCAACGATCGCTCCTATGGCTCCGCCTCGGTGTCGATGGTCGGGTCGAACGCCAGTCCGATCACGTACCTGAAGTTCCACTTCGACATGTGGCGCGGCTGGGCCGACTCCTTGCCGAGCGCGATGGACGCGGGTCTCGCGAACCTCACCTTCTGTCGCTGAAGCTCCGGCCGTCCGGCTCTCCTGTCGCTCCGGCCCTTCCACTTCTCGGCACCGAATTGGCCCAAAAATGGGACGAATCGGTGCCCAGAACGCGCTGGATGCAACGAATCGGTGCCGAAAACGGTACCGGGGGCAGTACCGGGGGGCAGGCCCGAGCGTTGAGGTCGGGGCCGCAGGCGGGTCAGCGACGGCGAAGGAGCGCACGGCCGGCGTTGGCGAGGCGGCGCAGCGCGGGGGCATCGGTGTCGGGCAGGGGCGCGACGTTGGCCCGCACGAGCAGGGCGCGGGCACGCGCGCCCCGCAACTCCGCGAGCACGGCGACTTGCTCCAACCCTGGCAACGGGTCGTCGGGACGTTCCATGCGCTCCCAGAGTCGGTCGATCACAGGCGCGTGGTAGCCCACCGCCCAGTCATGGAGCGGCACGTGCCGCGGGTCGATCGCAAGCACCGTCGACACCCCGCGCACCGCGGTGGCGAGGAGGGTCTGCTGACCCCAGCGGGTGGCGAGGAAGCGAGCCCGAACCGGGTCCAGGTCGGGGTGCAGGAGGAGCTGCGCCACATCGCGCCACTCGCGGGCGCGGCGGTCGCCGAGCACGAGGAGGTGCGCGCAGAGGTGCAGCAGCGTCTCCTCGCGCCCGAGCGTCAGCCACTCGGTGTCGCCGACGGGGCACGGTCGTGCGGTGCGCCACAGTTCCTCCGGGGGGAGCCGCACACCGAACGGCCCCCAGGTGAGCAGCCGATGCAAGTCGACTTCCGGGCCTCCGCGCGTCGACACCGTCGCGCCCTTCCCGACCCGACTGCGAAACCCTGGTGCCGGCTCCGGGTTGACGAGGTGGCCACCCGCCGCGACGAGGGTCGCCACTGCTGCATCGATGCTGTCGCCTCGGACGAGGAGATCCAGATCGGTGGTGGGTCGGAGCTGCTCGTCGGGGTAGTCGCAGTGGCGCAAGGCCGCGCCCTTCAGGAGCCGAACCTCGATCCCGGCCTGGTCCAGGAGCTCCAGCGGGCCAAGGATCGCGTCGTCGTAGGCGGCCCGACGGACCGTGAGCGACAGCTCGAGCTCCGCGACGCGGGCGCGCTGCTCGGCTGTCGCTGGCAGGCGGTTGGCCGCCACTGCTGCGATCAGCAGCCCCTGAAGTGAATGGTCGCTGCAGCTCGCCCACAATGCCTCGAAGGCGGCGGCGTCGAGTGCCGCGGTCGGCGCGGTGTGCTGCGTCGGAAGGCCGTCCGCGAGCAGCCAGCGTGCGGTCGGCCCCATCCCGTCCAGCGCGTGCCGGGCGAGATGGTCGCGCTCAGTCGACGGTGGCGTGCTCGCCGCCGTCGTCGGCGCGATCGGTGCGCGCGGTGCTGGTGCTCGACGAGCGGTTGCCGTTCCCGTTCGAGCCGCTGCGTCCGGACTCGTCTCGGGTGTAGCCGTAGGTGTAGCCGTAGCCGTAGTAGGCGTCGAGCTCGACCTTGTCGCAACCGTTCAACACGATGCCGAGCACATCGGCGCGGAAGCGGTGCAGGACGTTCACAACCCGGGTTGCAGGGCCTGTGCGGGTCTGGCCGGCGCGTAGCACCAGCACGACCGCGTCGGCGGCGGCGAGCAGGTCGGTGGCGTCGTTTGTGGTCAGCATCGGCGGCGTGTCGAGCAGGATGATGTCGAAGTGGTCGCGCCACTGGGCGATCGCCTGGCGGAGCTGGTACACCGCGTCAGCGGGCGAATCGGCGTCGCGGGGCGCCGCGATGAACGACACGCCGTCGATGCGCGTGGTGGCGGGGTGATCCGGGTTGAGCAGGTTCGGAACCGGCACGAGGAAGCGCCCGACCGAGGGCCGGCGGAAGTCGCCATCGACCACGAGGGTGCGCATGCCGATGTCGGCGAACGCGGAGGCAAGGCTGGCGGTCGAGGTGCTCTTGCCTTCGCTCGGGTTCGGTGACGTGACCATGACGACCGGCGCGGCACCGGTGGGCGTCGGAGCCCCTCCGTTGCTTCCTTCGATGTCGCCGACGAGTCCGGATGCGTGCAGCGCGAACAGGATCGACGTGCGCGCCGCGCGGAAGCGCTCTGCGACCTGCCCGGTGGGGCTGTCTGCGACAGGTACCGCGAGCGAGCGGGCCTGGTCGCGTGTGAGGCGCGGGATCTCGGCAAGGACGGGAAGGCCGGTGAGCTGCTCGACCCGGTCACGGCGTCGGATGCGGTCGTCCCACAGCTCGACGAGCAGCGCCCCAGCGGTGCCCAAGATGAGCCCCGCGACGCCACCGAGCGCGACCCGCATCTTCTTGTCGATGGGTGCCTTGTGGCCCAGGTTCGTCTCGTCGAAGTCGGTGGGGAGGCTCTGCACCGGGCCGACCTGGCCGCGGGCGTTGATGATCTGCGACTGGCGATACGCGTACCCCGTCGCGTTGATCTCGATGGCGTGCGCGGCCTGCAGCGTCGACAGCGTGAACGTCGGTGCACTCGTGCCCATCTGCTGGATCTGGCTGTAGACGGTGCTGTATTGGTTGATCACCGAGGTGAGCTGGGCGTTGAGGATGTCCTTGTCGGGCGGGTTGGCTGCGATCCGGTTCTGCAGGTCGTCGCGCTGCGACTGCAGCCCGTTCAGCTGTGCGTAGAGCGTGTCGCGTTGCGAGCCGAACTGGGCGTTCGCGGCGTTCGCGGCGGCCGTGTTGAGCAGGCCGGCGGCGGTGTTGGCAAGCAGCACGGCTTGGTCGGCGCTGGTGGAGATGGCGGTGACGTCGAGTGCCATCACGTCTCCGCGCACGTTCGTCGCGAGCTTGCGGCCCACGTCGGCCGGGGGGATGTGCGTCTGCGCGGCCACCTGGTTGATGAGGTCCTGTGACTGCACGAGCAGTGAGGCCTGTTGAAGCGAGTACCCAGAGCCGTCGGAGCCGTTCAGCGAGCCGTTCACGACGAGCGTGTTGACGGCCTTGTAGTAGTGGGTCGTGACCTTGTGTTCCTTGATGAACAGGGTCGTGACGAACCCGCCCACGAGGCCGCCCACGAGGCCGAGGACGATCCACAGCCCGCGTCGCCGGACCACGCCGACGTAGTGGCGCAGGGCGTTTTCGGTGAGATTGGTGCCGGCTGCCATGCCGACCCGGGAACGCGATGGCTCCGGGGTGTCGTGCATCATGCTCAACGGGGTGCATCCCTCCAGGTGCGGACTGCCAAGCGTACCGGCGGGGGTTCACCGCTACCGAACCCACGCCTCCGAACGAACAGTGTGGAGGCTGGCGGTGCGGCTGCGCCGACCTACTCGCCGAGGAGCGCCCCGACGTCGGCGACCATCTTCTCGAATGGCGCGCGGTGCAGGAAGGAGACGGGCACCGTGCCACACACGTCGGCCAAGCCCTGCAAGGCCTGGGGAGCCAGCCAGCTGCTCTCGTAGACGTGCGGAAGCAGCGCGAGCAGCGCGTCGGTAGGGGCCATCGGCACGACGCGCGGCGCGCCCTCGTCGAGGGGGGCGCGTTGCAGCACGACGATGCCCGCCAGCGTGGCGCCGTGCGCGAGCGTCCCGAGGGCTGCAGGGGGGAGGTGGCGTTCGAAATCGGTTGGTTCCTGCGGGCGTGGCGCGGAGTGGCCGACGCGGGTCAGGGCCTCGTCGCTCAGATCGACCCATTTCGGGTAGGGCGTGAGGTGGAGTGAGGCCGGGTCGAGCACGGCTATCTCGTCGCTCAGGTACTCCCACCCCGCGCGGAGCAGCGCCAAGGTGAGGCTCGACTTGCCCGCACCGCTGGTACCGCAGATGACCAGGCCCTTCCCGTCGTGTGCGACCACACCGGCGTGGAACCGCAACGAGCCCGGCGGGCCGCTCGACGCGGCCTGGTTGCAGGCGCTCAACACGAGCTCCGCGGCCAGAGCCGCGCTGGTGGTCGGCCGTTCGACGGGGCGTCCATCGACGTAGACGCGGAAGCGGTTCCGTCCGTCGGTGACGAGATCGACGCGCGTGGCGCTATCGGCTGCATCGTGGGGGAGTGCCGGGAGGAGGGCGAGGAGTGGTGCGACGCGCGCCGCGACGTCGTCGGAGCAGACGTGCACGCGGACGGGCGTCCCGCCCGCCAGATACGGCCCCAGTACCGGGGAGCGCGGTGCGTGCGCGAGGCGCGCGAGCCGGACCTGGTTCCAGTGGCCGTCGTCGCCGGGTTGCTCTCGAGGGTTGGACCCGACCAGCGTGACGAGCCCCTCGTGGACCATCGAGGCCACGGCGCGCTGCACGTCGAGGCGGATCGCGTCCGGGTCGCTGCCGGTGTCGTGGGCGATCGCCTCAACGATCTCGTCGAGCGACGCGATGCCGTCGATCGAGGTGAACACGAGCGCGGCGCTCGTGGACAGCACCTGGAAGCGTCCGGTGGCGGGATGCAACACGACGAGCCCGCCGTCGATGATCGCGTGGCTGCGCCCCGCCATGCGTTGCGGGACCGCTCCGCCAGGAGGGAGGGGGAGGTCGTTGCGATCGACTACCTCGGGAACCACAGGCTGCTCACAGCCGAGGCAGGGCGGCTCGTCAAGGCGTCGAGGCCGCCGTAGCCACGGACGTTTCATCGGCTGCCGGACGCCCGCGTGGTGGGCGCTTCTGTGGTCACGACCTGATCCTAGGAGGGCGCCGTTCCAGCGTGGCCATGTACGAACCGGAGGTGTGAAGAGCTGACCCGACCCACGGCACGTGCTGGGAAGAGGCGCGGGCGGAACCAGGAAGCGGGGCCGCCATGTAGGGGTTGCGGGGCTTCAGAGCCGAGGTGGGATACTCGCGGCCACCATGCGACTCTTCGTGACCGGCGCGGCCGGTTTCATCGGATCGAACTACGTGCGCCACGTGCTCGCCCACAGCGACGACGAGGTCACGATCTTCGATGCGCTCACGTACGCCGGCAACCAAGCCACGATGGACGACCTGCTCGCCGACGACCGGGTGCGCTTCGTCCACGGCGACATCTGCGATCGTGAGGCTGTCACCGCCCACCTCCCCGGGCATGATGCCGTGGTCCACTTCGCGGCGGAGAGCCACGTCGACCGGTCGATCACCGGTCCCGACGCGTTCGTGCGCACCAACTGCGACGGCACCAACATCGTGTGCGACGTGGCGCGCCAGGCGGAGGTGTCGCGCTTCGTGCACATCTCGACCGATGAGGTGTACGGCTCCATCGACGAAGGCTCGTTCCGAGAGACCGACCCGCTCGGTGCGCGGTCGCCGTACAGCGCGTCGAAGGCCGGGTCCGATCTGATCGCCCTCGCGTACCACGAGACCTACGGGCTGCCCGTCGTCGTGACCCGCTCGTCGAACAACTTCGGGCCGTTCCAGTACCCCGAGAAGGTCATTCCGCTGTTCACCACGAACCTGCTCGACGGTGGCACGGTGCCGCTCTACGGCGACGGCGCCAACGTTCGCGACTGGTGTCACGTCGACGACAACTGTGCGGCAGTCGACCTCGTCTTGCGCACAGGCGGGGTCGGCGAGATCTACAACATCGGGGCCGGCAACGAGATCACGAACCGCGACCTCACCGAGCGGCTGCTGCGCCTGCTCGGCGCCGGACCGGATCGCATCGAGCACGTCACCGACCGGCTCGGGCACGACCGTCGCTACTCCATCGACACGGCAAAGGTGCGCGCCTTGGGGTGGTCTCCCCGGCGCACGCTCGACCAGGCCCTGGCCGAGACCGTCGAGTGGTACCGGGCCCGCCGCGACTGGTGGGGGCCGCTGCGGGGCGAGAAGTAGCTCGGTGCGGGTCTTTCTGACCGGTGCGGCCGGGCAGCTCGGGCGGGAGCTTCTCGTCGTGCTGGCTGCGCGCGGGCACGAGGTCGTGGCTTCCGACACGGCTGCAGGCCTGACCGCTGCGCTGGCGGCCGATGACGCTGGCGACGTGTCCGGCCGCGCAGCGTCCTCTTTGCTGGGCGCGGGAGTGTCGCTCGACCTGCGTGACCGCGACGCGGTCATGGCCGCGATCGTCACGGCTGCCCCAGACCTCGTGGTGCATCCGGCTGCGTTCACGGCTGTCGACCTGTGCGAGTCCGAGCCCGAGTTGGCCGACGCCGTCAACGTCGGTGGCACGCAGGCGGTCGTCGCGGGGGCACGTGCAGCGGGGGCACGTGTGCTGTACGTGTCGACCGATTACGTGTTCGACGGCACGAAGGTCGGTCCGTACGTCGAGTCCGATCCGCCGAACCCGCGGTCGGTGTACGGCCGCACGAAGCTCGCGGGCGAGCGAACGCTCGATGACGGTGACACGGTTGCGCGCACCTCGTGGCTGTGCGGCCGCCACGGGCCGAACATGGTGAAGACGATCCTGCGCCTCGCCGCGTCGCAGCCCACGTTGCGCTTCGTCGATGATCAGGTCGGTCACCCCACGATCGCCTCAGACTTGGCGCGCGTCCTGGTCGACCTTGCCGAGGCAGGCGACGCGGGCATCTTCCACACCACCAACCAGGGTCCAGTGAGTTGGTATGGCTTCGCGCGGGAGGTGCTGGCGGCGACCGGCGACGATCCCGACCGGGTCGAGCCGTGCAGCACCGCCGACCTGCAGCCGCCGCGCCCGGCCCCGCGCCCGGCCAACTCGGTGCTCGACAACGAGGCGTTGCGCGCCGCGGGCATCGCCGTCGCTCCCGACTTCAGGGAGTCACTCCCCGCGCTGCTCGCCGACCTGCGCGCCTGACCAGCGGGCGTCGCCAGCACCCGGGAGGTCGTCCGCAGACGACTCAGCCGAACGGGTCGAGATCTTCGAGGAACCGTCGGCCCGCGTCGCAGCCTTCGAGCAGGGGGCACCAGCGGCACGCGATCGCTGGCCGCAGCGTCGGTTCGGCTTCGCCGGTCCGGAGCTCGGCGTAGCGGCCTACCCCGTCGACGACACGTGCCGCGGCTGCGAAGAGGTGGCCTTCGGTGACCGCCTCGATGTCGTTGCGGCCAGCGTCGAGGTAGGCGCTCACCAGGAGGCGTGGGGGCACGCCGGTGCGCAGCGTCTCGACCAACGCGTAGAAGCGCAGGTCTTCGCGGTGGGTTGGGGCGGGCCCGCCGGTCTTGAAGTCGACGACGATCTTGCGGGCTTGCGTTCCGCTGCCGATCGGCTGTCCGAGCGACAAGTCGATGCGGCCGTTGAGGACGATCTTGCCGTCGCACAGCTGTTGGCTGAGCTTCACCTCGGTAGCTGGGCGCATGGCGACGTCGAGTGGCGGCCAGCATTCGAGGAACCCTGCAACCACCTGGATGGTGTCGCTGCGGAGTTGCGCCCGATCGCTGTCGTCGAGTATGGCGAGAAAGTCGCCCGCCCAGTGGTCGCTCGCGGCGAGTCGCTCGACGGCCGCGTCGACCAGTGCCCCCGGCAGCGGAGTGCCCCGCCAGTTGACGCCGAGCTCGACCGCCTTGTGCACGACCGTGCCGCGCACGACGGGCACCGACGGGTGGAACGGTGCATCGCGCTCGGCAAGGAAGCGGACCTCGCAGCCGTGGACCTGTTCGAGCAGGCGCTTGTCGACGCGCAGCGCACGGTCGGCGCGCAGCGTTGCCGCGGCAGGTGCCAAACCGTCCTCGAGGGTCGACCGCAGGTCCGCGGCGAGGCCCTGGCGGAAGAGCGGGCGCTCGGTGGGGTCGGCGCGTAGGTCGTCGAGCGTGCGCTGCTGGGTGGGGTTCAGGCCCGGGCCCGACGGCGCGTCTGCTGGCGAACTGGTCCACGGCGTCGATGCGTGATCGGCGCGCTCCCCTTGGCCTTCGGAGCCCGTGTCCCCGCTGCTGCGCCCGTCCGCCGTTGCCACGTCGTGCACGCTACCGGTGGAGGTGTCGTGGGTTGGGGCCGCACTGTCACACCCCGTGAAGAGAATGGGCTCGATGTCGTCACCGGCCCCCACCGCTTCCCAGTTCACCCCTCGACAGGCGAGTCGTGCCGCCAGTTCGGGTGGGGTGAACCAGGCTGGGCGGGGGCCGGTGGCCACATCTTCTGCGTTGCAGTTCGCCGAGGCGGCGCGAGTGTTGGCGGCGGTCACGCGTGCGCGTGGCATGTGCGCGCCAGGGTTTCGCAGCCCGCCACGCGTGGCGGGGGCCGAGCGCACCGTGCGCCGTGGTCGCGGCGCCCCGCCCGTCGTCGCGGTGCGCCTGCATGGGCGCCCGTTCGTCTCTGTCGTGGCCGACATGATCGAGGGCACGATCGTCACCAACGACTTGTCGGGTGCGGAGGCGACGCGGGTTCGCACTGCCCTGTGGGAGGCGGTCAGCGCGCGCAACGTGCTGGGCGGTGCGGCGGCGTGAGCGCCCTCCGGGTGGACGCTCAACGGCTCGGGCAACGTGCAGACGCCGGGGCTCATGGTGATCGACCTCACGTTCAGCGTGGCGGTCACCAACGTCAGCTTCAGCATCCTGAACCTCCACGAGCAGGTGTCGAGCCCTGCATTGCGTCAGTGGCAGGTCGGCCCAAGGGGGAACGGGCTGTCCACACCGCCTGCGGGCTACCCCGCCGCGCCGGTCCCGAAGACCGATTGCGGCACCGTCACCGGGCGTACCGGCGGCAGCCCCTACATCAATGCACCTGCGATGCCTCCCGCCCAGACGACGAGCCCGTACTGGATCACCAACGGCACGGGCAACGCGTCGACCGACATCCACCTGACGTGCACCGGCACCACGGCCAACCCGATCTCGACGGTCAGCCTCTACGTCAACATCCGTGCCCGCAACGACAGCGCTCCCTCGGGGTGGTCGACGACGAACTGGCCGATAGGCATCGCCAACCTCAAGTTCTGCCGCTAGTGCCCTGAACCAGGGCGGCCGTCAGCGGCGGGGCTTGCGCCCGTGTGTCACAGCCACGATCGGTAGCGTGGCGGCGCGGCCCCGCCCGGGTGGCGAAACTGGCAGACGCGGAGGGCTTAAACCCCTCCGGAGGGCAACCTCCGTGCGGGTTCGAACCCCGCCCCGGGCACACCGGTGCCGGCTTTGGTCTGTCGTCGCGACTAGCCGACGGTCAGGTTCAGGTGGCACTGCGCGGCGAACCACGCCTGCACGCGCGCGGTCGCAGGGGCCACGCTCGTTGGGAGCGGCCCGGACAGCCCTGCGAGCGAGGTCTGACCCTGTACGTACGCGTTGACCGTGTTCATGTCGGGTCGCAGGTCCGGTGGCGAGGCGTTCGTCGCGTCCGCAAACAGTGCCTTCGCCGCGGCCAGGTACCGCGCCGGTGTGGTGGTGTTCGGGTCAAGCGCGGCCATGCGCTGCTGACCCTGCACGACGCCGTCGCAGAACGACTGGTTGCCACCCGATGGAGGAGCCGTCGCCGACGGGCTCTGGCCGGAAGGCTCGATGCCGCTGCCCGGCACCGTCGATGCCGGCGGAGCGGACGGCCCGGCCGAGTCCGAGCCGTCCGCTGCCGTGTTGTCGGGACGCACTGACGCTGAGGAGTCTGTGCGTCCCGAGCTGTCCGCCCCTTTGGCCCGGCTCGCCGATCCCGACGAGCACCCGACCATTGAGGCCGACAGCGCCGCCACGGTCACGACCGTGGCGAGCGCCCTTGCTGCGTGGTGTCGCAGCGCGGCCTTCTGCTGATGCACCTCAGCCTTCGATGTCGAATCGCTGCGAGTCGCTTCCGTCGCAGGCGGCCGTCGACACGCTCGCGCCCGGCACCAGGCTGCCTTCACGGATCGTGAGGCACTGGCCGTTGGAGCGGTTCACCAAGGTGCCGTTGACGGCGTCCCACTGCTGCCAGTTGACGCTGCGGCAGTCGTAGAGCAGGGCGAGGCCGACCGGGTCGGTCTGGCTGGCATCGATGCACTTCGCCCCGGAGAGACCGCTCACGAGGTGACCGTCGGCGGTGAGGTCGAACTGCTGGCCGGCACCATCGGCGCACGGTTGTGACACGACGGACGTCTTGTTCGCCGTGTTGTCGCCGACGGGCTGCAGGCAGCGGTCGAGGACCGGGTTGCGCACCTTGTAAGGGGCCTGCGTCGTTGCCGCGGTCAGCTCGAAGATCTGGGCAGCCGACCTGTCGCATGGCTGGACGGTGTAGGTGTCGCCGATCATGGTGGTGCCCCCGACCGAGGTCAGGCACAGGTTGTGGGTGGCGTTGACGAGCTGACCGTCATCGACGCTCCAGTGCTGGAAGGTCGAGCCGTTGCACGGGTAGAGCTGCACGGTGGACCCGGCGACGGCTCCGCCTGTGACGTCGAGGCACTTCGAGAGGGCCGCGGCGCTCACGATCTGGCCGTTCGGGTCCATGTGCCACTTCGAGTCGAGTTGCCCATTGCACGTCCACGACGCCGCGTCCGCGGTGTCGGCCGTGACGCCGCCGGCCAGGCCTACGCAGGTGTGTTCGCCGATGTTGCGGATTGCGACGACGGTCTGCGGGCGGGGGTTCTGGGTCACCCACTGCTGGGTGGGGGAGTTGTCACAGGTGGCGAGGACGAGTGCCGCGCCGGGGATGGTGGCCGGGTCTGCGATGTCGAGACAAAGCCCGTGGACCTGGTTCACGAGCGACGCCCCAGACACAGCCCACTGCTGGTTGGCGCCTCCGTTGCAGCTCCACAGGATCACCCGGTCGCCGACGTTCGCGTTGGTGTTCCCGTCGAGGCACGTGGAGAGGTTCATCGCAGACAGGACCTGCCCGCCCGTTCCCACCTGGAACTGCTGGTTCGGGTTTCCGGTGCAGGGGTACACGTTGGCGTGGGTGCCGTTCCCGGTCGAGCTGTTGGAGATGTCGACGCAGCGGTCGACCGCGCCGCTGTAGAGCTGCTGGGTCGCCGCGGCCTGCTGCGTCTGGACGCTGAAGGCCTGCTCGGGGGAGCCGTTGCAGGTCTGCAGCACGAGCGTGGTCTGGGGCACGGGAGAGTTGCCGGGCACCGCCAGGCACAGGTCGTTCACGTCGCTGCGAACCTGACCGCTGTCGACGGTCCACTGCTGGTTGGCGCCGCCATGGCAGTCCCACACCACGACGTTGTCACCCACGTTGGCGCCGGTGGCGTCGAGGCACTTGCCCTGGTTGGCGCTGTTGTTGATGGTGCCCGACAGCGTGCCGGTCCAGCCCTGTGGGGCCGTGCCGTTGCACGGGTACACGTCGGCCTTGGTGCCGTTCGACATCGACCCGCCGACGGTGCCGATGCACTCGTTGAGGCCCGGGTTCACCATCTGGCCGAACGCCTGGGCCTGGAGGGTGTCGAAGGTGAACTGCTGGGCCGGGGTGCCGGAGCACGTCGCGAGCTTCAGGCCGGTTCCGGGGACGGTGTTGCCACCGTCGATCTCAAGGCAGAGCCCGCCGACCGCGTTCTTCACCTGGGTGCCGTCGAGGGTCCAGTGCTGGTTCGCGGAGCCCTTGCACGGCCACAGGATGACCTGCTGGCCGGCGGCGCCGCTCTGGGCGTCGAAGCAGGCGCCGGGCGCTGACTTGCTCGTGATGTTGCCGGAAGCGTCGAGGCTCCACCCCTGGCTGGGAGAGCCGTCGCAGCCCCAGCTCACGATGTGGGTGCCCTGGCCGTCGTTGCCGCCGGACAAGGCCGCGCACTGGGCCATGGCCGGGTTGTACAGCTCCTGATAGCTGGCGGCATGCCGTGGCTCGACCTTGAACTGCTGGCCGACCGAGGAGTCGCAGGCCTGTAGCACCATGGCGGTGCCGGGCTGTGCGCTGTTGCCGTCGACGGTGAGGCACAGGTTGTTGACCTGGTTCTTCACCTGGGTGCCGTCGATGGTCCACTTCTGGTTGGTGCCGCCGTTGCAGTCCCAGATCAGCACGTGGTCACCGGCGACGGCGTTCTTGTTGCCGTCGAGGCACTTCGAGGTGTTGGTCAGCAGCGTGAAGCTGCCGTCGGGGCGCTGGCTCCAACCCTGGTTCGGGTTGCCTGTGCAGGGGTACGACAGTGCCCAGGTGCCGTTGCCGGTCTTGGAGCCGTCGTCGTCGACGCAGCGGTCGAGGCCGACGTTGCGGAGCTGCGAGTACTGCGCGGGGTCGACCCCTGCCTGGCCGTCACAGATGCCGTTGGCGAGGCGGAACGGGCCGAAGTAGATGCCGTAGGTGGCGTCCATCATCGAACCCATCGCCTGCACCCGCACCGACGTGCCGGCCGGGCAGACGACGCTGCCGGAGCGGTCCATGTGCACGATCGGGATGAACAGGAAGTACGTCAGCCAGAAGTGGATGCTGCGCGCCCGGGACGAGAACCCGACAGGGGCGACGATGTCGATGTTGGCGCCGTCGGTGATGTGGCCCGACAGCGGGAGGCCGTCGGTGTCGAAGTAGGCCCACCCGGCGGGCGCCGGGTCGATCTTGAAGCCGGCGTCGAGCCACGTGACCTTCACGTTCTCGGCCTTGACCGCACCGAAGGAGGCGTTGAGCGTGGTCTCCTCGGAGGCACGCATCGACACGGAGGTGACGTCGGGGTTGAGCTGCGGCACGCATGCGTTCGTGCCCGAGAAGCACACGCTGAGGTTCTGGGGGATCGGGGCGAGCGACAGGTGCACGGCGTCGGCGCCGAAGGCGTCGGAGTCGACGGTCAGCGAGTTCGTCGCCGACGACGCCGAGTACTGGGCTTGGATCATGCCGCCGGCGGTGTCGACCGACAGGTGCATGGCCGGGATGAGGTGGTCGAACGTTGCGGTGGTGGTGAGGACCGGGTCGGCCGCGGTGGCCTGGTTCTTGATGATGGCGGTGAGGACCTGGCCGCCGGTGATGTCGATGTCTGCGTTGATCTTGGTGCCCTGCACGGCGACGGCGGCGCTGCGCAGGCCCGTGATGCGACCGAAGATGACGTAGCGGTCTGCCAGGTTCTCGAACAGGATGCCGTCGGTGCCCGCGGGCAGCGTGTCGGTCGAACCGTCGCTGAACTGCGCTTCGATGCCGCCGACGGTGGCGCCGTGGGCGTCGAAGGTGACGCCGCTCATGTCAGGGGTGATGGTGACCTGCACGCTCGGGGGCACCTGGTCGAGGGCGATGTGGCCTTGCGTGGCGCGCCCGACGATGCCGGCCGGAAGGTTCATGTCGAGGTCGACGTGGCCGATCTCGCCGCTCGAGTTGATGGACACGTCGACCGGGTTGAGCCCGATGTGGACTTGCGACGATGCCGGCATGTCCGTGCCTGGCATGTGGACCGTGAAGAGGCCGGCGAGGCTGAAGGTGCCGTTGAACGAGGCGACCGGTGCGCTCGCGATCTGGTTGAGCGAGATGCCGGTGGCGTCGAAGCCGAACTCGACCTGGCCGTTGGCGGGCACCGGTGCGTAGGAGCCGCTGGCTTCGTTGGTGCCGGCACGGCCGATCACGTCGATCGAGGCGCCGGGGGTGACCGTCTGGAAGGTGGTCTTGAGGCCGGTCGTCGTGGCGGTGAACACCCCGGGTGCGCTGCTGGTGCGGGCGTCGTAGCCGAGCACGTAGGGCACCTTGTTGACGGTGATCTGTGCCTGCACCAGGACGGGGTAGGTCGCCGGAGCGGTCGAGAGTGGGGCAACCGTGATGCTCGGCGCCTTGGTGGTGGCGTCGACGGTGACGACGACGCAGAGGTCGGTGCCGCTCACGCCATCACCGTCCACGTTGGTGTTGGTGCCGGTCGTCGAGGCCGTGTCGTGGACGACGGCGGCGCCGCCACCGGTCGGCTGGTACTCGGTGTGGATCGTGTAGGCCAGCGGCGTTGGCGGGGTGGAGGTCGCCGGGGTGCACGTTGCCGTGGGGGGCGGATCGCTTGGCGGCGGCTCGCAGGCGGCGAGCGCGCCCACCATCAGGATGCTCAGGAGCAGTGCAGCTCCGCGGCGGGTGTTCCCACGGCGAGGTGTGCGCATGTCGTCTTCCCCCTCCACCGGCGTGAGCAGGTGGTCTGTGATCGGCTGCGTGGTGGGTGATCGTGCGTGTAAAGCGCCCTGCGGTAACAAAACGCGAGAATGTTTCGCGTGACGCCCGCCACTCTATGCGAATTGGTTTCGCGTTACTAGGAAAGGTTTCTGTCACGGCCAGACCCCCTGCACCCGGCAGTGCGGTGGCCGTGACGGGGGGCCGGGGGCCGCAGTTGGCGGCGCGGGAGAACGCTCCCGCTAGCGTCGACGAGGTGACAGCCGAGCCCCTCCAGCAGGCACCGAACGACGAGCCCGTCTCTGCCGGATCGCAGGGTGAGGCGGCGAAGAACCAGGCCCACCCGAACGCACCAGGCTGGTTTCGCGATGCCCTTGCCGTCCCGGTCGAGCAAGGTGCGGTCACCGTGGACGGGTCTCGCATCGCCTTTCGGGCATGGGGCGCTCCGGGCAAGCCCGGTTTGCTGTTCATCCACGGGGGTGGGGCGCACAGCTACTGGTGGACCCACGTCGCAGCCCTGTTCGCGGCGGACCATCGAGTCGTCGCGCTCGACCTCTCCGGCCACGGTGACAGCGACCACCGTGACGACTACTCGGTCGAACGATGGACGCGTGAGGTGATGACCGTCTCGGCCGCGTCGTCCTTCGCAGGGCCGCCGGTCGTCATCGGGCACTCCATGGGTGGCATGGTCACGATCGCCACGGCGGCGCTCGCAGGCGAGGGTGCGCTCGCCGGGGCCATCGTGTGCGACTCGCCGGTGACCGAGCCCGACCCCGAGATCGCATCGGCCCGCCTCGGCGTGTTCCGCCAGGCCAAGGTGTACCCGACCGTCGACGAGGCGCTCCCGCACTTCCGCACGGTGCCCGAGCAGGCCCACTACCTCGACTACGTCATCGACCACGTGGCACGGCACTCGCTGCGCCAGGTCACCGACGGGTGGCAGTGGAAGTTCGACCCGAACCTGTTCTCGGCGTTCAACGGCGACCCCCGCGGCATCGCGCTGCCGTACCTGGGGAGCATTCGCTGCCGCCTCGCGCTCCTGCGCTTCGAGGACGGCCTGGTCACCGAGGACATCGGGCAGTTCATGTACGACCGCATGGGTCGGGTCACACCCGTCGTCGGCCTGCCCGAGACCGGTCACCACGCGATGCTCGACCAGCCGCTCATGCTGGTGACCGCCATCCGCGCATTCCTCGCCGACTGGGAGCACTCCACGCCGATCCTGCGCACCGCGACCGGAGACGACACGAGCGGCTGAGCGGCGTCGGTTTCGCCAACGTCAGAGCGACAACCGTGCGTCGGATCTGCGACGTTGGCGCGGGCGTGGTGGTGAGTGGGGGGCCAGGAGGTCTGGTTGTCGCTCTGACGTTGGCCCCGGCTAGTCGAGCGTGGCGACGAAGATGTCGCGCTCCCAGCCGTTCACGAACAGGTTCGGGTCGGGGTGATACGGGTTTGGCACGACGATCCACGGACGGCCCTGGTCGAACGCGTAGGCGAGCACCCACCACGGGTTCATGTCGAGCTCCATCGCCCGCTGGGTGCCGACCATCTGGAGCGCGACGCCGAGCACGTCGGGGTTGCCTGCGGCGACCGCGGCGTACACGAGGCTGCCGTCTCCGGTGATGCCGAGCGCGGAACGGGCCGTGACGTAGCCGTTCAACGGTGCGCCCCACTGCGCCACGTTGCCGATCGCGGGGGAGAGCTGCCCGCCGTCGACCAGCAGCGTGAGGTTCGTGCGGACCCAAGCCACCTGTTTGGCCGGATTGGGCACGTCACGACCCCACTGGCCGACTTCGGTGGTGTTGTCGAGGTAGCCGACCGTTGCCGCCATGCCCGGGTTGATCGCCCCCGCCGTCATGGATGGCGTCTGGATGCCGCTCTCCGGCCCGTACTTGAAGGCGCTGTTGAACGCCACGGCCGTGTTGGCCAGGTATTGGGGCGGGATGCGGCCGTTCTCGAAGACCCACAGGTGCAGGCGCCGGTCCATGCGGATGAGGGTGACAGGGACGCCGTTCACCGAGGCCGTGGCCCGCCACGCCACCTGCTGTCCACGGACCGACACCATCCCTTCCCACGGGGTGACCGAACCCGGTGCCGGTGCCGGTGCCGGTGCCGGTGCCGGGGTGGGTGCAGGAGCTGGCGGCGTCGCTGGCTGTGGTGCCGTCTGCGGCGCTGGGGTGGGTGCGGGCGTGGCGGTCGCTGCTGCGGCGGTCGTCGGCGCGACGCTTGTGGTGGCGGATGTCGACGTGGGCGCGACCGTCGTCGTCGCCCCCGTCGTCGTGGTCCGCTCGGCGTGACGTGGGGTCGTCGTGCCGGCAGACCGGACCGAGGCGTCGCGCGACGAACTGCACGCTGCCGCAACGAGAGCGAGTAGGCCCACCACTGCCGCTCGTCGCGCGGTGCGCCGCAGCATGGCCTTGCTCGTCGTCCGTGCCGGCATCGCCGCCCTCGCTGTCCGTCGTGTTCAGATCTCCGTAAGACAACGAGACGCTACAGCGTGCGGTTCGAGCGGCTGCTGCACTGCGCCGTGATCCTCGCCGACGTGGGCAGGGGGCAGCACGGTGAACGCTCGTCCGGAGTCACCGCAGCGACGACGCGATGCGGGTCGCCTCGTCGACGTCGAGGTCGCCGGTGATCGTCACGCCGGCACGATCATCCGCCACCCACAGGCGTGCAGGGCGCCTCGGGTCGCGTCGCGCGCGGTGGCGTGCGAAGCGACCCGAGCCGATCTCGACGGAGCCGGGCAACGGCTCCTTCCACGGAGTGGCGACGACGTGGGCGCGGCCGTCATCCACACTGCCGGCTGCGCTCGAGCCGACGGCTCGGCTCGTCACGGTGAAGTGGGCTGCGCCGCGCCGGTAGACGAGGACGAGGAGGGGGGCCGTCGCGGCATCAGTGCCCGAGGGGGCCGGCTCCGACGGAGGTGCGTCACGCAATGCCACGTTGGTCAGCACGAAGCCCGGCGGAGGCGCACCTGGGGTGACGACCAACGACGGCACTCGCCCGCGTGCGGCCTCGATCCCTGTTGTGACGAAGCCGTCGTTCCCGCGCGTCACCGTCGCCGACGGGCTCGGCGTCGTCGGAACGGCCGCGGTGAATGCGTTCGCCGGGAGCGGGTTGCCGATCGCATAGTCATCGAACCTGAGGTCGCGCACCGCGGCGTCGTCGCGCTCCTGACGAAACCGCACGGGCAGCACCGAGGACTGATCGACCACGAGCATGAGCGCGTCACCCGTCTGCCCTTGCGCCGAGCGACCCACGCCGGGGAAGGCATCGTCGCCTTCGGCGCCCTGCGAGCGACCCAATCGACCCCGGATCACCCAGACCGACCGATCGTCCTGCTTCTCGCTCGCCACCGTCGCGTCGGTGGCGTTGCGCATGAGGCGCATGGCGCCCACCAGCGGGTCGCCCATCCCCTCGGCGACGACGGGCGGTACCCCAGGGGCGCCTGGCGAGACCCCCGTGAGATCCACCACCACCGGGTGGTCCGGCCCGACGCCGGGTGCCGCGTCCTCCACCCTTGTGGCGCGCAGCGCCGTTGCATCCCACGCCTCGTCCAGGAGCGGTTCCGAGCGGGTGAGTCGATAGGAGCCACTCGAGGTGCGGGCATACGTGTATGACGGCGCATCGCGAGCCGACCGGTCCTGGACGGTCGCGGTCAGCGTCGTGTCGATCGCGAGTCCACGGTCGATGTTGTCGAGCACCTTCGTGGCCGTGAGACCGAGCGCGGCATCCCGGCGCGTGGCCTGGCGCACGAGCGCGGCGGCGCTTGCCAGCACGGTGACGGCGACGATTGCAACGACAGCGCCGACCCAGACGCGGCGCCAGGGGGTGCGTGCCGGGGTGTGCTGGGCGCGTTGCGCTTCGCGGAGCGCGCCTGCGCGCCGAGGGTCACGTCGAGCACGCGGTGCAGCCGGAACGATCCGCGGCGACGGCTGCGACGCGCCTCGGCGTGTCGTCCCAGATCTCAGGGGGACGTCCGACGCGTGGGAGAGGCCTGGCAGCGGACCGGCAGCGGGGGTTGCTTGCGCGAGGAGCAGTGCCTCACCGAGGCCTTCCCAGAACGTGGGCTCGTCCCACGGCGCGGCTGCAGCGCCGTCGAGGGTGTCGTGCGAGGGTGCGGCGGGGAGCTCCCGCAATGCGGCGCGCGCCTCGTCGAGCCGGGCGCGCAGCCGTGTGGCGTCGTCGCCGAGGACCCCGGTGGCCTCGCGGAGCGTGAACCCTGCGGCGTCGACGAGCGCCAGCACCTTGCGATGGTCCGCGGCGAGTGCGGTGGGGATCGGCGGCGGGACGGGTGGGCCCACCCCCGTGGCGGCATCGAGACGAGCACGTCCTCGTGCTCGTCGTCGCTCGTCGTCGTCGCACGTCACCAGCAGGAGGTGTGCCAGCCAGGGCCGGGGGGCCTGGTCGGGGGTGACGGGTAGGGCTCTGTAGCCCTTCACGTAGGCGCTTGTCAGCACCCGATCGGCGTCGTCGGGACCGACGAGCGCGACCGCAACCTGGCGGAGCGTGGGGGTGCACGAGCGCAGGAGCGTGGCGAAGCTCCCGTCGTCCCCTTCGCGGGCACGTCGAAAGGCCAGGAGCTCATGGGCGTCTGTCTCGCGCGCGCGGCTCGCGACTGCCTCTTCTGGGGGGCGTGGCGGGATCGGAGGGAGCGAGGGCCGCGCGGGTGGCCTCCCGGCCGAGGGGCTCGAGGCCTGCGAATCGGCGCCGCGTTCGTGACCCGTTGCTGCGGGTTCTGCGCGCCGGGCGCGCCGAGCGCCGGGCACCGCGGCACGTTCTGGGGAGGCATTGGGGTCGGGCACGGGCACCGCTCGCTACCGTAAGGCACCGCATCGTCGCTCCGGAGGCTTCGGCACCGTGCCCGAACCGTGGTTGCCAAACCCGGCGCCATATCCATCTGTTCCGCCAACCGAATGGCCGGCTCCGCTACCGGTGGCGTCGACGCCCGCGCCCCTGCCCCCGCCTGACGAACCGCGGGGTGATCGGGCTCGCGCGTTCGCGGTGGTGGTGGGCGCCGGCCTCGTCGCGATCCTCGTGGCCGTCTCTGCGATCGCGCTGCTCCGGCCGCGGACGCACGCGGTTGGTGCGGCGACGCCGACCACATCGAGTGCGTCGGGTCCGTCCACGACGCTGCCCTCGATGACCGATGCGGAGCTCCAGGCGGAGCTGCGCAGCTTGGCCGACTACGTCGCCGATCAGCGCGGGTTGCAGTTCACCCGGAGGCCGGCCGCTCGCATCCTCTCCTCCAGCAGCTTCGATCAGCGACGCAGCGATGAGCTCGACGCCCGTTTCGGGGCGGTCGTCGATCGCCTCACCGACCCATTTCGAGCGCTGCACCTCGTGCAGGGCGACACCCCGTTGCGGTCGCTCATGCACACCTGGCTCGCCGACGACGAGGTGGCGTTCTACGACGTGGACACCGGCGAGATCCTCGTGCGTGAGGGTGGGCTCAGCGACTATGTGCGCTATCGCTTGGTGCAGAGCCTCACCGAGGAGCTCGACTTCCAGCACTTCGGTCTCGACGCAATCGCGCACCCGAGTGCGTTGGGCGACGCCCAGTTCGCGCAACGCACGCTGCTGGCCGGTGACGTCCTCGACGTCTCTTCATCGTGGGGCGGCACGTTGCCGCCCCACGACCAGCGCGCATTGGTCGACGAGATCGACGCACACCAGCCGGGGCACGCGTCTTCTGGGGACGAGCCCGAAGGCTTGCGAGACCTGCTCAGCGATCCGTGGATGTACGGCCCGACGCTGTGGAACGCGGTGCGGCACCTTGGCGGGACAGACCCGCTCGACAGGGCGTTTCGTCAGCCTCCCGCCGGGAGCGCGCAGGCGATCGACACGCGCAGGTACGTGGCCGGAGACGTCGATGTGGCGGTCCCCGCACCGCTGCCGGACGACGGCGCGAAGGCCACCGCGTCCGGGCGCTTCGGCTGGCTGTTGCTGCGCGTCGCCACGCAAGACCACGTCAGCAGCGATGTCTTGTCCGCGGCGCTCGTCACCTATCGCGGTGATGCCCTCGTGGCGTGGCGCGATGGCGACGACAGCTGCGCGCGGCTGCGCGTCGCCGCCGATGACGCGGATGGCGTCGCGACGCTCAAGACGCTCTTCACGCAGTGGACGAGCGACGTGGGTGGCACCGTGAAATTGGTGCCGGACGCAGCCCGGCCCGGTATCGACCTCGTGGAGGTGCGCATGTGCAGCTCCGGGCAGGCGGCGCCGGATTCGCTGCCGAACGACTCGGGTGGCGATTCGGACGGCGGGCCGGGAATCTGAGGGGGCACAGCGGTGCACATCGGGGGAGCTGCATGCGCAGCGGGGGGAAGGGCGTGTCGACATGAGTCGCATCGGTGAGGGGCGTGCGGCGGTACGTGCAGGGTTCGGCGCACTGGATCGATCGCATTGGATCCTGCTCGGTCTGCTCGGCACGACGATGTTCTTCGACGGGTACGACCGTGGGGTGGTGCTCGTCGCCCTCAAGCAGATCCGTGAGACGTTCGGCCTGAGCCAGACGACCGCGTCGTGGTATCTGGCGCTGCTCTACCTCGGAGCGTTGCCGGCGGTGCCCCTCACCCGCCGGGCGGACACGATGGGTCGCAAGCGCCTGTTGGTGCTGGCCGTCTCCGGGTACACGGTTGCGACAGGCCTCACCGCGTTGGCGGTCGACGCGCCGATGTTCGCGGCGTGTCAGTTCGTCGCGAAGCTGTTCCTCAACGCGGAGGCGGCGATCGTGTGGACGATGGCGGCGGAGGAGCTGCCTGCCCGGGCGCGCGGGTTGGGCTTCGGCTGGTTGCAGATGAGCAGCGCACTCGGCGTGGGGTTCGGCGCCATCGTCTTCGGTGGTGTGCTCCATCCGTTTGGCCTGTCTTGGCGGTGGTTGTACGTCTTGGGCTTGCCTCCGCTGGTCGTGGTGGCGCTGCTCCGTCGCCGGCTGCCGGAGAGCCGTCGATTCGAGGAGGCACGTGCGCAGGGACGCCTGGCGACGTCGTGGCGCGCGCTGTTTCGTCCTCCGCATCGGTACTGGCTCTTCTTGGTCATGGCCACCGGGGTGCTGATGAGTCTCACCGCGCAAGCGGCCGGGTTCGCCATCGACTTCTTGCAGAGCGACCGCGGGGTGTCCGCCTCGGCTGCGAGCTTCATGCTCGTCGCGGCAGGCCTTCCGGGGATCCCGCTCATGGTGGCGGCAGGTGCCCTGTCTGACCGGTTCGGTCGTCGCATCGTGGGGTGCGTGCTGGCCGGGGTGGGTACCGTCGGTGCGCTTGCGTTCTTCTGGCTGCCGGGCGGTGTGTGGGTGCTGCTGCCCTGCATGGTGGTGATGCTCTGTGGCGCGTTGGGGTCCGGTCCGGTGTTGGGCGCCTACACGGCTGAGCTGTTCGACACCTCGGTGCGCGGCCAGGCGACGTCGTGGGTGACGGTCGCGAACGTCAGCGGGCAGGCGTTGAGCTTCGGGCTCGGCGCGTTGCTGCTGGCCGCCTTCTCGAGCTTGCCGGTCGCGGTGACCGTGCTCGGCGTCGGCCCGGTTGCGGGCATCGTGCTGTTCGCCCTGCGCTTCCCCGACACCCACGGGCGAGAGCTCGAGGACATCCACGCGGACGGTGTGGTGGCGGAGGGCGTCACTGCAGCCCAAGGGAGCGCGGGCGACCCGCTCGAGCAGCGTGCGGGCCCGCAGGTACCAGACCCCTCGGCCTGACCGGTCAGGCCGAGGCCGGCCGCGGAACCCAGTGCCCTGACGCGTCGCGGACCGTGGTGCCGAGCGCGTCGAACTCGGCGAGCAGGTCGGCGGCGTTCGAGCGACCTTGGAGGGCGTGGGCGACCTCGGCGCGCAGCGTGTCGAGTTGCTCGTCGCGGCGTGACCCCAGCGAGGCTTCGAGCCCTCGCTCCCAGAGGGGTCGGATGATGTCGGCCCCTGGGCGGCGGTGCCCGCGGTCGTCGACGACGGTGCGGTCGCGGATCTCGCTCAGCACGGTCTTCAGGTAGGCGACGTGCGGTGTCTCGTCAGCGCGGATGTAGGAGATGATGCGGCTCGCCTCGCCGTCGCCCGCGACGCGTGCGGTGTCTTCGAGCACCGTCTCGGCCCACGTGAACGCGTGGAAGGCGGAGATCTCGATGAACAGCAGGCTGATCATGCGGGTGAGCAGCGACTCGAAGTCGAAGTCGATCTCGGCAGGCAGCACCCGGTTGGCGAGCGCGTCGGCACGCAGCTTCTCGGGGTCGACCTTGCCGCCGCTGCCGGGCACGGCGATGCCCATGCGCTCGAGCAGGACGGCGGTCTCGTCTGCGGTGACGGGGTGGTCGAACGCGATGTCGCGTGCGGCGTACCACATCTGGGTGTGGCCGCCTTCGTTCTCGAACCCTGCCTCGTCGCGGGCGTGCGCCTCGTACAGCCCACGGTCGAGGTGGCCGACCGCGGTCGCACGGACGTCGTCGTCGAGGATGCGCGTCCAGTCGGGAATCGGCACGTAGCGGATGAAGGCACCGAACCCCTCGATCGTGCCGATGCGGGTGAGGATCGAGATGATGGGCTCGGGGGCGCCGTGGTCGAGCAGGAAGTGCGCCTGCGCAACGTTGGGGTAGTGCTCGGGCCACGTCTCGACCGGTACGTCGAGGAGCGTGGTGCCGAAGGTCGCGGTGTGGTTGGCCTGCCAGGCCTCGATGGCCGGCCACCGGTTGCGCGTGCGGGGCGACACGTACGCGCCGGTCTCGTCGAACCCGCCGTGGCAGCGGTAGCCCCCAGCGATGAGCGGCTCGACGATGTCGTGGGAGGTGAGGAGCTCGGCTTCGGTGAAGGTGAGCTGTGCGGTCGTCATGGCGGATCCCCCGATGCGCGGCGTGCGGCGTGCCCTCCAGCCGGCCTGTGGGCACTTGGCAAAGTGTATACGCACGTGTATACAGATGCAATGGCGGCTCGGCAACTCCTCCCACGAGCGGCGCGAGCAGAGACGCTGCTGCGCGCTGGGGCCGCGGCGTTCGCTCGGACGGGGTTCCAGGGCACCTCGATGGACGACGTCGCCGCCGCAGCGGGGGTGACGCGCCTCATCGTCTACCGGCACTTCGCGACAAAGGAGGAGCTGTACCGAGCGGTGCTGGAGCGGGTGACGTTGCGCCTTGCCGACGCCATGGACGACGCGGCTCGTGCCGGCGGTGGCGATGCGGTCGTCGCGCGCATCCTTGCGGTCGCACGCGACGACCCGGATGCGTTCACGCTGCTGTGGGTCCAGGCCCGACGTGAGCCTGCGTTCGTCGACTACGCCGAGGAGGTCCGCCGCGGCGCAGCATCCTTCGGTGAGCGGGTGCTCGGCGAGCGCGTCCCTGCCGGCACGCCCCTGCATGCGTGGGCGGTCGACCTGCTCGTCACCGCCACGATCGAAGCGGTACTCGGCTGGCTCGACAAGGGCGACGCGGTCGACGACGAGGCCTTCGTGGCGCTCGCGTTCAGCGGCTTGGCCGGTCTGGTCGCGTCCCTCGGCCCTGCGGGGCCCTCAGCCTGACGTGGCGGTCGCGGACGCCGTCTGCGGGCTCGGTGGGGCGGACGCTCAGCGGGCCGACCAGCCGCCGTCCACCACGAGCGTGTGGCCGACGACGTACGAGCTGGCCCGCGAGGCCAGGAAGAGCACTGCTCCGTCGAGTTCGTCCTCAGCGCCTGCACGGGCGGCGGGGCAGTTGCGGGCGACGAACTCCATCGACCGGGCGTCGTCGAACATCGACGCCTGGGTCATCTCGCTCGGGAACCAGCCCGGCGCGAGCGCGTTCACGCGCACGCCACGTCGGGCCCATTGGCAGCCGAGCTCGCGGGTGAGCGCGACCACAGCACCCTTCGACGCGACGTAGTTGGCTTGCTTGATCGGCGCGGAGGCCACGAGCCCCAGCATCGATGCCACGTTCACGATCGAGCCGTCGCCGCGGTCGAGGAAGTGATGCCCGGCGAGCTGCGCCAGGTGGAACGACGCGGTCAGGTTCACATCCATCACACCTGTGAACTCGGCAAGGGTCTCATCTTCGGCGGGTGTGACCACGCCGATGCCGGCGTTGTTCACCAGCACCCGGAAGCGCAGGCCGCGTGCGGTCGCGGTAGCGATCGCCGTCTCGACGACGAGGCCGCGGGTGTCTGGGGCGGTGATGTCGCCCGGTACGACGACCGCACCCGGAAGGTCCTGCGCGAGCGCTGCGAGTCGGTCTGCACGTCGTGCCGTGATCACGACCTGCGCGCCCGCCGCGGTCAGCACCCTCGCGAAGCGCGCGCCCAGCCCACTCGACGCACCGGTCACGACGGCCAGGTCGCCGTCGAGGCGGAAGGCGGCGAAGGGGTCGGGCAGGCTCACCGGCGTCGCATTCAGAGGAGGGAGCGCAGCAGCTCGCGCGTGCGTTGCACCTCGGACGGTGAGGTGCTGAACGAGACGGCCAGGAAGTCGGTGACACCCGCGGCGGCAAGCCGCTCGAGCTGTGTGCGCACGGTGGCCTCGTCGCCGACGATCGCGACGTCACCGGGTCCCTCGGCGCCTTCGCGGTCGAGCATCGCGCGGTAGGACGGGAGGTGGCCGTAGATCTGGAAGATCTGTGCGGCCCGAGCTCGGGCGCCTTCGGCGTCGTCGGTGACGCAGACGGGGAGGCCGACCACGACACGCATCGGCTTGTCGCCCGCGGCTGCCCGCAAGGTCGGGATCGTGTGGGTTTCCAGCGTCGACGGCCCCGTCATCCAGGTGACCGTGCCGTCGGCCTTCTCCGCCGCGAGCGCGAGCATCTTCGGGCCGAGCGCGGCGATGACCACCGAGGGGGCACGCGTGTAGGCGAAGTCGAGGGTGGCGTGGGCCGAGAGGGTCGCACCGTCGAAGTCGACGCTCTCGCCACGCAGGAGCGGGTTGAGGGCGGTCAGGTACTCGTCCATGTGGCGCACAGGACGCTCGTAGGAGTAGCCGAACATCGACTCGATGACGAGTTGGTGCGAGAGCCCGATGCCGAGGGTGAGTCGGCTCGAGGACGCGGACTGCACGGTCAGCGCCTGCTGGGCGAGCGCGATCGGGTGGCGAGGGTACGTCGGCACGACCGACGTCCCGAGCTGGATGCCGGGCACCTGGTTGCCGATCACGGCCAGCGTGGCGAGCGCGTCGACCGAGAAGATCTGTGGCATCCAGAATGAGTGGAAGCCCTCGCGTGCAGCGTCCTTTGCGGCGCTCAGGGCGTCAGAGACCGTTGAACGTGGTCCAGTGATGTCCCCCGCAAACAACCCGATGTGCATGGCCCGAGAACCCCTCTCGTTACCGGAGCCGCCCTGTGATCACGGCATTCCGCGCGTCCATGAGGTGTAACACGTCGCTTCGCTCCCGAAAGAATGCGGGCCCCTGACCAGGGAGTGTGTCGGTGCAGGGTGACGAACGCGGCGTCACGGCGGTGGGGTTCGTCCTCAGGTGAAGCAGGCGATGATCTCATCGAGGAAGGCATCGATCGCGCTCTGGCTGCCGTCGTCTGCCGACGGGGTCTTGCCGAGGCGGACGAGCACGAGATCGCGTGCGGGCACCAGCGTGATGCGTTGCCCCTCGAACCCGTGCGCGCTGAACGTGCCCAGGCCGTCGGGGTGTGTCCACCAATGTGACCCGTACCCCGCCCATTCGCCCGTCGGAAGCGCGTTCGAGGTACGGGCGTCGTCGACCCATGCGCGGGTGACCACCTCGTCGCCGTCCCAGGTGCCTCCGCGCAGGTACAGCAGACCCAGGCGGGCGTAGTCGCGTGCCGTGGCATGGACGTACGACGACCCCACGAACGTGCCCGCCTCGTCGAAGGTCAGCTCGACCGACTTCATCCCGATCCTGTCGAACACCGCTCGGCGCAGGAAGGCCTCGGTGCCGGCGCTGTCGCCACCGAGGCCGAGGGCAAGCTGCAGTGCACGGGCGAGGATGTTGGTCGTGCCGCTCGAGTACACGAACGTGGTCCCGGGTTCGGCGACCGCCGCGAAGCCCGCCGCGAACGAAGCCATGTCTGCCTTCCCCGACGCGAACAGCATCTCGATGACGTCGGAGCCTTCGCCGGGGATGTACGCCTCCAACCACCGCAGACCGCTGCACATGCGCAGCAGGTGCGTCCAGGTGATCGCCCGGCGCGGGTCGTCACCCTCCCACTCCGGCACCGGCGGGGCTGCGAGGAGATCGAGCGTGCCCTCGCGCGCCGCGGCTCCGATCGCGACCTGCAGGATCGACTTCGCCATCGACCAGCTCAGGAGCTTTGACTCGGCGGTCACCGGCACCCGGGGGATACCGGCGAGCTCGTGCAACTCGCTGTGGAAGCCCTCGCCGTAGGCCTCGGCGACGATGGCACCGCGGTGCACGACAAGCAGCGCATCGGTGAGGCCAAGGCTCTCGGGTGCGTCGGCGCCGAACGGCAGTGCCATGAGCTGCGCGAGACGAGCCGCTTCCACTCCCGGGTCGCTCGCCGGTTCGCGTTCGGGCCAGATCTTTGTGGGCCAGGCGACGTTCGGTGGTTGCAGCGGGAGCGCGCACAACGGGGTCGAGGACAACGGGACGGTGGTCACGGCCCCGACCGTAGGCGAGGTCGGGCTGCGACTTCCGCGTCGGCGGCCCGTTCGTGCCGTACCCGCCGAAGCTGCGAGGCTGCACGGATGCTGGCGGCTCGGGAACTGCGCACGATGGCGGGGGGAACCACGCTCCTCGACGGCGTGTCGTTCACGGTCGCGGATGGAGACAAGGTTGGGCTCGTGGGGCGCAACGGCGCCGGGAAGACAACCCTGCTGAAGGTGTTGGGCGGCGTGGAGCCACCCGCGTCCGGGTCGGTGAGCGTGAAGGGCGGGCTCGGCTACCTGCCGCAGGATCCGCGCCTCGACGGGGTGCCCGACGACCGCACTGCCGTCACGCACGTGCTGTCCGGGCGAGGGTTCGACGAGGCGCTCGTGCGTATCGAGCGTCTGCGTGTGCGCATCGAAGAAGATCCGAGCCCGCGCAACGTCGAGCGGTTCGCCCGTGCAGAGGAGCGCTTTCGCATCGACGGTGGGTACGCGGCCGAATCTGAGGTGCGCCGCATCGCGGACGGACTCGGCCTCGGTGCCGACCGCATGGACCTGCCGCTCGGCGTGCTGTCGGGCGGTGAGCGGCGCCGGGTCGAGCTCGCACGCATCTTGTTCGCGGGGAGCGACGTGCTGTTGCTCGACGAGCCCACCAACCACCTCGACACCGACGCCAAGGAGTGGATGCTCTCGTTCCTTCGGGGCTACCGCGGTGCACTGATCGTGATCAGCCACGACCTCGACCTGCTCGACGAGGCCATCACCCGCGTGATCCACCTCGATCGTTCGGCAGACGACGACACCGGGACGCTCGTCGAGTACCGCGGGACCTATTCGCAGTACCGCTCGGCACGGGCGCGCGACGAGGCCCGTCTCGCGAAGCTTGCCGCGGCGCAGGCGAAGGAGATCGACAGGCTGCAAGGTGTTGTCGATCGCTTCGGTGCAAAGGCCACCAAGGCGACCATGGCGCACAGCATCGAGAAGCGCATCGCACGCTTGCAGAGCGAGGCGGTCGATGGCCCGTCACGGGATCGGCAGATGAAGGTGCGGTTCCCTGAGCCTCCTCGCTCGCCGCGCACGGTCATGACGGTGGAAGGCCTGGCCAAGTCCTACGGCGACAACCACGTGTTCAGGGGCGTGGGCTTCGACGTGGGCCGAGGCGAGCGCCTCTTGGTGATGGGCCTCAACGGTGCGGGCAAGACGAGCCTGTTGCGCATCCTGGCCGCGGTCTCGGAGCCCGACGTGGGCGAGGTCGTCTTCGGCTCCGGAGTCGTCCCGGGCTACTACGCACAGGAGCACGAGGGCATCAGCCGCGGCCGAAGCCTGCTCGACCATGTGCGCGATGCATCCCCGGAGCTGGGCGACGAAGCTCGCCGAAGCTTGCTCGGCATGTTCGGTCTCGTCGGCGACAAGGTGTTCCAGGACGCCGGCACGCTGTCAGGTGGCGAGAAGACGAAGTTGGCGTTGACCCAACTCGTGGCGGGTCGTCACAACCTGCTGCTGCTCGACGAGCCGACCAACAACCTCGACCCCGGTTCGCGCGGCGCCATGGCCGACGCGCTCGGTGCCTGGACAGGGACGATCGTGCTGGTCAGCCACGACGTCGAGTTCGTGCAGCAACTCGTGCCCGACCGCGTCCTGCTGCTCCCTGATGGCGAGTTCCGTAACTGGAGCGACGACCTGTTCGACCTCGTCGCGATGGCCTGAGACCTCTCAGCTGGGCACGAGCACCGGCAACGGTGCAGTTGCCTCAGCGCTGTGGCCCGCGCTCGACAGCGCGATCACGCCGATGGTGTACGCCATGCCCGCTTGGAGACCGGCGATCACCGTGTCGTCCTCGTTCGCCGCGGTGAGCACAACACGCGGCGCGGCGCTCGGTGCGCGTGCGACGACCAGGTAGCTCAAGGCACGGCCGCCATCGCTCGCGCTGGGGGTCCACGACACCTGCACGGAGCTCGGCGCTTCGGGAAATGCCGCAACGTTGCTCGGCAACGCCGGTGGTGTGGGGTTCGCGATCGTGCCCTGGGGGATGCTCAACGTGAGCGTGCCTCCAGGGAGGGTCGTCCACCCCGACCGGCTCGCGCCGTACACGTCGCCGAACGGTGTGGACGTCCCGGCGACCACGGTGCCGAGCGGCACGGTGATGGGGACGTCACCCGTGAACGACCCGTTCACGTGGACCTGCCCGCCCTCGAGGTAGGCCTCCACGCTCGACGGGCTGCCGGGCTGCGGGGTCCACTCGGCGGCCCACGCCCGTTGGCGTGCCTGGATCTCACCGGCTTGCGCGAGGTCGACCGAGACGAGCGGCGCACTCGGGAAGGCGAGCGCGCGGTAGGCGGTGAGGATCGCATCGATGGCCGGGAGGGCGATGCGCTCGCCGGTGAGGTTTGTCGCGTGGATCATGATCGGGCGCGGATCGTTGTGGAGGATGTCGGTCATCCGCAGCGACGTCTCGAGCGGCACGATGGTGTCGTCGAAGCCGGTGGTGGGGTCGATCGGCGTGATGCACGTGGTCGTATCGGGGTGCGCGGTGCAGTAGCCGCTGCCGCCGTCGGCCTGTGAGGTGTAGATCCAGTTGTACTCCGACACCTCCTGCGCTTCCGTCTGCGCGTTGTAGAAGATGTTGATCGGGTAGCGGGGGACGGTGGTGGCGCCGTTCACCTGACGAGGGGCGAGCTCGTTGCGTGACACGTCGCTCGCCAGCCACTTGATGCCGGTCTGCCCGATGGCGTCGACGAAGTTGGGGTTGTCGGTCGGTTGGACGCCTGGGATCTGCAGCCCCGAGTACTCGCCCGAAACGAGCTCGGTCCTGTCGAAGGGCAGACCTTTCGCCTCGGCCCACGCGATGTTCTGGTTGATCTGGTCGAGGATGACGCTCTCCGGTACCCAGAGCATCTGCCCTGTGTTCGGGTCGGTCTTGCACACCCACGGGATCACGGAGAAGTCCTGTTGGCAGCCGAGGAACTCGTGGGTCCACGTGTGGTTGATCCACCAGAAGTCGTTCTTCGCGGCGAGGAACGCCTGGGTGAGTGGGTCGTCGTCCGCTGCGACGCCGGCGTTGAACACCATCTGGAGCTGGAACGCGTTCGCCTGCTGCCATTGCACGACTGCGTTGACGTCATCGGCGGTCATGCGCGCATCGGTCTCGGGATAGATGCTGTTGCCTTGCGCGTCGCGCGGGCAGTCCTCGCCAGGGGTGCAGTGGTGCTGGCTGTCCCACAGCGAGTCGCTGTTGAACACGTCGTCCACCTGGACCGTGAAGTAGTTGCGGTTCTCGCCGAGGTGCACGCCACGTGTCATCCAGTCGACGATCCCCGGCCCGAGGGCACGGAACTGGTTGAAGGTCGCGTCGAAGGCGGCGGTGATGACGAGCTGGTCGATGCCGCCGTTGCGGTAGACGCCGAGGATGCTTCCGGTCGACCCGTCGGCGGGGATGGGGGCGGACACCAGCGTCGTGAACGAGGCGCCGGCGGGGAGGGCGGTCGGGCCCAACGGGCGGGCGACCGTGGCGTAGCTGCCCACCCCGAACGGCACGGGCCCGTTGAGGTAGCCGAACCCGTGTGCCTTGCCTGCGTCGGTCACCGTGGCGGTGACGCCGTTGAGGTCGCCGTCGAACGTGGGCGAGGTGGCATCGAGCCCGACGTTCACGTTGGCGTAGGTGTAGGCGTCGACCTGGCGGATGTCGAAGCTGCGCTCGAAATGCTCGATCGCGCTGAGCTCGTCGGGGCTGAGCGTGCCGCCGCGTTCGTTGGGGAGGACCACCGCCTGGAAGAAGGCGTGCGAGCCGGAGGCCAGGAAGGACGCCGTGACGACCGGTCGTGTCGGATCGCCGAGGTTGAGCACCGTGGAGGGCACCCCTTCGGCGGTCAGCTGGTCACGGATGGCGCCGACCATCGGTGAGCCGTCGTCTACCACGAGGACCTTCAGGTCGATGCGACTGCTTCCGGGGTCGGTCGGCGGCAGCGGCTGACAGGCGCCAGCCGCGATCGTGACGAACGCGAGAACGGTCAGCAGCGCGTAGCGCCGCCTGCGCGTGTGGTGCTTGGAGGTCGCCTGCTGCTCCGCCCGGATGCCCATGAGTCTGTGTCTCCCTGTCTGCGGCCGGCGCCCCGCGCGGGTTGCGCGAGAGGTGCCGCCTCCGCCTCGCCGTGGCGCGTCGCGCCTCATGGACCGTACGAGCGCGGGTCTCCGGCCGATACCCAGAAGTTGCACCGCGCTACCCCTGACGAGACGACGGCGCGACCCCGGCGAAAGCATCTCCACGCAGATTCTCAGGGTGGTGAGCGGCGGACGTCGGGGTACCGGAGCCGATGCCCAGGGGATGCCCACGAAGAACTTCGGGGATGTCAGATCGGTGGACTGTTCATACGGTGAACCCGGCCATGCGGGTCGGTGGGAGCCGCGGGCTGTGCAACAGGCGGAACGGGCGGCGAGTCGAGGCATCGATGGGAACGGGCGAACAGCACAAGATGTCGAGGGACTTGGCAGGTGCGGCCAAACCGCGTCGCGGCGGCTTGCGCGTCGCGCTCATCACCGAGGGGACGTACCCGCACGCTCGTGGCGGGGTGGGGGTGTGGTGCGATCAGATCGTGCGCGGGTTGTCCGACGTGCGGTTCGATGTGCACGCGATCGTGGGCACCGGAGCGGAACCGATCGTGTGGCCGCTCGCCCCGAACGTCGACAAGCTCGTCGAGATCCCGCTGTGGGGGCGCACGGAACGGCGTCGGCGTCGTTCCTCGACGACCCGTCGGTTCCCGATCGTGCTCGAGCGCCTTCTCGCCGCCATCGGTCCGACCGGCTCCGGTCCTGCGATGGCGCGAAGCCTGCAGGAGCTCCACCAGTTCGCGCGAGCGGGCCAACTGCGTGCGGGCTTGATGAGCGACGCATCGCTCGAGGTCGTGCTCGCACACCTCGGCACCTATCGAACCGCTGGACGCCAACTCGGCGCGCCGGTGTCCGCCGCCACCCTCGCGGAGGCCATCGAGGCAGTCGAGGTGCTCGAACACCTCTTGCGCCCGCTCGCGTCACCGGTGCCCGAAGCGGATGTGTGCCACAGCGCCGCAAACGGTCTCGGCGCGCTCGTGGCGTTGTCGGCATCGTGGGTGCACGGCACACCGTTCCTGCTGACCGAGCACGGCATCTACCTCCGCGAGTACCTGCTCGCGCATGGCCCGGGGCGCTTCTCCCACGCATCTCGTGTGTTGCTGCTCTCGTTCGTGCGTCGCCTGACCGAGGCCGCCTACAGCGTCGCCGATGTGGTCGCCCCAGGGAGCGACTACAACCGGCGGTGGGAGCATGTCGCGGGCGTCGAACCCGAGCGGATTCGACGCATCTACAACGGCATCGAGCCGGAGCAGTTCCCGCCGGCCGACGGCGAGCCCGAGCACCCGACCCTCACCTGGGTCGGGCGCATCAATCCCCTGAAGGACCCGAAGACGCTCCTGCGTGGCTTCGCTCGTGTCGTCGAAGAGATGCCCGAGGCTCGCCTGCGGATCTTCGGCACTGCACCCAAAGGTGACGAGGCATACCGCGACGAATGCGAGGCCCTTCTCGTAGACCTCGGCCTCGAAGGAGCAGCGACGTTCGAGGGCTGGGTCGCCGATGCCGCCGATGGCTACTACGCCGGGCAGGTGGTGCTGTTGACGAGCATCTCGGAGGGGTTCCCGTACGCCGTGATCGAGGCGATGTCGTGCGGACGTCCGACGGTCGCCACCGACGTGGGGGGCGTCTCCGAAGCGCTTGTCGACCCGTGCCTGCTCGTGCCGCCACGCGACGAGGTGGCGCTTGCGGCGGCGTGCCTGCGCCTGCTGCGCGATCGCGCGCTGCGCGAGGACCTGGGCCGGCGCGGCCGCGCACGGGTCCTCGACCTGTTCACGCTGCGCGCCTGCGTGGACGACTACGCGCAGCTCTACGACGAGCTGGCGGCGGCAGGCCCGGCTCGACATCCCTGGAGCGTGCGCCGGCGCCCCCCTCGCGTGCCGGCAGCGTCATCCGCGGCACGTGACCCGTGGGCGGAGGCATCGTGATCGGCTTGGCTTCCCCTCTCCACCGCTCGCGCCTGCGCGGGATCGACTTCGACGACGCGGTCGAGGATCTGCTCGTCCGCCACGACCTCGAGCGCGGCCAGGACGCGGCCTCGGGCGCGCCCGGTTCCGCAAGCCTCGACCTTCGCGAGGTCAGCTCGGCGGCGGTCGATCCCTTCGAGATCGCGGCAGCGCTGGAAGCGGTCGGGGTGCACCAGCGGACCGTCCGGTCCCAGTTCGGACGCGACGACGTGTTCGAGTTGGCAGCGCACATGTTCGACCGAATCCCCTTGCGCCCTGTCGCCGCACCGCGGCGTCAACGTCCGGCCGCGGGCGGTCCCCGTGACCTGCTGCGGGGCGCGGTCTTCGCGGTTCCGGGGCTCGCGTTCACCGACGTGTTGCGGGGTGCCGGCGTGGCCGTGGCGTGGTGGACCCTCCCGCTGGCGCTCACGCTCGGCTGGTCGCTCGGGCAGGCCGTTGCGGTGCTGGGGCACATGCTGCGAAACCGTCAAGACCCCGTCGGCGGACGGGTCGTGAACGGTCGCATCCTGCTCGTGAGCGGCGTGGTCGCGGGCGCCGCCACGACGGCCTGCGTCGCGTGGCTTGGAGGAGGCCCGGCCGATCTCGTGGTCGGGCTCGGCTTCGTGGTGTTCATGGTCTCGTCCGGTGTCCTGCTGCTCCACGAGGAGGAGCGCGTGCTCGCGTGGGCGATCGTCCCAGCGGTCGTCGCGTACGGCGCCGTCGCGGCCGGCGGCGCGGCGCACCGGTACGCAGTCGCGGCGCTCGTCTGCGAAGGGGCGGCCGTTGTCGTGGTGCTCGTCGCAGCGTGTCGCCACGCCACCGTGCGGATCTGGAGGCCGACCCGGCTCCTCAGTGCCGACCTTCCTGACACCTTGCGGCACCTGGTGCATGGCGCGTGCTGCGGAGCGATGGTCTCGTCGGTGCTGTTGCTGGCGTTGGGTACCGGCGATGTCGGAGCGGTCCGTGAGCCGGTCACCTGGCCCCTGCTCCTCACGCTCGGCGTCATGGAATGGCAGTTGCGGAGCTTTCGAGCTGCGGTGCATCGCCTTCGCGCCACCCTGTGCAGCCTCGAACGCTTCGCATCCACCGCGCGGCGTGCCCTGCGGCGCAGCATCGGCCTCTACACGGCGTCGATCGTCGTGGCATCCGCGGGTGTCGCCGTGCTGCTCATGCTGACGCATCGGCCTGTGGCCTATCGGCCCCTCGTCGTGCAGGCGTTGTTGGGCGTGTTGCTGTGCACAGACCTCCTCGTGCTGGTCAGCGGCGGGATCCGTTCGGTTCTGCGCTGCTGGCTCGTGGGCGCGCTTGCGGGCGCGGCCACGCTCATCGTGTTCGCACACCGGGCCACGCCCGTCGATCTCGACCACGCATGGGTGGCAGCGCTCGTCACCGTCGTCGTCATCTCCTGCGCGCTCCTCCTGACCGCGCGCAGGGTTGTCCGCAGTCCGCTCACCTGAGTCGACCCAACCTCCCGCAAGGAGCATCTCGTGCCCACGTTCGTCGCAGTGACCGGAGCCGACGGCTTCATTGGCTCACATCTCACCGAAACGCTCGTTCGTGCCGGGCGCCGTGTCCGGGCGATGGTGCAATACAACTCGTTCGGCACCTGGGGCTGGCTCGACACGCTCGCTCCCGACATCCTCGACTCGGTCGAGGTCTGTTCGGGAGACGTGCGCGACGCGGGCTCGGTCATGTCGCTCATGCGTGGCGCCGACGCGGTGTGCCACCTTGCGGCGCTGATCGCCATCCCGTACTCCTATGAGGCGCCGGCGTCGTATCTCGACACCAACGCGCGAGGGACGCTGAACGTGTTGGAGGCGGCCCGAGCCCTGGGTACCGGGCGCATCGTGCACACCTCCACCAGCGAGGTGTACGGCACGGCGCGCACCGTGCCCATCTCGGAGGAGCACCCGCTCCAGGCCCAGTCGCCGTACTCCGCGTCGAAGGTGGCGGCTGACAAGTTGGTCGAGAGCTACCACCTGAGCTTCGAACTGCCGACCGTGACGGTCCGGCCGTTCAACACCTACGGCCCGCGCCAGTCGGCGCGTGCGGTCATCCCCACGGTCGTGTCGCAGATCGCTGCCGGGCAACGCTTCATCGAGCTCGGTTCGCTCGACCCGACACGCGACTTCAACTTCGTGACCGACACGGCGGCGGCGTTCCTGTCCGTGCTCGACGCGGACGACGACGTCATCGGCGCGACGTTGAACGCCGGCTCGGGCACCGAGATCTCCATCGCAGACACCGTCCGCCTCATCGCCAGCGTGATGGGCACCGAGGTGGATGTGCGCCTCGACCCCGCACGGGTGCGTCCGGCTGGCTCGGAGGTGCAGCGCCTCGTCTGCGACAGCGCACGGCTGCAGGCGCTCACGTCGTGGAAGCCGGAGGTGCCGCTCGAGCAAGGACTGCGTCGAACCGCCGAGTGGTTCTGCGAACCCTCCAACCTCGCCCGCTACAAGACAGACCGTTACAACGTGTGACCCACCTGGTGTCGCCCGACGACAGGAGACGGCATGACCACAGATGTTGACGTCATCGACCTCACCGCAGCGCGCACCGGCCGCGAGGCGGTGATCCTTGCTGGCGGAAAGGGGGTGCGGCTCCGGCCGTACACCACGCTGCTTCCGAAGCCGCTCGTCCCGATAGGCGACGAGCACTCCATCCTCGAGATCGTCCTGCGGCAGCTCGCGGGATGCGGCTTCACGAAGGCAACGCTCGCCATCGGACACCTCGGACAGCTCATCCGTGCCTACGTCGGTGATGGGTCCCAATGGGGCATCGAGGTGTCGTACCTCAGCGAGGATGCACCGTTGGGGACGATCGGGCCCGTGCTGAACCTGCTCGACGACCTCCCCGACGACTTCCTCCTCATGAACGGCGACATCCTCACCGACCTCGACTTCGGCTCGTTGCTGACCACGCACCGCGCGTCGGGGGCACCGCTGACGGTTGCGACCTACCGCCGTGAGCACCGCGTCGACTTCGGGGTCCTCGAGCTCGACGGCCGGCAGATCACGTGCTTCACCGAGAAGCCGACCTTGGAGTACTCGGTCAGCATGGGGGTGTACGCCATGAGCCGAGCGACGCTGGCCCGCTACCCGGCCGGGCTGCCGTTCGGCTTCGACGAGCTGATCCTCGACCTCCTCGCACGGGGTGAGGCACCGGCGAGCTTCCCGTTCGACGGGTACTGGCTCGACATCGGGCGTCCCGATGACTACGACCAGGCAAACCTCGAGTTCCCCGCGATTCGCGACGACCTGTTGCGGAGCGGGACGTGAGCAGACGGGTTCTCGTGCTTGGGGCGGCCGGCTTCGTGGGCCGCAACGTCTGCGAGATGCTCGACGGCCATCCATCCATCGCCGTGTTGCTTCGCCACGTCCGCAACTCCGAGGAGCAAGCCGCACTGGGCGCGGCTGGCGACGATGCGGCGGTGCTCGACCTCATCGAGGCGGGCGCCGACGGGGTGGTGGACCTGCTGGCCAGCACCGGCCCGGACGTCGTCATCAACTGCACGGGCGCCACGGTTGGAGACGAGGCGCTCCTTCACGCGGCCAACGTGACAGTGGTCGAGCATCTCGTCGCGGCCATGCGGGGCAACCACGCCGTGCATCTGGTGCACCTCGGATCCGCAGCCGAGTACGGGTTGACGTCCGGCGCGCGCGCCGTGCGAGAGTCGGATGCGGCGCACCCGGCGAACGACTACGGGTGGAGCAAGTTGCGTGCCACGGGTTGTGTGATGGCAGCGGCGGCAACGGGGGCGATCACCGCCACGGTGCTGCGGGTCTTCAACCCCGTCGGCAAGTACGCCCCGTCGCAGACCCTGGCCGGGCATGCCGCTGACGAGCTCGTCGCAGCGATGCGGCACGGCAGCGACGAGCTGCACCTGGGTTCGCTCGAAGGCGCCCGTGACTACGTCGACGTTCGGGACGTCGCCCTGGCGGCGATCATGGCGGGGAGCACGCCGCTGTCGAGCGGTCAGGTGTTCAACGTTGCACGAGGGGAGGCGACTCGGAGTCGCGCGCTGGTGTCGCACCTCTGCGTGGCTGCCGGGTTCGAGGGGCGGGTGGTGGAGTCCGAGCCCGGCTCCGTTCGATCCGAAGGCTTGGCGTGGCAGGAGGCCGACCTGGCGGCGATCCACACCGCTCTGCCGTGGCGGGCGCACTTCTCTGTCGCTGATGCTGCCCAGGCGCTGTGGGCAAGCCGACGCGAGGTGTGCGCGCACTGAGGCGGCTCGGGGCGGCGACCCTGCTCGTCGTGGTGGCAACAGCCGTGGTCGCCGTGCTCGTCGTGACGCGCTCGGCCGGGACAGGCGGCTCCCCCGATGGCGTGGCGGTCTGGAGGCCTGCACCCGGCTTGCGGTGGCAATGGCAGCTCGACGGACCTGTCGATGTGACCACCGCTGCGGACGTGTTCGACCTCGACGCGTTCGACACCTCCTCGGCAGCGGTGGCGGAGCTTCATCGCCGGGGTCGCCGGGTCGTGTGCTACGTCGACGTGGGAGCGGTCGAGTCGTATCGACCGGATGCGGGAGCGTTCCCGTCCGACGTGGTTGGGCGTGTCGTCGACGGATGGGAGCAGGAGCGCTACCTCGACATCCGGCGACTTGACGTGGTCGGGCCCATCCTGGCGGCACGGCTCGACCTCTGCCGCCGGAAGGGCTTCGACGGAGTCGAGGGTGATCTGGTCGACGCGTACGCCAATGATTCGGGGTTTCCGATCACGCGCGCGGACCAGGTGCGCTTCCTTCGGTGGTTCGCTCGCGAGGCCCATCGGCGAGGCCTGGCCGCAGGCTTGAAGAACGTGTCGGACCTCCTCGGCGAAGTAGGGCACGACTTCGACTTCGCCGTGGTCGAGGGGTGCTTCGCCTCAGGCACCTGTCAGGCGTGGCGGCCGTTCCTGGCGTCCGGCAAAGCCGTCTTCGCGGCCGAGTACCAGCCCTTCCAACCGGGTTGGTGCGCGCAGGCACGTGACCTCGGGATCTCCCTCATCGAGAAGCGCGAGGGGCTCGATGCGTGGCGGGTGTCGTGTTGAGTTGGGTGGCGGTCGGCTCAGCTCTCGACGTGCGTGTCGGGTTCGTCTGCGCCGCGCAGGTCGAGCACGGTGGGCAGCTCCGTGCGGGCGGACACGCCCAGCTTGCGGAAGACCCTCGCCAGATGGCTCTCGACGGTCTTCACGTTGATGAAGAGCTCGGCGGCGATCTGCACGTTGGTGAGGCCTTGGGCGGCACGCTGCGCGGTGCGGCGCTCCGCTGGGGTGAGCGAGTCCGGGCCGCTCATGGCGAGCCGCCTCGGCCGGGCACCCGCGGCGAGGAGGAGGTCGCGTGCGCGGGTCATCAGCCCGTCGGCGCCAACCCGTTGTGCGACGTCCGCGGCGACGCGCAACACCTCGCGCGCGGCGGGAGCGTCGCCGTCGCGGATGAGCAGCGTCCCGAGCTCGAGCCTGAGGCGGAGATCGGTCAGCGCCGGGGTGCGTTGGTCGAGGAGCTCGGTCGCTTCGCGCAGGTACGGTGCCCGTTCGGTCCGACGCACGACCATGGCGTGCACGACGAGGCTGCGGGCCAGTGGCGACGGGGCACCGAACGCTCGCGCACGTTCGGTGTCTTCGCTCACGAGCTCGACGGCCTGGTGCGTGTCCTCGACGCCGGCGAGCGCGAGCGCGGCCCCGGCGCGCCACGACGTCACGGCTGGGTTGTCGACACCGGTCGACTCCGCTGCCGTGCTCGCTCGGCGGAACGACACGAGCGCAGCGTGCGGCGAGCCCATGATCAGCTGGATCCACCCGGCGGTCTCGTCCACGACGAACGGGCTGACCAGCCCGGCCGTCAAGGGCTCCAGGGCCAGGCGTCGGTTCTGCAGGAGTTGCAACCCGGCATCGAACTGTTCGTCGAGCGCATACAGGTCTGCATCCCACGCGGCGAAGACTGCGTCGAGTCCGGGTGGCAGTTCGACGTTCGCCGCCGAGGCGCGGTGCCAGAGGTGCTGGGCGCGCACCAGGTCGCAGCCCTCCTGGGCCGCCCGGGCGGCGAGGCGGAGGAGGCTTTGGCGGTGCCCCCTCGCCGAAGGGTGGTGATCGTGGCGCAGCGCACTCTGCACGACGCGACGCGCGGTGACGTGCTCGCCGAGGTTCAGCAAGGTGAGCACGGCACGCACCGCGACGAGTCGTGTGAGCGGTTCGTCGCTGTGGAGGTGGTGTGGCTTGAGATGCCTCGTGATGTCGTCGGTCAGCTCGGCCGCGGTGGCGGTGCCCGGCGACAGGCTGACGGTGTGCGCCAGCAGGAGCGTCGCGAGCTCGTGGACCTCAGCCAGTTCGTGGGTGATGCCCCATCGAGCAGCACTGCCATCGGGGGAGTCAGTCGCGGCGACGAGCGCGCGCAACTGCTGCCGGGCGTCGGCGTGCGAGCTCAACAGCGCCTCTACCAGATGTCGGCGGTGGGATGTCGGGAGGCTGTCATGGGCCAGCCGGTCTGCTCGGCCCAGAGCGAGCGCGGCTTGTCGGACGGTGGCCGGAGCGGCCACGAGTCGAATCAGCCCATCGGTGACGGTCGCGGAGTCTGGGATCGACGCTGCGGCTGCGTGCAGGTGTTCGACCGCTCGTTTCGGATCGAGCGTGGCTTCGAGGCCGGCAAGGTCGAGGTGGATGGCGCCCGCCCAGTCTGGCGACGCCGGTTCGTCGAGCGCGCGGTGCAGGTACCGACGTGCATCGATCGGCCGGCGGCTCTCGCGAGCTTGCGCCGCCGCTCGCACCAGGGTTCTCACCCGCTCCTCGTCGGCGGCGGGCGCGACGAGCAGGAGGTGGCTGGCGACCACGCCGGCGGGCGCGGATGCGGCGGCGAGATGGTGCGCCGCCCGTTCGTGCAGCACTCGCCGACGCGTGGGGGGAATGGCCCCAGCGATGGCTGCGGACTCGATGGGCGTGCGGATCTGGACCGATGCGCCAAGGGTCGCCACGCCCGTGGTTCGGAGCGCGCGCAGGGCCGCGCCCACCTCGTCCTCGGACACCGCGGCGACTGCAGCGAGCCCGGCCGCCGTTGCGTGCGGTCCCAGGACGAGGATTGCCTCGGCGACGTCGAGTGCGTGCGGGCCCGCGGCGCGCGCCCGGCGCAACACGTCGCGCGTGAGGCCGCGCAGGGTGCCGGTCGCGACCACGCGATCGACATCATCACCGGTTGGGGTGGCACGCCCGAGCCGCCGGACGAGCTCGTTCAACAGGGTGACGAGCAGAGCCGGGTTGCCGCCGGTCGCGGTGAGGCATGCCTGGGTGAGGTCGGCGTCGATGTGCAGGTGTCTGTCGAGTCCGAGACGTTCGACCACGAGGCGCCCGGCGGCGTCGGCATCGAGGGGAGCGAGTACGAGCCTCTCGACGGACCCTTCCGTGAGGAGCTGGTCGAGCGCGCTGGCAGTTCTCGTGGGCTCGACTGCCCAGCTCGTGGCGAGAATCGAGATGGGACGCACCTCGACTCGCCTCGCGAGGTAGCCGAGCCACCGAATCGATGCGGGGTCGGCCCAATGCAGGTCGTCGATCGAGAGGGTGAGTGGAGCGCGTTGGCCCAGGCGCATCAGGAGCTCGTCGAGCGCCTCGAACACGGCTTGTCGGTGCGCCTCTCTTCCACTCGGGGTGCGGGGCTCCGCGAGATCCCATGGCCCCTCGCTGGGCTCGCCTTCGGGGCTGATCTGGGCGACCACCTGACGAAGGAGACCGTAGGGAAGGTGGGTCTCGTGCTCGCTGGCTCTGACGCGCACCACCTGAGAGCCCAGCTCTTCGGCTTCCGTGGCGGCCCACCGCAGCAAGGCCGTGCGGCCGAGGCCGGGGGAGCCCAACACGATGAGCGCACCAGTCGGGAACGGCGCGTCGGGGTCGAGGAGCGCGCGGATCCGCGTGCACGCGACATCTCGGTCGAGGAGGCGAGGCGACCCGGCCCGGTAGGCCGCGCGTCGGTCATGGGAGGTTTCTGCAGCGGTGTGCGCGCCCGCGAGCGCTCCGCTGGGGTCGATGGCCATCTCTCCCTCCCATCTCCGCCGGAGAGCGCGTGCGCCCGGCGCCACCCGACCGCCCGCGTGGGGAATATCACATTCCGTACAGCGCGCCTACGTAGTGTGCAGACCCTAGCGCACGGGTGGGCGCGAGGTGGCGCGGGTGGGCGCGATGTGGCGCGGGTGCGTCGCGTGACGAGGGATGGGCCGGTTACCGACGTCGCACGTCGACGGGACGGGAGACCTCGCTGAAGAAGTCGTTGCCCTTGTCGTCGACGACCACGAACGCGGGGAAGTCCTCCACCTCGATCTTCCAGACCGCTTCCATGCCCAACTCCGGGTACTCCAGGACCTCGACCGAGCGGATGCAGTCCTTGGCGAGTCGCGCGGCGGGGCCGCCGATCGAGCCGAGGTAGAAGCCGCCGTGGCGGGCGCACGCGTCGGTGACCTGCTGCGACCGGTTGCCCTTTGCCACCATCACCATGGAGGCGCCTGCAGCCTGGAAGGCGTCCACGTAGGAGTCCATGCGGCCAGCGGTCGTCGGGCCGAACGAGCCGGAGGCATAGCCCTCCGGCGTCTTCGCAGGCCCGGCGTAGTAGACGGGGTGGTCACGCAGGTACTGCGGGAGGCCCTCACCGGCGTCGAGGCGCTCCTGCAGCTTCGCGTGTGCGATGTCGCGGGCGACCACCATCGTGCCGGTGAGCGCCAGGCGGGTCTTCACCGGGTAGCGAGTGAGCTCGGCGCGCACCTCGTCCATCGGCCGGTTCAGGTCGACGCGCACCACGTCGTCTGACAGTTCCCCTTCGGTGACCTCGGGGAGGTAGTGCGCTGGGTCGTGTTCGAGCTCCTCGAGGAAGACACCCTCCGCCGTGATCTTGCCGAGCGCCTGGCGGTCGGCCGAGCAGCTCACGGCCACGGCGACGGGGCAGGAGGCTCCGTGGCGGGGAAGGCGGATCACGCGGACGTCGTGGCAGAAGTACTTGCCGCCGAATTGGGCGCCGATGCCGAACGCTTGGGTGAGGGCGAGCACCTCGGCCTCGAACTCGTGGTCACGGAAGCCCCGGCCGAGCTCGTTGCCAGAGGTGGGGAGGGTGTCGAGGTAGCGGGTGGAGGCGAGCTTGGCGGTCTCGAGGGCCATCTCAGCCGAGGTGCCACCGATGACCACGCCGAGGTGGTACGGCGGGCAGGCCGCGGTGCCGAGCGTGCGGAGCTTCTCGTCAAGGAAGCGCAGCAGCCGCTCAGGACTCAACAGCGCCTTGGTCTCCTGATAGAGGTAGCTCTTGTTCGCGGAGCCGCCGCCCTTGGCCATGAACAAGAACTTGTAGGCAGCACCGTCGATCGCGGCGAGCTTGATCTCGGCCGGAAGGTTGGTCTTGGTGTTGACCTCGTCCCACATCGTGAGCGGCGCCATCTGCGAGTACCGCAGGTTGTACTGGTTGTAGGCGTCGTAGATGCCTCGGGCGATGGCGGCTTCGTCCGCCCCGCGGGTCAGGACGTGCTGACCGCGCTTCCCCTTCACGATGGCGGTGCCGGTGTCCTGGCACATGGGCAGCACGCCGCCGGCTGAGATGTTGGCGTTGCGGAGGAGGTCGAGCGCGACGAAGCGGTCGTTCGCGGACGCCTCCGGGTCGCGAAGGATCGAGGCGAGCTGTGCCAGGTGGCCCGGGCGCAGCATGTGGGCGATGTCGTGCATCGCCTGACGGGTGAGCAGCGTGAGTGCCTCGGGTTCGACCCGAAGGAACGTCTCGCCGCCCGCCACGAACGTCGACACCCCGTCGGTGGTGAGGAGCCGGTACGGGGTCTCGTCCGGGCCGAGCGGGAGGACGTCCTGATATGTGAAGTCAGCCATCGGCGGCGACCCTACGGTGCTCGCCGGTTGAGCTGCCACCTCGCGTGGCTCGACCGTCGAGTCAGCTGACGCGCAGCAGGTCGTCGAGGTTGCGCGCGGCGCGCGCGAACACGCGCTCGAGGCCGACGCCTCCCGCCGCGAGCAGCCTGGCGGTGCCGGGGAACGGGTCGAACGCGAACGTGTACTGCACGGCCGTCGAAGCAGGGCGCGTGGACGTGGCCGGCAACTCGGTGAGCTGCCAGTCCTCGACGACCGCACGAGCGAGCGGCACCGTCGTCGTGTCGAGGCGGTAGGCCCACCGCACGCCGGCTTCGGCGGCGAGCACGGTCTCGAGCACGCGTGCCCCGCGCAGGTGGATCTCGCGTTGTGCCCCCACGCCCCGTTCGTCACCCACGAAGTGCCCGCCCTGGACGGTCGGGAACCAGCTCCATGTGGCTGGGGAGTCCGCCAGGCGTTCCCAGACCGCGAGCGGCGGCGCCTCGATCTGGTGGTGCAGGACGTGCGCGACCGGGGCGTCGTCGAGGAGCTCGAGGCCGACCGGACGCAGGTGATGGACCCGGCTCACGCGTCACCGACCCCGGGGGTGGCCGCAGCCGAGCCGATCGCCGGGGCGGTGCTGCTCGTTCGCCCGGAGGTCGGCCCGGCAGGTTCGATGCCCGCAGCACGCTGGATGCCGTCGAGCACGGTCATCGTTGCGACCGCATCACGTGGCGTCGTCGGGAACGACGAGCCGTCGCGGATGGCGTCGACGAAGGCACGCAGCTGGAAGACGTAGCTCGGGGTGGGCTCTGCCCATTCCCACCGACGGTGCCGACCTCTGCGGACCTGGAGGTGGCCGAGCAGGTGGGGGAGCACCGGGTTGCGGTATCGCAGGGTGCCCGTCGAGCCGTCGACGCGGAGCTCGACGCCGGCGGGCCGACCCGGGTCGAGGAAGCCACAGCGCACCGACGCGGTCGGACCGTCGGTGAACGTGAGGTCTGCCCGGAGCGCACGGTCGACGCCCCCCTTGGTGAGGTGCGCATGTGCGCTGCGCACGACGGGCTCGCCGTGCCCTAGGGCCGCGCCGAACGTGCGCACCTGATGGACCGCGTAGCAGCCGGCGTCGAGGAGGCTGCCCCCTGCCAGGTCACGAGACCAGCGGATGTCGTTGCGCTTGAGCAGCGGGAAGCTGAACGTGGCTGCGATGTGGTGCACCTCGCCGAGGTCGGTCGCGGCGATGTCGAGAGCCCGGGCGGTCAGCGGGTGGTAGCGCCAATGGAACGCCTCCATGACGACGCGGTCGGTCGCCTCGACTGCGGCGGCGACCGTGGCAGCTTCCGGCGCGTCGGCGGTGAACGGCTTCTCGCACAGCACGTGCTTGCCGGCGTCGACGGCTTGGAGCGTCCATGCGCCGTGGAGGCCGTTGGGGAGCGGGAGGTAGACCGCATCGATGTCGGGGTCGGCGAGCAGTGCGGCGTAGTCGTGATGCACGCGGCCGATGTGGTGCCGCGTCGCGAACGCGTGTGCGCGAGCCGGGTCGCGGGCTGCCACTGCGGCGACGACCACGCCGGGGGTGTGTCGGGCGGGCTTGACCAGCGCGGCGGGCGCGATGGCGGCGGCGCCGAGCACGCCGATGCGCAGCGGGGTGGTGGTCGGCGGCATGCCCGCACGCTACCGGCGATCATGTCTCGCGCCCGGCGTGTGAGACGGTTGGAAGCCTCGGGGTAGCGTGCGGCGATGGGAATGGCGGACAAGCTGCGCTGGAGGCTCCACCTCGCCCTTGTCGACCTTGTCCACGATCGCTACGACCGGTTTCGCCGTTTCGCTGCGATCGGTCCCGACACCCGACGCGGTCGCCGCTTCGCCAAGATGGGCGCTGGCGCGTGCATCTCGTTCCCGTACAGCGAGATCTACGGCGAGCAGGCGATGGAGATTGGCGCGGGCACCATGATCGGCGCGCACATCACCTTGTCGGCCGGGTTCGCGCCGGGGCTCGACCTCGGGCCCGAGCCGGTGCTGCGCATCGGCTCCAACGTCGTGCTGGGGAGGGGCAGCCACATCGTGGCGCATCGGTCGATCGAGATCGGCGACGACGTGTTCACAGGCCCCTACATCTACGTGACAGACCAGAACCACGTGTACGCGAACCCCGACCGCCCGATCGGGCGGCAATGGCCCACCGACGACCCGGTCCGTATCGGTGCCGGGAGCTGGCTCGGTACCGGTGTGGTCGTCCTGCCCGGCGCCGACATCGGCCGCAACGTCGTCGTCGCGGCAGGCTCGGTCGTGCGCGGCACGATTCCCGACCGGTGCGTGGTCGCGGGGGTGCCCGCCAAGGTCGTACGCCGCTGGACGGCCGAAGACGGTTGGGTTCCGCCGCTGCCCTCCGGCACCCCGGCCTCGCTCGAGGGGCTCTCTCCCGACGACCTCGCTGCACTCGCCGGGCTCCTCGACCTCGATCGCTGACGATCCGGCAGGATCGCCGCCCTCTCGCCTCGTCGTGCGACATGCTGGGGGGCATGAACGAGGCGTCCGCGCTGCGCTACCAGTCCTCCAGCTACCGCCTCGCGAGCCTCGGTGCGGCGGCGTTCATCGCCGTGCTCGGCCTCGCACTTGCGGTCTTCACCGTGATGGCCGACGCCCCGGTGACCGGGGCGTTCTACGTGGTGGAGCTCGCCGTGACCATCGGTACCTCGGGGTGGCTCTTCTTGGGGACTCGGGTGCAGGTCACCGTCGGCGACGGCGAGGTGCACGTACGCACCAAGACGCGTGACGGGCACTTCCCGGTCGCGGACGTCGAGGGATTCGAGTGCCGTCCCGGTACGGTCGGTGGCATCCCGATCGGGTCGCAGTACGTGTTTCTTCTCAAGGCAGATGGGCCGCTCAACACGTGGTCGCCGGCACCAGGTCCGGTCGAGCGCGACGGCGTGATCGCCGGCTTGAACGCCCGGGTCGAGACCGAGCGTCGCGTCCGCCCATCCGCGGCGCCGATGCCTTCGGGCGCGGCCGCAGACGACGACCCGCCGACGGCGCCACCGATGGGCCCGAACGACAGCCCACAAGACGGCGCGCAGGAGGCTCCAGACGATGACGACCCCGCACGAAGCACGGTCTGACCAGGCGCAACCCCGCCCCGCGGGAGCGACCCGCGTCGAGCACGACTCGCTTGGCGAGGTTCTCGTCCCCGCGGCTGCACGCTGGGCGGCGCAGACGCAACGGGCGGTCGAGAACTTTCCCATCTCGGGGCGCCCGATCGATGCGCGCCTCATCCGTGCGCTCGCGCTCGTGAAGGCGGAGGCCGCAACCGTGAACGCGGGCCTCGACGAGGTCGGCGTCGTCGACGACCGCCTCGCAGCCGCGATCCGCTCGGCTGCGGAGGCGGTCGCGGCAGGCGGCTACGACGACCAGTTCCCCGTCGACGTGTTCCAGACCGGATCGGGCACCTCGTCGAACATGAACGCCAACGAAGTCATCGCGAACCTTGCCTCTGAGGCGTTGGGCGAGCCGCACGCGGTGCACCCGAACGATCACGTCAACGCCTCGCAGTCCTCCAACGACGTCTTCCCCACAGCGGTGCACCTCGCGGTTGCGGAGGCGTTGCGCCACGACGTGCAGCCCGCGCTGGCATGCCTCGCGGACGCGCTCGAGGAGCGCGCCGACGTGTTCGCCTCGGTGGTGAAGTCGGGCCGCACGCATCTTATGGATGCCACCCCCGTCACCCTCGGTCAGGAGCTCGGCGGCTACGCGGCCCAGCTCCGCCAGAATGTCGAGCGGATCGACGCGGTGGTGGTGCGGCTCGGACGCCTCCCCCTCGGAGGAACCGCGGTCGGCACCGGCATCAACGCGCCGGCGGGATTCGCCGCGGCGGTCATCGCTGCCCTTGCCGCTCGTACCGGCCTGCCGCTCGTCGAAGCACCCAACCACTTCGCGGCGCAGGGCGGTCGCGACGATCTCGTCGACGCGTCAGCGGTCTTGCGCACCGTTGCGGTGTCGCTCACGAAGATCGCGAACGACGTGCGCTGGATGGCGTCAGGCCCGCGCACCGGGCTCGCCGAGATTCACCTCCCCGACCTGCAGCCGGGTTCGTCGATCATGCCCGGCAAGGTGAACCCGGTCCTTGCCGAGGCGGCGACGCAGGTCGCTGCGCAGGTGATCGGCAACGACGCCGCCGTCGCCTTCGGGGGTTCGCAAGGCAACTTCGAGCTGAACGTCTACGTCCCGATGATGGCCGCCAACGTGCTCGACAGCGCCCGGCTGCTGAGCGCGGTGATGCGCCTGTTCGCGCAGCGGTGCGTGGAGGGGATCGAGGCCGACGTGCAGCGGTGCCGGATGTTCGCCGAGTCGTCGCCGTCGTTGGGGACGGCGCTGAACCTGCACATCGGGTACGAACGGGCCGCGCAGCTCGTGAAGGAGAGCATCCACAGCGGCAGGTTGATCCGCGAGCTCGTCCTCGAGGCGGGTCTGATGGAAGCCGACGAGCTCGACCGGGCACTCGACATTCTCGGCATGACCCGTGGGGGCGCCCCCGGTTGAGCGACCGGGCGTAGCGTCGGGGCGTGCACCCCATCGAGCGTCTTCGATTCGTGGCTCGGGCACACGGCGACGACGAGCGCGCCTTCGAGGAGGCCTCCGCTGCGCTCGCCGGCTTCGGCGACGACCTGGCGGGGCTCGTCGTCGCGTGCCGCCGCATCCTCGCCCGCCACCCGGCGCACGGGCGGCTGTGGGCGTTGTGCGCCCGGGTCCTCGTGGCTGCGGATCCCGTTGCCGAAGCTCGCAAGGCACTGGTCGACGCGCGTGCGGACCCGACGGCGCGTCGCCTCGCCGACGCGTTCCCCGCCGATGCCTCGGTGGCAGCGTTCGCGGTCGGGTCCGTGCTCGCCGACGCCCTCGAAGGCCGCGCGGACGTGCGTGTGTACCTCCTCGACGATGGCTCGGACGGGCGTGGGGGTGCGCTCCCTGTCCGCGGGCGGGGCCGTGCCGATCTCGCTGCGTTCGACGACATGTTCGGGGGACGCATCGGCCACGTCGAGAACTGGGGTCCGCGGCGGCGTTCCCGTGGCGAGACACACGATCCGGCGAGCGACCTCGACGACGACGCCCGCGTGGTGGAGGTGCCGCTATCGCGCATGGGCCGCCCCCTATGCGGGGCGGCTGCCGTGCTCCTCGGCGTCGTGGCGGCATCGGATACCGGCGCGCTGGTGCCTGTCGGTGCCCTTCCGGTCGCCGCGACCGCCCGGCATCTGGGACGGCCGGTGTGGCTTGTCGCACCAGCGGGGGTGTGGCTCCCGTCGCGGCTGTTCGAGCGGCTGGTTGCCGACGCGACGCGCCTGTCCGAGGTGGAGGTCGTGCCACTCGCGCTTGTCGATCGCGTCGCGGGGCCAGGGGGGCTCGTAGATGTCGGAGCGGCGGTTCGTCGTGCCGACTGCCCGGTCGCCCCCGAGCTGCTGCGCTGACAACCTAGGGTGAGCGCTTCGGGCGACCTGCCCGAGCCTTGCGACCGATGGAGGCCGTGATGTCGCGCCGTGACCAGATCCGCATGTCAGACGCAGAGGTGGACGACTTCCTCTCCGGGCGCCACACCATGAACGTGGCCACGGTGAACCACGACGGCACGATCCATCTGGTGGCCATGTGGTACGGGTTCGTCGACGGCGACCCGGCGTTCTGGACCTACCGTTCGTCGCAGAAGATCAAGAACCTCGAGCGCAACCCGTCGATCACCGCGCTCGTCGAGGCAGGCGAGGTGTACGAGGAGCTGCGCGGGGTCGAGTTGGTGGGCCGCGCCGAGATCCTCACCGACTGGGACGACTTGCTTCCGCTCGGTCGGAGCGTCGTGTCGCGCTACAACGACGTCGAACCGACCGAGGAGCTCGACCCCTTCCTCCGTGACTACGGCGCGAAGCGGTATGGCGTGCGCATCCATGTGGATCGAGTCGTGTCGTGGGACCACCGCAAGCTGGGCGGGACCTACTAGCCGACGGGGTCTCTACAGCGAGCGACGTCGTCTTCGCTCGTCGGCCGCGTGGTGCCACGCCGCGCTTCGGCCATGCCATGCCGCGTCAGCGCGAGGCAGCCGCGATCCGAGCGCCGCGCAGCGCGTCTGCCGCGTGGGTCGCCGTGTCGCCGGGGCTGTCGGGGCGAAACGGCGGGAGCGTGTCGACATCGGCAGCCCACCGCAGCAGGAGGTCTGCGAGCTCGGCGTTGCGTGCCAGGACCGGCCCGTGCAGGTATGTCGCCAGGATGCGACCCGACCATGCCCCCTCGACGCGATCTGTCGTGCCGTTGCCGTGCCCGTTACGAACGCGCCCCAAGGGTGAGGCGGTCGGGCTGAGGCTGGTGACCCCGGCGTGGTTCTCGTAGCCGGAGAGGGGCGGGAGGGCGAGCTTCTCGTCGGGTTCGCTGACGACCTCACCCACCAGGCGGGGGCCGTCGGTGCGGCCGGTGGTGACGTCGAGCATGCCGAGGCCGTCGGTCGGCTCGCCGTCCGGCCCGAGGAAGCGCTCCCCGAGCAGTTGGAACCCTGCGCAGATCGCAAGCACCGCTGCCCCGCGCGCGACCGCGCGGGGAAGCGCTCCGCTCGATGCGAGTTGCCGTGCAGCGTGCACCTGGGGGCCGTCCTCGCCTCCTCCGATCGTGTAGAGATCGCCGTCGTCGGGGACGGTTCCGCCGGCGGTGACGTCGACGATCTCGGCGTCCCAGCCACGCCACCGGGCGCGTTGTGCGAGCACGACTGCGTTGCCGTCGTCGCCGTAGGTGCCGAGCAGGTCGGGGAAGAGGCGCACGATGCGCAGGCTCGTCATGGCAGCGTCCCGAGCAGGTCACCGAACGCGGTGTAGTTGGCGATGACCTCGACCCTGCCGCACGGCAGGGTGTCGACCCCCGTCAGCACCGGGCCTTCGACGACCGAGTGCTCGATGCCCGCGTAGGCGAGGCGCACAGCCAGGTCGAGGGCGCGGTCGCCGGTGGCGACGACCGTCCGACCCGCGAGTACCTCGAAGGGGACGTCCCACAGCCACGACGGGTCATGCCCATCCGCGACGCGTGCGTTGATGCCGACGACGACGGGCGCATCGCCCCCGGCCACCATCTCGAGTGCCTGCTGCCATCCGGCTGGGTTCTTCGCCATGAGGAGGCGCGTCGCGTGGCCGTCGATGTCGACCTGGCGGTAGCGGCCTGCCACCTCGCTGGTCGCAGCCATCGCCTGCAGAGCCGCGGGCAGGGCAACGCCGGCGTGCACCGCTGCCGCGGCTGCGAGGGCCGCGTTGGCGACGTTGCACGAGCCCGGGATGGCCAGTCGGACCTCGTGCGCCGTTCCATCTGGCGCCCGCAGCGTGGTGTGGTCGACCTCGTAGTGCGGGGTGGGTCGGGCGAGGTCACACCCCGTGCACGCCCAGTGCCGGCCCGCTCGACGGATGGGTGCCCGACACGCAGGGCACACGGCGCTGTCGCCCGTCCAGGCCTGCCCTGCGGCGACCCAGGTGATCGCCGGGGCGGGTTGTGCCGCCCACACGACCAGGGGGTCGTCCGCGTTGGCCACGACGTGCGCCGCGCCAGCGGGGACGACCGCATCAGGAGCGCCAGCGGGGACGACCGCATCAGGAGCGGCGTGCATCGGGGGAGTCCCTGCGGCGAGCTCCTGCAGCGTCGCCCGCCAGCGCTCGGCGAGGATGCGCACCTCGCCGTAGCGGTCGAGCTGGTCGCGGCTCAGGTTGCCGAGCACCAGCACCGCCGGACGCAGTTCGACGGCGGTCGTCGCGAGCGTGGCCTCGTCAACCTCCAATGCCGCGATCGGTGCGGCCAGGTCGCGCACCAAGGCCCCCGCGAGGCCGCTGCGAAGGTTCGACCCCTCCGCATTCGACACGACGGCTCCTGCGCTCGCCAGCGCCTCGGCGAGCAGGCGCGTGGTGGTGGTCTTGCCGTTCGTGGCAGACACCGTGGCGACCCACCGTCCCCGACTCAACGTGGCAAGGATGCCCCTGTCGAGACGGAGCGCGACGTGGCCGCCGATGACGGTCCCACCTCGACCGGTGCGGCGGGCGGCTGCCGCGACAAGGCGGGCGGTCGCCGCCGCGGCGCGGGTGCGCAGCGGCGGGCCGGACGAGACGGGGAGCGGGGTGGGTACGGTCATCGGGTCGGAAGCCCCAACGTGGGGGAGCGGCGCGGGTCTGGCGCGGACGATCGTACCGGCGTGCTCTCGGGGACCTGTCGACCGCCCCCGAGCTGGCGCCGCGGATAGCCTCGCCTGCGGCCGTTCGAGAGCAGCGCATCGAACGGCGTGGCGGCGACAGGGAGGCGACTGGATCTATGCCCGTGACGGTGGAGGCGGCACGGCCAGGTGGGGTTGCAGCTCGGCCACGCATCGAGCGCGACCGCGACGACGGCCTTCTCGATCGCCTTCGGCCCTACTTCGCACACCGCAACGCGACGCTTGTCGTGCTCCTCGGCCTCATCGCGGTCTGGGTGCTCGTGATGGGGTCGCTGATCATCCTGCGTCATCAGCGTTTCGCCACCTTCGACTTCGACGAGGGCATCTACGACCAGTACCTGTGGCAGCTCGCGCACGGTCGGGCCGCCAACACCGTCCGGGGGGTGCCCCTCGCCGGGCATCACGCCTCGTTCGCGTTCGTGCTGCTGGTGCCGTTGGTGTGGTTGGGCGCCGGGCCGAACACCTGGAACTTGTTGATGACGTTGGCTCTTGGAGCCACCGCTGCCCCGCTGTACCTGCTCGCCCGCGACAAGCTCCACCGGGAATGGTTGGCGCTGCTGGTCGGGGTCGTGTGGCTGCTGCAGCCGACCGTCGGGTGGATGGTCTGGGAGGGCTTCCACCCTGACGGCATGGCGGTGCCGTTCCTCGTCTGGACCTACTACTTCGGCGAGCGTCTGCTCGCCCAGCGCGAGGCGCTGCGACCCAGTCGCTGGACGAGGGGCGCGTTCGTGGCGAGCTTCTTGTTGACCATCACCTGGAAGGAAGACCTCGCGCTCGCGTTGGTCGGCATGGGGTTGGTCTGGGCGATTCGACGCCACTGGGCCTTGGCTTGGCGTGTCATCGCGGTGGCGGCGCTGTGGTTCGTGGTGTTCGGCGTCTGGCTCGTCCCGCACTTCGCCGGGGGCTCGGTGTACGGCGGCATCTACGGAGACCTTGGCACGACCCCGAGCGAGATCATCGTGAACAGCGCGAAGAACCCGTCACGGTTGTGGCATCGCCTCGACGAGAACGACGCCGCCGGCTACTCGCAGGGTCTGGTGCAGGGCTACGGCTACGTGCCGGTGTTGGCTCCGACCACGCTGCTGATCACCGCGCCTCAATGGTTCACGAACATCATCTCGTCCGCCGGGTTCACCTACGACCTGCGCTTCCACTACCAGTCCGTTCCGATGGCCGCGTTGGCGATCGGGTTCGTGGAGGGCTTGGCGGTGCTCATCCGATGGCGGCGTTGGGTGGGGGAGGGCCTTGCGATCGTCGCGCTCGTCGCGGCGTTCTGCTGCGCGTCCTGGTACGGCGTGTCGCCGCTGAGCGTGAAGTACCGCCAGGGCGCGTGGCCGCTCGTCGAGCCGACCAACATCGCGCAGCGCCGCGCCACCGTCGCGATGCTCGGCGGAGGCCAGGGTGTGTCCGCCGACTACCTCATGGTCCCGCACCTGACGCACCGGCGGGTCATCTACTCCTTCCCGAACCCGTGGGTCAGTTACAACTACGGGGTCGGGCACGGTCAGGTCGGCAACCCCGCAGCTGTGCACTGGGTTGCGGTCGACACCGCCGTGTTGGGCGAGGACGACAGGGCGTTGTTGGCGTCGATCACCAACAGCGGTGAGTTCGTCGTGCGCTACAACGCCGGTTCGATGTTGGTGCTCGAGCGCATCCGACCGCCTGGCGGGGGACGCAATCGCATCGTCGCGCCGAAGCACTGAGCGCTGCCCTCCCGAGCGCCGCCCTCCCCCAGCCGTTTTCGGCACCGATTTGGCCCAGAAATGGATGGAATCGGTGCCGAGAAGTGAGGGTCGCGCGGGTTGGGGCCGGCGGGTTGGGGCCGAGAAGTGTTGGGTCAGGCGGTTTCGCTGACGAGGCGACGTGCGATCACCTTCAGGCACAGCGTCTCGTCCGCGCCCTCGAAGATCGACAGCACGCGGGCGTCGACGAAGTAGCGGCTCACGTCGTACTCCTCGGCGTAGCCCATGCCGCCGTGGATCTGCTGCGCCTCGCGGGTGACCCACTCCGCTGCCTTGCAGACGTACGCCTTGACCATCGACGCCTCACGGGTGCCCTCTCCCTGTGCCATGAGGCGAGCGACGACGTAGGCGAACTGCCGGGCCGCCTGGATCAGCACCGCCATGCGGGCGAGCTTCGCCTGGGTGAGCTGGTACTCGGCGATCGGCTGACCGAACACCACCCGGTCCGCGGCGTAGGCACGAGCCGCCTCGTAGGCGGCTTGCATCACGCCGATCGCACGTGCGGCGGTCTGCAGGCGCCCGTTCTCGAAGCCGGCCATCTGGTAGTAGAAGCCGCGACCGAGCCCTCCTTCGAGGCCGATCTGGTTCTCGGCGGCGACGAACCAGTTCTCGAAGGCGACCTCGTAGGAGTGCATGCCCCGGTAGCCGATCGTGTCGATCGCCCGTCCTTCGAGCTTGCCTCCACCGGGCGCACCGTCGGTGGCGTCCTGCACGAAGGCGAAGCCGTGCCCCTCGCCGCGCGGCTTGGGGACGATGAACATCGACAGGCCACGGTGCCCGGCGGCCTTGTCGGGGTCGGTGCGGGCGAGCACCATCAGCACGTCCGCTCGGGCAGCGAACGTGCACCACGTCTTCACGCCGTTGATGAGCCAGCCACCCTCGGTCGGCGTGGCGGTCACCTTCACGCCGGCGACGTCTGACCCGTAGTCGGGCTCGGTCACCGCCACCGCGTTCAGGATCTCGGCGCTGGCGAGGCGGGGCAGCCACTCGTGCTTCTGCTCCTCGGTGCCGCCGGCGAGCAGGGCACGGGTGAGGATCTCGGGCCGGGTGATGAGCGACCCGCCGGCGCCGAGCGAACCGCGTGACAGTTCCTCTGTCGCCACGACCATGCCGATGTACTCGCCTTCACCGCCGGTGCCCCAGCCGCCGTACGCCTCGGGTACCGACAGCCCGAACGCGCCCATCTCGGCGAGGCCTTCGATGATCTCCTCGGGGATGTCGCCGTTCGTGCGGTGGATGTGCTCGGCACGGGGCTTGAGCTGCTCGTCCGCGAAGCGACGGAACGTGTCCTGCACGAGCTCGAAGTCGGGATCGAGGTGGCGCGCACCCGGGTCGGTGATCTGTACGAGGAAGGCGGGGTCGCGGTAGGTGGCCACGAAGCTGCGTGTGCCGTCGAGCGCACCGGGGTCGACACCCCATTCGGTCTCGCGGCCGAACAGCTTGCCGGCGAGGTCGTGGATGGCGTCCGCGACGTAGGCGACGGTGATGCGTGCCTCGGCCTCGCCGTGCTCGCCGTAGGCGAGGAGCGCTTCGGCGGTGGCGACAGCAGATGCTGCGTGCGCCACGTCGTAGGCCAGCACCTGGTTGGCGTCGACGCCGCCGGGCGCGGCGGCAAGCGCGCGCACGCCGGTGTCGATCACGCCTCGGGCGGCGGTGAGGGCGGACGCGGCGGCGGCGAGGTCAGGGGCGGCGACGGTCATGGCCGCACACGTTACCGAGGGGTAACCGTGCGGCTCACACTCGGGCGGTTGTGCGACGCGAACCCGGCTGCACCGGGAGGGTCGCGAAGCGGCGCACGTAGTTCCCCTCGGCGTAGGTGCCTCGGTCGGCATCGACCACATAGTCGGGGTAGGTGCGCAGCACCTCGGTGAGCGCGGTGCGGACCTCGAGGCGAGCGGCAGCGGCGCCAAGGCAATGGTGGGCGCCTGAGCCGAACGCCAGCGTGCGCGGCACGACACGGTCGACGCGCAGCGCCTCGGCGTCGTCGCCGAACTCGCGTGGGTCACGGTTGGCGGCCCCGTAGGCGATGAGCACCTTGCGGTGCGCGGGGATGACCGTGTCGCGGATCGTGACGTCGGTCGTCGTCGTTCGGGCAAGACCTTGCACGGGGCTGACGAGGCGGAGCAGCTCCTCGACCACGCCCGCCTCGACGGTAGGGGCGGTCGCGACGATGGCGCGCTGGTCGGGGTGCGCGCCGAGCAGGTGGGTCGACCCGGCGACCATGCCGGACACGGTGTCGTTGCCACCTGCGACCATCGTGAACGCGAAGCCGAGGATCTGCGCGTCCGGGACCGGTTCGCCGTCGCGGCGTGCCTCGACGAGCATCGACAGCAGGTCCGCACCCGGCTCCCGGCGGCGCAGTTCTACGAGGTCCGCGAAGTAGGTGAGGAGCTCGCCGAGGCGCTCGCCCGCGGCGAGGACGTCGCCGGTGGCGTTCGCGGCCACGATCGCCTCGGTCCAGACGCCGAACTGCTCACGGTCCGCTTCGGGTACGCCGAGGAAGTGCGCGACGACCATGTTCGCGAGCGGCGTGGCGAGCGTGGCGACGATGTCGACCTCGTCGCAGGTGTCCCAGGTGTCGAGGCGGTCTCGCACGAAGGTGCGCACCAGGGCTTCGATGTGCGCCACGCGCCGTGGGGTCATGGCTCGAGACACGAGACGACGAAACGCCGTGTGCTCCGGCGGGTCGAGCATGACGAGCGGGGCGGCGGCGTCGAGGCCGATGGCCTCTCGCTCGCCCCAGGTGACGGTGAGCCCCTGCGCGGATGAGAAGCGGCCGTGGTCACGCGCTGCGGCGAAGGCGTCGTCGAAGCGGGTCAGCACCCAGTAGTCGCCCGACGCGACGTGGTACACCGGGTCGTGGTCGCGCAGCGCGGCGTACATCGGGTACGGGTCCTGCCAGGATGCGCCGCTGCGCAACGTGAACGTCGGTTCCCCCACGGCGCCGCACGCTACTTCCGCTACGAGCGCAGGTGCGCTCGTCCTGAGGCGCCTCACCGGTCGATGCCGCTGACGATGCCCAGCTGCGGGGCGGCCTCAGCCGACGAACTCGACGGTCAGATCCAGGAGGCGATAGGTGCTCTGTGCACGTCGATCGCGCGTGGCGAGCGGGACTCGTGCCGAGCGTGCGGCCAGTGCAACCAACCCGTCGTAGGTGGCGCCGCCCGACACGCCCGCGCCAGCAAGGAGGGTCGGGGCAGATCGCGCCGACCTCGCGTCGAGTAGCGCCGGAGGGCCGAAGCGCTCCGCGAGCAGCCGGACGGCGTCGGCGGGGGCGAGGCGTGCATCGCCGGGAAGGCGTGTGAGGACCGCGTAGGTCTCGTGGAGCGCGTGCCCGGCGAGCGCGGCAGCCCGGTCGCGGAACGCGGCGTGCACGGTGCGATGGGCCGCGTGCGAGGTCACGAGCAAGGGGATGGCCACGCTCGTGTCCAGCAGCACGTCCGTCATCGTCGCCCGGCGTCGACGAGCGCGAGCACATCGTCGTCGCTGATCGGCGTGTCGGCGACCGCGACGAGCCGGCCGTCGCGCACTTCGAGTCGGGCGGTGCGGCTGACCGGCGCGATGTGCAGGCCATCCCCGTACTCGCTCACGTCGACCTTCGTGCCGGCGACGAGGTGCAGGCGGTCGCGCAGGGGCTTGGGCACGACGATGCGGCCGACTTCGTCAACGGTGGCTTCCATTGGGAATATCGTACCAGCCATTTCCCAGTTGATCCCTTGGCGGATGCGTTGCAGCTTCCGAGAAGCCGATGTAGGACCTGTTGTGCCCGCGTCAGCGGACACGAGTCAGGCGTTCGGTGCACGCGTGCACGGGGCCTTCGAGGATGGAGGAGCGATGACACATCACGTACGGGCGGTGGTGGCACGCGCGGCGGGCCAACCCGTCGAGGTGGTCACGATCGAGGTTCCCGACCCTGGGCCCGGTGAAGTGGCGGTGCAGGTGCAGGCGTGTGGGGTGTGTCGCACCGACCTCCACTACCGCAACGGCATCATCGGCGACGACTACCCGTACCTCCTCGGGCATGAGGCCGCGGGCGTCGTCGTCGAGGTTGGTCCGGGGGTGCACGAGCCGTCGGTCGGCGACGTCGTCGTGCTCAACTGGCGAGCCGTGTGCGGTGCCTGTCGCCGGTGCCGTCGTGGCGAGCCGTGGTACTGCACCGCGACCCGCAACGCGTTGCAGCGACCGACCCTCGACGGCGTGGCGCTCTCGCCTGCACTCGGCATCGGTGCGTTCGCGGAGCGGGTCGTGGTCGCGGCGGGCCAGGCGACGCCGGTGAACCCGGCGGTGCCGCCCGAACAGGCGGGCCTCCTTGGGTGTGGCGTGATGGCGGGCCTCGGGTCCACGTTGCTGACCGGTGGGGTCGGGCGCGGCGATCGTGTCGCGGTGTTCGGGTGTGGTGGTGTCGGCCTGGCGGCGATCGCGGGTGCGCAGCTCGCCGGCGCGACCACGATCGTCGGGGTCGACCGCGATCCCGGCAAGCTCGACGCGGCTCGACGCTTCGGCGCCACCCACGTGGTCGACGCATCGCGCGACGATGCGGTCGACGCGGTGCGCGCACTCACCGACGGTGACGGCGTCGACGTGGCGGTCGAGGCGGTCGGTCACCCTGACGTGTTTGCACAAGCCTTCGCCGCGCGTGACCTGGCTGGGACGCTCGTGCAGGTCGGCGTTCCCAGCCCAGAGGCTCGCCTCGAGCTGTCGATGCTCGACTTCTTCGGCCGTGGCGGGGCATTGCGGCCCTCGTGGTACGGCGACTGCCTGCCCTCACGTGACATCCCGGCAATGGTCGAGCTGGCGTTGCAGGACCGCCTCGACCTGGCCGGGTTCGTGAGCGAGACGATCCGTCTCGACGAGGTGGAGGAGGCGTTCGGGCGGATGGAGCGCGGTGAGGTGCTGCGCTCCGTCGTGGTGTTCGACTCCTGAGTCGGCACTCGATCGGCACTCGATCGGCACTCGATCGGACCCGGTCCAGCCCAACGGGACGAGGCGTGCGCGAGTTGTGCTGTGGGGCGTCGCAGTCGCTCAGCCCCGGCGCAGCGTGAGACAGGTCCAGCCGCCTTCGCTGACGCGTGCCACCTCCGCAAGGTCGGGGTACGACGCACGCGTGGTGTCGGCTTGGTCGTCGAGGAGACCGGCCAGCACGAGGTGACCGCCTGGCGCGACCCGTGCGCCGATGGCAGGGGCAAGGTCACACAGGACACGCACGCCGATGTTGGCGAGCACCACATCGAAGGTCGACCGAACGTCTTCTACGTGGACCGTGGCCGCTTCAACCCGCACCGCGACACCGTTGTGTGCCGCGTTCGCGGCGGTGACCGCGACCGCTGCCTCGTCGATGTCGAGGGCGAGCACGCCTCTGGCGCCAAGGCGAGCGGCGGCCACCGCGAGGATGCCGCTCCCGCAGCCGATGTCGAGCACGGATGCCCCGACCGACACGACATCCTCCATGGCGGCGAGGACTTGACGGCTCGACGGGTGCGATCCCGATCCGAACACCCGGCCTGGGTCGATGACGAGGCGAATCGTCGCGTGCTCGGGGGTCGGGCCTGTCGCCGGTGCGGTGGCGTCGGGGGTCGGGTCGTCGAACGCGGACGCCGCGTCGGCATGCCAGGCGGGGATCACGATGAATCGGGTGCCGGCGTGCCATGGTTCGGCGAAGTCCTGCCACGTGTCGACGACCGCGTCGTCGACCGTGACGACCGTTGGGTGCCAGCGGGCGAGTCCGGGCGAGTCGGGCTCGGCGACGTCCGCGGTGAGGACGACCTGTCCGTCGTCGAGCTGCTCTTCGTGCACGGCAGACGGTCGGGCACCCCACAGCGCGTCGGCAGCGAGCTCCGCGTCCTGTGCGTTGACGACGAGGCGGACGACGGGCACGCGGCGACGCTACCGGTAGCGCGTCCGCGTGGCGCAGCGCCGTGCAGTGTTCTCTTGCCGCGCGGCGTCTGGGTGTGCGGGCTGAGGGGTGCAGCACCCACCCGTATCCTGGGTGCCGATCGGGCTTCGGGAGCTGATCGCATGCAGGTGAGGACGAGACGGGAGGGCGCGTGGGGGACCGGGTTGAGGCACCGTCGGCCCGATCAGTGGCCCTTCTCGCCTGGCGAGCTACCGCTGGCCGCGACCTGCCGTGGCGGCGCACGCGTGACCCGTGGGCGATCCTCGTCAGCGAGCTCATGCTGCAGCAGACCCAGGTGGCTCGGGTCCTGCCGCGCTACGAGGCCTTCCTCGCACGTTTTCCCGACCCCACCACGTGCGCGGCCGCACCGGCGGGTGAGGTCGTTCGCCTGTGGGACGGCCTGGGTTACAACCGCCGTGCGTTGCACCTCCACCACTGTGCCGAGATCGTGGTACACGAGCACGGCGGACGCCTGCCCGACAACCTCGACGCGCTCCTTGCCCTGCCCGGTGTCGGGCCCTACACCGCGCGTGCCGTTCTGACGTTCGCCTACGAGCGCGACGTCGGCGTGCTCGACGTGAACGCGGCACGCGTGCTGGCTCGCTGGAACGGCGCATCGCTGACGCGGCGAGAGGCTCAGGACGCGGCAGACACGGCGGTGCCGCACGGGCAGGGGTGGGCATGGAACCAGGCCATGCTCGACCTGGGCGCCACCGTCTGCACCGCGACGGTGCCTCGTTGCGACGGCTGCCCGGTGTCGCCGTGCTGCGCGTGGTTCGTTGCGGGGTGCCCCGAGCCCGACCCGGTCATCGGAACAGCGGGAGTCGGCGGGCGACAGTCCCGCTTCGAAGGGTCAGACCGTCAGGGGCGCGGGCGACTGGTCGCCGCGCTGCGACGCGCACCGATGCCCGCGAAGGATGCGCCAGTGGCGATGGGCTGGGGGGATGACCCGGCACGCGCCCGGCGAGTCATCGAGACCTTGCTCGTCGATGGGCTCGTGGTATGCGACGCGGACGGCGAGCTGCACCTGCCGTGAGCCGCCACCCACGGTTCGCTGTACCTGCGGTGCATCTGCGCGCTACGTCACCGGCGGGGAAGCGCCGCAGACCGGCTCACCCCGCTACGGACAACGTCCCCGGTCGTCACACCTAGCTCGTGGCGGGTGCGGCGTGGGTATCGCTCGCCGCGCCCTTGGCGGGGCGGTTCGTGGTGCCCCCCGGCCCGGCGTCGGGCATGCCACCCGCGACCTGGATCCACGCCACCTTCGACGAGTCGAGTGTGGCGCCGAGCGCCTTCCACGCCGAGTCGTCGTGGCGGAGCTCGAGGTCGAGGAAGGCAAGTGCCGAGTCCTGCGTGGCCATCCCGTACACGTGCCCGCCTTCGCTCGTGAAGATGGTGGAGTGGCCTGCGCCGACCTCGCTGACGAACGCACGGGGACCGGTGAAGAACGAGAACGACTCGACGCTCTTGTCGTAGGGCACGGTCTTGTCGGCGTCACCGTGCACCAGCAGCAGCGGTGTCTGGGGCAGGTCGTCCCAGTTGCCGGGGTACGGGGGTCGTGCGCCGCTGAAGGCGATGAGGGCCTTCACCCGGGGGTCACGGCAGCACGAGTTGAAGAAGCCGAGCGTCGTGAGCCCTCCGAGCGAGTGGCCGGTGGCGGCGACCTCGCTGGTGTCGACGTGGCCGGCGAGGGGGTCACCCGGGGTGGTGTCGAACTTCGAGATCTCGCTGATGATGTAGCTCACGTCGGCTGGCTGGTTTGCGTAGTCGGTGAGGTCGGCCCATGCGCCCGGCCCGCTGGTCATCGGGAACGTCGGCGCCGCGACGATGTAGCCGCGTCGCGCCCACGCGGCCAGCATCGGGGCGTAGGCCTGGCCGCTGGCGGTCACGCCGTGCGAGAAGACCACGAGGGGGAAGCGCCCCTCGGCGACCGGCGCATCTTTCGTCGTGGGGGCGGTGAGTCCACGTGGAGCCGCTTCACCGGTGGTTGGGTAGACGATGAGCGTCGGCAACGTCCGTGAGTCGGCCGCCGCGATGTTGCGCTTGGCGTCGCCCTTGGTGGGTCGGCTGTGATCGACGAACGTCTCGGTGCGCTCGCCGACCGCGTAGGTCTTTCCGGCTGGCGCACTCGCGACGACTGTCGTCGATGCCGCCGCAGCGTTGCCGGTGCCGTCGGCCTTCCCGGAGCTACTGGAACTACCGGAGCTGCACGCGCCCAGTGCGATGGTGAGCGCGGCGAGGACAGCAAGCGCCGGGCGCGCTGATCGAGAGGTCAAGGTGCGGGAGGCCATGGCCGGAGTGTAGGCACCTCGGCTGTCAGGACCGCGTCGGCTCGCGGGGCGGCGCGCCGGGCGGACCGCTACCGTGCGCCTCCATGACAGCAATCCCAGAAGGGGCGCAGCACGCCTCGCGCACGGTCGGCGGTGTGGAGCTCGCGTACCTCGAATGGGGTGATCCCGGCGCTCCGCTCGCGTTGCTCCTGCACGGATTCCCCGATGCGGCGCCCACATGGCGCCATCTCGGCCCCCGTCTGGCAGCGTCCGGCTACCACGTCGTTGCTCCGTGGCTCCGCGGCTACGCGCCCAGCGCGGTGCCGGTTGACGGCTACTTCCAGCCGGGGGCATTGGCACTCGACACGTGCGGCCTGCAGGAGGAGCTCGGTGGTGGGAAGCCATCGGTCCTGGTGGGCCACGACTGGGGGGCGATCGCTGCCTACGTCGCCGCGGCATCGGAGCCGCAGCGCTGGCGTCGGGTGGTGACGCTTGCCGTGCCGCCCCTCGGTGACCTCATGGGTGGGTTCCTGCGCTACGAGCAACTCCACCGTTCCTGGTACATGTTCTTCTTCCAACACCCCCTGGCCGAGGCGGCCGTTGGCGCCGACGACCTCGTGTTCATCGACCGGTTGTGGGAGGCGTGGTCACCGGGGTACGACGCGTCGGCTGACCTCCCGCACGTGAAGGAGGCCTTGCGCGACCCGGCGAACCTGCAGGCCGCCCTCGGGTACTACCGGGCGATGCTCGGCGACGGGCCGAAGGACGATGCGCTCAGCGCACGTGAGGGCGCGGCGTACCTGCCGCTCGCGGTCCCCACGCTCTACCTGCACGGTGCGAACGACGGTTGCATGGGTGCGGAGCTCGTTCCCGACCTGAGCGTGGGCGACCACGCGCCGGGCTCACGCTCGGTGGTGCTGCCTGGCTGCGGTCACTTCCTGCACCTCGAGGTTCCCGAGGTCGTGGGTGACCTCGTGGTGGACTTCCTCGGCTCATAGACCACCGGCGATCGCGGTGCCGTGGGTTGCCGCCGAGTGCTCCTGGTCGGCCTTCGCGGGCGAGAGGCGTCGGCGCGCGGCAGGGGCTCTCCGTCAGGGTGACGCGGCGCCGTAGAAGCTGAAGTCGTTCTGCCCCGTCAGGTCGGTGATCTGCAAGCCCAGCAGGATCGCCGAGTTCGAGGGCATCTTGCCGTAGCTGAAGTCGAGCGACGATCGCTCCGCCGAGAGCGGGGTGTCCGTCGCGGCGAACCATTCCTCGGCCTCGGTCGAGAGGTCCTGGTGGTGCAGGACCGGCACGAACGTGTCGCCTTCTTCGGGGACCACGGGGGCGATGGCGTCGTCCACTCGGATGTAGAACGTCTCGGCGATGATCTTGCCGTCACGCACGCCGAGGCGCAGCGTGCCGTCTGCCTCGTCGCCGCCGCGTCGGAAGGTGATCGGGATCTCGACTCGGGCGAGCTTCTTGTCGGGCCCGAAGGTCAGCGAGGCGTAGGCGTAGGTGGTCGAGTGCCCGTCGCTGATCCGCAGCGCGTTCCAGTCGTAGACGCCGCGGACCTGGTCGCCTGCAACGGTCGCGTTGCGCTCACCGAAGTACACGACCTGGTTCGAGTCCTCCAGGCTGACCTGCCCCCAGGTGATCAGCGCGTTGGCGATGTTGCCACCCGTGCCCTTGCTCACCCGTGCGGTGAGCTGCACGTGGTCTTCGTTCTCGTCGACGCCCTGGTCGCCGGTCTCGAGCAGGCGGTCCTGGTCGATGAACATGGGCAACTCGTCGTCGGGAACATCGTCCGCGACCTTGAAGTAGGTGGTGACGAACCGGTTCCACGGCTTGGCGACGGGGATGTCGCCGTAGGCCGTCTGGAAGAGAGCGCGGGTGGGCGGGAAGTAGGCCGCCATGCCGGAGGCATCGGCCGCGATCGGTCCGTTCCCGCGCATGACGACGACCTTGTTGAGCGCGGCGGCCAGGCCCTTCGCCGCGTCGCTCAAGCCGGGCACGCTGTAGAGGCGCTTCGCCAGGTCACCGAGGTCGACCATGAAGTAGTCGAGCTCAGGGTTGGGGTCACGACCGAAGCTGATCGACGATGAGCGTCCGTACGCGATGCGCCCGGGCGCTTCTCGTGCCTTGCTCGTACGTGCCGCCTTCGTGAGGTTGTTGATGGCGTTGGTGACGCCGTCAACCTTGTTGAGCTGGAGAAGCGCCAGCGTCGTGTCGTCTGCCCCGCCTTCGGCGGACTCTGCGGTGAAGCCCTTGATGATCGCCGCGGCCAACTCGCGTGTGGTGGCCCCGCCCTTCGTGCTGAGCGTGCCCCAGTCCCAGCCGCCGCCGGGTTCCACCTCTTCTGACGCCAGGAGGTAGTCCGCGTGGGACTTGAGGGTGGCGGCGACCTCGTAGGTGCTCATCAGGCAGGCGTCGAACCCGATCAGGTCGAACTTCTTCTGCTTCGCGTCGGCCAGACCGGCACCGATCGCCTGATCGAGCTCGGGAAGGCTGAGGTTGTCGTTGTCAGAGGACTCGTCCCAGGCGGCGCCGCGCCACGCGCCACCGTGGTCCCACACGACCAGGGCGTTGTGGGCGCTCGCATACTTCGGCATCGTGCTGCCGATGAATGCCTGCAGCGTCCGTGCGTCGCCCATGTTGAGCTCACCGGGCTTTTCGAGGACCGACGTCTTGCCGTCGACGATGCGGATGAGGCGTGAGTCGCTGAAGTTGCCGAGGTTCAGCACCGATTGGTCGGCGTAGTCCGGTGAGCGGTCCACGAGTGCGATGAACGTGGTGCCGCGCGCCTTGGTCATCTGCTGAAGGTCCATGAGGGCCGCGGGCTCGAGGTTGTTGTCGCCGTTGAGGTAGACGAACACGGTCCAGTCGCCCTTGGTGTCCGGTGAACTTCCACCGGTGACGGTCCCCGCGTTGGAATCGTTGCCGGAGTCGACGGCGCGCTCACCGGACCCGGCAGAGGCACAGCCCGCGAGGAGCATGAGTGCGCAGGCTGCTGCGAGCCAGCGGTGGGTGACAGAACGTGGCATCGTCGGCCGACTCCCTCGGTCGTGAGGACGGGAAGGCGGAGAACCGTAGATGACGACCGCCCGAACCGACGCGTCCGTGTCGCTCGTCACACCACAACCGCCTTGTCGACGTGCAGAGTAACGTCGACCCACCGCTTCGGCGGCGAAGTCAGGGGGCTTGTTCGTGAACGTGACGTTCTTCGGGGTGCGGGGGTCCACACCCTGCCCGTGTGAACCGAACCGACGCTACGGCGGCAACACCGCGTGCGTCGTGCTCGACGCGCCGGGTTGCGAGCCGATCGTGCTCGATCTCGGCACCGGCCTGCGCTTCTTTGGAGACACCATCGTCGGTGACGAGCCCCTTCACGCCACGGCGCTGGTTACGCACCTGCACTGGGACCACGTGCAGGGTCTGCCGTTCTTCCAACCGATTCTTCGTCCGAACAGTCGACTCACCGTCTACGCACCCGATCAGGGCGGCCAATCGGTGGCCGAGGCCTTCGGCGACTTCGTGCGACCGCCGTACTTCCCGGTTCGGCTGCACGACCTGCTCGGCGAGATCGACTTCCACGCCGCGACGAGTCACTTCGAGGTCGGTCCGGCCACGGTCACCAGCGCGGCGGTGCCTCACGTCGGGTCGACCCTCGGTTACCGCGTCGAGGTGGGTGGCGTCAGCGTCGTGTACGTGAGCGACCATCAGGAGCCGGCTGATCCGCAGCAGATCGACCCTGCTGTCATCGAGCTCTGCCGAGGAGCAGAGCTCCTCATCCACGACGCGCAGTTCACCGCGGACGAACTGCGGGCCAAGAGCGACTGGGGCCATTGCACCGCCGAGTACGCCGTACGAGTAGCGGTGCAAGCGGGCGTCCGGCGCCTCGCGCTGTTCCACCACGACCCTTCGCACGACGACGCGACGCTCGACGCCATCGCCGCGCGTGCACGCGCCATCACCGACGAGCACGGCATCGAGGTGATCCTCGCCGCCGAAGGCCTCACCGTGGCACTCTCGCCGGCGGCGGTGGCATCCTTGGAGGCGTCCTGACACCCCGTCCGGCGCCCGCTGCCTCCCGGCTGTCGATGGCGAGGCACCTGGCGTGAGAATGTGACGGTCCGTCAGATTGCAAGCCACAGGGCCGCTAGCCTGCTCGGGTCGCACCGCTCGACGTGAGGACCCGAGGTGACCAGTCCGTTCGAACCCACCGGCCAGACCTTCGACTCGGCGCACTTCCGTCAGGTGTTGGGCCATTTCCCGACGGGCGTCACGATCATCACCGCCATGGACGGCGACGATCCGGCCGGCCTGGCGGTCGGATCGTTCTTCTCGGTGTCGTTGGAGCCACCGCTCGTCGGCTTCTGCGCCGCGCGCACGTCGACGAGCTTCCCCAAGGTGGCGGCCGCCGGTTCGTTCTGCGCCAACGTGCTCTCCTCCGACCAGGAAGCGGTGAGTCGTGTGTTCGCGTCCAGCGGGGCCGACAAGTTCCGCGGCCTCGCATGGCGTCCGTCGGCGGCTACCGGGTCACCGGTGTTGGGTGACGTCCTGGCGTGGATGGACTGCACCATCGAGTCGACCGTCGAAGCGGGCGATCACGTCATCGTGGTCGGCCGTGTGCACGATCTGGACCTGGGCCGGGAAGGCACCCCGCTGGTGTTCTTCCGTGCCGGGTATCACAGCCTCTCCGGCTGAGCGGCGGCCGCGCCTAACCTCACGCCATGGCAGGGGTCCGCTTCGAGGCGGTGACCAAACGCTACGGAGCGGTGACCGCGGTCGAGGGTCTCGATCTCGAGGTTGAGGACGGCGAGTTCCTCGTGCTGCTCGGCCCGTCCGGGTGCGGCAAGACCACCGCGCTGCGCATGGTCGCGGGCCTCGAAGACATCACCGAGGGCACACTGCGCATCGGTGACGACGTCGTCAACGAGGTTGATGCCGGCGCCCGGAACCTGGCGATGGTCTTCCAGAGCTATGCCCTGTATCCCCACCTGACCGTGGCGAAGAACATCGCCTCCCCGCTACAGGTGCGGACATATGTCGTCGACGGCGGTGCACCGCGCCGGCTGACTCGGGCGGAGCGCGACGAACGCGTGCGCGACGTGGCCCGCGTACTCGACCTCGAGCCCTACCTCGATCGCAAGCCGGCAGCCCTGTCGGGCGGGCAGCGCCAGCGCGTGGCGCTCGCCCGGGCGATCGTCGCCCGGCCACGGGTGTTCCTCATGGACGAGCCGTTGTCGAACCTCGACGCGAAGCTCCGCACCCAAACGCGCGCCGAGCTCGTCGAGCTCCACCGGCGACTGGGGACGACGATCATCTACGTCACCCACGACCAGGTCGAGGCGATGACGATGGCCACGCGCATCGCGCTGTTGGCCGACGGGCGGCTGCAACAGGTGGGCACGCCCGCAGAGGTGTACGAGCGGCCCGCCAACCTGTTCGTGGCGGGCTTCCTCGGCACGCCACCCATGAACACCTTGACGGGCACCGTGGGTGTAGGTGGCAACGCCGTCGAGGTCGAAGGTGGCGGTCGGGTGCAACTCGCCGCGGCTGTCGCGGGCCTCGCAGCCGGCACGTCCGTGGTGGTCGGCATGCGGCCCGAGCACCTCCGTCCCGCCGAGGGCGCAGACGGGCTGTGCGGCACCGTGCGAACCGTCGAATGGCTGGGCCACGAAGCGCTCGTGCTCGTCGAGGTGGCGGGCACGACCGTGGCGGTACGCCGACCGTCGCGCGAGGAGCTTCCGGCTCCTGGCGATCAGCTCTGCTTGGTCGTCGACCCTGCGCAGGTGCACCTGTTCGACACCACGACGGGCATGCGGCTCGAGGCCGCACGCTGAGGCGACACCCGTGCGCCGATCGCAACGCCGCTACCCCCCGCGCGAGGCGCTCGCTGCGCTGCTCTGCCTCGCCCCCTCGTTGGTGATCTTCGGGGTGTTCGCCTACTACCCGCTGTACCGCCTGTTCATCCTGTCGGCGCAGCGCAGCAACTCGTTCGGGACACGCACCCGATGGGTCGGGTTCGGCCAGTTGGGTGACGTCCTGACGGGGTCCGAGTTCCACTCGGGGCTGGTGCACAGCCTCCAATACGTGCTGTTCACCGTTCCACTGGGGCTGGTGTTGGGGATGCTCCTGGCGGTCACCGCGCATCGCCGCCTCAGGGGCATCAAGATCTTCCAGACGATCTTCTCCTCGACCGTCGCGTCGTCGGTTGCGGTGGCCTCGGTGGTGTTCTTCTCGCTGCTGAACCCCACGGTCGGGCTGTTGCACCTCGACGTGCTGAACAACCCGCGCTGGGCGTTGTTCGCGGTGTCGTTCGTGTCGATCTGGCAGAACATCGGGCTGTCGTTCATCATCGTCCTTGCCGGGCTGCAGGCCGTGCCCGAGGACGTGCTCGAGGCCGCGACGGTCGACGGCTACGGCCCGGTGCGTCGCTTCTTCAAGGTGACCGTGCCGTTGCTGTCGCCGGTGCTGGTCTTCCTCGTCGTGGTGTTGGTCATCTACGCCATGCAGGCGTACGCGCCGATCGACATCCTCACGCACGGCGCGCCTGCCGGGAGCACCGAGACGCTCCTCTACAAGATCGTGCAGAACCAGCAGCCTGCGCAGGTCGCGACGGGCGCGGGCTTGTCGATCGGCCTGTTCGGGGTGACCGTCCTCGTGACCGTGGCGCAGTACGCGCTGCTGAACCGGCGGGTGCACTATGGCCGCTGAGCGCACCACGCCGCGCGCCCCGCGCACCACGCGCGCCGAGGGCGTGCCTCGCACCGTGCGAGCAGCCGGGTGGTATGCCGCGTTGCTCGCCCTCTCGGCACTCGTGCTCTTCCCGATCTACGCCACGCTGGTGCGCGCGGTGTCGAACCCGATCACCTACTTCGAGAAGGGCGCGCCGCTCTACCCGGTGTCGCCGCAGTGGGACGCCTTCCAGCGTGCCTTCACCGACGGGCACTTCAGCCGCTCGATGACGGTGAGCCTGGTGGCGACGCTCCTCATCACCGCGGCGCAGGTCGTCACGTCGATCCTGGCCGCGTACGCGTTCGCCTTCTTGCGGTTCCCGCTCAAGCGGGTCGCGTTCGCGCTGTTCATGGCGACGCTGATGCTGCCGATCGAGGTCACGCTCATCCCGAACGTCCAGACGGTGCGTTCGCTCGGTTGGTTCAACTCCTTCCAGGGGCTCGCGGCCCCGTTCCTGGCTGCGGGGCTCGGCACGTTCCTGATCCGTCAGGGCTTCCTCGGGGTGCCCGAGGAACTCCGCGACGCCGCCCGCCTCGACGGGTACGGGCACGTCCGCTTCCTGACTCGGGTGGCGGTGCCGCTTGCCCGTCCGGTTATCGCGTCGTTCACCGTGATCGCCTTCCTTGCCGCGTGGAACCAGTACCTCTGGCCGCAGGCGATCACCACCCAGGGTGACTGGCAGACTGCCCAGATCGGGCTCGCCACCTTCGGGACGAGCAACGTGAACACCCTCAACCTGGGGGTGGCCGCCGCGGTGGTGGTCGCCCTTCCGATCTTGGCGCTGCTGCTGGCGTTCCAGCGGCAGATCGTGCGTGGCCTCACCGCCGGCGCCGTGAAAGGCTGAACCGTGACCGCATCCCGTGACCGCTGCTCCAAGGAGTTCGCCATGCGTTCCCATGTCCGTCCCGTTGCCTCTGCCGCGCTGGTGGCGCTGCTCATGGTGGTGGGTGCCGCATGCGGTGGGTCGTCAGGCTCCTCGGCGCCCGACTCGGTGAGCGCCGATGCGTCGAACTGCCCGGTCGACGCGCTCACCAACTACGACGCGGCGAAGGGGCGCATCAAGGTGCCGCTCTGGTTCAGCTTGACCGGCAAGTCGAAGGACGCGCTGGTGTCGATCGCGAAGGCGTACAACGCCAGCCAGTCGAAGGTCGAGGTGCAGCCCGAGGTGCAGGGCAAGTCCTACGACGAGGTGCTCACCAAGTACCTGCGGGCCCCCAAGGGCGACAAGCCGGCCGCCGCCTACATCGAGGACACCAAGATGCAGACGATGGTCGACAGCGGCACGGTGCTGCCCGCCGACGCCTGCATGAAGGCCTCGGGTTTGACCCTCGACGCGATCTACCCCGACGCGGCGGTGCGCAACTACTACACGGTGCAGGGGCGGTTCTACCCGGCCGCGCTGAACGTGTCGGAGCCTGTGCTCTACTTCAACAAGGCGCTGTTCCAGAAGGCGGGGCTCGATCCGGCGAAGCCGCCGGCGACGCTCGAAGAGCTGCGCGCCGCTGCCGAGAAGCTGAAGGCCGTCGGTGTTGCCAAGCCGTTCGTGTTGAAGCTCGACCCCTGGTTCATCGAGTGCTGGCTCGGCGGTGAAGGCGTCGACATGGTCGACAACGGCAACGGGCGCACCAAGCGTGCGACCAAGGCCACCTTTGCCACGCCCGAGCTCGAGAAGCTGCTCACCTTCCTGAAGAAGATGCAAGACGACGGGCTCGTGTTCGTGGTGCCGAAGACCGACGGCAACATCGACCAGTACTTGGCACTCGCCGACCCGACGAAGTCGGCGATGCTCGTCGAGACGTCGACCGCCGCGGTCAACATCATGGCGGTCGTCGGCGGCGACGTGAACCCCTCCGAGGTGGGCGCCGGCGGCCTGCAGCTCGACCCGTCGAGGGTGGCGCCCGACGCAGCGCCCCTGCCCGGCATCACCAAGGCCGGCCAGGCCCGGGTGAGCGGCGGCGCCTTCTACATGATGAACACCACGTCTCCCGAGGTGCAGGCAGCGACGTGGGACTTCATGCGCTACATGCTGCAGGTGCCCCAGCAGGTCACCTGGCATCTCGAGGGCTCCTACCTGCCGTCGGTGAAGGGGGTCTCGACCGACCCATCGGTGAAGGAGTTCTGGAAGACCAGCCAGGCCGGGAAGATGCTGTCGGTGGCAGACGCCGAGCTGCACGGCATCGACCCTGCGCATCCCGGTGCGCTCATCGGCCCCGCCGCCGACGTCGAGAAGGTGCTCCGCCAGATGCTCGAGTCGATCTTCCAGACGGGCAAGCCGATCAAGGACGCCATGGATGCTGCGCAGACGCAGGCCACGAAGGCGATCGAGACCTACAACACCGACAACGGGTTCTGAGTCCCGCGCGCGACGCCTACGGCAGGTTCCTCCTCAGCCGACGTGGCTGAGGAGGAAGGCCAACACGAACGCCTCCTCGCGCCACGCGTCGTAGCGCCCGGACGGTCCCGCGTGCCCGGCACCCATGTCGGTGCGCAACAGGATGGGCCTGTTGCCGGTCGATTGTGCCCTGAGCTGCTGCACCCATTTCGCTGGTTCATGGCAGCCGACTCGGGGGTCTTCGAGGCTTGCCGTCACGAGCACCGCCGGGTATGGCAGGGGCTGCACGTTCTCGTACGGCGTGTAGCTGCGGATGCAGCGGTAGACGTCGGCGTCGCTGGCCGGGTCGCCCCACTCCTCCCATTCCGTCACCGTCAGCGGAAGCGTCGCGTCGAGCAGCGTGTTGAGCGGGTCGACGAACGGGACCTCGGCCACGACCGCCCGGAAGAGCCCGGGCTCCTTGTTCATCGCCGCGCCGACGAGCAGGCCGCCCGCGCTTCCTCCGCGCAGGGCAAGGCGGTCGGGGCTGGTGTAGCCCTCGAGGACCAGGTGGCCGGCGCAGGCGATGAGGTCGCTGAAGCTGTTCGGCTTGGCGAGGAGCATGCCGTCTCGATACCAAGCACGCCCCATCTCGCCTCCGCCGCGCACGTGCGCGATCGCCCAGACCCAGCCGCGCTCGAGGAGGCTCAGGCGCGCGGTCGAGAACCACGGGTCCATGCTCGCCTCGTAGGCCCCGTAGCCGTACAGGAGGCACGGCGCGCTGCCGTCGAGCGTCAGGCCCCGGCGATGAACGAGCGTCAGTGGGATGGGCGTGCCGTCGGGGGCGTCGGCCCACAGGCGGCGGGTCTCGAAGTCGTGGGGCGAGTAGCCGCCGAGCACCGGTTGCTGCTTGCGAAGCGTGCGCACGTGGGTCGTGAGGTCTTCATCGAAGATCGACGCGGGCGTGACGAGCGACTCGTAGCTGAAGCGGTACGTGGCGGTGGCGAACTCTTCGTTCACGCCCGGCGCGATGGTGCCGACCTCCTCGGGTAGGTCGAGGTCACGAAGGCTGCCCGTGCGCAGGTCGACCACCGCCAGGCCGGTGGTGCCGTGCCGCCTGAGGTGCACCACCAGATGCGCCGCGATCGCGTCCATGCCGTCGAGGCGGGTGCCCGGCGTGTGCGCGATGACGGGGACCCAATGGGGTGGATCGGGCGTGGCTGCCGGAGCGCGGAAGAGCGCGAAGTCCTCGGCGCCGTCGGCGTTCGTCAGGATGAACAGGTCGTCGAGGTGTGGCTCGACTGCGTACTCCACGCCCTGCCGGCGCGGCGCCACGACCCGGGGGGCGACGTAGGGATCGTCGGCCGGCAGGAGGTGCACCTCGCTGGTGATCGCGGAGTCGGCGGCCAACACGATCCAACGGCCGCTGCGTGACGTCTCGACGTGCACGAAGAAGCGCTCGTCGTCCTCCTGCAGTACGAGCGTGTCATGGTCTCGACCGGCGCCCACGACGTGGCGCCACACCTGCCACGGGCGTTGCGTGGCATCGAGCGTCGTGTAGAGGAGCGTGGTGCTGTCGGCAGCCCACGCCAGCGAGTACGACGCGTCGGAGGTGATGGGCGCCGAGTCCTCACCGGTCGTCAGGTCGCGGACGCGCAGCTCGTGAGCCTCATCTCCTTCGAAGTCGACGGCCCACGCCAGCCGGGTGCCGTCCGGGCTGATGGAGACCGCGCCGACGCGGCTGTAGTGCTGCCCTTCGGCCACGACGTTCTCGTCGAGGAGGACCTCCTCGCGGGCGCTCGGGTGGGGGCCCGTCCCGCTGCCGTCGTCCGCCCGACGGACGTGGATCGGGTAGCTCCGCCCCTCGGTGGTGCGTGATTGGTACCACCACGCGCCTCGTCGCCACGGGACGGACAGGTCGGTCTCCTGGATGCGGGCGCGGATCTCGTCGAAGATCTGGTTCGTCAGACCGTCGAAGCCTTCGGCGACAGCGGCGGTGTAGGCGTTCTCGGCATCCAGCAACGCGCGGACGCGAGGGTCGTGCCGGTCGCGAAGCCATGCATACGGGTCGGTCGCCTCGTCGCCATGCAGCACGCGCGTGGTGGGCTCGCGTGGTGCCGCTGGGGGTTCGAGGAGGGGCACTGCATTGCTCCGAGGCGGTAGAGGACGGTTCCGCAGGATACGGCCCGCGGGAGTGCCCGAGGGTGACCTCGAACAACGATGGGCGGTCGCTCTCGGCGGGTCGATAGCGTCCGGGGTCATGGCTGTGTACGCGTTGGGCGATCAGGTTCCCGAGATCGATGAGTCGGCCTATGTGGCACCCGGTGCAGTGGTGATCGGCTCGGTCGTGCTGGGGCCCGAGTCGTCCGTCTGGCCCGGTGCGGTGCTGCGTGGCGACGACGGACGCATCGAGGTGGGCCCGCGGACGTCGATCCAAGACGGGGCCGTGCTCCACACCACGCCGTTCACACCGACCGTGGTCGGCGCCGAATGCGTGGTCGGGCACCTCGCACACCTCGAGGGGTGCACGATCCACGACCAGGCGCTCGTCGGATCAGGGGCGGTCGTCTTACACAACGCCGTCGTGGAGTCGTTGGCCCTCGTCGGAGCTGGCGCCCTCGTCCCGGGCGGCATGGTCGTTCCGGCACGGGCCATGGCGCTGGGCGTGCCGGCCAAGATCCGACCGGACGCTGTCACCCCCGAGATGATCCTGCTCGGCATGCAGTCGTACGTCGACAGGTCGCACCGCTTCCGCGCTGAGTTGCGGCGCATCGACGCCGACTGACCGCGCTGATGTGGGTGGGAGCTCCGGGCCGGGTCTGCCTCAGCGACTGACTGACCGCGGCGGCTCAGTGCCCGGCGGACATGTGCGAGGAGCAGCGTCGCCGGCTGCGCCGGGCCTACGCGTCGAGCGTTGCCGGCTCGGCCTGCTGGGTGGGCTCGAGCAGCGTCACGATGTTGCGAGCCGCTTGTGCGCGTGCCCACAACGCAATACGTGGGTCGGAGGTGAGCAACACCACCTGCGTCGTCTCCGACGCGGTGACCATCAGGTTCAGCAGCCGGCCGCGCCGGTCTTCGGGCACGGCGGCGAACGGCTCATCGAGGATCGCGGGCATCGGGTCCTCGGATGCGTCGAACCACGACGGCCGCAGGTTGGTGAGCGTCGCGACGAGACGTTCCTCGGTGTCGTCCTCGAGTGGCATGGCCTCGTCTGAGAGCGCGTTCGCAAGGGCTGCGAGCCGCAGCGAGAGGCGGTCGTGCGCGAGGCGCAGGTTCGGCAGGTCGGGCTCGGCAACCTGCGCGAGCTCGGCGCGGCAGGTCGCCTGCCGGGTGCGCAGGCTTTGCAGGCGGGCCTCGTCGGGTGACGGGTTCTCAGCGCCGACCGGTTCGTGCAAGTGGCGGATCACCTGCTCGAGGCGGTTCCGCTCGGCGGTGAGCTCGCTTGTCGATGGTGCAGTTCCGCGCCGTGCCTGCCGCTGGCGTGCTTCGTCGATCGCCCACCCGAGTGCACCGACGCGTGCTTCGAGGGTGCCGCTGCGAAAGCCGAGCATTGCCAGCATCCCCTCCAGGCGTGCGGCGATCTCGCGTTCGCGAGCCTCGGCGCTGGCGATGTCGAGCTGGACCCGTGCGGTGTAGCCGTCACGGATGCGGTCATGGACGGCGGACGCCGCGCCGTGGGTCACGTCTTCGGGCACGAGGTCGAACGGGGCGAGTTGGTCTGCGAGCCGACGCTCGACCCGTGCGAGCTCTCCCTCGGCGCGAGTGAGGTTGGTGCGCATCCGTTCGATGCGCTGTGCACGCTGACGTGGGTCGCTCGCAGCGACGAAGCGGTTCACCTCGTCCTCCAGCTCGCCGACCTCAGCGACGCTGAGGTTGCCGACCAGGTCGAACCAGGCCTCGTTGGCGGCTTCGTACTCTTCGACGACCTCATCTGCTCGCCGCCACGCGAGGCTGTCGGGCGCGTCGTCGAGGAAGCGCTGTCGCAGCTGGATGAGCGACTCGGCGCCTGCGTCGGTGACGGCCGTGCGGGCTGCCGAGTCCGCGCGGCGAGCAGCCAATCGGGGCTTGAGCAGCAACTGCACGGCGACGATCAGGGCGACCGCCAGGAACGCGGGCACCGCGACGACGCGCGCGATGCCTGCAAGTGCGGTGAGCAGGCTCATGCACACCAGCAGGCTGACGACGAGCATGCCGGTCGGGCTCTTGCGCTCGACGACGGCGCGGGCGTCCGCGGCGACCGCGGCTGCCTGTTCGGCACGGGCGAGGATCTCGGGGTCGACGCTCCCGAGTGAGGCGGCCGCGAGGCGTGCCTGCTCGAGTTGCTCGCTCGCGAGCAGGACGCGCCGGTGCGCGAACCAGAGGGTCTCCGGGTCGATGGTCGCGAGCGCGACGACACGGACATCCTCGGGCGCCTCGCCTCCGAGGAGCTCTGTGGACTCGAGCTGCGCCGCCGCGTGCTCCGTGCGCACCCGCCATTCCTCGACCTCGGCAAGGGTTTGCTCGAGACCTGCCGGCGGTTGTTCGGGAACCCGGCGGAGGGTCGTCAACCGGTGGGCAGGAAGGGGCTTGCGATCGTTGAACAGCACGGTGAGCTCATCGAGCCGGTCCGCTGCCTGCGACCACTCGTCTGCAAGCGCGTGCGCGTCGACTGCCGCGCGGAGGAGCCGGTCGTCCTGATCGCGGTCGCTCGGCGACGCATCGACGGCGTCGAGGGTGGCGCGCACACGCTCGAGTTCTGCAAGCGCAGCGTGGTAGCCGTGGTCGCCAGACGAGTCGCCGCCTGCTGCCGCGATCTCAGCGGCGAGCGCTTCGAGCTCGCCGAGGAGTGTGCGGCGGCGCTGGTGCTGCGTGCGAGCCGCGTCGAGGGTGGTGCGGGCCTCGGCCAGCGCGAGTTCGGTGTCGGCGTGGTTGTGCTCGAGGCGCAGGCGGTCCGCCGGGCTGAGGGGTGCGGGCAGCCCGAGGTCGCCGGGCTGGAGCAAGAGCTGGTCGCGTAGCTCCTCGGCGTTGGCTGCCAGCGGCAGGGGGGCAGGCGAGCCGTCGTCGAGGTAGGTGGCGGCGCCTTCACGTACGACGATGCGGCGGCCTCCGCGATCGCGGTAGACGATCGTCCCGCCCTCGACCCTCCCGGTGCTCGCAGCGGCGAACGCGTCGAGGATGTCGGCCCGCTGGGTGGGCGTCAGCCCTGCCAGCACGGTCACACGCGCGTGGAAGCGAAGCTGGAAGTGCCCGCCTGGTAGCGGTAGGGAGATTTCTTCAAAGCGCACCGATTGCTCCTCGTGCCACTCATCGGCACGAGTGACCCCCGTCTGTAGGTCATTGGAACTACCGGTACGCCGTCCCGTTCAAGGTCGGCGATCGTCAGGCGCGTGGCCGGAGCGTCGACGGGTTAGCTGGTCGATCCGAGCCAGGACAGTGGTGCCAGCGGAAGGTTGCGAGCCACAGTGAAAAGTGCGGCAACGATGAGCACACCGACAAGGGCACGCCCCTGCAGGAGGGGCCGCGGAGGCACCCCGAGGCGCTCGCGTCGGAGCCAGGTGAGCCATCCGATCACGAGAAACGGGATGCTCGACACGAAGAGGGCGTTGTGCGACAGGGCGTCGACGATGTGGCCGTGCGTGAGGCTGTGGACCGCGCGGAGGCTCCCGCAGAAGGGGCAGTCGAGCCCTGTGAGCGCCTTGAGCGGGCACCGGGGGAAGGCGTGCGATGAGTTCGGGTCGACGAACGCGGTGTAGAGGGTGCCGGCACCCGCGAGCACGGCCGCGAAGACGGGGCCGCGGAGGCCTCCGAGGTGTGCCGTCAGGAACGTCTCGGGTGCCGCCACCGATGCACCCGGCTGGGCCAGCGTCGTGGCAGGCGATGGTGGGGGCGGTGCCACCGACGAGGGGTGCGGGTGGGGCCCGGTCACGTCGGCCAGGCTACCGGAGAGCGATCGGCGTTGCCCGACCCACCTGACCTGGCGGTAGGATCTTGACCCGCGGGTCAAGTTCGGCTGCCTGATCGGACCTCACCAGGGGGTGCCCGCAGTCGGTCCTGCCACGACCTCAGGAGCTCACGATCGTCGACGAGACTGCAACGGGGGAGCGCAGCGCCGCCGGCTGGGCTCTGCTGCGCCGGCAGATGCGCCGGCAGCGGCGCGGTCTGTTGGTGGGCATCACCGCGGGTGTCATCTGGACCGCAGGCAAGATCAGCGTGCCCTTGCTGGTGCGCGCCGCGATCGACCATGGCATCGAGACCGGGAATCGTCCGACCATCGTGCGTTGGGCGATCTGGATCGGCCTCGCCGGCGTCGTCTCGGCGGTGTTCACAGGAACCCGTCGGTACTGGGCATTCCGTGAAGCGCGTTGGAGCGAGGCCGAACTGCGCCACCGGATGTTCGCCCACCTCCAGCGCCTGCACTTCGCGTACCACGATGGGGCGCACACCGGGCAGCTCATGAGTCGTGCGAACACCGACCTGCAGCAGATCGTGAACTTCGTGGTGATGATCCCGCTCACGTGCGCAAACCTCCTCACGGTGGTTGCGGCCACCGTGGTCATGGCCCGCATCGACGTGCTGCTCACCCTGCTGGCGGTCGGCAGCCTGCCGCTGCTCAACGTCCTCGCGAAGCGCTTCTCCGTCCGCCTGCACCCCGCCGTCATGGGCGTGCAGCAGGAAGCCGCCCAGCTCGCTGAGGTCGTGGAGGAGAGCGTCGCGGGCGTCCGGGTGGTCAAAGGCTTCGGTGCAGAGGGGGTGCAGGCGGCCCGCCTGCGGCGTGCCGCCGGTGACCTCTACGACGTGTCGATGGAGACCGCCCGCATCCGTGCGCGCTACCTGCCGTTGCTCGACCTGCTGCCGAGCATCGGGCTGGTCCTGGTGCTTGCCTACGGCGGGCACCAGGTCATCGCGGGATCGCTCAGCCTCGGCGCGCTCGTCGCGTTCAACGCGTACGTCGTGATGCTGATCTGGCCGCTGCGGATGCTCGGTTCGATCATCGCGCAGGCACAACGGGCAGCTGCATCTGCCGAACGTGTGCACGAGGTCCTTGCCGCGGAGCCGGAGATCATCGACCCGCCGAGCCCGTGCAGGCTGCCGATCGGGGGAGGCGACGTCCGCTTCGAGGGTGTGCAGTTCGCCTATGGCGCAGGACCCGCCGTCCTCGACGGCTTCGACCTGCACATCGAGGCCGGAACCTCGGTTGCGATCGTCGGTGCCACCGGGAGCGGCAAGTCGACGGTGGCGAAGCTGATCCCCCGCTTCTACGACGTGACGCAGGGGCGTGTGCTGCTCGACGGGCTCGACGTGCGCGACGCCGCAGTGGAAGACGTGCGGCGCGCGGTCGGCCTCGTCTTCGAGGACACCTTCTTGTTCAGCGACACGATCGCGGCGAACATCGCCTTTGCAGAGCCCACCGCCGATTCTGCCCGGGTCATGCGCGCCGCCCGCCTTGCCGGCGCCCACGAGTTCATCAGCGCGCTTCCGGATGGGTACGCCACCGAGATCGGCGAGCGTGGCTTCTCGCTCTCGGGTGGTCAACGCCAGCGCATCGCCATCGCCCGTGCGATCCTTGCCGACCCTCGGGTGCTCATCCTCGACGACGCCACGTCCGCGGTCGACCCCTCCAAGGAGCACGAGATCCGCGACGCGCTCACCGAGGTGATGGCCGGGCGTACGACGCTCGTCATCGCACACCGGCCGGCGACGATCGCGTTGGCGGCGCGCGTCGTGCTCATCGACGACGGCAAGGTCGCGGCCGTCGGCACCCACCAGGAGCTGTTGGCCTCCAACGCCCGATACCAGGAGGTGCTCGCTGCAGCCGAGTCTGCGGTAGCACGCGACGAGACGGACGAGGTGAGGGCATGAGGCGGATCTGGGGGTTCGCTCGCCCCTACCGGGTCCAGTTGCTCGCGACGAGCGCGCTCGTCGTCTTGTACGCGGCCACGATCCTGGCCGGTCCGTTCTTCGTGAAGCTGGGCATCGACCACGGCATCGCCGAGCGCTCGACGCGCAAGCTGAACGTGGCTGTTGTCGGGTACGTCGTCGTGGCGCTGCTGGCGTGGTGGGTCGAGCGCATGCAGATCCTCGTCGTCAGCCGGGTGGGGGAAGGGTTCCTGCGCGACCTGCGCGTGCGCGTCTTCGACCACCTCCAGCGGCTCTCGATGTCGTTCTACGACCGCGAGAAGGCGGGCGTGATCGTGTCGCGCATGACGGCCGACATCGACTCGATGCAGGACCTCGTGCAACAAGGCCTGCTGCTGATGTTGACCAACACCATCCTCCTGCTCGTCGCGGTCGTGATCCTGGCCGTGGTGTCCTGGCAGCTCCTGTTGCTGTGCCTCGTGCCGGTGCCGTTCGTGGCCCTCGCGACCTGGAAGTTCCAGCGGGACTCGAACCGCTCGTATCTCAAGATCCGCGACTGGATCGGCCTCACCCTGACCTCGTTGCAGGAGGGCATCAGCGGCGTGCGCGTCATCCAGGCGTACACGCGTGGGGCGACGGAGGTGGAACGGTTCTCGGACCGCAACCGCGGCCTCTACGACGAGTACATGCACTCGGTCTGGATCTCGTGCTGGTACCTGCCCATCATCGAGTTCGCCGGGCTGTTCACCACGGCACTGGTGATCGGAGTCGGCGGCTACCTCACCCTGGACGGCGTGGTCACGATCGGCACCGTCTCGTTCTTCGTGCTCAGCCTCTCGAACCTGTTCGACCCGGTGCAGCAGCTGAGCCAGTACTTCAATCAGGTGCAGTCGGCGGGAGCGGGTCTTCGCAAGCTCGTGGACCTGCTCGACACCACGGTCGACGTCCCTGAGGTAGCCCGGCCCGTCGTGCTGCCAGATCGCGGTGACATCGAGGTGGAGGGGCTGTCGTTCGCGTATGCAGCCGATGGGCCCTTGGTGTTGCGTGGCGTCGACCTGACCATCGCTGCCGGCGAACGCATCGCGCTCGTCGGGCCGACCGGCGCCGGGAAGTCCACGCTCGCCAAGCTCATCGCGCGGATGTACGACCCCACCGAAGGGCGCGTGACGTTCGGGGGCATCGACCTCCGAGACGCATCGCTGCGATCGCTGAGGGCACGCATGTGCGTGGTGCCCCAGGAGGGGTTCCTCTTCAGCGGAAGCGTCCTCGACAACGTGCGCATCGCTCGCCCCGACGCCGACGACGACGCCGTGCGGGACGCCCTCGCGCAGTTGGGAGTGCTGGAGCGCTTCGAAGGGCTGCCCGAAGGCCTGGCGACCGAGGTGCACGAACGCGGGTCGCGCCTGTCCGCCGGCGAGAAGCAACTGCTCTCCCTGGCGCGTGCCGCCCTGAGCGACCCAGCGGTGCTGGTGCTCGACGAGGCCACGTCATCGCTCGACCCGGGAACCGAGGCGGTGGTAGAGACCGCGATGGAGCGGCTCATGGCGGACCGCACCGTGATCGTGATCGCGCACCGCCTCTCGACGTCCGAACGGGCCGACCGCGTCGGCGTCGTGGCGGACGGTCACCTCGCCGAGTTGGGTTCGCACGCCGAGTTGGTCGCCGCCGGCGGTCGGTACGCAGCGCTCCACGCCAACTGGGTGCAAGGTCTCGCTCGGGGGCCGCAACCGTGAGGGCGCACGTCGTCGACCTGGGCGGCGCGGTGCGCAGCTCGATTCCCGGCGTTGCACTCGTGGTGCTGTGCATGCTCGGCGTCTCGTTCGGGGCCAGAGGCGGCGCTCGCCCTGCGCAAGCAGCCGGTGCGTCGGGCGTGGTGCCGGGAGCGATCTCGGCGCGCTACCTCACGGTGCGCCCACCGCTCGGTGACGTGACCGTGGTGCGCGTGAGCGGTGAGTCGACCGCCCGGCGGCTGTTGGCCGCAACGCTGCAAGGCGTGGTGAATCGCAGCTCCGCGCGCATCTACCTGGTGGGTGCACGCAACCCTGCCCAAGACCAGTACTGGATCGACACCTATCAAGCTCGAGGGTTGGTGCACGTCACGGCCACGCTCACGCTCGACCAGGCCCTGAGCGCCTATGCCGGCGAGCTCCACGGGTACGTCGTCGCGTCGTACGCGGAACCCTGGACCATCAACACCGCGACGACCGTCGCCGCAGCGACCGGCAGCGTCGTCGTGACGCCGGAGCAGGTCGCGCAGCTCGACAGTCTCGGCGTGCCCGAGGTGGCGAACCACGTGGGGCGCTGGTCGGATGCGGCGACCGCGTACGCCGCGGTTGCCGCAGAGGAACGCCCGCACCTGGCGTACGCGGGTCTCGCGATCGAGCAGCCCGACCAGAACGCGCCCCGGGACTTCTACGTCCAGCAAGGGATCATGACCGTGTACACGCGGCCGTCGCAGCCTGACTTCGACCAGGTGTTCGGGCTTCTCGCCGCGTACCCACCGACGCACCCCGTCTACGGCTACGTGGCAGACGACGGGAACGAGGAGGTCACCGCGATCGCGCGCCTGTCCCAGCAGGGGCGCTTCCTCGTCCCGACCGACACGACGGACAACCTGTCGTTCCACCTCGCGGTGGCGGCCGCACAGTCTCGGACGGTGCTGCGCCCCGCGCGCACGCCCGTGGCCCCGTGTGACAGTTCGACGCTGAACGTCGTGATCGCCACCTCCGATGGCGACAACCTCGTGATTCCCGAGGCGTACCTTCCGTCGGGCGACCGTTGGGAGAGCAGCCGGCGCGGAACGTTCCCGCTGGGGTGGGGGATCAGCCCCGCGACAGCGGTGCTCATGCCGGCCGTCTGGGATGCGTACGCCGCCACCGCCACGCCGGCCGACGAGGTCGTCGGCATCATGGGCCTGGGGTACGGCATCCCCAGCTTGTTCCCCGACCCCGCTTCGTTCCTGGCGGACTCGAACGCGCTCGCCGCCACGCTCGGCATCGACACGGTGTGGTCACTCGACCTGCTGCTGAACGCGCCGAGCGCGCCGGGCTGGTCAGCGATCGCGGCGGCGCAGGCGAGCGGAGGCTGGGCACCGGCGGGCTACCTCCTCAACTACACCGACTTCGGGGAAGCTCCGGGTTTCACCGCAGCGGGCCGGCCGGTGCTGACCGCACGCTCCACCGACTACGCGGCGGGCCCACCGGCGATTGCGGCGCACCTCGACGCGCTGCTCGCAACCGCGCCGGCGGACCGTCCGCTCGTGAGCTTCTTCCCCGCGACGGTGTGGAACGCCACCTACGACTCGCTCGTCGAGGCGCTGGAGCCGTACGTCTCGCGTGGGGTGCGATTCTTGACCCCACGCGACGCGTTCGCGTGCCTTGCGCCGCCCTCGCCCGCGACGACCGAGCCGGCGACCTTGCCCGCGACGTCGGTGGTGTCGTCGACGTGGCCGTCGGTGGCGGCACTTCCCAGCGGGACCGCTGGGCGCGTGACGCTCGTTGCCGCGCCTGTGGCGGAGCCGGTGTCCGCAACCCCCGCATACGTGGGATGACCCGACGATCGGCGTCACCTGTCGCGCTCGCACGCCGTGGTCACATCGATAGGGCCCAATGGCCGGGGCTCGGGGCCGGTTCTCCTCCTAGAGTGCGGCCGCTCGCCCGGCTCGACCGTCGTCGTGCCGGGCCCCATTCCCGAGGAGGCGCACATGGCCACGTTCGACGTCAAGATGGTGATCCTGTCCACCGACGACCTGGACGCGTCGATCGCGTTCTACAGCGACACGCTTGGCATGCCGCTCAAGTTCCGTGACGGCTCGCACTTCGCCGCGCTCGACGGAGGGTCTGTCACGCTCGCGTTGGCGACGTCGATCGACCACCCGCTCCCCGGCAAGGTCGTGCCCGGCATCAAGACCGACGATGTCGACGCGGCTGCCGCGGCGATCGAGGCCAACGGCGGCGCGATCGTGAAGGGTCCGTACAACGACGAGCACGAGCGGCGCGCGGTGGTCTACGACCACAAGGGCAACGGCCTGGTGTTCTACAGCCCGCTTCCCAAGTAGGGCAGACGTGCGAGCGCGTTGTCGGCCGCACGAGCCCCTCGCTCGGCGACCGACACCGGGCGCGGGTCGCGTACACAAGCGACGACGTGCCGCCGTGGGCGTCGTCGCCGCGCTGCTCCTCGGCGGGTGTAGCAACGGCGGAGCAGGAGACCCTGGAGGTCACGCCGCAGGTGTGGCGCAGTCGCCAAGCAGCGTCGTGGCCCCCGGGGCGGCATGTCCCACGACGGTTGATGCGGCCACCTTCGCGGACGCACGCCAGCTCCGCGACCTGTTGGGAGCGTTCAACGCGTTCGGGCTTCGCACGTCGGGAAGCGCCGCGGGTGACGCCTCCCTCGACTGGCTGGGCAAGGAGTTCGCCGCGATCCCCGGCGCGAAGGTTCGATGGGACCCCTACGAGATCGACGCCTGGCAGCCCTCGACACCCGATCCGAACGATGCCCGCAGCCGGAGCCTGGCGGCGGCAGGGTCACTTCGCCTGAAGGGACGTGACCTGCCGGTCGCCGGCGCGGTGCCCTTCGCGGCCCCGACGTCGGAGGCGGGAGTCTCCGCTCCTCTGGTCGTCGTTCCGCCGGGGCAACAGATCACGACTGCCAACTCGCAGGGCCGCATCGTCGTGCGGCAGGTGCCGCACGAGACCCAGCCGTGGGCGGGGATCGTGGCGATCAGCCACTACGCCACGCCCGATCTGCCACGCACCGGCGACTACGACCGCCCCTACACGCGTCCGCTCGACCAAGAGCTCCATGCCGCCGAGGCGGCCGGGGCTCGCGGCATGGTGTTGGTGTTCGATGACGCCCCCACCGACCAGTTGCGTGGCTACTGGGACCCCCACACCGGCGCACGCTTCACGGTGCCGGCGGTGTTCGTCGGGTCCGACGCACTCGCCGGCCTCACCGAGGCGGCCGCTCGTGGCGAGGCCGCCACCGTTGTCGTGCGGGCATCGTGGGGGAAGGCGACGGCGCGCAACCTGAGCGTCACCCTGCCCGGGCAGAGCCGAGAACGCATCGTCCTCACCGCCAACTCCGACAGCATGAGCTGGGTCCAGGAGAACGGCACCATCGGGTCCCTCGCGCTGTTGCGGTGGTTCGCGGCGCTGCCCCTGCGGTGCCGTCCACGTGACATCGAGATCGAGCTGACCGCCAGCCATCTGGCGATGGCGACCGACGGCAGCAGCCGCACGATCCCTGCGCTCGATCGGGGCTACGACGACGACACGGTGGCATTCGTGGTGGCGCTCGAACATCTCGGGGCGCGCCGCATCGAGCCGGGTGCAGACGGGCGCCTCCACGTCGGCGACGACGCCGACCTCCTTGCGTGGTCGGCCCCGACCGAGTCGCCGGTCTTGATCGACGCGTCGATCGCAGCGGTGAAGCGCCGGGCGCTGCCGGCGACCGCGGTGTTCATCGGGGCCGGCGGCTTCAGCGGTCCACGTCCCCGGGTGTGCTCACAAGGTGGGCTCGGCACTGGCCCGAACATGCACCTGATCCCGACGCTCGGCATCATCAGCGGGGCGTGGAGCATGTGGGCGCCGTCGTTCGGGGCCGACGCGATCGACCCCGAGCTCTATCGGAGGCAGCTCCTCGCGATAGGCGACGTCGTGGTCGGGCTCGGTGAGACCACGCGAGACAAGATCGCCGGCGGGTTCACGAGGATGCGGGCGGAGCGCGCCGAGGGGAAGCCGACCTGCCTCGATCCCTGAGGCTCAGCGGAGGTGGCGGGGAACCGCGAACAGGTCGACGAGCTGGCTGGCGATGCGATCTGCACCCGCTCGGGTCGGGTGCACCCCGTCGCCTTCGCGCACCCGGACCTGCCCGCCGTGGCCGTCGGGGAGGTACACGGCGTAGCTCCCATCCGGGTTGGCGAGCACCTGGTTCGGGTCGACGTAGTGCACCGACTGCGGACGTGCCGCAGCCTCCGCCTGGATGAGTTGGTTGATGGTCGGCACCACCGCCTGGAGCTTGGCGCGGTCCATGACGGGCAGCCCGACCCAGTACACGCTCACGCCCGGCTGGGCGACGATGTTCATGATCTGGGCGATGCGGCGCTGGTACTCGAGCTTCCACTCGTCGAAGTGGCTGATGTAGATCCAGCCCTGCGCGGTGCGGAGGTCCTGGTTGTCGTTCCCACCGAAGATCAGCACGACGACCTCGGGTCGCTGCTGGGCCATCTCGCCGGTCAGGCGGGAGGGCCAGTCGACGACGTCGGGGCGAGCGAGGCCCGTGCCGACCTCCTCGTCGACGCTCACCTTGGCAGGCATGCCCCCCAGGGCGCTCCCCAGAGCGGGGCCGAGTTGCCCGGAGAGTGAGTCGCCGGCGACGAGGACGCGCAGCGGGTCGGCAGCGGTGGGCGTGCGGTAGTTGGGCAGGGTCGTGGTCGTGGTGGTGGTCGTCGACGAGGCCTTCGGGTCGTGCTCCGCGGTCCCCTGCGGGTGCAGCGGGGCCACCTTGACGTCCTTCGTGGGCGTGATGTGCACCTCGTCGTGGTGCCCCGACGCCTCGGCGACCCATTGGCGTGGTCGGTTCAAGCGCAGGGCGCCGCTCACATCCTGGATGGGATGCAGCACCGCGAGCGCAGTGGAGCGCTGCCAGCCACGGGGCTGACGCTCCGCGGTGCGGACGAGCCCGTCGGCGTCGAGCACGACCGTCAGGGCGAGCGTGACGAGGACGACGAGGAGCGCGTGCCCCGCGGGCACCCGCCGCCGGGGCGTGTGTTCAGCGGGGAAGACGTCGCCGTCGGGATCGCTCTGCATCGCTCAGAACTGGAAGTAGATGAAGGGTGCGACACCGATCGGCCCGAGGGCGTTGGTGCACACGACGAACAGGGAGAGGCCGACGCCTTGCAGCGCAGGGTGCAGGCGTGAGAAGACCGCGCGCAGGCGCGACGACCAGTCGTCGGGCACGAACTGCAGCGCCAGGCAGCCGATGATGACCGCCACAAGTACCGGGTTGAAGGCGGTGCCCAAGCCGGGGTGCAGCAGCCGACCGAGCACGGTCCAGGCGGTCGAGAACGAGTCGGCACGGAAGAACACCCAGCCGAGGCACACGAGGTGGAAGGTGATGAGGGTGTGCGCCCACGCGGGCCACTCTTTCTTGGCAGGGTCGCGATGATCCGCGCGCCACCGCTCGATTGCCAGACCCACCCCGTGCAGGGCGCCCCACGCGACGAACGTCCACGCGGCGCCGTGCCACAGCCCACCGAGGATCATGGTCGCGGCGAGGTTCACGTAGCCGCGCCGCTTGCCACGGCGGTTTCCTCCCAGCGGGATGTAGAGGTAGTCGCGCAGCCAGCGTGACAGCGTCATGTGCCAGCGACGCCAGAACTCCTGCAGCGACCGCGCCCGGTAGGGCTGGTCGAAGTTCTGCGGGAAGCGGAACCCGAGCAGCAGGGCGAGCCCGATCGCCATGTCGGTGTAGCCGCTGAAGTCCGCGTAGATCTGGATCGCGTAGCCGTAGATGCCGAGCAGGGTGTCGAGGGCCTTGTGCTGGCCGGGCAGGCCGAAGACCGGGTCGACGATCGTGCTCGCCAGGTAGCTCGAGATGACCACCTTCTTGAAGAGCCCCGCCGCGATCAGCCAGAACGCCAGCCCGGCGTCGACGCGACGCGCATCTGCGGGCCGGCGAAGCTGCGGGAGGAACTCGGACGCCCGCACGATCGGGCCGGCGACGAGGTGCGGGAAGAAGGAGAGGTAGACGGCGAAGTCGAGGAGCGGTACCGGTTTGACGTGGCGCCGGTACGTATCGATGACGTAGCTGAGCGCCTGGAAGGTGATGAACGAGATGCCCACCGGCAGCACGATCTGGCGGAGGGGTGGACTCCAGTGGATGCCGACCGTGCCGAGCAGGTTGCCGGTGGAGTTGACGAAGAAGTCGTAGTACTTGAACCAACCGAGGAGCGCCAGGTTGGCGGCGACCGCAACCCCGAGACGCGCGACCCGTGCACGTTCGGTGCGGGCCTTGTCGATGGCGATGGCGAAACCCTGGTTGGCGAGGGTCGAGCCGCCGAGCAGGAAGATGAAATGCCAGTTCCAGCTGCCGTAGAAGACGTAGCTGGCAACCACGATGAACGCCCGCCACCGCGTCCGCTGATGCATGAGCAGCCAGCTGACCGGTAGGACGATCAGAAAGAAGATGGCGAAGCGGACGGTGGGGAACAGCACCGAGCAGGGACTCGATTCGTCGTCGGGTTGACCGACATTCTCGCAGGCTGCCCAGCGCGGACCGTGCATCGTCCCAGCCCAACGGCGCCGATACCGCCGGACGGGCGAGGTGTGCGCGGCGCCGTCAGGCTTCGGCGTGCCTATCGCCCGCCACGGCGGGCTGGATCGCGTAGCCGCAGGTGAACGAGCCGTCGACGCGGTGGCTGGCCCGGGACACCCGTGCATCGGGCAGCAGCTCGCGCAGCCAGTCGAGCTCGCTCACGCAGGCTTGCTCCCAGCGATTGGCCACCGACCACATGGCGCAGTTGTGCAGGGTGATGCGGTAGCCGCCGTCCCCGTCGGGCTCGCAGGACGCGAGGTAGCCCTCCTCGTCGAGGACCTCGGCGAGCACCGCGACCCGATCGGCGAGCACCTTGCCCTCGACGAGCTGGGCGAGTTGACCGACGCGGCGGTCACGGTGGCGGTCGAAGATGCGGCTGATCAGCTCGGGCTCTTCGGCTTCGACCTCTTCGAGCATCTCGACGAGCAGCGAGTCGCTCGGCCCGGCGAAGAGGGCGTCGCCCGCCTCGGTGCTGTGGTGCAGCTCGACGGGTCGCCCTGGTCGGCCGCGCTCGGAGCGGCTGGCGATGTAGCCGGCGGTGCGGAGGCCGGCGAGGTGCTGGCGCACCGCGCTGGGGGTGATGGCAAGCTCGTGGGCGATCTCGTCTGCAGATGCCTCGCCGTGGCGCTTGAGCGTCACCAGGACGTTGCGTTGCGCCGACGACAACCCGTCGATGAGGCGCCCAACGGTCTCCACGGCGGCGACCATAGCGCGAGCATCGCAGGTCAGGCCAGATTGACAAGCAGAAACTTGCGTTACTACGGTCGGTCCCGATGCAGACTGACGATCAGGTCCGCGCGCTGGTAGACCGCGAGTACGCGTACGGCTTCTCGACCGACCTCGACACAGACATCGTGCCACCGGGCCTCGACGAGGACGTCATCCGGCTCATCTCCTCCAAGAAGGACGAACCCGACTGGCTCCTCGAATGGCGCTTGGGTGCCTACCGCTTCTGGCGCACCCAATCCGAGCCGACGTGGTCGCAGCTCCGCCGCGAGCCGATCGACTACGACGCCATCAGTTACTACGCGGCCCCCAAGCCGAAGCCGCAGCTCGACAGCATGGACGAGGTCGACCCCGAACTGCGGGCGATGTTCGACAAGCTGGGCATCTCGCTCGCCGAGCAGGAGCGCATCAGCGGTGTCGCCGTCGATGCCGTGGTCGACTCGGCCTCGGTCGCGACGACCTTCTCCAAGCAGTTGGCCGAGCAGGGCATCATCTTCTGCTCCTTCTCCGAAGCCGTGCGTGAGCACCCCGAGCTTGTACGCAAGTACCTCGGCACGGTCGTGCCCGTGCGCGACAACTACTTCGCCGCGCTCAATTCGGCGGTCTTCTCCGACGGGTCTTTCTGCTTCATCCCGGCGGGCGTGCGCTGCCCGATGGAGCTGTCCACCTACTTCCGCATCAACTCGGCCGGCACCGGCCAGTTCGAGCGCACGCTGATCGTGGCCGAAGAAGGCGCCAGCGTCAGCTATCTCGAGGGCTGCACCGCACCGAAGCGAGACACCAATCAGCTGCACGCTGCGGTGGTCGAGCTGATCGCGCTCGACGGCGCGAGCATCAAGTACTCCACGGTGCAGAACTGGTATCCAGGCGATGCCAACGGCGTCGGTGGCATCTACAACCTGGTCACCAAGCGCGGGCGTGCGGGCAAGGACGCCAAGATCTCCTGGACGCAGGTCGAGACCGGGTCTGCCATCACGTGGAAGTACCCGAGCGTCATCCTGCAGGGCGACAACGCGGTGGGCGAGTTCTACTCGGTCGCGCTCACCACCAACCACCAGCAGGCCGACACCGGCACGAAGATGATCCACATCGGCAAGAACACCTCGTCGACGATCGTCTCCAAGGGCATCTCCGCGGGTGTCGCACAGAACACCTACCGCGGGCAGGTCAAGGTGCTGCGCTCGGCCGAAGGGGCCCGCAACTTCACGCAGTGCGACTCGCTGCTGCTCGGCGACGGCTGTGGGGCGCACACGCTGCCCTACATCGAGGTCAAGAACCCCACCGCCCGCGTCGAGCACGAGGCGTACACCTCCAAGATCGGCGAGGACCAGCTCTTCTACTGCCGCCAACGTGGCATCTCGGTCGAGGACGCGGTGTCGATGATCGTCAACGGCTTCTGCCGGGACGTGTTCAAGGAGCTCCCGATGGAGTACCTGGTAGAAGCGCAGAACCTGCTGGCGGTCAACCTGGAAGGAGCAGTCGGCTGATGCTGCTGCAGATCGAAGGACTCAACGCCAGCGTCGCCGGCAAGCACGTGCTGCGTGGGCTCGATCTCGAGGTCGGTGCCGGCGAGGTGCACGCGATCATGGGTCCGAACGGCTCGGGCAAGAGCACGCTCGCCAACGTCCTCGCCGGACGCGAGTTCGACGACGTGTCCGGCAGCGTGCGACTGAACGGCGTCGACCTGCTCGCCATGGCCCCAGAGGAGCGTGCCGCCGTCGGGGTCTTCCTGGCCTTCCAGAACCCCGTCGAGATCCCCGGTGTCGGCAACTCCTACTTCTTGCGCACCGCCCTCAACGCGCAGCGCCGCAACCGCGGCCTCGACCCGCTCGACGCCATGGACTTCCTCGCTCTCGTACAGGAGCGGCTCAAGTTGGTCGAGATGGACCCGAGCTTCTTGACACGGGCCGTGAACGACGGCTTCTCGGGTGGCGAGAAGAAGCGCAACGAGGTGCTGCAGATGGCGGTCCTCGAGCCCACCCTGGCGATCCTCGACGAGACCGATTCCGGCCTCGACATCGACGCGTTGCGCATCGTCGCGACCGGCGCCCGCAGCCTGCTCACCCCCGAGCGGGCGATGATCGTGATCACGCACCACCAGCGCCTGCTCGACCACCTCGTCCCCGATCACGTGCACGTGCTGGTCGACGGTCGCATCGTCGAGTCCGGTGGCCGAGACCTGGCGCTCGAGCTCGAGGCGCGTGGGTACGGCGCGCACGAGCCCGCGGCGGTGCGATGAGCGCCACGACGACCGCATCGCCCCTGCTCGACGTCGAGGTCCCGCACCTCGCGGGCGAACCGAGCTGGCTGGGCGATGGACGGCGTCGGGCCCACGCGGCGGCCACGGGTGGCGCATTCCCCTCCCGCAAGGAAGAGGACTGGCGCTACACCCGCCTCGACGACCTGCTGCTCACGCCGGTGTCCCTCGCACGGGGGCCCGCGGCGGAGGTCACCGACGAGTGGCTCCGAGCCCACGTCGCCGATCTCGGCGGGCCCCGCCTCGTGTTCGTCGACGGGCATCTCGTGCCCGGTGCATGCCGTGTCGATGCCCTGCCCCACGGTGTGCGGGTCGAATCCCTCGCGGCATGCCTGGAATCCGGGTCGGCAGACGTGCGGTCGAGGTGGGAGCTCGCCGCGGCGGAGCCCGACCACACCTTCGCGGCGCTGAACGCGGCGTTGTGCCTCGACGGGGTCGTCGTCGACGTCGCCCAGGACGTCGCCCTCGACGATCCGATCCACGTGCTCTTCTTGAGCAGCGGGAAGGCCGAGGCGTCGCTGTCGTGCCCCCGGTCGCTCGTGCGCGTGGGTGCACGCGCCGCGGCGACGGTCGTCGTGGAGCACCGCAGCTTGACCGACTTTGCGGATGCCGCCGCGACGGTGACCCTCACCGACGAGCGCGTCGAGCTCGGCGAGGGTGCCGCGCTGGCGTACCACGTCGTCGAAGCGGAGCACCCGCACGCGTTCCACCTCGCCGATACCACGGTCGAGCAGGCTGCCGACAGCACCTTCACCTCACGGGTCTTCACCTTCGGCGCGGCGGTCGCTCGACGGTCGTTGCACGTGCGGCTCGCGGGCGACGGTGCGAGTGCTGAGCTCGACGGCCTCTACCTGCCGTTGGCCGGGCAGCAGCACGACCACCCGATCTTCGTCGAGCACCTCGCGTCGCACGGCACCAGCCGGCAGCTCTACAAGGGCGTCATGGACGGTGACGGGCACGGGGTGTTCAACGGGCGGGTGATCGTGCACCCTGACATCGTGGGAACCGACGCCGGTCAGTCCAACCAGAACCTCCTGCTGTCCCGTCACGCCGAGGCCGACACCCGTCCCCGGCTCGAGATCTACGCCGAGGACGTGCGCGCGACGCATGGCGCGTCGGTCGGTCAGCTCGACGACGACCAGCTCTTCTACCTGCGCACACGCGGCATCCCCGAGGCCGACGCACGACTGGTGCTCACCGAGGCGTTCGCCCGGCAGCTCGTCGAGCGGGTCACCGTGTCCGCACTGCGCGATCACCTCGATGCACAGGTCGTCGCGCATCTCGCGGCCAGCCTGGGGGCGGAGCGATGAGCGACGCCTTCGGCGGCGACCTCGCCACGCTCTACCGAGAGGTGATCGTCGATCACGGTCGCCGGCCCCGCAACCACGGCCACCTCGCCGACCCGACCGCCTCGGCCGATGGCATCAACCCGCTGTGCGGCGACGAGCTCCACATCGAGCTCGACGTGCGTGACGGGATGGTCCACGACGTGGCGTTCACCGGGCAGGGGTGTGCGATCTCGCAGGCGTCGGCGTCGCTGATGACAGAGGCGCTCAAGGGGCGTCCGTTGGCCGATGCCCAGGCGTTGTTCGAGCGGGTGCACGCCATGCTCGTGGCGCCGCCCGGCACCGCCGACACCGACGGCCTCGGCAAGCTCGCCGCGCTGTCGGGGGTGAGCGAGTTCCCCACGCGGGTCAAGTGCGCCAGCCTCGCCTGGCAGGCCGTGCGCGCCGCGCTCGACGCGGACGACGCCGACCGGTCGGGTGCGCCCCGATCCGCCCAGACCACCACGGAGTGACCGTGCCATGAGTGCCCGCCACGAACCCCTGCAGCTCCCGATGGACTTCGCCGTCACGGTCATCCCGAGCGGTCAGGTGATGATCCTCAAAGAAGGTGAGACCGTCATCGTCACCCAGGCGTTGGGCGGCAGCGTCACCGTGCAGACCGAGTCGGGGTACCTCGCCCGCATCGAGGCCCGCGACCTTGAGCGGCTCGGCTTCGGCCACCTCGCACTCGAGGAGGCACCACGGGCTGAGGGGCCGTTCACGCTCGACGCCGTCTACGAGCGCCTCAAGACGGTGTTCGACCCGGAGATCCCCGTGAACGTGGTCGACCTCGGGCTGGTGTACCGCTGTGAGCCGACCGAGCTCGGCGACGGCACGTATCGGGTCGAGATCGACATGACCATGACCGCGCCCGGCTGCGGCATGGGCGACGTGCTGAGCGAGGACGCCCGCGATCGGGTGCTCACCGCGCCGGGGGTGAGCGAGGTCGAGGTGACGCTCGTGTGGGAACCGCCGTGGAGCATGGCGCACATGTCCGAGGCCGCCAAGCTGCAACTGGGCCTGTACTGATGGCGGCCGCGCACGACCACCAGGGGCACGCCCACGCCCACGGGCAGGGCGCCATCCGAGACAAGCTCCCCGGGATCAAGCACATCATCGCGGTGGGGAGCGGCAAGGGCGGTGTCGGCAAGTCCACGGTGGCGGTCAACCTCGCCTTGGCTCTCCAGGACCGCGGCGCGCGGGTTGGGCTCGTCGACGCCGACGTGTTGGGCCCGAGCGTTCCGGTGATGCTCGGCCTTCCGGCCGACTTCCAACCTGAGGCGTCCCCCGAGGGGCAACTCCTGCCCGCCTACCGGCATGGCCTCGCGGCGGTGTCGATGGGGCTCCTGCGCTCCGACGACGACCCGGCCATCATGCGTGGCCCGATGGTCAGCAAGTACCTCCAGATGTTCGTGGGTCAGGTGGCGTGGGGCGAGCTCGACTACCTCGTGCTCGACCTGCCACCCGGGACGGGTGACATCCAGCTCACACTGGCGCAGAGCATCCAGCTGTCGGGCGTCGTGATCGTGACGACACCGCAGGACGTGAGCCTCAAGATCGCTCGTCGTGGCCTGCGCATGTTCGAGACCGTGCACGTCCCCGTGCTCGGCGTGGTCGAGAACATGGGCACGTTCACCTGTCCGCATTGCGGGACCGCCACCGACATCTTCAAGCACGGCGGCGGCGAGGCGATGAGCCGCCAGCTCGACGTCCCCTTCCTCGGGTCGTTGCCGCTCGATGCCGACATCGTGACCGGCGGCGACGCCGGGCAGCCGATCTTCGTCGAGAAGCCGACGAGCGTCTCGGCGGAGGCCTACCGTGCGATCGCCGCCGCGTTGGTGGCGCAGCTCGAAGGCACCGCCGGCGCTGCGCTCGGCCCGTTTGCGTGGACGTGGGGCGACGACGCCGGCGCGCCCGGCTGGGTCGCCGACGCGGTGCGAGCCGACGGCGACCCCGAAACCCCCGTGGGTTTTCGTGCGGGCGAACGAACCCTCGAGGTGCTCTGGGAGGACGGCCAGGCCTACGCGTACGACGTGCGCGACCTGCGGCTGGCGTGCCCGTGCGCGCTGTGCGTCGAAGAGATGAGCGGACGGCCGCTCCTCGACCCCACCCGAGTGCGACGTGACGTGGCCCCTCGCACGATCACGAGCGTCGGCACCTATGCGGTCATCATCCACTGGAGCGACGGCCACAGCACCGGCATCTACTCGTATCGCCACCTACGCAAGCTCGGCGGAGGTGCGTTGGCGGTCGAGGCCCGCAAGCTCGAGGCAGCTGCCGCCGCGGCGGCTCCTGAGGCACCCGTGCAGGTGGGGTTGCGTCGACGTGGCGAGGACGAGTCGGCGTCGTCGTAGCACGCACGACTGTGGCGGCCAGTCCGGGTCGCCTCTGTCGGGTCGTTCCGGCTGACCCGGAACGAACCGCTCGGTTCAGTTCAGCGGGTGTATCCCCATCTGGGTGAGGATCCAACGCGAAATGATCCGCGCAGCCTCGCCTTTGAAGTGCGTTCCGTCGGCGCGCAGCTTGACCCCGTCGATCTTGTCGAGGCAGGTGCCATCAGGTTTGCAGAGGTATGCGTTGAGGTCGATGACGTGGATGCGTGCGGGACGCAGCTTGGCTGCCGCGAAGTACGCACTGTTGGCGCAGTCGACAGAGCGGTAGTACTCGGCGTAATCACTCTTGTGGTGAAAGAGCTGGCCCTTCGAATAGGGCGCCGTCACGAGGTAGGTCGTGGCGCCCCTTCGTGCGAAGGCGTCCGCGTCGCTGACCAACGAGTCGCGCATCCACTCCTTGTACCCGGCTGTGCAGGGCTTGAGGAACACCCCGTTGTGCAGGTAGCCGCTCTGGCTGACGCCGTTGCGGAAGAACACCACGATGTTCGGCCGGAACCGTTCGGCGCTGTACGCCCATGCCGGACGGCATGAAGCGGTGAGCGAGGTGTTGATACCCCGGTTGGGGATCTCGACCGCTGTCGTGTCGGGGTAGGTGCAGCCCGCCAACGCCGCGCTGAAAACGGTGATGGGCGGGTCTGTGGTGATGGTCGGGAACCCATCGGTGCCGAGGAAGTAGGCGACAGAGTTGCCGGTCACCATGATGCGGGCACCGCGGGTGTGCGCAGCCTGGTTGACCGCTGCGGTGAGCTCGGCTTCGGAGAAGCCGGACGACGGCGGGGCCTGGTACCCGGTCGTCGACGCGAACAGCAACGCCGCGAGCACGACCGCCCCTCCGAGCGGTGCCATTACCTTCGTGGCGGGCCGCGCGCGTCGCCCGTGGCGGATGGGCTGTTCGACGACGCGATACGACACCAGCGACACGACGAGGGTCACGGCCATGCGCGCCCCGAACAGCGGCCAGCCCGTCAGGCCGGTGCGCGTCTCGTCCATGACCACGAAGATCGGCCAGTGGTACAGGTACAGCCCGTAGCTGATGAGGCCGAGCCAGCGCAGCGGAGCGACGGTGAACACGCGGGCGAGGAGCCCGCGTTGCGGGTGCGCCGCGGCCGCGATCACCAGGGCCGCGGCCGCTGAGCAGGCCAGGAGTCCGCCGTGGTAGAGCCGGGGCGAGTCTCCTGGGAGGCGTACCCACGCCACGGCGAGCAGCGCGGCCGCCCCGACCCCGACGGCTTCGAGTGCCACGCGCCCTGCCTTCGTCCGGACATGTCCGAACCGTGCGGTCAGTGCCGCCACCGCCACGCCGGCCAGGATGCCGAACGCTCGGGTGTCGGTGCCGTAGTACACGCGGTTGCTGTTGCCGTTGCCGTAGAGGGCGAGTGCCGCCACGCCCGACGCGACGGCGCCGATGCCGGCGACGAGCAGCACGCGCAGCGCCAGCGCCCGCCCGTCCGCGGCCCCCCGGCTGCGCCGAGTCCACGCCAACAGCCCGACGAACAGCAGAGGCCACACCACGTAGAACTGCTCTTCGATCGCCAGGCTCCACGTGTGCTCCATGGGCGACGGTGACGAGAACAACGCCCAGTAGTCGACGTGGGCGAACACGGCACGCCAGTTGGCGACGTAGAACAGCGTGGCGATGCCGTCCCAGCGGAGGCGGTGCAGGGTGGTGGGGTCAGCGAGGAAGCGGCCGTATGCGGCGACGCCGACGAGCATCACCGCGAGGGCGGGGAGGAGGCGACGGGCACGGCGCTCCCAGAAGCGGGCCAGCGACACCCGGCGGGACGTGCCGCCCTCGGCGAGGAGAAGCGACGTGATGAGGAAGCCGGACAGGACGAAGAACAGGTCGACCCCGAGGTACCCACCGGTCAGGTGCCCGCCGTGGAACAGCACCACTGCCACCACGGCCGCGCCGCGCAGCCCGTCGAGTGCCGGGATGTGGGTGATGCGGGCCCGGTCGGCCCCGGCAGAGGTGTCGGGCGCCACCGGGGTGTCGGTCGGCAGGGATGTGGTTTCCGTCGGCATCACGGCTGCGTGCGGATGTCGAGTTGTCGGAGGATCCAGCTCGCGATCACGCGCGCGCCGGCGTCTTTGAAGTGCATCCCGTCCGGTCGGAGCTGCACCCCGTCGAGCTCGTCCGCGCACGTGCCGTCCGCCTTGCAGATCTGGCGGTGAAGGTCCACGAGCTTGATGTCGTTCGGGGCCTTGCGTGCCGCCTCGCGCATCGCGTCGTTTCCGCAGTCGACCGAGCGGAGGTAGGTGGACCAGTCCTGGGTGACGAAGATCGACTTCTTGCTGTAGGCACTCGTCACGAGCACCATCTTGGTCGAGGTGGCGTGGAAGGCCCGCGCGTCGGCGACGTAGGAGTCGGTCAGCCAGCGCTGATAGGCGGCTGAGCAGGCGTGCAGCTCAGCGCCGTCGTGCAGGAAGCCGGACCCGTCGACCCCGTCGCGGATGAACACCGCGTACGTCGGTCGGAAGCGCGCGGCCACGTCTGTCCAATGCGGACGGCATGACACGACCTTGCTCACCGGGTTCGGCCCGGGCGGGTCGACCCCGTCGTTGTCGGGGTACTCGCACGCGATGACGGCGAGGTTGAAGGTGGTGGTCTGGGGGGTGGTGTGGAGTTGGGTGAAGCCTTCGT
>CAZUMJ010000001.1:127499-154952 GCA_964621605.1 uncultured Iamiaceae bacterium | reverse complement strand
ACACCCGCAACCCGTCACCATCCACACCGAACCCCACCGGTGACGACCCAGACACCCCCACCAGACGCCCCGCACCATCGAACGACAGGCCCTGCACCGCTCCCGACGGGCCCGTCACCGACGTGCGCTGCCCATCTACATCGAACCCGTAGCTCGTCGCACCCGCAGGCACCACCCCACACGAACCACCGACCACGCCCGGCGCCGACCAACACAACTCCCCCGCCGCGTCGAACACCTGCGACCGTGTCACCGGCAACGACCCCGACACCGAGCCTGCCGGCACCGACACCACCCGCGTCGGATTCCCCACCGCATCGAACCCGAACGAACCCCCGTAACCCGCGACGGTCGCGTCCGTCACCGACGCCAAGCGCCCCGCGCTGTCGTACCCGAACGACTGATCGGTACCCAACGCACCCGGTGCGGATGGCGCCGGAGACACCGACACCGAACCCAACGCACCCGCGCCCGACCGCCCGTACGTCCACGACGCCACCACCCCCTGCGGGCCCGACGTCGTCACCGACGCCACCGCACCCCCGTCGTCGAACGTGCGGGCCGTCACCAGCCCGTTCGGGTAGGTGATCGACGCCAACGCCCCATCCGGGTCATACCCGAACCCGAAATGGCGCCCAGCATCGTCCTTCATCCCCACCCACAACCCCGAATCTTCGTCGTACTCACGCGTCACGTACAACGACCCCGGCGTGTCGAGCTTCGACAATCGACCGTACGCGTCGTAGGTGTACCCCACTGCCTGGCCGTTGCGTTCGGACCGGGTCAGTTCACCCAAACTGTTGTACGACCACGTCGACGGCGACGCCGCACCGGTCCGCATCGACACCCGCTGCCCGACTCCGTTGTAGGACAACGACACATCTGGTGTCGCAGCATCGGAGTAGTCGACCGCCACGGCCCGACCCAACAAGTCGGTTCGGGTCGTGACCGTCTCACCATCGGGCCGTGTGGTCACCACCGACGCGTTCGCCGCCGGATCACCCACCGGGGCCGTAGCCGACCCCCACGCATACGACGTGGACGTCACCCCGACCGGCGCCGGTGGCGCCACCGACGTGACCCGGCCCAACCCGTCATAGGCGTAGGTCGTGGCGACGTTCGCGGCGTCACGCTGCACCACAACTCGACCCATCGAGTCGTACACCGTGGAAGTCACCGAACCGTTCGGGACGGTCACCGATACCGCGCGTCCCGCCGCGTCGTACTCCGTCGAGGTAACCGCGGCGCCAAGCCCGCTCGGCGGAGACGTGGAACGCACCACCCGACCATCACGATCGAACCACGCGTTCGCCAAGAACCCACCCGTGAACGCCACGAACCCGTCCTGGCTCGCCTGCTCCTGCCCTGGCGGCCGCCACGACTGCAGCTGCGACACCAGACCGATCCGTGACGTACCCGCCAAGGATGCGTCGGTCGCCGCCCACTGCACCCCGGCGGCAGGGTCACCCGCGACCACCACCGAGGTGCCCGTGACCGCCACCGTGACCCGATCACCGTTCACGCAACACGCCCCGAACCCGTTCGGTGTCATCTGGGTGGCGACCCCGTCGACGACGCGCACGACCACCCAGACACCGAACGCGTCAACCTGTTCGAGCGCCCAGTAGTTCGCCGGGTCCTTGTACGCGAACGTCAGCCCGACACCGAAGGCCGTCGGATCTGTGACAACGAACTGCGCGCCGTACCCGCTCGCGGCGGCCGCACCCAGATCGACCGTGGCGAACCCCGGATCGCCGGGCTGCGCAGGCGCGGTCATGACCGCGCGTCGCCCCGAGACCGCCCACGTGCCCACCGTCGACCAGGCCTCGCCCGTCTCGGTCGCCCCAAGGTCACCATCGGCGCGCGTGAACCCGTCGACCACCGCACCGCCACGGCCACCCACCGACGCCATCACGCTGCCGGCGTCGTCGAGGACCGCCCCGCTGCGGCCACGGCGCCCCGCGGGGTCTGCCACCAACCCGGCCGGCGTGCGCGCCGCCACCACCCGGCCAGCCGCGTCATAGGCAGTGGTCGAGACCTGATCCACGCCCCCCACACCGTGCGTGGTGGTCGACACGACCTGACCCGCAGCGTTGTACTTGAACTCCACATGGGAACCATCGGGGCTCACGACCTTCGTCACATCATCGGGGTTCGGCGACGAACGCTCGAACGCGGTGGTGAGCGTGGAGGTGCCCAGTTGGCGCGACTCGCTCAGCACGTCACCGGTCGCGGAGAACGTCCGCGACGTGACCCGACCGGCCTCGTCGGTCACCGTCGACGCGTTGCCGAACGAGTCGAACCCCGACGCGGTCCAATGACTGCCCGCCGCGTCCATGCGGTCTGTCAGCCAGCCCTGCGGCGTGTACTGCGACACGCTCACCGCACCATTCGGGTCCACGACGACGCTCGGCATGCCCGTGGCCGGGTCGTAGCCGAACTCGGTGACCGCCACCTTGTTGGGGTCAGCGTCCGTGGCGTTTCGCACCTCGCGCAGCAACTGGCCGCGCTCGAACGTCTTCTCGGTCACGGCGCCGTCCGGTGTCGTCACCGTCGTCACGCCCGAGAAGAGCGCCGGGTCCGCGAACGCGTACGAGATCCTCGTAGCCGTCGCCACATCCGTCGGCGACCCACCAGCCGCCGCGACCGCGACAGGATCCCACTGGGCACTCACCCTTCCCTGCGCGTCGTATTGGTTCACGACCTTCGACCCTGCCGGGTCGGTGAACGACACCATCCGGCCCGGCGCGTCATACCCGTAGCGCCACCCCAATGTCGCGTCGGTCACCGACCCCGGCGAACTCAACGCAGACACCGACGCCAACCGCGCCCCGTCATAGCGGTAGACCACCTGCCGACCCACCGGATCGGTCACCGAAGTCACGCGCCCCGCGCCGCCGAGCCCGAACACCAGCGATGCCGACGGGCCCGCGGAGGGGCCGGATGCATCATGTGCGGTCAACGTCACCGACGTCGCCGAACGACTCACCGACAACACGTACCCGTCGCGGTCGCCGACCGACACCAGCGTCGCCGACCCCGACGAACCTGAGAAGGTGAACACCGAGCCGTCGCGACGCGTCGCCGTCCACGAAGCGCCCGTCTGCACCAGCGTCACCGGCACATCGGCCGGTGCGACCCAACCCCCCGAACCATCAGGCCCGAAGAGCACCGACGACCCGTTCTCCTGCACCCAGCGCACGACGGGATCCGGCCCCCCGACACCCGACAGGTCGAGATGGGCATCCAGCAACGAGAACCAGCCGAGACCGAACACCCCACCCGCGCCGGCAGCCGCAGCACCCGAGTCGTAGACACGGTCCGCCGCCAACGCCGGGCCGCGTGCCGGCACCGCGAGGTCTTCCCATGCATGTGAGAACGCTCCTGTCAATACGTCGACCGGGTCGACGACGCGTCGCAACGCCGCGGTAAGCGCGCACACCACACATGGCTTCGACGGGCTTCCACCCCCCACGAGGTCACCGGCCGAGACCGCCGGAGCACACGTGTGCGTCGGGTCCATCTGATCGACACCGACCCCGAACACCACCGCCGCATTCGGGCCTTCGGACTCGGAAAACGCGACCTTCACCCAACCCGACGCGCCCGACGCGTTCGTTGCGTCCGTCGCGAACGTCGTCTGTCGTGCGCGGTTGACATGCGTGTCGGTCGAGCCCGGCCACCGGTGCACGATCTGGTCGTCGCCTGACAACAGCCACCTTCCCCGAAGGGACAACGTCGCGCCTGCCGGAAGCCACACCCACCACTCGTCGCGCACATCGGGTGCATCGTCGCCCTGATACACCAACCCGCCGCTCGACAACACCGGGTCGGCCGACGACTCCGCGCACACCTCCCGCGCACCGGCAGGCAGCGAACCCAGCACATCACCGACCCCAAGGTTCACCTGGTCGGCTGGCCCGGGCACCGCGAGCGAGGTCTCGGCCGACTGCACCATCGGCGACGCGGGCCCCGCTAGGCCCTCAAGCCCCCCCCGCTTGTGGCAGGTGCGGACCACGCTGAGGCGGCACACATGAGCGATACCGCGCAGACTCCGAGCACGACCGTTACAGGGTGTCGCAACACAACCGTCTCCAACTCGCAAGGAATAGGCGGCGGTAGCAAACACGCCATCGATCGCTTCCGCAAGGATTGATCGGCGTCATTTACCGAGTTTTTACCCGATCAGCCGCCCATTCAGGCAGGCCCAGCACCAATGATCGGGTCGACCCAGCCGCTGGCGTCGTCGGCGAGCGCACGGGCCTCGGGAGGACCGAAGCTGTCCTCGTCGTAGAGGTGCACGGCCGGTGGCGCGTCGAGCAGCGGGGCCACGATCCGCCACTGCTCGTCGAGCGAGTCGGCCCGGCCGAAGCGCCGCGGGTCGCCCTCCATCGCGTCCTGCAGCAACCGCTGGTACGCCTCCTCACGGTGCCCCAGCGCCCTGTCGTGCGCGACCTCGAGCGCAACCGGCTGTGTGGCGAGGCGGTCGCCTGGCGCCTTCTCGTGGAGGTGCAAGACGATGCCGTCGTCGGCACCCAGGCGGAAGCGCAGCCGGTTCGGTTCGGGCTCTGACGACGCCCCCTCGGCGAACAACAGCCGGGGCGGCGTGGCGAACGTGACCACCACCTCGGTGGCGGTGACCCCCAGGTGCTTGCCGGCACGGATCAGCCACGGCACGCCCGCCCAGCGCCACGAGTCGATCTCGAAACGCACCGCCACGTACGTCTCCACATCGGAGTGAGCGTCCACCCCCTCGGCGTCCTTGTAGGACCGGTACTGGCCCCGCACCGACAGGTTCGGGTCGAAGCTGCGGACCTGGCGCAGCAGCTTCACCCGCTCGTCGCGCAGCGACGCCTCGTCACTTCCTGCGGGCGGCTCCATGCCGATCAGCGCCACGATCTGCAACAGGTGGTTCTGCACCACGTCACGCAGCGCGCCGACGCTCTCGTAGAAGCGTCCCCTGGTGCCCACCCCGAACTCCTCCGCCATCGTGATCTGCACGCTCGAGATGAAGTTGCGGTTCCACACCGGCTCCAGCAGCGAGTTGGCGAAGCGGAACACCAACAGGTTCTCGATGGGTTCCTTGCCGAGGAAGTGGTCGATGCGGTAGATGTCGGCCTCGTCGAACACCTCGTGCAGGCACGTGTTGAGCTGCGCCGCCGAGGCCACGTCACGGCCGAACGGCTTCTCGACCACCACCCGAGCGCCGTGTGCCAACCCGACCCGGCCCAACCCTTGGATCACGTCCGGGAACAACCCCGGCGGGATGGCCAGGTAGAACAACGGGTGCTCGGAGCCGGCCAGCACCTCGGCCAGCCGATCGAACGTGGCCGGGTCGCGGTAGTCGCCGCTCACGTAGTCGAGCCGTGACGAGAGCCCCTCCCACGTGACGTCGTCGATCTCGTCGTGGTGTTCCTCGATGCTCGTGCGCACCCGCGCCCGCAACTCGTCGGCCGACCATGCCGACGACGACACCCCCACGACCGGCACGCCCAGGTCGCCCTTGCGCTCCATCGCCCACACCGCGGGGAAGATCTTCTTGCGGGCGAGGTCACCGGTGGCGCCGAACAGCACCAGTGCGTCCGACGCCGGCGAGGCTCCCGCCGCGGCACCCTCGTGCGCGCTCACGCCAGCGTCTCCGCCGCGTCGTGCGCTGCGGCGACGACCTCGTCTATGACGTCGTCGGTGTGCCCCAACCCCGGGAAGGCCACCTCGTAGGCGCCGGGAGCCATGGCCACCCCACGGTCGACCATCGCGTGGAAGAACGCCGCGTAGCGGGCCTCGTCGGTGCGACGTGCCCCGTCGTAGTCGCGAGGCCGCTCCGAGCCGAAGTGGATGCCGACCAGCGTGCCGACGACCGGCACCACCGCAGGCACCCCGGCCGCGTCGAACGCCGCCTGCAACCCCGCACCGAGGCGCGACGCAGCGGCACGCAGGCGGTCGTAGGCCGCCTCGTCAAGCAGGTCGAGCACCGCCAGGCCCGCCGCGGTCGCGAGCGGATTCCCCGACAAGGTGCCCGCCTGGTACACGGGGCCGAGCGGCGCGAGGTGCGCCATGACGTCGGCCCGCCCGCCGAATGCACCGACCGGCAGACCGCCGCCGATGACCTTGCCCATCGTGACCAAGTCGGGTCGCACCCCGGTGAACTCGGTCGCGCCGCCACGCGCCACCCGGAACCCGGTGATGACCTCGTCGAAGATGAGGAGCGCACCCACCCGATCGCACTCCGCGGCGAGACCCGCCAGGAAGCCGTCGAGCGGTGCGACGAGCCCCATGTTCGCGGCGACCGGTTCGACGATCACGCACGCAACGTCGCGGTCGAGGCGCGGCACGTCGTTGTAGGGCAGGACCGTCGTCGCGGCGACCGCCGCCGCGGGCACCCCGGCCGACCCGGGCACCCCACCGGTGCGCGCCACGGATGCCTCGTCGAGCAAGGCCACGCCGCTCCCGCTCTTGACGAGGAGGTCATCGGCGTGGCCGTGGTAGCAGCCCTCGAACTTGACGACGAGGTCGCGCTCCGTGAAGCCGCGCGCGACGCGAAGGGCGCTCATCGTCGCCTCGGTGCCGCTCGAGACCAAGCGCACCTGCTCGACCGCGGCAACCCGCTCGACGATCGCCTCCGCGAGCAGCACCTCGCGCTCGGTCGGTGCCCCGTACGAGGTGCCGGCCTCGGCGGCACGCTGGATCGCCTCCACCACCAACGGGTGGACGTGCCCCGCGATGATCGCCCCGTAGGACTGCACGAGGTCGATGCGACGCACGCCGTTCGCGTCGACCACATGCGCACCCGACGCGGAGGCGACGAAGTGCGGCGTGCCCCCCACCGAGCGGTAGGCGCGCACCGGCGAGTTCACCCCGCCGGGGATGACCCGCTGTGCTCGGTCGAACAGCTCCTCGTTGCGGTCGGTGGTCATGCCAGCACCTCTGCCAGTTCGGTCGCGAAGTAGGTGAGGATCAGGTCGGCGCCGGCTCGCTTCACCGCGGTGAGCTGCTCGATCGCGACAGCCTCGCCGTCGATCCAGCCCCGCTCCGCGGCGGCCTTCACCATCGCGTACTCACCCGAGACGTGGTACGCGGCGACGGGCACGTCCACCGCTGCGCGGGTGGCGGCGATCACGTCGAGGTACGACACGGCCGGCTTGACCATGACGATGTCGGCTCCCTCCGCTACATCGGCGCGCACCTCGGCGAGTGCCTCGCGCGCGTTGCGCGAGTCCTGCTGGTAGGCGCGGCGGTCGCCGCCGCCGACGATCTCGACGTCGACCGCGTCGCGGAACGGGCCGTACAGCGCCGACGCGTACTTCGCGGCATACGCCAGGATCGGCAGCTCGACGTGCCCTGCGCCGTCGAGCGCGGCCCGGATCGCCGCCACCTGGCCGTCCATCATCCCCGACGGGGCCACGACGTCGACGCCGGCCGCGGCCTGCGCCAGCGCGACCGAGGCGTAGCGCTCGAGGGTGGCGTCGTTGTCGACCCCGCCGTGTGCGTCGAGCAGGCCGCAGTGCCCGTGGTCGGTGTACTCGTCGAGGCACAGATCGGCGATGAGCACCACGTCGTCGCCCACGGCGTCGCGCAGGTCACGCACCGCCACCTGGACGATGCCGTCCGGGTCGTCGGCGCCGCTGCCCCGCGCGTCCTTCGCCGCCGGGACGCCGAACAGCACCACCGCGGGGATGCCCAGGTCGCGGATGCGCCGCACCTCGTCAACCAGCGACGAACGGCTGTGCTGCACCACACCGGGCAGCGACGCGATCGGCCGGGGCGCGTCGATGCCCTCGCGTACGAACAGCGGCGCGATCAGGTCGTCGACGCCGAGGCGGGTCTCGGCGACCAGGCGGCGCAGGGCAGGGGTTCGGCGCAGGCGACGGCCCCGCCACGCTGGAGTGCTCACGCCCCCAGGCTACGAGGTGTCGTGCCGATGCCCGTAGGGTGGCGCCGTGCACGACCGCACCTGGGTCCACGAGGCAATCCGCCGCGTCGAGGCGGACGCCAACCGATCGGCGGATACCCACCTCATCCGCGTGCCGCTCCCCGCGCCCTGGGGCGTCGAGCTGTACCTCAAGGACGAGTCCGTCCACCCCACCGGCAGCCTCAAGCACCGCCTGGCCCGTTCCCTCGTGCTCTACGGGCTGTGCAACGGCTGGATCGGCCCCGACACCACCCTCGTCGAGGCATCGTCGGGGTCGACCGCCGTGAGCGAGGCGTACTTCGCGCAGCTCCTGGGGTTGCCGTTCGTGGCCGTCGTGCCACGCGCCACCTCACCCGAGAAGCTCGAGCAGATCGCCTTCTTCGGCGGCACCTGCCACCTCGTCGACGACGCCGCCGCGGTCGACGCCGAGGCGCGACGGCTCGCGGACGGCCCCGGCGCCCACTTCCTCGACCAGTTCACCTACGCGGAGCGCGCCACGGACTGGCGGGGCAACAACAACATCGCCGAGTCGATCTTCGAACAGCTCGCCCAGGAACCGTTCCCCGTGCCGGCGTGGATCGTCGTCGGCGCCGGGACCGGTGGGACGTCGGCGACGATCGGCCGCTACATCCGCTACCGCTGCCTCGACACCCGGGTGTGCGTGGTCGACCCCGAGCACTCCGTGTACGCCGACGCCTGGGAACAGGGCGACCGCACCCTGGAGGACCGTCGCCCCGGCCGCATCGAGGGCATCGGGCGGCCACGGGTGGAGGCCTCGTTCGTCAGCGAAGTGGTCGACCGGGTGCTGCGAGTTCCCGACGCCGCCAGCGTCGCCGGTGTGCGCACGCTCCACCGGCTGCTCGGGCGCCGGGTCGGTGCCTCGACCGGCACGAACGTGTGGGGTGCGCTGCGCATCATCGCGGAGATGCTCGACACCGGTCAGTCCGGCTCGGTGGTGAGCCTCATCTGCGACGGCGGCGAACGGTACGCGCACACCATCTCGCGCGACGACTGGCTGCGCGAGCAGGGGCTCGACCCGGCCCCGTACGCCGCCACCCTCGACGAGCTCGTGCGCTCCGGTCGGTGGAACGAGCCGACCGTCTGAGCCGCGGCACGCACAGGTCGAGTCTGCCAACGTCAGAGCGACAACCACCCGCCGCCACCGGTCCGAGTCGAGTCTGCCAACGTCAGAGCGACAACCAACCGGCGCCCAGACACGCTGCGCCAGACACCGAACCACATTGTCGCTACGACATTGGCGGACGAGGCACCACCACGGCACGGTCGCCCTGACGTTGGCAGGCGGCATCACGAGGGGAGCGACGCTACGGGGCTGGCACGGCGTTGGCGGGCCGACCACCGGCAGCGACGCTACGGGGCTGGCACCAAGGAAGACAGCCGGGCGACGTCCACGCCCAGGAGGGTCTCGGCGACGAGCTGCGCCGCCGAGAAGTCGAGACCGGACGTGACCCAGCACGGCACCGCCACGCACGCCAGACCCGCAGCACGTGCCGCCTCGACCCCGTTGGGCGAATCCTCGATCGCCACGCTGCGCCGAGGATCGACCCCGAGCCGGCCGACCGCGACCTCATACAGCTCGGGCCTCGGCTTGACGCGGCGGCGATCTCCGCCAACGTCGTCACGGGTGACGACCGTGTCGAAGCGACCGCGCAGCCCGAACGCGGCAAGGTGTCCTTCGACCCACTCCGCCGGCGAGCTCGACGCCACCCCGACCGAGACACCCGCGTCACCCAGCGCCCCGAGGAGCTCCACCACCCCCGGTCGCACCTCCTCGTCGGCGAGGAGTTCCAGCTTGCGGCGGTTCCGCCACACCACGATCGCCTCCCGATCGACGGGCACCGTCGCCGCGCCGATCAGCTCGTCGACCCACGACACCGTCGACGCCGAGCCGACTCGGTGGTGCCAGGAAGCGAGGGTGAGCTCCACCCCGTACCGAGCGAATGCTGCCCGCGTCGACTCGAACGCAGACCGTTCCGTGTCCAGGATCAGACCGTCGAAGTCGAACACGACCCCCGCGAGCACAGACGACGATGCCATCGCGGCATCGTCACAGCTCGGCGCCGCGAACACCAACCGGTTCTGCCTTCACACCACGGCGATACGCAGCCACGCTTCAGAAGCGTTCGTCGTCGCGTTGCTGAGCCAGCACTCGCAAAAGGCTCGGACCCTTCGACGGAGCTGGAAGGTCGGCCAACGCCGACCGAGGGGGTCGCCCGAGGCCGGAGTCGATCAGCTCGCGGAGACGGGACTCGGGGATCGCCGTCAGGCGAGCAATCGGGCGACCGCGGCGGGTGCTGGTCACCACTCCACCCGAGGCTGCACCGGCGTCGACCCGCCGAGGACACGTCCGACCGCCTCCACGACACCGGCGACGGTGTGTGGGTCGGCTTCGGCCGCCGGCTCCAGGCCGTGACGACGCACCGCCTCCGATGTCACCGGCCCGATCGACACCACCTGCTCGGGAAGCCCGTCGACCCCGACTGCGGCGACCAGTCCGTCGACGGTGGACGGCGAGGTGACGGTGACGGCATCCGCGGTGCGAATCGCCTCGGCCGCGGCCGCGTCGGGGTGGCGCGCCACGGTGCGGTACGCGACGGCCTCGTCGACCACCCAGCCCTTGGCACGCAGCCCCGGCGCCACGACGTCACGAACCGCTTCGGCCCGCACGAACAACACCCGCCCTTCACCGACGGGGAACGCGTCGACGAGCCCCTCCCCACGCGCCTCGTCGGGCACCAGGTCGGCCACGAGCCCGAACCGTGCGAACGCCTTGGCCGTGGCCGGTCCGACCGCGGCGATCCGCATACCGGCAAGGTCGCGGCCATCGCGCAACGCCACGCAGAATCGCTCGACCCCGTTCGCGGAGGTGCACACCACCCAGTCGTACGTTCCGTCCGCGCAGGTGGCCGCCGCTTCACGCACCGCGGCACCGCCGTCGGCCGCGTCGACGATGTCGATCACCGGAACCTCGAGCACCTCGGCCCCGGCATCGCGCAACGCCGCCGCGAGGGGCCCTGCCTGTGCCCGAGCGCGGGTCACCACGACACGCCGCCCGAACAGCGGCCGGTGCTCGAACCAATCGAGGTGCTGTCCCGCGACGTCACCCACCACGATCACCGACGGCGCCGCCAGCGACGCGGCGTCGAGGGTGGCGAGCGTGGCGCGCACCGTGTGCTGCTCGGGCCTCGTCCCCCAGCGCACGGCGGCAACAGGCGTGTCGCCCGCCATGCCACCCGCCTGAAGCCGCCGGGTGATCGACGGCCAGTTCGCGACCCCCATGAGGATCACCAGCGTCCCGCCGACCTGCCCGAGCAGCTCCCAGTCGACGCTGCCGTCGGGTCCGTGCCCGGCAGCCGGGTCCTCGTGACCGGTGACGACGGTGAACGACGTCGAGGAGTGCCGCAGCGTGACCGGAATACCCGCATACGCGGGGGCGGCGATCGCTGAGGTGATGCCCGGCACCACCTCGTACGCCACGCCCGCCGCGGCGAGCGCGACGGCTTCCTCACCACCACGAGCGAAGACGAACGGGTCGCCGCCCTTGAGTCGCACGACTCGCAGCCCCTGCCCACCGAGCTCCACGAGCAACGCGTTGATCTCGGCCTGCGACATCGACGGACGTCCCGGGGCCTTGCCGACGCTGATGCGCCGGGCCTCGGCGGGGGCGAGATCGAGCAGCGACGACACCGACAGCCGGTCGTAGACGACGACCTCGGCGCGCCCGAGCACCTCGGCGCCACGCACCGTCAACAGTCCAGGATCGCCCGGTCCGGCTCCCACCAGGTGCACGGTCATCGCAGCGATCGTAGGCCCGCGTGGGTCCTGCGGCCCTTGTCGCACACCGTACGCTGCCAGGCGTGACGGACCTGCCCACCGACCCCGCCGAGCTGCGCGAGTTGTTGCGCATCCGCCTTGCGCCCGCACCCGCGCCCGACGAGCCCGCTCCCCAAGACTCGCCCGAGGCGACCACGACCGAGCTTCCCCCGACTCGGCGCGAGGTGCTCCCCGGCGTGCACGCAGAGCTCGTCGTGGCATGCGAAACCGGCATCGAACCTCTCAGCCTCCCCATGGCGACCGCGCTCGCGCGCGACCTCGACGACCATCGTGACGACATCCTCGACGACCATCGTGACGACATCCTCGACGACCATCGTGACGACATCCTCGACGACCCACTCGCGACGCTGTGGGATCTCGCCGCCGAACAGGTGCGGGCCAACCACTACCCCGACATCGACGTCGAGGAGCCCGCACCGGGCATGCCGGTGATGGTCCTCACCAGCGACTCCCCCTTCGGCGCCACCCACGCGATGTGGGCCGACCACTTCCTCGACACCCCCGACGACGGCCTCCTGGTCATCGCTCCGCACCGCGGCCTCGTGCTCGTGCACGCCGTGCGTGACGCTGCGGTGCAAGCCGCGCTCCCCAACCTGGCGCTACTCGCCCGCCACCACTTCGAGCACGGTGAGGCGCCGGTCAGCCCGTGGCTCTACTGGTGGCACGATGCCACCTTCCACCGCATCGAAGTGCAAGCCAACGAGGCCGGCGACGAACTCGCGATCGGGGTTCCGCAGGAACTCCAGGACCGCCTCCCCGCCCTACTCGCCACGCGCTGAGCGCGGAGCGCGGAGCGCGGAGCGCCCGCCGGTCGCGCTACCAGCGACCCTCCGACTCGGCCAGCAGGTGGCGCGCCGCGGAAACACCGAGCACGACTGGTGCCACGAATTCCTCGGCGGTGGTGGCTCCCTCGGCGATGGGTTGGATGGCTCGATGCCGCAGCACCACCGAGCCGTCCGGCGACGCCAGCAAGGCGTCGAGACGGAGGCGTCCGTCCGGTTCGATCACCGCGCAAGCCCCGGCCGGGAGGTTGCAGTCGCCGCCGAGCGTGGCCAGGAAGCCCCGCTCAGCCTCGACGCGGCGACGACTGGGCGCGTGATCGAGGGGGGCCAGCAACGCCGCGGTAGTGCCGTCGCCGGCACGGCATTCGACTGCCAGCGCCCCCTGTCCGACCTGTGGGAGCAGCGTCCGTTCGTCGAGCACCTCGGTGATCTGCGCGCCGAGCCCGAGACGCTGCAACGCCACCGCGGCGACGACGATCGCGTCGAAGTCGACTGCACGGGCGAGGCGGGTCGCCATGTTGCCGCGAAGCTCACTGAAGCGAAGGTCGGGTCGCAGGTGCGCGAGTTGCACCCGACGGCGCTGCGAGCCGGTGCCCACGCATGCCCCCTCGCGAAGGTCGGCGAGCGCTGCACCCACGAGCGCGTCGCGCACCTCGCCCCGTTCGGGGATAGCCGCCAGAACCAACCCGTCGACGGTCATCGACGGCAGATCCTTCGCAGAGTGCACCGCCACGTCGGCACGGCCGTCGAGCAGGGCGGCCTGGATCTCCTTCACGAACACGCCTTTGCCGCCCAACTCCGCGATCGGGATGTCGAGGCGCTGATCCGCGTGCGTTGTCAGCACGACCAACTCGACGTCGAGGTCGGGGTGTGCGCGTCGCAGTTGGTCCGCGACACACGTGGCTTGCCAGCGCGCCAGCGCGCTGCCGCGGGTGGCGATGCGAAGGCGGCGCTCGGCGACGGTCACTCGTCGTCGAGATCGTGCAGGTCGCGCAGGGCGTCTGCCAAGCGCTCGCCGCGCGGCGTGCCGGCAAGGTCCTTGAGCTTCACGGATGGGGTGTGCAGCAGCTTGGCCACGATGCCCCGTGTGAGCGCCTCGACCGTCTCGCGCTGCGCGTCGTCGAGGCTGGCCAATCGCCCCCCGAAGCGCTCCATCTCGCCGACGCGGATCGCCTCGACGTTGTCGCGCAGCGCTGCCACCAACGGTGCAACCGCGCGTGCCGAGCAGAGCGCGTCGAAGCGCAGCGCCTCGTCGTCGATGATCGCTTCGACCGCTTCGACCTCGGAACGGCGGCGGGCACGACCCACCTCCGCGAACGCTGCGAGGTCGTCCATGTCGAGCAGGGTCACACCCGGCAGGTCGCCCACCGACGGCGCCACGTCTCGAGGGACGGCGATGTCGATGACCAGCAGCGGTCGGCCTGCTCGGGCGGCCACCGCGGGCTCGAGGGCGGCTTCATCAACCATGACCTCGCTCGCCCCGGTAGAGGTGAGCAGCAGGTCGACCTCGCCCAACGCGCTGGGCAGATCGGCGAGCGGAACCGCGACACCGCCGACGCGAGTCGCCAGGGCTTCCGCGCGGTCGTGGGTACGGTTCGCGACGCGCACGTCGCCGACCCCTGCACCGGCCAAAGCCACGACGATGCCTTCGCCCATCTCGCCCGCACCGACGACCAGCGCCGACGACCCGTCGAGGTCGCCGAGGCGATCGGCGGCCAACGCCACCGCCGCGGACGAAGCGGAGGCCACGTGCTGGCCGATGGTCGTCTCGTTGCGGGCCCGTTTGCCGACCTCGAGCGCGTGGCGGAACAGCGGGTTGAGCAGCGACCCAGCGCACCCTTCGACGCGTGCCAGCTCCCATGCGGCCTTCACCTGGCCGAGGATCTCGGCCTCGCCCAGCACGACGGAGTCGAGCCCGGCTGCGACCTTGAACAGGTGTCGCACCGCGCTCTCGTCGTAGTGGACGAACAGATGCTCGGCGAAGTCTTCGGGGGCCATGAACGCCTGCTCGGCGATGGTGTTGCGCACGTCGGCGTAGGCGCCGTGGAAGCGCTCGGCCACGGCGTAGATCTCGGTGCGGTTGCAGGTGGCGAGCACCACGACCTCGGAGAGGTGCGCACGGCCGGCCAGGTCGCAGAGGAACTTGGGCAGACGCGCGGGGTCGACGACAAGGCGCTCGAAGAGATCGAGCGGCATCGTTCGGTGATTTACTCCGATGACGACGACAGCCACGCCTGCAGGCGCTCCTTCGCTTCGACGATCCGCCCTCGACGGATCTCCTCAAGGATTCCCGAATCGAGCAGCCCGCGCCAATCGAGCTGCTCGGTCGAGCGGCCGGCTGCGTGCAGCTCGGCCCGGGCGGCGCCGAGCATGTCGGCCAGCACCCCGAGCTCGTCGCCGTACTGCTCACGAGCTCGGTCACGCAGCCATGCCGCCAACGTGGGGCTGGTGCCGTCTGTGGAGTAGGCGATGGTGACCGCACCCCGGCGCAGCACGGCGGGCAGCACGACGCTGCACGCGGCGGGCTGGTCTGCTGCGTTCAGCCACACACGTCGCTCATCTGCCGCGTCTGCGACCGCCCGGGCCACGTCCGGGTCGCCGGTGGCCTCGACCGCCAACCAGCACCCGTCGAGATCGGCCGGCTCGAACTCCCGTCGAGCCACGCGGCCCTCGGCGAGGCGCGCCAGCTCGTCGGACGCCGAAGGGGCGACGACGTGCACCACGGCGCCGCTTCCCTGGAGCGCCGTCGCCTTTCGCAGCGCGATGCGCCCGCCACCGACCACCAACACCTTGCGCCCGTCCACCACCAGGCTCACCGGGTAGGTGCCGCCGACGGGGATCATCTCAGCCCTCGTCCGCTCCGGCAGCCGCTCCCGCGGTGGCGGGCTCGCGGTGCTGTTCGTAGTAGCTCAGGATCTGGAGCTCGAGTGCGAGGTCGACCTTGCGCAGCGAGACGTCGTCGGGCACGGTCAACACGACCGGAGCGAAGTTCAGGATCGAGCGGATGCCCGCCGACACCAGCGCGTCGGTGACGTCCTGCGCTGCGCCGGGAGGCGTCGCAACAACCCCGATGCTCGCCTTGCCGTCGTGCACGGTCTTGGCGAGGCAGTCAACGTGGGCGATCGTCAACCCGACGTGGGTGGTGCCCACCTTGTCGCGGTCTGCGTCGACGAGGCCGACCACCGGAAAGCCCCGCTGGGTGAACCCGGCATAGTCGGCAAGGGCGCGACCCAGGTTGCCCACGCCCACGATGACGACTGGGCGGTCTTGGGTGAGGCCGAGCTCACGACGTACCTGGAAGAGCAGGTAGGGCACGTCGTAGCCCACACCACGAGTGCCGTAGCTTCCAAGGAAGGAAAGGTCTTTGCGGACCTTCGCGGCGTTGACGCCGGCTAGCTCGGCGAGACGCTCAGACGAAACCGTCGACTCGTGGGTCGCATCGAGCTCGTTGAGGACCCGCAGATACACCGGCAGGCGCGCGACGGTCGCCTCGGGGGTGGGGCGTGCGTGGTCGGGCATGACTTCCTAGCAACTCGCCCGGGGGCACCGGCTCCGCATCGCCCCATCCTACCGAGGCATGTGCACGCGTTCACAAACTCCGGTTAGGGGTGCCCGTCCCGACGGAAGTCAGCGGAGCTCTCGCCGCAGCACCTTGCCGTGCAACCCATGCGGCAACTCAGACACGAACATGATCTTCGCGGGGCACTTGTAGCGAGCCAGGTGGTCGGCGCACCACCCGATCAACTCGTCTTCTTCGCACGAGGCCCCGTCGTGCACCACGACGTACGCCTTCACGGCCTCGCCCGAGTACGGATGCGGGACGCCCACGACCGCGCACTCGGCGACCGCCGCGTGCTCGCAGAGCACCTCCTCGACCTCGGCCGGGTACACGTTGAACCCCGACACGATGATGAGGTCCTTCGCTCGATCGACGAGGAAGAGGAACCCATCGTCATCGACCGTCGCCACATCGCCGGTACGAAGCCAGCCGTCCTGCAGCACCGTCGCCGTCGCGTCGGGGTCGTTCCAGTAGCCGAGGAACACGTTGTCGCCACGCACCCACAGCTCGCCGGGGTCCCCCACGAGGGTGTCGGTGCCATCCTCGTCGACGAGACGAAGGTCGATGCCGTCGAGCGGCGCGCCGACCGAGCCCGCGCGGTACACCTCGCCGATCGATGAGGTGACCGCCGGGCCTGCCTCGGTGAGCCCGTAGCCCTCACACACGACGAGGCCGTAGCGCTGCTGGAGGTGTTGCGCCACCTCCAGCGGGAGGCGATCCGCGCCCGAAGTCGCCAGGCGCACGGTTGCGAACGTGCCCGGGGGCGCCGTCGGAAGGTTCGCCAGGGCGGTCCACATCGCAGGGGCGCCCGCCATGACGGTCACGCCGTGGCGGCTCACCGTCTCGAAGAGGCTGTGCGGATCGAAGCGCTCGATGAGCACGAGCGAAGCGCCGGCGGTGAGCGAGCCCGCCAACACGACGGTAAGTCCGAACGCGTGGTTGAACGGAAGCAGGCCGAGCGACACGTCGTCGCTGCTCTGGCGGCGTTCCGGCTTCGCTCGGATCTGCTCGACGTTCGCCGCGATGTTGCCGTGCGACAGCATGGCGGCCCGGGGCGACCCTGCGGTCCCGCTGGTGAACACGAGCACGGCGACGTCGTCGTCCGCGCGGGGCACGAGCGGAGCAGGCTCGTGCACCAGCAACTCCTCGAACGACACCACACCCGGCCCCGAGGTGTCGTCCGCACCGCTCACCACGAGGTGCCGCAACTCGGGAAGCGCGGACCTGTCGATCGCGGCGATCGGCTTGCGACCGGCCGGGCCGACGATGACGGCGACGGCACCGACCTCGGCCAACTCGCGGGTGAGCTCGGCGGTGGGGCTCCCCGGGTTGAGCGGCACGCTCACCGCGCCGACCCCCAACACCGCGAACCAGCTCGCCACGAAGTACCAGTTGTTGGCGCAGACGATCGCGACCCGATCGCCGGGCTGGACGCCCAACGCCTGCAAGCCGCCACGCAACGCGCCGACCTGCTCACGCAACTCGCCGTAGGTAGTTGTGAGCCCACGACTCACCAGGGCAACGGCGTCGGCGGGGTGGTCCTCGATGATCGTGGCCAGGTTCACGGGCACCATGTTGGCCGCTGGCGCACCCCTCGTGCCCATCGGCTCGCCGGCGCAAGCGGTACAGGTCGGAACGACGCGCGCCGATGGGCAGACTGGGGCGCACCACGACAGGTGGGTGACACACGACGGAGGGTCCGTGCCGGAGCTGGCTATCGAGACAGAAGGACTCACGCGGCATTTCGACGGTGGCACCGCACTCGACGGTCTGACCATGGAGGTACCTCGAGGCGAGGTGCTCGCCTTGCTCGGCCCGAACGGAGCCGGCAAGACCACGACGGTCCGGTTGCTCAACGGCGTCCTCGCGCCGCATGCGGGGTCGTCGCGCGTGCTGGGCCTCGACCCGGCGACCGAGGGTACCCAGCTCCGCCGGCTCACCGGCGTCCTCACGGAGCATGCCGGCCTAGACGACCGTCTCACCGCGGCGGAGAACCTGCTCGCCACCGCCCGCATCCGCGGCCTTCCGCTCGACGAGGCGCGCACCAAGGTCGCCGAACTGCTCGGCCGGTTCGGCATGGCAGATCGGGCCGACGTCGCCGTGCAAGGAGCGTCGACGGGTCAGCGCAAGCGCATCGCCCTTGCCCGGGCGCTGCTGCACGACCCGCAGGTGCTCTTCCTCGACGAACCCACCTCCGGCCTGGACCCGGCCGCGATCCGAGACGTGGTGGAGATGATCGGGTCGCTCGCGGCCGAGTACGGGCGCACAGTCGTGCTGTGCACCCACTTCCTCGGGGAAGCGGGCGCGCTTGCCGACCGCATGGCGGTGCTGCACCACGGCCGCCTCCACGCCCTCGGACGCCCCCTCGACCTCGCCGCGCAGCTGTGGGACGGGCTGCGCGCCCGCGTCGACCTCGGCGGCGCACCGAGCACCACCACGATCGACACGGTGCGCGCCGTGCGCGGGGTGCACGCGGTGCACGGCGACGATGACGGCCTCGCCCTGGTGGTCGAGGAACGTGCCGTGCTCCCCGCGGTCGTCGCTGCCCTCGTGGGCGCGGGGGCCGAGGTGTTCGCCGCCACCCCGCAACCTCCCACCCTTGAAGACGTCTACTTCGAGATCGAGGCTCGCATCGGCGCGGGGCAGGCGCCCCTCCCGCCTCCTCCGCCACCGGGGACCGGGGCTGGGCCCGGGCCCCGTACCGAAAGCGCCTCAGCCGCGGGCACTCCTTCCGACACCGCGGCGGGCCCGACGTCGGCGTCAGCCGCAGGCACGGTCACCGCAGGTGAGCGATGAGCGCCCCACGACGCAAGAGCGACCCCGTCGATTGGATCGCGGTCCGGGCGGTGATCCACAAGGACATCACCGCGGTGCGCCGCTCCAAGGCGGTCGTCCTGCCGATGCTGCTGGTGCCAGCCGTGATGATGATCGGCCTGCCGCTTGCCATCGGCCTCGCTGCCAGCCGCCGGAGCGCGGTGCGCGTCGACGACATGCTGGCGCGCCTGCCCGGCAACCTGGCGGAACCGATCTTGCGGCTTCCCGTGCACGAGCAGCTCGTGGTGACCGTGCTCGGCTACCTCGTGGCTCCGCTCTTCCTGATCGTGCCGCTCATGGTGTCCGTGGTGCTCGCCGCCGACGCGTTCGCCGGCGAGAAGGAACGCCGCACGATCGAAACGCTGCTGCACCTGCCGATCTCCGACCGCGACCTGTACCTCGCGAAGCTCCTCAGCGCCTTCGCTCCGGCGGTGATCATCTCGTGGGTCGGGTTTGCCTGCTACGTCGTCGTCGGCAACGCCAGTGCATGGCCTGTCATGCATCGCATGTTCCTCCCGACCCGCCTCTGGATGGTCGTCATCGGGTACGTCTCACCAGCGGTCGCCGCGCTCGGGCTCGGGATCATGGTGCGCGTGTCGGCCCGGGCGCGCACGACGCAGGAGGCGAACCAACTCGGCGGCACCGTCATCTTGCCGTTGGTGCTCGCCGTCGTCGGCCAGACCAGCACGCTGCTCCTCGCCCAGCTGTGGGTGGTGTTGACCGTCGGCACCGTCGCGTGGGTGATCGCGATCTGGCTGAACGTGCGCGGCTCACACGTGTTCTCGCGCGACGCAATCGCGACGCGGCTCTGACGACGAGTGGGGCTGGTGCGGTGCCCCAGCCCGCTGCTTGCGTGCCGCCGCACGGCAGCTCAGCGTGAGAGCACGAACATCTGCAGGATCGACGCGCCGAGGATGAGCGCGAGCAGGATGCCGAGCACGATCGTGGTTCCGGGGCGCACGGGACCAGTCTCCCCGACCGCTGCAGAGGGGCCCAACTCGACCGTCCGCGCCTCCAGCGGCGAGACCAGATGGCCTCCTGGCACCGAGCGGGTCGATTGCGACGTTCGCCGAGGCCCGGGCAGCCCGGGCGTCGCCGGTAGCGTCAGACCATGTTCGAACCGGCAGGTACGCCCGACGAGCTCGACGCGCTCGGGGTGCGCATCGAACGCTGGCTCGCCGAGCAAGTCGACGAGAACCCCACGATCGAAGCCATCGAGCGCGACGAGAGCGGTGTCCCACGCTGGTTCGTGCGCCTGCGCGGCCCCGAGAAGGGGGTCTTCACGACGTGGCTCCTCGTGCGCCAGCGCACGCTGCACCATGAGACCTATCTCTGCCCCGCCCCCATGGAGAACCACGCGGCGTTCTACGAGCATCTCCTGCGCCGCAACCTGAAGCTGCACGGCGTCGCGTTCGCGATCGGCGCGGAGGACGCGGTGTTCCTCCAGGGGCAACTCCCGGTGGAGCGGGTGGACGATGACGCCCTGGACTGGGTCATCGGTACCCACTACATGACCGTCGAGCATTGCTTCCGGCCCGCCATGCGCATCGGCTTCGCAAGCTTGTTCCGCGGCTGATGCTGCACCACGGGATCGCCAACGTCCCGATCGGTGTGCATCATCATTACTTTTCAGTACATCTCTTTACTTTTCCTGTCCTCTCCTCCTACGCTGCCGGCGGCCGGGACCTGCCTTGGGGAAGGGAGGGTCCCGGCCAACCCGATCGTCGGCTCCGTGGCCGCTCGGTAACCTGCCGCCATGCCAAAGCTGCTGCTCCTCGGTGCGGGCAAGATGGGCGAAGCCCTGCTGACCGGATGGATCTCGTCGGGCATGGCACCTACCGCGATCGCAGTGGTGGAGCCGGCACCTCAACGCCGCGCTGAGCTGACCGAGCGATTCCCTGGCGTCGAGGTGCGCGACGCGCCCACCGCCGCGGATGGCGCCGTGCTGGCGATGAAGCCGGGCGACGTCGTGGCCGCGTGCAAGGCCCTCACGACAGTCGGCCCTGTGCCCCGGGTCCTGTCGATCGCCGCCGGCATCCGGCTGACAGCGCTCGAGGCAGCGCTCCCCGCAGGCACCGCCGTCGTGCGGGCGATGCCCAACACACCCGCACTCGTCGGGGCCGGGGCATCGGCCATCGCGGCGGGCGCTGCCGCCGCAGACGACGACGTGGCATGGGCACGCGAGCTGCTCCAGGCGGTCGGCACCGTCACCGTGGTGGCGGAGCCCCTCCTCGACGCCGTCACCGGGCTGTCTGGCTCGGGTCCGGCATACGTGTTCCTCGTCGCGGAGGCCCTGATCGAAGCCGGAGTCCTCGTCGGCCTCCCACGCCCCATCGCCACCGAACTCGCTGTCCAGACGCTGCTCGGCTCCGCACAGCTGCTGGCAACGGGCACCGACGACGCCGCGGCGCTACGAGCCGCCGTCACCTCACCGGGTGGCACCACAGCAGCGGGCCTCCGTGTGCTGGAACAGGCTGGGGTGCGCGCCGCGTTCCTCGACGCGGTCACCGCAGCGACGGAACGCTCGCGTCAGCTCGGCGGCTGAGGCCCGCCGCAGACCGCGGCGCCATCGACCATCGGCCCACGCAGGCGAGCACGCGCCACGTGGCGCGCGTCAGGCAGCGTCGCAGAGCACCGGAACCCGTGCAGTCGCCGCGTCGTAGCAACCCTGCAGCAATGCCGCCGTCGTCGCCCACGTGTAGCGCCGAGCGCGCAGTGCCGCCTGGCGACCGAGCAGCGCGGCGCGCACGGGGTCGTCGAGCAGGGCCGTGATCGCACGCCCGAACGCGGCGGCGTCACGACTCGCGATCAACTCGCCGGTGACACCCGGCGCGACCACCGTCGTGAGCCCACCCACCGCGGACGCGACGACCGGCACACCACAGGCCGCAGCCTCGAGCGCAACGAGCCCGAACGACTCGCTGCGGCTCGGCACCACCACGACATCTGCGGCTCGGTAGTAGCTGGAAAGCAGGTGGTGAGGCTGCGGCGCCACCCACTGCAACGCGTCGCTCACCCCGAGGCGCTGCGCCAGCACGTGACAACGCGCCAACTCATCGGCGCCAGCCGGACCGCTCGGGCCACCGACCACGACGAGCCTGGCGCCGGGGTGGCGGCGCCGAACGCCCGCCAGCGCCTCGATCGCGACGTCGAGCCCCTTGAGCGGCTGCACGCGACCGACGAACAGCAGCACCGGGTCGGCACCCATGCCGAGCGCTCGCCGAGCCCCGGCACGGCTCCCCGGCGAGAAGAACGCGTGGTCGACCCCAGGCGGCACGAGCGCGATGCGGTCTGGATCGGCGTCGTACAGGCGCACCAACTGGGCGGCCTCTGCCTGGCACGATGCCGTGACCACGTCAGAACAACCGATGACGCGTGCCTCGGCCGCGATGCGGTGCTCGGGCTCGGCGTCACCGTTCTCGGCCTTGACACGGGCAAGGGTGTGGAAGGTGCTGACGAGCGGGAGGTCGAGCTCGTGCTTGAGCTCGTGTCCGGCGACGCACGACAGCCAATAGTTGGCGTGCAGCACGTCGACCGGGTGCTTGTCGAGATCGGCGAGCACCCCTGCGGTGAACGCCTTGACGGTCCCCTCGAGCGCCTCCTTCGCCAGCACCGACGGCCCGGCCGTGATGTGGCGCACGAGGCAACCCGGCTCGACCTCGACCTCGTCGGGAAGGTCGTCATGCCAGCGGCGCACATAGACCTGGCACGCCACTCCTACCTGTGCGAGCGAACCGACCAGCTCACGGACGTAGACGTTCATGCCTCCGCTGTCGCCCGACCCGGGCTGTACAAGCGGCGACGTGTGGAGCGAGACGACCGCGACCGTGCGCACGGCCGAAGTCAACGCCGTCCGGCGGCGGCTGATTCCTCGTCGCTCTCGGTTGTGACATCCACCACGGAGTCGGTGGTCGGCGCCGACGACTCGTCGAGTCCGCGTGCGGCGGCTGCTTCCCGCCGAAACGTCTCGTAGATCTGGACGAGAGCGCGCTTCTGCTCTTCGTCGAGGTCTGTCGCGCGACGGATCTCTGCCACCAGGTCGGTCGGCGCACCGGGCTCGTCGAGGATGCCCGCACGCACGTAGAGCGTTTCGGCGCTGATGTGCAACGCGGAGGCGATCTGCCTGAGGATCTCGGCGGAGGGCTTGCGGAGCCCGCGCTCGATCTGGCTCAGATAGGGATTGGAGATGCCGGCCATCTCCGAAAGCTTCCGCAACGAGAGATGCCCGATGTTGCGTTGCTCTCGGATGAACTCGCCGAGATCGCGCCACCGCTGCTCGAACTCGTTCATGCCACGACGCTACGCGGCGGCGCCACGACGCACGAAACCCGCCTGGCGGGTTCGCCGGGCGCTACTCGCCGGCGAGCAAGCGGTCGACCGAAGCCTCACCGGTCTCGTAGCGACGCGCGAGCTCGCCCTGGATCGCGTCGAGACGAACGAAGAGCTCCTTGCGAAGGTCGGAGATGCGTCGCTCAAGTGCCTCCAAGCGGGCATGCATCTCTTCGAGGTGGGCGACGTCGACCGCCGCGAGCTCGGTGAGGTGTCCCTCGACGTTGATGCTCGCCAACGCCTCGACCAACTCACCTTGGACCTGCCCCGGGTCGGCAACCTCGACCAGGTGCCCGGCCGCGGGCGGCCGTGATCGGTCGGAGAGGATCTCCGGAAGGCGCTCGACGAGGCCACCGAGATCGACGGGGTCGCCGCCTTCTTCACGTCGGGCCAGCTCTCCGGCCACGATGTCGATGCGCCCCTGGGCGAGTCGGCGAAGGTACGACAGACCTGTTTCAACCGCGCGACACGCATCACGCCGAGATCGGAGGTCGTCCAACGACGCGGTCGTGACGTCGTCGAGGAACTCCGGCGACAGGATGCGGGAAAGCTCAGCGTCCATCCGGCCCTCCACTGCGGGGAATCGATCGTCGCCAGTGTACCGATCTCACCTCAACCACCCCGCGCGAGCGGGAGCGCGATCGCCCATGCCCACAGCGGTGCCAACACCAGCAGTGAGTCGAGGCGCCGTAGCGCGGAGGCGCGGTGGAGGCCGTCCGGGAGAACAGCCGATGCCACAACCTGACCCAACGGACACGCCAACGCCGCGCCGAGCCCGAACGCCCAGGCACTCGCACCGTCGAACGGTGGGATGTGCAACACCGCCACGATGGCTGTGACGACCGCGATCGCCGCCGTGCCAGCCAGCGGGCCCTCGACCACGCTCGCCGCGCCCGACCCGACGAGGAAGTCGCCGACGTCGAAGGCCGAAGCGAACAGCAACAGGATCACCACGGCGCCGATCTCGTAGCGCAACGACAGCGCCACCCCAACTGCCGCCGCGGCTGGGACCAGCGCGGCACCCACGGTGACGCCGGCATCACCAAACGGCGAGGTGTGCCGGGGCGTGTGTACCCAGGAATCGGCGAACGCGACACCAACGGCCGCCAGGACGGCAAGCCCCACCATGCGCGACCCGAGCGACACGGACAACGACACGGTGACAGCGAGCAGCGCGGCAAGGCGCGGGTCGACGACCGCACCTTGACCAACCCACGCGCGAGCGGTCTGGAAGGCAGCGAGCCCTGCCGAAAGGGCGAAGACCAGCAACAGCAAGGGCAAGCCGACCACCAGGCGTTCAGCGACCAGGGCGGCGAGGATGAACACGAACCAGGCGACCCCCAGCCGCACGCGGGGCCCGTCGAGGTCGTAGGTGACGGCGTAGCGGCGCCGTCCCCGCACGTACCCGGGCGCCATCGGGGGGCGCGCGCCCTTGGGGGATTCCACCAGCCCGAACCAGGCGGCCAGGCCACGCGGCGGACGCACGCCCGTCGTGGGAGGCGCGGAGCGGGGCCGCGCGTCGGCACGCTTGCCTGCAGCCGCGGGGCCGCGGCTCGACCTCGGCTGCGGCGCCGCCCGTGGAGCACGGTCAGGGCTTGCGCTCGCCTTCGTCCGGCGCGGCTGCGCACTCCCCGCCGACGCGCCCTGGCTGGAGCGGCGCTGCGACGGAGACCCAGTCGACCCACGGCTCACCGTGGACCTGCCCGCTGCCTTTCCGGTCGACCTTGCGCGTGACGCCGACGACCGCGACGGTGCCGGGCTGTCACGGTGCGACGTACGCCGCCGCCCTGAGCCCGACGCGCTCGACCCACCAGCCTGCGGGCTCACCGAGCACCTCCCGAGACCGGGGGAAGGACCGCGACCTCGTCGGCGTCACAGACGGGATCGGTCGGATCGGCCGGCGCTCCGTTGCACCACACCTGGGCGGTCGCGGCCACCCGGGCGAACTCCGTGCCGAAGCGCGCAACGGCGCCGTCGAGGACTGCCTCGACGGTCGAACCGGGCACCGTGGCACATCCGGTCCCGGCGGCATCGCGTGCGGCGGCGAAGAGCCGCAGGACGGGCATGGTGGAACGGAGCGTACTCGGCTGCCGTGGAGAACCTGCTCCCTCGTCGGGGTACCGTGGAGGCCCGTGCCCCGCATCCTGCTCGTGCGTCATGGCGAGTCCGAATGGAACGCGCTCGGACGCTGGCAAGGCCAAGCCGACCCTCCGCTGACCGAAGCCGGCCGCCGGCAGGCTCGCCTTGCCGCGGGTGCGCTCGGGGCCGTCGATCTGCTTGCTTCGTCCGACCTGGTGCGCGGTGCCGACACCGCCGAGGAGCTCTCCTCCGAACTGGGCATCGGCCCCGTGCTCGTGGATGCCCGCTTCCGCGAGCGTGACGCCGGCGAATGGTCGGGGCTGACCCGCCCCGAGGTGTACCGCGACTGGCCCGGCTACCTCGCCGACGACCCCATCCATGCGGGACGTGACCCCCGCGAGCCATTGCCCGAGCAGCGGCCGCCCTCCTGGGAATCAGACCAAGCGCTGCTTGCCCGTGTGCTGCCCGCCCTCGCCGACCTCGCAAGCCTCGTCGGGGACGGTGAGATCATCGTGGTCACCCACAGCGGCGTGATCCTCGCCGTGGAGCAGCACCTGGGTGGCCCCCGCGAGCGAGTCCCGAACCTGGGCGCCCGCTGGCTCGACTGGCACGGCCCGGATCGCATACAGCTCGGCCCGCGCGTTGCGCTCCTGGATGCTGCGGTCGACGCGCTCGCCGGCGACGTCGACATCGTCTGAGCCTGCCAACGCACTCGGCGGCAAGATCACCACGAGGTCGTCCGCAGCGGCCCGTGGCGGCTCCTGCAAGTCAGACGCGCGGCCGAGCCGGTCCTTCAGCCTGAGGAAGGGACGCTCGTACCAGCGGTAGGACACGCCCGCCGAGACGAGTGTCAGAAGGGTTCCAGCCACGACGACGCGTTCCCCCAGGTGCGGATACCGCTGATGCAGCACTGCCAGGATCGGCAGGTTGAAGACGTAGATCCCGTAGGAGCGGCGACCCATCCACACCAGCGGACGCCACCGAAGGGGGCGAGCCCACCGCGCACGCGGGATGGTGACGAGGGAGGCCACCATCGCGACGGACCCGAGGTTGAACGTCGCGACCCCCCAGTACGGGACCCAGGAGGCGACCGGATTCCTCCCCACGAGGTAGCTGATGCCCACCAACGCGCCGAACGCGGATGGCCCCGCTACCACGAGGGCTCGGCGTGCGATCCGGCCGGGCGGCCGCACGAAGGTTGTCCACACGGCCAGGGCGGCCCCGGCCATCAAGCCGTCGGTGTGGGTGAACGAGCTGTAGTACCAGTGCCGCTGAACGGGGAGGAGCGCGAAGAAGTTCATCCGCCCCCCCGGGTATGCCACGCGGGCGACCCGCCAGCGGTATACCGCCACGGCGACGGCGATGCCGACCGTGACGAGCAGGAGCACCCTCGCGCGGCCCCCGGCCAGGAGGAGCGCCACGAGCAGGATCGGCCAGACGACGTAGAACTGCTCCTCGATCGACAAGGTCCACAGGTGCGACCACATGCCCATCTGGCGGGCCGTCTGCGCGCGGAGGATCTCCCAGTTCGCGAAGTAGCCGGCGATCGCCACGATGCCCCGCCGGGTGGTTCGCAACGGCGAGCCGGCGGGAGCACACGCCCGTACCGCGATCGCTCCGGCGACGACCACCGCGATCAGCGGGTAGAGCCGCAGGAGGCGACGCAGGTAGAAGCGACCCAGGTGGACCCGCCGGAGCCGAACGAACTCCTCGAGCAGCAGTCGGGTGATGAGGAACCCGCTCAGTACGAAGAACAGATCGACACCGAGCCACCCACCGCCCCAGCGAAACGTCTTGTTCACGATGCCGGCGTGGAACGCCATGACGCTCAGGACCGCCAAGCCACGCAACCCGTCGAGACCGGGGTGGTACGAGAATCCGGACCGGCCCGCGGAGCCGGCTGCCCTGGCCGGAGGACGGTCGACGATCGCTGCGAGCCTGGGACCATTCGGCTTCGCACGAAGGTCGCTCTGCGTACGCATGGACCCCAAAACGTAGCATAACTTTTTTAGATGTGCTCGACGTCACACCATCGGAAGGCGAGTCGGGTGCGAGCCCTGCCCGCGCCCACAGCCGCCGCATGGCACGTGGGAAACCGCGGCGGCCTGCGTCAGAGAGAGAGA
>CAZUMJ010000001.1:94792-127399 GCA_964621605.1 uncultured Iamiaceae bacterium | reverse complement strand
AGAGAGAGAGACGCGTGCAACGTCACCGGCCGCTGCAGCGCCGCGAGGTACATCGAGACCGCCACGCCCCGCGTCAGGGAGGCGAGCAGACGGCCGCAGCTACGGCGTGACGGGCTCCGCAGGCGCGGCGTCAGAAGCGGCCACGCGCCGGTCTGGCGGGCGACCGAACCGGTCCTTCAGGCGCAAGAAGGGACTCTCGTAGAACCGGTAGGAAAGCCCGGCGACCACCATCGTGAGCACGGTCGCCACGGGTACCAGCCGGTCGCCATCGCGCGTGTACCACAGGTGCAACATCGCCAGGATCGGGGGATTGAACACGTAGATCCCGTACGAACGGCGACCGATCCACACCAGCGGTCTCCAAGAGAGGACCCGGCTGAGCGGCGCACCCGGCGAGATGATCAGGTGCGCGACGAGCGCCGCAGCCGAGAGGTTGAACACAGCCATGCCCCAGAACGGCGTGAAGCTCCCCGTCGAGGATTCGCCCAACGCGTACATGAGGGCGATCATCGTGACCACGGTGCACGGCGCCAGAACCGCCAGACCCACCCGCAGGGCACGTCCCGTCGTGCGGAAGTAGACGAACCACACCGCCAGCGCGGCGCCGATGAGCAGCCCGTCGGTGTGCGTGAACGAGCCGTAGTACCACTGCCGCTGCACCGGGATGATGATGTAGCGGTTGAGCTGCCCCCGGGGTACGCCACACGTGCCACCCGCCAGCGGTACACCGCGATGGCCGTCGCAAGCCCAGCGGCCACCACCAACAGCGACTTCCCGCGGCACCCGAGCAGCAACAGCAGCACCAACAGCAACGGCCACGCGACGTAGAACTGCTCCTCGATCGAGAGCGTCCAGAGGTGGGACCACATCCCGAGCGCACGGGACGACTGGGAATGGAGGATCTCCCAGTTCACGAAGTAGCCGGCGATCGCGAACATGCCTCGACGAGTCGTCCACAGCGGGGAGCCCATCGGCGTGAACGCACGGATCGCCAGGGATCCAACGACGACGGCGAGGATCACCGGGTACAAGCGCAGGAACCGCCTCAGGTAGAAGCGACCAAGGCTGATTCGCTGGCGTTTGACGAACTCGACGAGCAGCAGGCGGGTGATGAGGAAGCCGCTCAGCACGAAGAACAGATCGACACCGAGCCACCCACCGCCCCACTAGATGTGCGGCGTGTAGATGCTTACGTGGAACGCGAGCACCGCGAGCACCGCGAGCGCACGCAGCCCATCGAGCGCCGCGTTGTAGCCATGGGGCGCATGTGCGGAAGTCCCCGGCGGGTCCGTCCGGTCGGCACCGGAATCTGCCACGGGCGTGGCACGAGGACGCTTCGCCGGCATGGACACCGGAACCTACTGCAACCGCGACACGCACCGAACGCTCGGTGTGGCCGCAATGCAGCGGTGCCGACGTGCGCGGCGTTCCACCTCAGCTGCCTGAGGTGACCGGCCGCAGGTGAATGTGCGCTGGACAAGCTGCCACCGTGGGATCGGCCTGCAGCACCGCCGCATCGAGCGTCAGCCCGCACACGTCGCAGCGGCCGTACGCGTCCCGGTCGATCCGCTCGATAGCGGCGTCAACCGCCGCGAGATCGGCCTCGAGCTCGCCGACATCGCGGCCTGCGCGCTCGGGAACAGTCGCCACCGGCGCATCGTCAGCGACCGGGCCCTCCGCAGCGAAATCGTCAGCGACGAGGGCATCGAGCGCTGCTTCGGCAGCCGCGATCTCAGCCGCATCCGGCAATTGGGCGCTACCTTGCACTTCCGGTGACGGGTCGGCTGACCACGACGAGAACTCGCTCACCGCACGAGGCTACGCCCCGCCGGCCAACAGGACTTCACGGAGGTTGCGCGATCAGCGCGACGGCCGCGCGGACGGGGGGCGAGCCCGCCGGGCGCGGGCCTGCTGACGCTGCACGACGACCTGACGTCGCCGCACCATCACCAACAGGACGAGTCCCGCCAGCACCGCGAACACCGGCATGCCCGAGCGCAGCGGGCTTGCCGACGGCACCCCGACATGCACCGTCGGACGAGCCGCGCCGGCATTGGAGCCCACGCCCGCGTAGAAGTCAGCCCCACGCACGGCAGGGAGCGTGTCGTCGAGCCCCGCCTGCACCTTGCCCGCAAAAGCAGCGTCCAAAAGCTGGCCAGCCTCGACGGGCGCGTTCGGCGAATCGACGAGCACGGCGAGGTAGGTCTTGCCATCTCGCCGTGCGGCCGCGACGAGGCTGCTCCCCGACAGCTTCGTGTAGCCGGTCTTCACCCCGACCGCCCCCGGGTACGACTGCATGAACTCGTTGTGGCCAACGACTCGGTGGTGCTGACCGTCACCGCCCACGAACCGGTAGTCGGGCATCGCCACGATCGACGCCAAGAGGGGGTCGGAAAGCAATGCACGAGCTGCGATCGCAAGGTCGCGGGCGCTGATGCGGTTGCCTCCGCGCACGGAAGACTCGTCATCAAGGCCCGCTGGGTCCTGGATCAGCGGCTTGTCAGCCAGCCCGAGTCGTGTCGCCTCAGCGGCTGCCGCGCCCTCGAAGCCGTCGAGCGAGCCACCACCGGCACGCTCGGCGAGGGCGACCGCCGCGTCGTTCGCCGAGGCGAGCAGCATGCTGTGGAACAGGTCGTCGGCATTCCAGTGCTGGCCCTGCTTCACGCTGATCTTCAGAGCAGGACGCGATTCGGCATACGCAGAGATCGGCACCGCATCGTCGAGCGGCACCACGCGCCTGGCAACCAAGGCCGTGATGATCTTGACCGTGCTTGCCACACGCAGGGGCTCTCGGGCGTTGTGCGCGGCGACCACACGCCCCGACGACACGTCGACGACCACGTACGCCTTTGCCGTCCCGACGTCGACGGTGGGGTGCGCAGCCGCCACCTGTCTCGCGGATGCGACAGGTGCAGCAGATGCCTGGACTGCGCCGGGGGCGGTCGCGCCGACCACGCAGGCTGCGACCACGACCGCGGCCGCAGCGAAGACGAACGGCGCGCGTCGCACCAACGCCTGCCACGCACTCTCGAGACGCCGCCGCCGAGAGATGGGGCGCAAGACGGCGGCGGACATGACGATCCAGGTTTGCAGGTCCCGAACCCCACACGAGGTACCCGACCTCGTCAGATGCGGGTGCGCTCCAGTTCGACCACGGGAACCTGGCCGTCGACCTCGCGAACGACCTCTACGACCCACGGATGACACGTGTAGACGAGCACCTGACGGCTCGCCGCCACCTCGGCGAGGACCTTCGTCGTGGCAATCGCCCGAAGCGGATCGAAGTTCACGAGGATGTCGTCGAGGAGCAGCGGGAGCGGCGTGCGGTGCTGCTCTGCCAACGCCAAGCGCAAGCACAGGTACACCTGCTCGACGGTGCCTCGGCTCAGCTCCATCGGGCTGTGCACGTTGCCGCTCTGGTCGATGACCATCAGGCGCGGCGCGCGCCCTGTCGCCTCGGGGTCGAGCCGAAGGCCCGTGTAGCGGCCCTCGGTGATGGTGATGAGGTGCTGCTCCGCGAGCTGGATCACTGCCGGCTGGCGCTCGTCGAGATACCGCTCCAAGGTGTGGTCGATCAGCCCTGCGGCGACCTGGGCCACGGTCCATGCCCGCAGCTCTCGACGCAGCTGCTCGACGAGCTCCTCGCGCTCGAGCGCCAAGCTCGCCAGGTCGCTCGATGCCTCGATCTCGGCAACTTCGCTCTCGAGCGCACCGAGCTCAAGGAGGGCAGCGTCGCGAGCGGCGGTGAGCTCGGTCGCTTGCGACGCTGCGGCATCGGCGTCGGTCTGCCAGCGGTCGGGCGTGCGCTCGACGAGGATCGCCCTGTCGTTCTCCGCGTCACGACCGGCGGCGAGCACCAGCTGCCTGTCGAACTCGGCGAGGGACGCGCGCAGCACCGCGCGACGCGCGAGGTCGTCGACACGGGCGCGCAGCGCGACGTGGTCTTCGACCCCCGCGTCGGCCAACAGCGTCGCGAGCTCCTCCTCGACGGCCCGGCTTGCGTCGGTCGCACGGGCGACCTCGCGCTCGAGGGTCGCGAGCTGCTCTTGGCGGCGAGTGATCTCTTGCTGTGCCCGCACCGCGGTTCCGACGCAGGCCTCGACCGCCTCGAACGCCTTGCGCACCTCTGCGACCGTGGCCCCGTCGCTGGGCGACACCAACGTCGGGCCATCGGTGTCGCCGGCGCTGATGCGCAGGACTGAGTCGACGAGCGATGCGACCGCGGTCGGAGCACCGGCCAACGACACGGCGAGCTCGCGCTCACGTGCCGTCGCCTGCTCGATCTGGCCGTGCAGCGCGCGGGCTTGGTCGAGGTGCGCGAGCCACTCGTCGACGCCTTCGGGGCGCAGCACCGACGGCAGGTTGTGCCCGGCGAGCCAGGACGACCACTGTGCCAGTGCAGCCTCGTACTGCTTGGAGAGCTCCGCGTAGCGCTTCCGCGCCGCTCGCTCGGCCGCCCGCACCTGCTCCGCCCGCTGCAGGTCTCCGACGAGGTCGGTCAGGGCGACACGCTCCTGCTCACGGGTGACCTGGCGGGTCGTGACCTCCTCTACCGCCGGCACACCGTCGAAGCCCAAGGCGGCGGCACGCTCCTCGACCCGGCGCGACAGATCTGCACGAATCGCCTCGGCGCCGACCCCGGCCGGGACAGGCGCGCTGTCGCCGTGCGTCGCAGTCGGCACGAGGAAGGCCACGCCTCCGACGACGAGCGCGGCGAATCCGACCATGCCGCCGGCGATGGGCCCTGCGAACGCGAGCCCGACGAGCGCGGCCACGACGAGAAGCCCGGCCGCACCGAGGAGCATTGGCCGCAGCGGCGGGCGCTTGGCGTCGTCTTGGGCTGGGATCGCTGCGGCGCTGGCCGCCGACATAGTCGCATCGCGACGCCGCTTGTCGAGCTCGTTGAGCTCGTCGGCGAGATCCTTCAGGAGGATGACCTCCTGCGACGCTTCGAGCACCTCGGAGCGGATCTCGGTGGAGGTCAGCTCATCGGCTGGCCGCCCGAACGACTCGCCCCACGCCGCCACGGCCGCATCGGCGAGCGCAAGATCGGCCTGGTGGTGGTCGACGGCCTCGGCAGCACGTTGCCGCATGGCCGACTTCTCGTCGAACGCGGTGCGCGCCGCACGCAGTGCGTCGCGTGCGGCGACCGCGGCGCCGACCCGCGCGAGGTCGCCGGCGTCGGTCACGCCAACGACCTCCAGCTCGGCGTCGAGACGACGGTGCAGGTCGGCCAGCTCGTCGCGGCGGACCGCACGCTCCTCTTCTTGCTGGTCCCAGGCGCCGAAGCGGTGCGAGACGGCCTCGACCGATGGGGCCAGCGAGGCGAGCTCGGGATGGTGGCGCGAGGCATCGAGCTGCAGGAGGTCTGCTGCCTCGTCGAGCTCGGCACGACGGGTCACGACCTCGGCCCGAGTGGACGCCAATGCGGCCTCACGTGCCGTGACCTTGTCGAGCACACCATCCGCAACATCTGCAGGGTCTGGCCCCAGGTCGGCGAGCTCGTCCTGCGCCGCCGATGCCTCGACGAACGCCGGCCACAACTGCACCAACCGCTGTGCACGCACGGCACGCACACTCGCCGCGCGCTCTTCTTCGGCCAAGCGCGCGACGTCGGAACGACGCTGCTCGAGCTGTGCACGACGATCGCCGAGCTGCGAGGCGGCGCGCTGCGCGTCCTTCAGCTCGGCGTCGACGCGGCGCAGCTGCTCGCGGATGCCCGCCACCACCGTGGTGCTGGCGCGGGACTTGTGGATCTCGTCCGCGCGCGCCCGCAGCGCGTTGCGCGCCTGGGTCGCGATGCGGCCGGCGCCGGTCACGCCGGCCGAGAGGAGGTGGTCTTGCAGATCGCCTTCGGTCAGCGCGGCGAGATCGTTGAGCTCGTCGAGCCCGAGCGCGAACACCCGGTTGTAGACGGTTCGGGTGAGGCCGCCCAACAGCACGTTGACCTCAGCGTCCGGTCGAGGCACACCACCGGGCCCGTACAAGGTCACGACCCCGGCGCGGGCATTGCGCTGCTCGACGCGGCTGAGCACCAGCTCTTCGTCGTTCGAGCGGAGGAACAGGCGCCCAGCGCGCATGCCGCCCGCCGCGGGTTCGTACAGCGGATCCTTCGTGGAGCCCGAGGTGTAACCGAACAGCGCGCCGAGCACGAAGTGCCGCAGCGTCGACTTACCGGCCTCGTTCGGCCCGTAGATGACGGTCAGGCCGCGCCCCAGACCGCGATGCTCGACATCGCGCAGGGCACCGAAGGTGTCGATGGACCAGCCGTCGATCTCCACGTGCGACTCCTCTAGTTGTCGTCGGCCAGCAAGAGGTCGAGCGCGGCCACCACCGCGTCGTCCCAGATGCCGGGATCGTCGGGACGGGGCAAGTCATCGCCGAGCCAGCCGCGGTACTCCGTGCCCACCTCGGGCACCCAGGCAAGGCGCGGGTCGGGTGCGTCGGAGTCGGCCCCGCCACCGACGGCGGCCGTCACTCGGAGCAGGTCGGCCACGAAGTCGTCACCACGGTGGCGTTCGGCCAGGTCGACCTCGGGTGCCGTCTCCCAGTCGAGGCGGTCCCACCAGATGAACGGCGTGGCGATGCCGACCACATCGCGCAGCTGCAGCAGGAGGTCGGCGCGGCGCCCCGGAGAGGCGAGATCGGTGTGCAGCGCGCCCCGCCCCACGATTCGCCCGCGCACGACGAGCGAGCGACCGTCCGACTCTGCGAGCCGCCCGCGGGCAGCCTCGACGAGCGCGCGCTCGAGCCCGTCGAGCGTGCGGTCCTCGATGGACACCTCGACGGTCTCGAACCGCACCCGGTCGAGTGCCACGAAGCGCGGCTCCGCGACGTGCACCCCGTCGACCTCGACGATGACCGCGCCCTTGGCCCCTTGCTCGCTCGGCTTGGCGGAGCGACCCTGGAGGTTGCCCGGGTACTCGACGCGCGGCACGTCGTCTCCGAAGGACTGCCTGCGGTGGATGTGCCCCAGGGCCCAGTAGTGGTGCCCGCTCCCACGGAGGTCGTCGAGCGAACATGGGCTGTAGGGCTGGTGCCCGGACTGCGCGCCCACGTTTGCGTGCAACACGGCGAGGTGGAAGCCACGGCCCTTCGGCTTGGGGAAGCGAGCGGCGAGGTTCTCCGTCGTCTCCGCGGTGGCGTAGCTGATGCCGCTGATCGTGCCGACCTTCTTCTCGCCGACGGTGATGGGGAACGAGGCCACATCATCGGCCGGGAAGACCGTCACCAGCTCTGGGAACTGCTCGATCGCCGACCACCCCTCGTGGAGCGGATCGTGGTTGCCGTACGCGATGAACGTCGCAATGCCGGCGTCGGCCAGGCGTTCGAGCCCACGGGCGAAGGCGAGCTGCGCGCGAACGCCACGCTCGGCACCGTCGTAGATGTCGCCGGCGAGCACGACGAAGTCGACGTGCTCGGCAAGGGCCGTGTCGACGAGGTTCGCGAACGCTCGCAACGATGCTTCGCGGAGCTCATGAGCGACGGGCTCGGGCACGCCGGCCAAGCTCGAGAAGGGGGTGTCGAGGTGGAGGTCGGCAGCGTGCAGGAAACGAAAGGGCATGGGGGTCACGACCGAGGGGCGGGGGCCAGAGGCGTGGGCGGATGCGCCCGGCGACGCCCCAACGCTAGCCCGTCGCGCCCCTCGCCGTCCGGGGACCTCCGAAGGCTCCTAGAGTCCCCAGCCATGCCCCGCCTCCGGCAAGTTTCCCGAGCCGACGCCCCCGAAGGGATCGTCGCCGACAGCTACGCACTGCTGTTCGGCGACCGCGATCCGGTGGCCGAGCCAGGCACCGGCGACGGCACGCCGGGCAACTGGTGGACCGTCTGTGCCCTTGTACCCGACGTGCTCAAGCACGCCGTACAGGGAATCCTGCTCTACCAACATCCGCGCCGGGTCGTGCCAGCCGACCTGCGAGAACTAGGTCAGATCCGAACCGGGTGGGCCAGGGGGAGCCAGTTCGTCTTCTCGCAGCACGCCAAGGCATGCCGAGCGATCGGCATGGCGGAGGAGAAGATCACCGCCATCCCACATTGGGCCGCCGCCGATTGCTACACGCCGGTTGAACGGGCAGTGCTGGCGTACACGGACTGCCTCACGCTCGACGGCGGTCGCGTCCCCGACGGGGTGATCGAGGCGCTGAAAGCGCATCTCTCCGACGAACAGATCCTTGAGCTGACCTACATCACGCTGCTCTATGAGATGCACGCCACGATGGCCCGCGCACTGCACCTCGAGTTCGACGAGCGGGCTGACCCGATCGTGGAAGTCCCGCTTCCTGAAACTCCCCCTGAGGGCATGTCGGTGGCGCGCCTCTACGACGGCAAGGGAGATGCTGCGGACGGGCACGCCCGCCCCGGAGAAGGCACGGACCCCGGGACGGGCGTACACGACTGAGGCGTCAGGCGAGCGCCACCCGCTTGACTCGGTCGAGGTCGAGCCGCACGTCTACGCGGGAATCGCTCCCAGCGACCCGCGGGTCTGACACGGGCAAGGTGCTCGGCACGACGAGCACCGGGCCGGTCGCGTGGCGTGCCACCGCGAGCGCAACGTCGGGATGAGGGCCCGCTGCGTGCCTGGTGCTCCGCCCACCATCACCGACGACGACCAGGCAGTCACCGAGATCGCTCGCGAAGCGTGCGAGGGCGCGGGACACAGACCTGTCGTAGAGGACCTCCCAGTTCGCGCACGCTGCACCACCCAGAGCCCGCGCCGCCCGATACGCGAGCGCGGCAGCCGGCACATCGAGGGTGGCGCGCCCGCCATCGGGACGGAGCACCTCGACAAGCCAGGGAACGAGGCCTGCCGAGGCGAGCATGCGGAGCTCGTCGAGACCCGACAGGAGATGGCCGTCGGCCGCGCATCCGGCCACGACATGGCGATACGCCTCGATTGGCGCATCGGGGACGTGCGGTCCGACCAGCACGATGCCGCTGACCGCGTTGGCGAGCAATCGCTGCACGGACTTGCCGCCCAGTGCGGCGCGGGAACGGCCTCGGCCTGGTAGAGCGAGACACGCCAGGCGCTTCGGATCCTGTGTGACGTCGATGAGCGCATCGAGCGTGTCAGACGCGGACACGGTCTCGACCGCCGCGAGCTCGACCCCCACCGAGGCGGCAAGCCCCCAGGGCTCGAGCCGGCCGGCCGCACGCTCGGACCCCGACGTGACCTGGGCAACCACCTCGGCGTCGAGCTGGCGGGCCATCGTGTGCGCGACCGCCAGCGCACGTCGCGCCTCGTCGCCTGCGCCCACGGGCACGACGATCTGCTCTGGCATCCACAGCCTCCTCGATGTCGACCTCGACCAGGGTCGCTACAAAGGTTCGGCGCCGCGCGTGCGCGCACGGCAGGGCCCTAGGTCCCGTGTGTCTGTCACCCCCGTCACCACGCGGTGCGCCACCCCCCGCACGGTGCAGTACGGTCCGCGCCCGGGGCCACTAGCTCAACCGGTTAGAGCATCGGACTTTTAATCCGCTGGTTCCGGGTTCGAGTCCCGGGTGGCCCACCAGTGCGCAGCGCTGCTGGCGGGTCGCCGCAGCGTCACTCTGCAGGGCGCACTCGGAGCTCGTGGCCCTCGGACGTGAGGCACTCTCCGGTCGTGAGGTCCCACTGCCACGCGTGCATGCGGCACGTGAGCACGTTGCCGTCGACCGAACCGAAGTGCGAGAGGTCGGCCTTCAGGTGCGGGCACCGGCGCTGGACGCACCAGCCGTCGAGCTCGACCTCCTCGTCGCCGTCCGCACGCTCGGCGTACCAGCCCTCGGCGTACTCGAGGCGCTCCTCGTCGAGGCATTTGAACCACGTGTAGACGTACTCGTTGTACGGGCCCGCGCGATGCGCCTCGAAGCGGGTGCTGAGGAAGAGCGTGTTCACCCAGTCGATCTCGTGGTCGGCGATGAGGCGTTCGATGATCGGGCGGGCCACTCTGAAGCGGAAGCGACACCGCTCCCCGGGCTCGCCCGCCCGGACTCGCCCGGCGGGGAAGTCGATGACGACGCTGAGGTCGTCGACGTCGCCATCTCCCACCACGACGATCTCGACGGGTGCGCCGACCCCGGCCCGGAAACCGTCGGCCAACTCGAGCAACGGATCGAACCAGGCCTGCAGCTCGGCCACCACGTCGGTTCCGGGTACCGCCCACGTCGACTTCTCCGCGTCGATGGTGGCGCGCTCACGCTCCTGGTACGCACGGAGGTACGCCTCCTTCTCGGTGAAGATGGCGTCGACCTCGCCCTCAGGGAACGGGTGGCTCACCTCGCATGCCGCGCCGCGTGTCAGCGTGGCGGTGCTTCCGGGGATGAGCAGCCTGCCGTTGTCGTTCCCGCGGGCCTGCAGGAACTCGAGGAAGACCGTCTGATCGGGGAAGATGTTCGCCTCGTCTCGCGTCAGGTCGTTGTGACCCCACAGCGCGTCGTCGAGGAAGCAGGGCGGGCCGGCAGTCGGGAGGATGGTGCGTGCACCGACCTCCTCGATGTAGCGCAGCGCACGTTCCATGCCGTTGAGGCGCTTGTCGGCGGCGATCTTGCGCTTCGTCTTCTCGGGAAGGTCGTAGACGAGCGGCCACCAGATCGCGCCGGAGAACTGCAACAAGTGGGCGTCGTAGCGCTCGCCACCGGCGAACCGTCGCAGCACGTCGAAGTCGAGCGGACGGGCGTCGTTCTGGTTGAGGATCATGGCTGTGCCGTCGTCGACCGCGAGGAGCGAGTCACCGAGCGGCCCGTCCGAAGGTGACCGGAGCGCTGAGATCATCAGGCGCAGGCCGTCGAGCTCGACATCTTGGCCATCGGGTAGCAGCACGAAGCGATGAAAGCCGAGCGCCCCAAGTGCCTTGCGCAGGTCCTCCACCGCGAAGTCAGGAAGCAGGACAGTGGCGTCCTTGGACACGTGCTCCGTCAGGTTCGTCGCGTCGAAATGGTCACGGTGGAGGTGAGAGACATACAGGTAGTCGCACGCTCCCAACGTGGCCCAGTCGAGTCCGCTGTTGTCAGGGAAGACGAACCACGAGGCGAAGTAGGCCGGGTTCAACCACGGATCACAGAGGATCGTGCCCGCGGCGGTCTCGATGAAGAGCCCGGCGTGACCGGTGGAGGTGACCTTCATCGGCTCGTGAGAGAACGGAGCAACATGCGGTCAGTCTGGCCGATCGCCCTCACGGCTCCGAACCTTGGCGCCCCACCAGAGGCACACCGGATACGCCAAGCTCTCCCCCATGGGTCGCTTCGACGGACAGGTCGTGTTCATCACCGGCATCGCCCGCGGGCAGGGGCGCTCCCATGCGCTGCGCCTCGCACGCGAAGGGGCTGCCATCGTCGGCCTCGACCTGTGCGGCCCGCTGGAATCGTCCTCCTACGAGGCATCCACAGCCGCCGATCTGGCCGAGACCGTGCGCCAGGTCGAGGAAGTCGGCGGCGAGATCGTGGCACGGGTCGGCGACGTCCGATCGCTCGACGATGTCGAAGCGACCGTGTCCGCCGGGGTCGAACGATTCGGCGCCTTGCACCACGTGGTGGCGAACGCCGCGGTGTGCAGCTACGGCCTGCTCTGGGAGCTCACTCCGACGCAGTGGCAGGAGACCCTCGACGTGAACCTGACCGGGGTGTGGCACACCTTGCGCGCCACCGTGCCGCGCTTGCTGGAAGCCGAAGGGAACCGTGCGGTCGTCGTGGTGAGCAGCGGCGCTGGCCTGAAGGGACTCCCACTCCTGGGGCACTACGGCGCAACGAAGTGGGGCGTGACAGGCCTGAGCCGGACGCTCGCACAGGAGGTGGCGCCCTATGGGATCCGGGTCAACTCCGTGCACCCCACGGCGGTGCGCACCCCGATGGGCTATGACCCCGAGCTCCCCGCGGTGCTGGCCGACCACCCCGATGCCGCGCGGGCCTTCGGGAACATGTTGCCCGTCGGGCGCATCGACCCCGAGGACGTGACGGAGGCGGTGGTGTGGCTGCTCTCGCCCGAGGCCCGCTGGGTCACGGCGGTCGCGCTACCTGTCGATGCCGGGGCCAGTCAGCTCTGACGCACACCAGTCGAGTGGGCGCTCCCAAAAACTATCGACACATAAGCTGCCACAAGTCTAGGATGACAACCCATGGCTAGAGCCAGCGAACGGCGCACGATCACCATCGACCGCAGCCCCGAAGACGTCTGGTCGATCGTCCGAGATGCGGGTCGGCTCTTCGAGTGGTGGCCCGGGGTGGTCTCCAGCGAGTTCGACGGTGACACGCGCACCGTCGTCACGCGCTCTGGCATCACCATGCCCGAGAAGGTCATCACCTGCGATGACGTCCAGCGCCGCTTCCAGTACCGCCTCCAGACGGCGCTCATCGCCGAGCACCTCGGCACCGTCGACGTGCTCGGCCTCGACGACGGCGCATCACTCGTCGTCTACAGCACCGACTGCGACCCCAAGACCATGGCCCTCGTCATCGCCGGAGCGTCCGGCAATGCGTTGCGATGCCTCCGTGACCGCATGGAGAGAGGAGAGCTGCCGTGACCCGACGCAAGATCCTCTTCGTCACCACCGACCAGCAACGCCACGACACGCTGGGCTGCTACGGCGGACTCGTCGGCCGCACCCCCGTCATCGACGACCTTGCCGCAACCGGCATCCGCTACGACCGGGCAACACCGCAGTCTGTGGTCTGCATGCCGTCGCGCTCGACGATGCTCACCGGGCAACACCCCTCCACCCACGGTGTCTGGATGAACGGCGTGCCGCTCCCGGTCGACGCCCCGTCTGTTGCCCAAGTCCTGAAGGATGCGGGCTACCGGACCGCCCTCGTGGGCAAGGCCCACTTCGAGCCGTTCCTCGACCCGTTCCAGCGCTTCACCGAGAACGCCCTCGGCGACAGCACCACCCCACCCGGGGGTACCCACCGCGGCTTCGAACACCTCGAGATGGCGACCCACACCGCGGCAGGGCCGTTGCACTACGCCCGCTGGCTGCTCGCCAACCACCCGGAATCGATCGGCGGCTACTACGCCGTGCTCGACCGTGAACTCGAGGTGAACGCCGACGGCGACGGCGACACCGGCGCCCCGCAGGTGCACGTGAACCCGATCCCGCGGGAGCAGTACCACACCGATTGGGTCGCCGACCGGACGATCGCGTGGCTCGACAGCCTCGACGCCGACGACGACTGGTTCTGCTGGACCAGCTTCCCCGACCCGCACCATCCCTGGGACCCACCCGAGTCAGAGATGGCCCGCGTCGACTGGCGTGACGTCCCCCTCCCGGCCGGCTACCCCACCGACGCCACCGAGCGCGAACGGCTCCTCGAAGCCAAGCCCCGACACTGGAAGCTCTGGTACGACGGCTCGCTCGTGTCGAACTACGAAGCCCCGGCGCGTTGGGTGCCCGCCAGCCTCACCGCCGACCAGGTGCGCGAGGTGAACGCCCGCAACGCGGTCGAGTGCGAGCTGATCGACGAGGCCGTCGGACGCATCCTGGCCGCCATCGACGCCCGGGGATGGCGCGACGACGTCGACGTCATCTTCACCACCGACCACGGGGAGCTCCAGGGGGATTTCGGGATGCTCTTCAAAGGGCCGTACCACGTCGACGGCCTGATGCGACTTCCGCTGATCTGGCGTCCGGCAGCGTCCGCAGGGATGTCCCCCAGCGTCGTGTCACGCCCCGTTGGCCTGGTGAACCTCGCCGCCACCTTCTGCACGATCGCCGGTGTCGCGGCGCCCGGGTGGATCGAAGGCGAACAGCTCCCCACCGACGACACCGAGCCAGGCCCGGAGCGGGTGCTCACCGACTGGGACAGCGCACTGTTCGGTGTCTCGATGCACCTGCGCACGATCACCCGCGACGGCTGGGTGTGCACCGCCTACCTCCCCGGGTCGGTACACGACGGAAGCGAAGGTGAGCTGTACGACCTCACCGATGACCCGCTCCAACGGGTGAACCGCTGGGACGACGCGGCCTGCCGGGCGACCCGAGATGCACTCCTCGACGACCTCCGCGCCTCGCACCCGACGACGCAGCTCCCGCTCCGCGACGTCGAAGCCCCGGTGTGACAAGACCTGTTCGAACGGGCGGCACACGGAACGGACACGGCTCCATCGCCCTGTCGCAATCCCGCTAGTCGCTCGCCGGGTCCGATGCCAGGATGGCGTCGTGATCGACGACGACGAACGCTGCTACCGGGCCATGTGCGCCCGCGACGGCCGCTTCGACGGTTGGTTCACCGTCGGGGTCACCACCACGAAGATCTACTGCCGTCCGAGCTGCCCGGCTCGTACACCGCACCGAAGCCACGTGCGCTTCTACCCATCCCCCGCCGCAGCGCAAGCCGCAGGACTCCGAGCGTGCAAGCGGTGCCGCCCCGACATGTCGCCCGGTTCGCCCGAGTGGCAACGGCGCAACGACGTCAGCGCTCGAGCCATGCGCCTCATCGCCGACGGCATTGTCGACAGGGCCGGGGTCACCGGGCTGTCGAACGCCCTCGGCTACAGCGTCCGGCACCTGCAGCGCCTGCTGTTGGCCGAGGTCGGAGCGGGCCCGATCGCCCTCGCACGGGCACAGCGCGCGCAGACGGCGCGCACGCTCGTCGAGACATCCGACCTCCCGTTCACCCAGGTGGCGTTCGCCGCCGGGTTCGGGAGCGTGCGCCAGTTCAACGACACCGTCCGCGAGGTGTACGCGACCACCCCAGGAGCCCTTCGGGCGCGCGCCCGACGCGGGCAGAACCCCGAGCCCGGCGTCATCGTGGTTCGCCTCGCCTTCCGCACCCCGCTGCACCCCGGCAACCTGTTCGGCCACCTTGCCGCGACAGCCGTGCCCGGGGTCGAAGAGGTGATCGGCTCCACCTACCGCCGCACGTTGCGCCTCCCCCATGCGACGGGCATCGCGGCGCTCAGCCCCGCGGCCGACCACGTTCGGTGCCGGCTTCATCTCGGTGACCTCCGTGACCTCACCGCCGCGATCACGCGCTGCCGCTGGCTGCTCGACCTTGACGCCGACCCGTGCGCGGTCGACGACGTGCTCGTAGCCGACAAGGCGCTCGCACCGCTCGTTCGGGCAGCACCGGGGCGGCGCGTGCCACGTACAGTCGACGGGGCCGAACTGGCGATCCGTGCGGTGCTCGGCCAGCAGGTGTCGACCGCCGCGGCGCGCACCCACGCCGCCCGTCTGGCAACCGAGGTGGGCGAACCCGTGAACGACCCGGAAGGTGGCCTCATCCGCCTCTTCCCGAGCCCGGCCGCCGTCTCAGACGCGGAGGTGGCGATGCCGGCGGCCCGACGCGCCACCTTGTGCGCCGTCGCCACAGCCCTTGCCGACGGTCGCCTCCGCCTCGACCCCGGTGTCGATCGCCGCGAAGCCGACGCGCAGCTCGGTGCGATTCGGGGGATCGGCCCGTGGACGCGCGAGCTCGTCGCCATGCGCGCACTCGGTGACCCCGACGTCCTCCTCGCCGACGACCTCGGTGTGCGCCGAGGCGCGTCCTCGCTCGGCCTGCCCGGCAGCGCGTCGGCACTTCGTGCACACAGCACGTCGTGGGCGCCGTGGCGCTCCTATGCAGCGCAACATCTCTGGGCGTGCGTCCCGCACCCGATCAACGATTGGCCCGTTCTGGCCAAGGAGACCACATGATCATCGACACGCCGATCGGCCCGCTCACGCTCAGCGCGCACGACGGTGCCCTGACGGGCCTCACCTTCGACGAACACCACCCTGCCCCGCCCCCGGCGCCCGACGACCCCGAACCACCAGAGGCGGCAGCTCGCTCGGAGGCGGTCCTGCGCGTGGCGACCGTGCAGCTCGACGAATACTTCGCCGGCAGTCGCACGACCTTCGATCTTCCGCTCCGGTTCGCCGGCACGCCCTTCCAGCAGTCGGTGTGGGAGCAACTGCAGAAGATCCCCTACGGCGAGACGATCACGTACGGGGACCTCGCACGACGAGTCGGAAACCCCAACGCCTTTCGAGCGGTCGGCACCGCGAACGGCCACAACCCCGTCTCGATCATCGTGCCGTGCCACCGGGTCGTCGCGGCTGGGCAGCGCCTCGGGGGCTACGGCGGCGGCCTCGACCGCAAGGAGTGGCTGCTCCGCCACGAAGGGGTGGGGGTGCTGCGGCGTTAGCCGTGCTGCCAGAAGCGGTTCGAGAACGAGCGAAGCCCCCCGAGCGCGACCGCGTCGAGGGCGGCGACGTCGTCGGCCGAGAGCACCCAGCCCATCCCGCCCGCGTTCTGCACCGCCTGATCGGCGTTCTTCGCGCCGGGTATCGGCAGTGCACCCTTGGCGATGATCCAGTTCAGCGATACCTGGCTGGGAGTGCGACCACCGTGGGCGTCACCGATGCGGCGCAACTCGGCGACGACGCGGTCGACCGTCTCCATCGGATGGTCGGAGAACGACCGACGCCCGGGCGGCGGGTTGGTTGCGCTGTACTTGCCGGTGAGACGCCCTTGCCCGATCGGCGAATAGGCGAGGGGGATCACCCCGAGGTCGGTGCACGCGGCAAGGAGGCCCGACGTCTCGGGGCCGCGACGCAGCAGCGAGAACTCGATCTGGTTGGACGCCAGGGGCACCCCGCGCGCTTGCAGGAGGCCGGCGATCGAGCGCATCTCTCGCACCGAGTAGTTCGACACTCCCACCGCCCGGGCGAGCCCCGCGTCGTGGACGGCGGCGAGCGCATCGGCCATCGCCCGGTGCCCTCGCAAGCTGACCGGGCCGTGCACCTGGTACAGGTCGACACACGGCAGGCCCAAGCGGCGCAGCGAGGCCTCGAGCGATCGGCGCATGGCGCGCCTGACGTCGAGCTTCCAGGGCATCGGCATGAACTTCGTGGCGATCGTGCAGCGCTCGGCGCGTGCCGGGTCGCCACGAAGCAGCTCTCCCAAGATGCGTTCGCTCTCGCCCTTTCCGTACACCTCTGCCGTGTCGAAGAAGGACGCACCCGCGTCGACGGAGGCACGCCAGGCCTCGGCGATGGTCTCGCGGGTCAGGTCGTGGTCGTACCCGCCCATACCCCAGGTGGCGCGGTCACCCCACGCCCACGTCCCCACCCCGAGAGGTGGGATGGTGCGGTCGGTGCCGGCCAACGTGAACCCGTTCGTCCCCATGGCCGGCACCGTACCGCCCGGTGCATCGTCAGCTGGGCTTGCCGATGCGCACCTTCCACACCTCGGGCCCCTCCTCGAGGTAGTCCCAGGTGAACTTGTCGGTGTACTCAGCCGCGAACTGGTAGTAGAGGGGCTTCGGGTCGTGGTCGTTGACGAGGATGAACCCCTCGCCGCTACCCAGTTCGCCATACGTGCCGAGGATCAGGTCGTGCCGACGCATCGGCACCTCGTTGCGGACGTCGAGCTCGGGATCGGCCATCGGGATCTCCATTCCTGGGGTCTGGGCTCGCTGCTCGGCGGGGAGCTTGGCGAGGTAGTGCAGCACGCCGTTCATCCGCTCGGCGCCGCGCGGATCGACCTCGCGCAGCGCCCACCAGGCCTCAGCCGCGATCTCGCTCGCGGCCTCGGGCCGACCGGCATTGCCGGCCAGGCGCAGGGCCTTGGCGAGCAGCACGGGGAGCTCGCGCGCACGCGAGCTGTTCGGGTTGGGCTTGGGGATGAGGGAGATCGGTTCGCTGCTCATGGTGGTTGTCGCGCGTGGGTGCGCGCCCCGACCGTAGCGAATACTTCTGTTACATGCCAGATTTACCGGTCAGGCGGGCCAGTAATCCTCGTCACGTGTCGCCCTGCTGCCGAAGATCGCCTGCCCCACGCGCACCGTCGTGGCGCCTTCCTCGATCGCAAGCTCGAAGTCACCCGACATGCCCATCGACAGCTCGCTGCACCACAGCGGATCCGACGCAACCTCTCGGGCGCGATCTCGCAGCGTTCGCAGCAGGGCGAAGCACCTCTGCACCGCGACGGGGTCGGAGGTGTGCAGGGCGAGCGTCATCAGCCCACGGACGCGCAGCGACGCGTACGGCGCGAGAGCACCGAGGAACGAGGAGAGGTCGGCGGGGTCGAGGCCGTACTTGCTCGTCTCGCCGGAGCTGTTCACCTGCACGAACACGTCGAGCGACCGGCCGAGCGCCTGCAAGCGACGATCCAACGCCTCGGCCACTCTCAGGCTGTCGAGCGCATGGAACTCGGCGGCCGAGCCCGCCACGTCGCGCACCTTGTTGGTCTGGAGGTGGCCGATCATCGCCCACCGCATCCCGTCGAGCGCATCGAACAGGGGGGCCTTGCGCCGCGCCTCCTGCGCCTTGTTCTCGCCGAGCAGTCGGATGCCAGTCGCATGCACCCAGGCGAGACGGTCATCGTCGACCGTCTTGCTCACCGGCAGCAAGCGAACCTCAGCCGGGTCGCGCCCGGCGCGCGTCGCCGCCGCGTCGATGCGTGCCCGGATGTCGGCCACGTTCGCGGCGACCTCGCCTGCGCTCCGTGCGCGCGCGTAGGGGGAAACGGGGGCGTCAGCCATCTCCGCATCTTGCCAGCAGTCCTCACCGCAGCAGCCAAGCGCGCCTGGCGGCGCCGAGCACGCTGGCCGCGGGTCGCTCAGCCCGTGACCGCGCCCACCCGGCGCCCGGCTGCACGACCATGAGGCGCCGTGCGACCGCCCACGCCGCTCAGCCCGTGAACGTCGGCTCAGCCGGCACCGGAGCGGCCGGCGGCGCGACCGGCGCAGGCGCGACGGCAACCGGGTCAACCGCCGGGCAGTCAGTCGGCGCCCCCGCCGGCTGCACGCAGATCGCGTGCTTGCCGGCGTTCTGCGTGACAGTCACCGAGAGGACACCGGTCTCCGCATCGAACGACTGCGACCACGTCCCGGGTGCATCGCTCGTCGACACGGTCCAACCGTTCGGGTAGGCACGCGAGACCGGCAGGTAGATGTCGGTTGCGCCCTTGGCAGCGTTGTCGCTGTAGCGGACGCGCAGCTGCCTGGTGGTGAAGTCGTAGGTGGACGACGTGGGCGCTCCAGCGATGGCTCGAGCGTAGGGCTCGAAGATCTGCCCCAGCGCGGGCCGATCCTGGTACGACGAGTCGATCGGGCAGTACCCGGACCCGGCGCACCAGTTGAACACCGACCAACCCGAGCCGACCGCGTCGAGCGTCGTAAGGCTGCGCCGCACGAACTCGGCCATGCCCGGGTTCTCCGGGTGCGCGATGCCCCACTCGCCGACCATCAACGGCACCTGGTTGCGCTGGACGTAGTCGACCGTGGCCCCCGTCCAGGCACTGAAGAAGTTCGGATCGAACCCGGTCACCTCTGCCCCCGGCTGGTATGTCGCCGTCTCGATCGTGGTGTCGTACATGTGCGGGTAGAAGATCGCCTTCGGGTTGGCGATGTGCCCGAGCGACGTGGCGATGCCGAGCGATGCCAGGTTGGGCGCCTCGTAGAAGATCCAGTGCGCCGGGTCCACCGCGCCGATCGCGTCCGCGAGGCGCTGGTACATGGGGGTGAGCTGATCCCGCTCGACGCGCTCTGCAGCCTGGAGGATGTTCTCGCCGGGGCGCATCTTGCCGAACGGCTCGTTCAACAGGTCGTAGCCGAACACGGCGGGGTTGTCCTTCACCCGGTCCACCACGTGGAGCCACGCGTCGATCTGTGCTTGGCGCAGGTCCGCGTCCTCGTAGAGGTGCTCCCAGGCGTTCTGCACCGCAGGCTGGAGGTAGTTCAACATCCACGTGGTCTGCAGTTCGAAGCTGGCGCCGTCGGTGCGCGTCGCCCACGTGGGGATGCCCCGCTGACCGAACGCCGGGCCGAACACGTCTTGGTGCATGTCGAGGATGACGGTGATGCCGTGGGCCTCGGCACGGTTGAGGACCGTCACGATGTCGTCGAGGTATGCCTCGTCGTAGGTGCCCTTCGTCGGCTCCAACTGGTCCCAGAAGATCGACAAGCGCATGTGGTCGAGACCGCGTTCGGCCGCCGCTGCCAACAAATCGTCGCTCGCGTCCACAAGTGGGTTGGCGGTCTTCACGTTGAAGCCGTGGAACTGCAGCGCGCGGCCGTTCTGGTCGGCGACGTACACCCGACCATCGGTTCCGGTCGTCGTCGTCCAGCTCGACACCGGGCCGGGCGCGGTGGGCAGCACCGCGGTCGCCGGCGCCGCGAGCGGCACCGCCGCCGCGGCCACTAGCACCAGGCCGGCTGCCACGGTCGCCATGCCGCGACGGAAAAACGAGATCCCCTCACGTTCTGTCATGTGGGCATGTTGGCACAGCACGGTCCCGTACGGGTCCGTGCCATCGGTCCCGAGCGCGAAGGGACGACCGTCAACGCTCCAGGGGACCTTCGCCCCTGCGGTCATGGCGCCCGCACTGGCGACGATGAAGGTCGACCGGCAAGAGAAAGGGCTCCGACATGAGCAGTGACGCTCCAGTCAGAACCGTACGTAAGGCCACGCAAACGTGGACCACCATGATCAGCGCCTTGAGCGTGACCGCCGTGCTCATCGCGGTGGCCGCCTTCGCCTTGAACCTGGGCACCAACTCGGGGAACTCCGGAGGGGTCGCCGCCAGCGGCGGCACCAAGGAGCTCACCGTGTCGCTGAAGGAGTTCAGCGTGACGCCCTCCAAGGTCGAGGTCGACCCCGGCACGACGCTCGTGCTCAAGGTGACCAACGACGGCACGATGGACCACGACCTCAAGCTCGACGGCAAGACGGGCACCAAGATGCTCAAGCCCGGCGAGAGCGAGACCGTGACGCTCGGGCCCATCAGCACGACTTCCGAGGCGTGGTGCACCGTGCCCGGCCACCGCGAGGCGGGCATGAAGATGGACATCGTCGTGAACGGGTCGGCACCGTCCGGCGGCGGCGCAACCGCCTCGGCCGATGCACCGTTGCGCACGATCGACCCCAACGCCACACCGTCTGTCGACTGGAAGCCGTTCGACCCCAACCTGGCCCCTGCCCCCGGCGGCACGGAGCACAAGATCACCCTGGAAGCAACCGAGGTCCAGCTCGAGGTCGCCCCCGGCGTCAAGCAGGAGATGTGGACCTTCAACAACACCGTGCCGGGCCCCGTCCTGCGCGGCAAGGTCGGCGACATCTTCACCGTGACGCTGGTGAACAAGGGCAAGGTCGGCCACTCGATCGACTTCCACGCCTCGCAGACCGCCATGGACAAGGACATGCGGACCATCGAGCCGGGCGAGTCGATCGTGTACCAGTTCGAGGCGCACCACTCAGGGGTGTGGATGTACCACTGTGGGACGGCGCCGACCCTGCACCACATCGGGACCGGCATGTACGGCGCCGTGATCATCGACCCGCCGAACCTGCCCAAGGTCGACCACGAGTACGTCATCGTGCAGTCGGAGCTCTACCTCAGCGCTGACGGTGGGCCCGGCCCGCTCGACCGGATGCTGGCCGACAAGTGGGACGCCGTGATGTTCAACGGCTACGTGAACCAGTACAAGTTCGCCCCCATCACGAACGCCAAGGCTGGGCAGCGTGTCCGCATCTGGGTCCTCGACGCTGGTCCGTCGGAGAACATGGCCTTCCACGTCGTGGGCACGCAGTTCGACACCGTGTTCAAGGAAGGTGCCTACCTGCTGCGGGCCGGAAACCCCGAAGAGGGCGGTTCGCAGACGCTCGACCTGCAGCCCTCGCAGGGCGGGTTCGTCGAGCTGGTGTTCCCCGCCGACGGCACCTACGCCATGGTGACCCACAAGTTCTCGTCGGCCAGCAAGGGCGCACTCGGCCTCTTCAAGGTCGGGAATGTGCCGGAGGGTGGTCATACCGGTCATTGACCGCCACTCCCCGACGGGACCGTCCGCCCCGGCCGCATTGCGGTCGGGGCGGGCCTCGTTTTCGGACGCCCCGACCGGAGCTCGCCGTGCTCGAGCCGGCATCTCCCGTCGCCGCACAAGGCGTGCTCCTCACCGCCACCGCAACCGCCCGTAGGTCACGCGCCTCATCCGCGGCGGGCGCACTCCAGAACTCGGCGAGAACGGCCGAAGCACCTGACCGGAACCTGGTCGCGCAGGGCCTCAACGAGCCGAGGGGCTTGCCCGATCCACGACCGGCCTCCGGCGCGACTGTTCCGGACGGGCACGCGACGCCCAACTCGTGTCCACACCGCAGCGCCTGAAAGGATCCCGCCCCATGGGTATCGCCACGATCGAAGGGCCACGCGTCGAGGGCAGTGTCCCGGTGCGCGACGGCAGGCGCCTCGGCTTCGCCGAGTTCGGCTCCCCCCACGGCGCCGCGATCGTCTGGCTGCACGGCACACCCGGCGCTCGTAGGCAGATCCCCGTCGCCGCACGTCGCTTCGCCGCCGAGCACGAACTGCGCATCATCGGCATCGACCGGCCCGGCATCGGCTCGTCGACACCCCACGTCTACGACTCGCTCGTCGATGCCACCGTCGACCTCACCGAGGTGATCGACCGGCTGGGCGTCGAAGAGCTCGCCACCATCGGCCTTTCGGGCGGCGGGCCCTACGCGCTGGCCCTGGCGCACACGCTCGGTGAACGGGTGCGCGCGGTCGGCGTGCTCGGTGGGGTCGCCCCGGCCACGGGCCCGGAGGCGGCGGAGGGCGGGCTCGTGGGATTCGGTGCTCGCATGCGCCCCCTCGTGTCCGCGGTACGCGTGCCCTTGGGCATGGGCCTCAGCGTCGCGATCCGTGCCGCTCACCCCGCGGCGGTTCCTGCGATCGGGCTCTACGCGCGCCTCTCCCCCGAGGGCGATCGGCGTCTCCTCGAACAGCCCGAGTTCAAAGCGATGTTCCTCGACGACCTGCTCCGCGGGAGCCGCAAGCAGCTCACCGCGCCCCTGAGCGACCTCATGCTCTTCACCGGCGACTGGGGATTCTCACTCGCGGACGTCACCCAGCCCGTGCATTGGTGGCACGGCGACGCGGACCACATCGTGCCCCATGCCCATGGCGAGCACGTCGTCTCGCTCCTCCCTTCGGCGTCCCTCGTCACGTTGTCGGGTGCGGCCCACCTCGGTGGGTTGGGCGTGGCCACCGACGTGCTGGAGACCTTGCAGACCTACTTGCGGTGACTTGCTGCACCTCAAGGTGCCCCTTCGGCATGTCGAAACCTTGGGAAACACTCGCCAACCAAGGTGCCCCATGCTCCGCAGCACGCCCAGCCGCATCGCCGCTCTGCTGATCCTCACCGGGATCCTCGTGGCCTGCGACCCGACGCTCCCGACGCCGCCGACGGCCCCGACCCCGACCTCAACGGTCACGGTCCCGGCCGCGTGGTACGTGACACGCCCAGCTGAGGGATGCGCACAGACGTGGACCGACCCCAACGATCCGTCACGCCACACCACCTTCGACGGCACCGACTGGGCGAACTGGGTCTCGTCGTTGAGCGCCGCGACCGACATCGCCGACACCACGATCGTCTTCCCGACCGGCTGCTACTACCTGGGCTCCGCGGTGTACCTCGACAACCCGAAGCCGTTCCACAACGTGGTCGTCGACGGCAGCTCCGGCGGCGCGTGGATCGTCCAGTCGTGGCTTCCCATCACCACCAACCGCGATGCCATCTTCGAGCTCACGAACGAGGCAACCGACACCGCCGCCGTGCAGTGGTTCCGCATGACCGGTTCCGCCCCAGCCGACGTGTCGACCATGCCGTACCCGGCTCGGTCCGACCAGGACGTGGGCCTGACGGCCACGGGCGGCAAGAACATCACGTTCACCCACAACGAGATCTCTCAGACCTGGAGCGACCCGATCTACATCGCGGATGTGGCAGGTGCCCACATCGAAGCGAACACGGTGTACCGGTCGGGGCGCAACGGCATCGCTGTCGCCAACGGGAGCGACGTACGCGTCACCGGCAACTCGGTGAGCATGGTGGCGTTGATCGGCATCGACCTGGAGCCGAACCCGCCGATCAACCTCCCGTTGGAACGCGTGCGGGTCGACCACAACACCATCTCGTGGGTGGACGACTCGGCCTACCGGTCAGACCGAGGCAACGGCGCGATGGTGAACATCACGGCGTTCGCGCCGGTCTACGACGTCACCATCGACAACAACACGTCCGACCAGTCCCGGCTCAACTTCGTGCTGCAAGGCACGCAACCCATCGAGCGAGTCCTCATCAAGGACAACTCGACGTCGGCCGAGTACCGCGGGCAGATCACCGTCCAGGTCGGCCAGTCGGTCACGGTCGTCGGCAACACCGTCACGAGCCCCGACGTGGTTCCGACCGTCAAGACGGTCTGGTCCGCCGGCACCTGCGGCAGCGCGACGAACAACCTCGGCATCTACCCCGGCGGTCAGGTGGCTTTCCAGAACGTGGGAGGCCCGGCCGCCTGCTAGCGACGGTTGCCCGCGTCAGTTGCGCGCGGTGACCTCCCTGGGCGCGGGGCGCGGGCCGCCGCGGGGTACCGATCAGCCGCCGAAGTACCGCCGGGGGTTCGCGACGAGCATCTCGTCCACCTGTGCGTCGGTGACACCGGCCGCGCGCAACGCGGGGAGCACGTCACGGGAGATGTGCTCGTAGTGCCAGTTCGGCGTGAGCAGCGCCTGCATCTCCGGACCTTCAGGGCCGAACCAGTCGATGAAGCACGACGCGTCGTGGCTGAGCACCATGCGATCGGCGTACCCGTCGGCTGCCAAGCGTGCGATGGTCGCCACGCGCGCCTCGGTCGTGGCGAAAAGATCGAGACCGAAGCGGTCCATGCCGAGGGTGACGCCCCGATCCGCGAGGGCCTTCAGCGCATCGACATCGGTGTTGTCACCCGCGTGGGCGACCACGACCTTCGTCAGGTCGACACCATGCTCCTCGAACACGGCGAGGGCGATCGGTGGGGTGCCCTCCCGAGCGGAGGTGTGCACGGTGATCGGCGCGCCCGTCGCAACGTGCGCGTCGGCGACGGCGCGCAGCGTGCGCTCGACCCCTGCGGACGCAGGCGCGTGCTCCACCGCGCACTTCAGGAACGCGGCACGCACACCGGTGGTGCCGATCCCCTCGGTGAGGTCCCGGATGAAGTCGGCCACCATCGGGTCGGGCCCGGCCAGCATCGTGCCCGGGCCGCGCTGCGAGTAGACGAACGGGAGATCGCCGTAGGTGTAGAGGCCGGTCGCGACGATCACGTGCAGGTCGAGGCCCGCCACGACACGTTGGACACGAGCGATGTCACGACCGAGACCCAGCACGGTGGGATCGACGATGGTGCGCACACCCAGAGACCCGAGGCGTCGCAGCTTCTCCGTCGCCGCCGCGACCTGCGCGTCCTCGTCCCACCAGCCGCCGTCGCCGTAGTTGTGGAGGTGCTCCGGGTTGAGCACGAACACGTGCTCGTGCATCAGGGTGACGCCGAGATCCGCGACGTCGACGGTGCCACCGACGGTCTGCACAGTTGCCATGCCCCACCCTGGCACGAGCCAGGCGCGGCCCGCTGCACAGTGGCGAGCAACCGGGTGCTTCTCCTGGTGGAATGCACAGATGCCCGCACCCCTGACGCACGAACGTGAGCTCACCGAAGCCGTCGATCTCTGCATGCCCGACGGTGGGCTCCTCAACCCGGCCGCACGCGGCTGGTCTCGTCACCCGCTGCACCGGGGCAACATGCGCCGAGCGTGGGGGCGCAACAAACGCTGGGACTATTGGGCCATCCAGAGCGACGCGGTCATCGTCGCCGTGACCTTCGCCGACATCGACTACCTGGGGCTGGTCTCGATCGACTGGATCGACCTGCGGAGCGGGCGCAGCGGCCGCCGGGTCGCGGCCCGTCCGGCGTCTCGGGGTGTGTCGCTGCCGCAGCGCCCCGGCACCGAACCGCTGCGCTTCTCGAACCGGGGGCTCACCGTCGAGGTGAGCGACACCGATGACGCTACGCGTCTGCTCGCCTCGTGGACCGAGAAGGGGCGCGGAGCGTGTCACCTCGACGTGTCGGTTGGCGCACGGCAACAGGACTCACTCAACGTGGTCGTCCCCTGGAGCCCGAAGCGCTTCCAGTTCACCTCCAAGCACCAGGCCCGCCCGGCCGTCGGCAGTCTCCACCTCGGCGAGGAGCGCTTCACCTTCGGCGGGACGGACCCGAACGATGACGAACTCGAGGCGTGGGGCATCCTCGACGTGGGGCGTGGGCGCTGGCCCTACAAGATGCGTTGGAACTGGGGCGGCGCGAGCGGTCGCGCGACCGATGGCGGACCGCTGGTGGGGGTACAGATCGGGGCCAAGTGGACCGACGGCACCGGCGCCACGGAGAACGGCGTGATCGTGGACGGCTCGCTCGTGAAGATCGGCGAGGAGCTCACCTGGGACTACTCGTGGGAGGAGCCCCTGGCGCCCTGGCACGTCCACGGTGGCTGCGGCCTCGACATCACGTTGACACCGGTCTATGACCGTCACAGCCGCACCACCGCCGGGGTGCTGTCGATGGAGGTGCACCAGGTGTTCGGCCGATGGAGCGGCGTCGTCCCGGACGGACGCGGTGGCACGCTTGCGGTTGACCGCATCCAGGGCTTCGCCGAAGAGGCACGCAACCGATGGTGAGCGACGGTGCGCCACGGCTCGACCTCGAGGCCATCGCGTTGCAGCTCCACCTCCACAACGACAGCGCCGGGGGCCGCTGGCACGAAGCGTGGAGGTCACCCACCGGGGGTGACGGGGAGCGTGACGGCGCCAGCGCCTCCTACCTCCTCCTCGGACCCGGCGAGGTGTGCTCCTGGCAACGCAACGACGTGACCATGGTGTGGCATCACCTCGACGGCGACGACGTGGAGGTGCGCGTGTCACACGACGGGATCGGGACACACGACTCCGTGCTCGGACGAGTGGGTTACCCCGGTGCCACTCCGCACATCGTCGTGGCGCCGCATGCCTGGTGGAGCATCGAAGCCCGCGACGGCGGCGCGCTCCTGAGCGTCACCTCGATCCCGGCCGTGGACGACGCGCACCGGCATGTCGCACCGCCTTGCTGGGAACCCGGGTCGAACATGAGCTGATCGTCACGACGACGAGGGGTGCCGACAGCGGTTGCGGTCCGGTGTCAGTGGCGGTGCCGAACCACCAACACCGGGCAGTGCGCGTGGCGCACGACGTGATCGGACACCGACCCGCTGATGATCCGGCGCAGCAGGCCCTTGCCGCTCGCCCCGATGACGATCAGATCGGCGCCACTTCGCTCGGCCTCGCCCACGATGGCCGTGCCCGCGTCGACATCGGAGGTGAGCAACTCGGTGCGGACCGTGTCACCGACGGTCACCGCGGCGCGAGCGAGCACGTCCGCGGTATGTGCGAGCGCCTCTTCACCGAGCTCGGTCGCGGCTTCGAACTCGGCCTCGGCCTCTTCCTCACTCATCACCGGCCCCTCGAAACCGCCGGCGGACGCCATCGGATCTTCCTTCTCGGGGACCACCATGACCAGCAGGACCTCGACCTGCTCTCGCAGCAGCTCGAGCGCTTCACGGGCACCTTCCACCGCGGCTTCGGAGCCGTCGGTCGCAACCAACACCTTCATGGCCGCTCCTCTCGCCTATCTCTCGCGCCAGCCTACGGTGACGAGACCCACCTCGTTCCCGAGTCGCGCCCGGTCAGAGGCGCGTTCCCATGGGCTCACGGCCCCATCGCAGCACACGGCCCGAGGTGGTGCGACTCCTCCACACGCCGACGTGCGTAGGGTGACGCCGCCGGCGGCACCTCCTCACTCGACGCCTACATGTCACGGACAGGACGACCACCATGCCGTTCTTCGAACCGAACATCACGTCACCGCCACGCGTGGCCGCCCGGCTGCGACGCGCTCGGGCACAGGATCGAGCCGCTCGGGCCGGTGCACCCCTGCACGGCGCGGTCCGCTCGGCTCCCGCCGACGCGCCCCCCGAGCATGCCGACGACGTGCGGACGACCCTGGATGCAACCATCCGCCCGGTCGGGAACGGTCGCTACCGGACGCTCTCGTGGGCGCCCGGCGAAGATCACCTGCTGCGGGACGACCTCGGGGCCACGCCGAGCCCGTCCCGTGCGCAGAGCCGGCGCTCGTTGCTCTACGTCGCGCACCACACCGACATCCACATCTGCGACAGCCAGTCCCCCGCCCGGATGGTCGGCGGCCAGGCGTTCGGTTGGGTGCACCCGGGGAGCGACGCGGGTCATCGTCCGCAGGAGACGATGACGACACACGTGTTCGATCAGCTCGTACGTGCCACGAACCGCGTCACGACAAGCCCCGTGAGCGGGGCATCCATGGCGTGGTGCATCCAGACCGGTGACCACACCGACAACCGCACTGCCGCCGAGGTCGAGTGGTGGCTCGACGTGCTGGCTGGCCGCACGGTCACACCCGACACCGGGCTTCCCGGAAGCTACGAGGGCGTGCAGCGGTCCGGCTGGCGCGCCGCCTGGAACCCGGACCTCCCGGGGGTCGATCGTCTGCAACGCCACGGGTTCCCCTACTTGCCGGGCGTGCTCGACGCCGCCGTGGCGCCGTTCGACCCCGAAGGCCTCGCGGTTCCCTGGCTGACCGTGCTCGGCAACCACGACCGCATCTTCTCGGGCACGTTCGGACCAGCGAAGGGGCTGCGCATCGACAGGGTCGAAGCCATGGTGCGCGACAGCACGCGCGCGCCGGTGAGCGGCTCGTCGCTGGTGCGGGCGATCGTGTTGGCGTCGCTTCCCGGAGCCGACACCCGCCGCTGGGAACGCTGGGCTCCCCGCCGTGGCACCACCGCTGCGACACCCGACCCAGCGCAGCGCCGTGCACTCAGCCACGAGGAGTACCTCACCCGCATCTTCGCCGAGCAGGATGACCACCCGGGCGCCGGCCAGCGCGGCCACGGCTTCGACGCCGAGGCCGGGTCGGCCGCGGACACCTGGTGGTCACGCCCGCACGGCATGCACGTGCAGGTGATCGGCCTGGATACGACCAACCGCACGAACGGCGACGAAGGGCGACTCGGACCACGCCAGACCGCGTGGCTCGAACAAGAACTGGCGCGTCACCACACCCACCGATTCGACGAGCACGGCCGTTCCGTCCCATGCGGGGGACACGATCGACTCGTCGTGGTGGTGAGCCACCACAACTCATGGGTGATGGACAACCACCACGACGACCAGGCCGACCCCGGTCCTGCCACCGACGGTGCGGCCCTGGTGGCACTCCTCGGTCGGTACCCGAACGTCGTGCTCTGGTTCAACGGACACTCCCACCAGCATCGCATCGCCGCCCACCGCGTCTCCGGATCGGACGCTGACGCGACGCGCCGCGGCTTTTGGGAGGTCTGCACCGCGAGCGTGGCCAACTTCGGTCAGCAGGGTCGAACCTTCGAGTTCTTCGACAACCAGGACGGCACGGTGTCGATCCTCGTGACGGTGCTCGACCAGGCGGCACCCCCGACGATGAGCTGGCCCCCTCCGGGGGGCTGGACGCCCACGGCTTTGGCCGCGCTGAGTCGGGAGCTCTCGGTGAACGACGACCGATGGTTCGATCCGGTGTCGCTGCTCGGCGAGCGAGACGACCGCAACGTCGAACTCTGCCTGACCGCGCCGTTCGCGCTGGGGCGCTAGGCGGAGCTCGCATGCGCGCTGCGGGCCGTAGCCCCGCGCCGCACTGACCTGGGACGGCACTGACCTGGGACGGCCCTGACCGCGACGCAAGCCATACGATGTCCGAGTGACTTCGAGGGGACACGACGCCGACCGTGAGGCGCGCCTCGCCCGCCGCCTCGGCGACTTGGCTCCGTTCGTGATGTTCATCGTCGACGAGAACGGAACGATCACCTGGACGAGCGGCGCGGTCGAGCGGCTGTTCGGGGTCTCCTCGGAGAAGGCTCGCGGATCGAACATCCTCGACCACGTCGACGTGGGGTGGAGCGCAGAAGCGATCGATTCTGTTGCCTACGCGATGACCGCGTCGGGGATGCAGCGCCCGATGCTGTTCCGCCTGAACCGGGCCGACGGCTCCCAGGTCATCGCGGAGATCACCGCCAACGCCCAGTTCGACGACCCGGACGTGCGTGGGCTCGCCGTGTACGCCAGGCCATGGGACGAGCACTGGTTGCTCGACAAGACCCTGGACGCCATCGCCGGCAACGCACCACTCGGAGAGGTGCTCGACCTGCTCGTCGGTGTCATGGGCGCCGAGACGCTCGCCGGTGACGGCATCGTCTTCTACCCCGATGCGGTCACCGGAGCACAGCACACGCGCGCCGCGGCGACGCTCGGCCCTCATCAACGCGGCGACGTACCTCTCGACGGGAACGTGCCGTGGGAAGCGGCTCGCTCAACCGGTGAGCCGCGCTGGGCGCCCTGCGCAGACCTTCCCGACGCGCTGGCCGCAGAGGCAGCCGAGCGCGGCCACCTCTGGTGCTGGGCGTGGCCGATCACGGCACCGAACGGACACGCCGTCGACGGCTGCCTCGTGCTGTGGCGTCGCGACGACGAAGAGCCCGACCACACCTGCCGAAACGCACTCGACCGCCTCGTCCGGCTCAGCGCCCTGCTGTTCGAACGCGAGGCGGCTGCTGCACGCCTCCGCCACGCCGCGCACCACGATGCCCTGACCGGTCTGGCGAACCGCGCCACCTTCTTCGAGCAGCTCCAAGAACAGCTCGACCGTTCGGGCAGGACGGGGCTCGTGGGGGTTCTCTACGTGGACCTCGACGGCTTCAAGCCGATCAACGACTCGCTCGGCCACGGCGTCGGCGACGTCCTTCTGACGCAGGTCGCGACACGTCTGCGCACCACCGTCGGCGTTTACGACCTCGTCGCTCGAATCGGTGGCGACGAGTTCACGATCCTGTGCCCCAGGGTGCGTGACGTCGCCGCACTCGAGATGCTCGCGGAACGCCTCCTCGTGACGTTGCGCGCACCGGTCACGATCGGCGACCGCGAGGTGACCGTCGGGGCAAGTATCGGCATCGCGGCCGCGCAACCCGGGTCGTGCTCGATCGACGTCCTCGTCGACGCGGCAGACCGGGCCCTATACGAGGTGAAGGGTTCGCAGAAGGGCGGCTGGTGCATCGGCACTCCCGACCAGGCCGCTGCGGGTGGTCCCGCCACGCCCTCCACGTGATCCCGCGCGACGTGACGACGCCAGGCCGTCGCACTCAGGTGCGAGGTGGGAGCCCGAGCCGCGCCGCGGCCTCGTGGTAGAGCGCGGCGATCTCGGCCCTGACCTGCGGGCGGTCTGTCAGGGCCGCGGCGAACGGGACGCGGACGTCTCGGCGACCGGTCGACGTCTGTGCAGTGAAGGTCACGGCGTGCAGGTCGAGCCCGACGCACACGGCCTCCGTCGCGTCAGCAACGCCACCGACACCGCGGCAGATGACGACGTTGTCGTCCCGGTGATCGTCGTTCATGTGACGCAGGATCGCGGTCACCACGTCGGCGGTGAGCCACGCCGCGGTGGCGCGCTCACTCACCGAGCTGCGTGAAGATCGCGGTGTTGAGGCGATACGCCTCCAGCACCTCGTCGACGATGCGCGCCTGTTCGTCTGCGTCCCACGGTGCCGCGTCGAGGCGCTGCCGGTATGCCTGCTTCCACGCCTGCGGGTCGGGCACCTTCGGGAAGTCGTAGAAGGCGGTGCCCGTGTCGGCGTCGATGTCGTAGATCCGCTCGATCACCTGTCGGATGTGCAAGCCGCCCGAGAGGTCGCCGAGGTAACGGACGTACTGGTGGCCGATCCACCCGCCCGGCCAGCTCCCGCCCACTTCGAGGAGACGCTGGCAGTACTCGACGGTGGCGGGAACGAGCTCCGCTTCGGGTCGTTCCGCCCAGTCGGTGCCCAGCACAGCGATCGCATCGCGTTCGAGCGCCGGTCGCCGAAGCAGCTCGTTGCTCACGAAGGGCCCGGCGACCGGGTCTGACGCCATGACCGCGTTGGACGCCTCCAGCGCGTGGTAGATCGCGTGGTGCTGCACGATCAGGCGGCCGTAGTCGGTGATGGGCAGCGCTCCGCCGAGCAGGCGACCCAGGAAGGGAGCCGTCTCGGCGGTGCGGTGGACGCCGGCGGTCGCCTGGCGGACCGCATCGGAGAAGGTGATGTCAACGGGTGGCTCGGTGGTCACCGGCATGGCATGGCCTCGCATCTAGGTGGTGATGTCAGTTGGACACCAAGCTAACGCTCTAGTGTAAAGTCCACCTTACTATATGTCAGTGGTGTACCAGACATGGCGACCGGACGGGAGTAGGTAGCGCCACCGTGACCAGAACTCGAGTTGCAGCGATCATGCTGCTCACCCTGGCGCTCAGTGGCCTGGTCACCCTGGCCGCGGCCCCCGCACGAGCAGCCGACGACCCGGCACGCGCACCCGTTGCAACGCTGTCCGCCGACGGTCGCACGGTGACCGGTGAAGGGCGAACGCTCACCGTCTCGCAGACCACCGGCCTCGACCCCGGTGGGCAGACGCTCACCGTCAGCGGTGCCGGCTTCCACGTCGACAAGGGCATCTACGTGGCGCTCTGCGTGCTGCCCGCCACCAACGCGGCGCCCGGCCCATGCGGCGGCGGCCAGGACCGCACCGGCACCGAAGGCGTCTCGGGATGGGTGTCGAACAACCCGCCCACCTACGGCATGGGCCTCGCCCAGCCCTACGGCCCCGGTGGCACCTTCACCCTGACGATGACGGCGCACCCCACGATCAACGCCAGCCTCGACTGCTTCTCGGTGCGGTGTGCCATCACGACCCGCAACGACCACCTCCGCTCGTCAGACCGTTCGCAGGAC
>CAZUMJ010000001.1:85427-94692 GCA_964621605.1 uncultured Iamiaceae bacterium | reverse complement strand
CTCGCCCCCGGGCCGTGCACCACCCCGCCCGAGGGCGCGGCATGGCTGAACGACACCCCTCCCGCCTACGGCGAGGACGTTGCCCGACCGTTCGCCGCGGGCGGCGCATTCTCGGTCTCGCTGCACGTGCAGGCCGTCATCGATGCAGCAACCGACTGCCGTGCCGTCCGGTGCGCGCTCGCCGTGCGAAGCGACGCGATGCCCGGCACCGACCGAAGCCTCGACCTCCTCCTTCCCGTGTCGTTCACGCGTGAGACGTCGACCCCGAGCAGCACGGTTGCTCCGGCGCCGCAGCCCACCTCACCGCCTCGGCCTCACACCGACAAGGACTCGTCCTCGCGGGGCACCTTCGCCCTGCTCGTCGGGGTTGGCGCCGCGGCCGTGCTCGCGGTTGGGGGCATGGTGATCAGACGACGCGGCGATCGGCCATGAGCTCTCGGCAGGAACGGGCCCGCCCGGTGACGAGGAGGGCCGCCCGACGTCACGGGTCGCGCCTGGCCACCCGGCTGCTCGGCGTCGCGCTTCTTGCGCTGACGGGGTGCGCGTCGGCGCAGGGCGGGGCGACGCCCCCGGAGCGCCACGTCGGACCGGCCGCGGACAGCCTCGGGGCGCCGACGACCGCTCCCGCTCAGCACCTTCCGGTCACCGTGCGGTCCGCGGACGGGCGCGACGTGACCGTCACCGACACGAGTCGCATCGTGCCCCTCTTCGCCGACATCAACGAGCTCGTCTTCCAACTCGGCTTCGGCGACCGAGTCGTCGCACGGGACGTGTCCACCACGTTTGCGGAGGCGGCGGACCTCCCGGTCGTCACCCGCGCACACGACGTGTCCGCGGAGTCGGTGCTGTCGCTACGGCCGACGTTGGTCCTCGCGGACGACCAGACCGGCCCCCCCGAGGCCCTTGCCCAGCTCCGCAGCGTGGGCGTCCCCGTGGTGGTGTTGAAGCGTCCCACCAGCCTCGCCGACGTGGCACCCAACATCGAGGCGGTGGCGGCTGCGCTGGGCGTCCCGCAGGCGGGGGCCGCGCTCGCTCGCCGGACGGTCGCGGAGCTCGACGCGTTGCGCGCCACCGCTCGGCGTGCGACAGACCCACCACGGGTCGCCTTCTTGTACCTGCGCGGAAGCGCGGGCGTGGCGTTGCTCGGCGGACCCGGCGCCGGCCCTGACTCGCTCATCGACGCGGCCGGCGGTGTCGACGCGGGCACGGCGATGGGACTGCGCAAGGCATTCACGCCGATCACGAGCGAAGCCCTCGTGCAGGCCGCGCCCGAGGTGCTGCTGCTCACGACCTCTGGGCTCGAGTCGGTCGGCGGCATCGACGGCCTCCTCACCATCCCCGGGATCGCGCAGACCCCCGCCGGTCGCAACCGGAGGGTGATCACGATCGAAGACGGTCTGCTGTTCAGCTTCGGGAGCCGCAGCGCGGACGCCTTGCGCCAGCTCATGAACGGCCTCACGGTCCCGTGACCCCCACGCGCCGCGACGCGGCGGTGCTCGCCGGGCTGGCCGTGGCCCTGCTCGCTGCCTGCGTTGCAGGCGCCGCCATCGGGGCATTCGATCTGTCACCCGGTCAGGTGGTGGGTGCGCTCACACGCAGGCTGAGCGGGTCAGAACCCGGTCCTGCGCACCTGCTCAACGACCAGGTGCTGTGGGAGATCCGCTTCCCGCGCGTGGCGCTTGCCGCGATCGTGGGCGGGTCGCTCGGCGCGGCCGGTGCGACCATGCAGGGCACGTTCGCCAACCCGCTGGCCGAGCCCGGCATCATCGGCGTGTCGTCGGGCGCGGTGCTCGGCGCAGTCGCGCAGATCGTCGTCGGTACCGGGCCGCTCGGTTCGTTCAGCATCCCCACCGCCGCGTTCGTCGGCGGCTTGGTCACGGTTGCCGTCGTCTACCTGTCGGCGCGGGCGAACGGTCGCACCGAGGTGGTGACGCTCATCCTCACGGGGGTGGCGTTGAACGCGCTCCTGGGCGCGGTCATCGGCATGTTCACCTACTTCTCAGAAGATGCCGAGTTGCGCTCGATCACGTTCTGGACCCTGGGCTCGGTCGCCAATGCCACGTGGGCGAAGGTGGCCGTCGTCTTTCCGTTCGCCATAGGCGGGATGCTCGTCGCCACGCTGTACGCCCGGCGGCTGGACCTCCTCGCGCTGGGTGACCGCGCAGCGCGCCACCTCGGCGTGCGCATCGAGCGGCTGCGCGTGCAGATGCTCGTGGTGACCGCCGTGCTGACCGCAGCCGCGGTGGCGGTCTCGGGCATCATCTTGTTCGTCGGCCTCGTGGTGCCGCACCTCGTACGGATGTTGCTGGGGCCACGGCACCGCACCCTCGTCCCCGCCTCGATGCTCCTCGGCGCGACCTTGCTGGTGCTCGCCGACCTCTTGGCACGGACGGTTGCCGCGCCGTCCGAGATCCCGCTCGGCGTGTTGACCTCGCTGTTGGGGAGCCCCGTCTTCCTGTGGCAGCTCCGCCGCACACGAGCGAGCCAGGGGGGATGGGCATGAGAAGGCTCGCCGCTGTCCGTCGGAGACCTAACACCGACGACATCCCCACCCCCGGAGCTCGCGGTGATCTGCTCATCGCCGCGACGGGAGTGAGCATCTCCTACCGCGGGGTGGACGTGTTGCGAGGCGTCGACGTCGCCGCTCGTGCCGGCGAGCTCGTCGCGCTGGTCGGTCCGAACGGCGCGGGCAAGTCGTCGTTGCTCGCGGTGCTCGCGGGTGACCTCAGCCCGACGACGGGCACGGTGACGCTGCGCGGTCGCGACCTCAGCGAGCTGACCGAGGGGGAGGCTGCACGCCGGCGCGCGGTGCTTCCGCAGCAGCACGTCGTGACGTTTCCGTTCACGGTGCGCCAGGTCGTCGAGATGGGGCGGGCACCCTGGCTGCACACGGCGCGGAGTAGCGACGACGACCGTGCGATCGACGAAGCGCTGGCCGCGACGGACGTCGCACACCTCACGGACCGGCCCGTGTCGTCGCTGTCGGGTGGCGAGGCGGCCCGTGTCGCGATGGCACGCGTCCTTGCCCAGGAGACGCAGGTGCTCCTGCTCGACGAGCCCACCGCGGCGTTGGATCTGCATCACCAGGAGCTGTGCCTCGAAGTCGTACGCGCCCGTGTGGGTGCCGGCGCGGCGGCAGTGGTGGTGCTGCACGACCTCGGGGCAGCGGCGGCGCACGCCCACAGGGTCGTCGTGCTCGCGCAGGGGGCCGTCGTTGCGGACGGCCCACCAGACACGGTCCTCACCCCGGAGCTGTTGGGCGAGGTCTACGCCCACGCCGTGGACGTGGTGCCGCATCCGGTCACCGGCACGACGCTCGTGCTCCCCCGGCGGGGCGTTCCTCGCTGACCGAGCGGGTTCCACAACCTGACGGGTTGCAGCCGCCCCATCACATCCGATAGTAAGCATACCTAACACCTTTCTGTAGCCTCTCCTGAAGGAGCGACATGGACCGCCACCGCCTGACCCGAGCGTGCGTCGCGCTCGCCGTCGCCGCCATCACTGCCGCTGGCGCGTTCGGCACCGACGCCACGCCTCCCGCCAGCGCACGCGCGCTGGCCCAAGTCGGCGGCTCGACCGCCCTCACGTGGGCCGTGTCGGAGCAGGTCACCACGAGCATGGGGCTCACCCAGAGTCGAGCCGCGGTCGCTCCGGCCACCGTCGATGCCACTGCCTGGACCTTCGGCGACGGCACCGGCACGTACAACGCCGACACCGGTGCCGCCATGTTCCGCTACACCGGCGCGCTCGAAGCGGGCAACAGCGCGATGGGCAACTACGGCTTCCGCTTCGCCGACCTCGAGGTGGACATCGATGCGGCCGGAGAGGGCGTGGTGCGCGGCGACGTGAGCACCCGTGGCCCCGGTTCAGCAACGTGGAGCACCCCTGTCGACGGCGTGAAGCTGGCGACCTTCGATGCCGGCACCCCGACCGTCAACGGCACGACCACCACCTGGACCGTCACCCCCGACACCGAGCCGGTCACCGTCAACCCGAAGTTCGCCGGGGCCCAACAGTTCCCCCGGTCGCTCCTCGATGCGCTCCCCGCCGCCTTCTGGGCGCACTTCCAGCAAACCGCGACCGACGGCCCCACCTCGGCCGCCAACCTCAAGAAGCTGCCCGCCCGGATCTCGATCTCCTTCAGCGAGCACGTGGCACCGCCCACCACCGCGCCGGTCACGACGGCTCCTCCGAACACGACCGCTCCGGCACCGACGGTGCCTTCGACAGCGGGCCCCGTCGTGGCCTCCGCCGGCACGCTCACGTGGCCCATCAAGCGCTCGTTCATCGGCTACGTGGAGAGCCCCAGCGCGGCAGGCACGATCACCTTGGGTGGCGGTGCCGTGCGTACCCCTGAGGGGGCGTTCGCGTTCCCACTCGCCGCCGGGAGCCAATACCGGTCGGTCGGTGACCTCCAAGCCCCGTTCGCCGGCTCACTGCACCTGACGGCGCACGGTGGCGCCATGGACCTGACGCTCGCGAACCCGAGCGTGCACATCGCCGGCCCGGCCGGGACCATCACCGCAGACGTGACCTCGAAGTCGATCGACACCGGCGAGACGACCACGACTGGCGACGTCGCGTTGGCAACGCTCGACCTCCGCGCCGTGCAGGCGACCGCCGCAGGCGACGAGATCACCTTCGCCGACGTCCCCGCGACGCTCACGGCTGACGGTGCCCCGGCGTTCGGGGGCTTCTATGCGGCCGGGGAGCTGCTCGACAGGGTGACGCTGACCCTGACCGTGCACACCGACGAGGCGCTGCCCGAAGCGACCACGCCGACACTCGGGTGCCTCCCCGCAACAGTCACCGCTGGCGACCAGGTGCGTCTGTGTGGTGAGGGCTTCCTGCCGGGCGAGCAGGTCCAGGCGTTCGTTCACTCGACACCACGACAGATCGGCCTGGTCACCGCCGACGCCTCCGGGCGGGTCGACGCCTCCCTCACCGTGCCTGCCGACCTGGCGCCGGGCACGCACCGCTTCGAGCTCCGTGGCGTGAGCTCCGGGCTGTCAGTGCTCTCGGCGGACGTGACCGTCACGTCGAGCCTTGCGGCCGCCCCGCTGCCGCGCACCGGCGTTGACGCGCGGACGCTGTTGCTGGGCGGACTCGGCCTTCTCGTCGCGGGTCTCGTCGTCATGGCGGCAGCACGCCGCCGGTCCTGCCCCACGTTGTGAGACCGCAAACGAGAGAGACCCGCCGCGCGCCCGCGGCTCACCGCTAGTCAGAGAAGCCCGGACCTTGAAGGTCCGGGCTTCTTTCGTGTCTCGCGACACCACCGTGCGGAGAGGGTGGGATTTGAACCCACGGACGAGTTGACCCCGTCACCTTCTTAGCAGGAAGGCCCGATCGACCAGACTCCGGCACCTCTCCAATGAAGGCGTCATGATAACCCGTCAGCGCCAACGAGCTGACGGACGAGTTGCATCAGCGGGTCGTGGAGGTCGACGAGGTGCGCCTCGTCTCCGACGCCGATGAGGTTCGTGACCATGGACGCCACCGCACCGACCAACACCTGCGCCGCGAGGCGCTGCGACGGCTCTGTCCCCAAGAGGCCGGTGCAGCCGCGGTGCGTCTCTGCGACCAAGTCGACGAACCGCTCGAGCGAGACACGCCGCTGCTCGATCACCGCGGGCCCCGCGGCGTACACCTCGATGAGGAAGGTCTTCGCGAGGGCTGGTGCATCACCGAGCAGGCGGAGGTACGTGGCAAAGAGGCGATCGAGCTGATCGATCGGCGCGACCTCGCCGGCGGTCCGCCGAATCGTCGCGAGCTCGTCCTCGAGGACCAATGCCACGAGGTCCGCCACCATGGCGAACGCAGCACGGAAGCAGTCGTCCTTGTCGCTGAACTGCGCGTAGAACGTGGCCCGAGAGACACCAGCGCGGGCGATGACGTCTGCGACGGTCGTCTTGACATACCCACGGTCCGAGACGGCCTCGGTCATCGCAGCGAGGAGGCGATCACGCTGGGAGCGCTCGACCTCCGCGCGGCTCAGATCGTGCGGTCCGCGCGGGAGCGGTGGATGGTCCGAGGTCGCGGCAGGCACACGAAGATGCTACGAGGTGCCCGCTCTGGCGGAGGTTCGGCGCTCGTGTGGCACGACCGTCACTTCGCGTCAGGCCTCGACCAGTTGATAGGTGTGCTGACGGTCGTCCTGAACAATGGTGGCGAGCCCGTTGGGGCAGTGGACCTGCAGGGGCTCTGCGAGCACGGACGCTCGCCACGTCCAGCCCTCGGGGAGGGCGAGGGAATCTCCGATCTCACCGACGCGCGCCTCGGTGAGGTCAGGCATAAGTTCGAGGCTGTACGACTGCATCACGAAGCGCCGCCGGTCGGCGTCGCACAGCTCGTAGATGGTGCGGCCCGCAACCCACGTGAAGATCGTCGGCCGCGCAACCGTGAGCGTCTCGTAGGGCTGGCGCACCGGAGGCCGATCGCCGAGCAGCAAGGTCGCGGCCAGAAAGAAGTCGAGGCTCCCGAACCGGGCGAACTGACGCTCGGCGGGTTCGGTGTTCACGATCTCGTCCATCAGCCAGTGGCGTGGCCCGTTGAGGCTGGCACCGAGCGCGCCCGCGTCACGCGCGATGACCTCTGGGTCGAGGTCCGACCAGGGTCCCCCCGGGCAGTCGTTGAGCCCGAGCGTGTTCCACACCTCGGCAACGAGACCGGCGTCCCCCGCTCGCACGAGGAGCACCTCGCCGTAGCGGGCGTTGCGCACGCCCGACACCCGCGCCGGCTCCCCCGGAGCCACCGGCGGGTGGAAGGCGAGCGGCGCGACGGTGTCGGACATAGTTCCCCCGGGTTGCTGCGACGGCTCGCGACCCCCACGAGCTTCCGCAGTATTGACAGTTAGCGTGCCACTTGTCAACGGGTCTTGGAGAACCGCCGCACGCTCAGCGCACCGAACACCACCGCGATGCCAGCGCACCACAGGAGCGCGGCCATCACCCAATAGGTCGTCGAGTGGTTGATGCCCACACGGGTGGCCCCACCCTGCATCAGGCACCGCACCGCGTTGATGACCACGGTGACCGGCTGATTGGCGGCAAAGGGCTGCAACCAACCGGGCATCGAGCTCACCGGCACGTTCGCGCTCGACACGAACGAGAACGGGATCACCAGCATCGACAGGCCCTGTGCCGCCTGGGCATTGCCGCCGACCAGGCCGATGAGGATGAACACCCACGCGAACGCGAACCCGGACACCACGATCAGCGCGAACGCAAAGGCGATGTCGGGGATCGGCGCATGCGCACGGAAGCCGACGAGGAAGCCGAGGATCCCGGTGATCAGCAGGCCCCAGGCCACGAGCGTCGTGTCAGCGAGGGCACGCCCCACCATGACGGCAGCCCGGGGGATCGGCAACGACCGGAGGCGGTCGTAGACACCCGTCGACGAGTCCTCGGCGACACCCGACGCCGCGCCCATGCCGGCCCACAGCACCGTCGTGGCGAGGAAGCCGGGGACGAGGAAGTCCACGTAGGAGAGGGCCCCTCCGGATGCGATAGCCCCGCCGAACACGTACCGGAACATGATCAGGAACATCGCGCCCTGGATCGTGCCCATGAACAGCACCTGTGGCGTGCGGAAGAACTGCAAGATCGTGCGTCGGGCAGAGCCCACGGTGGCGGTCCCGAAGCTCGCGCCCGCCAGCTGCGCGGCGACGGGCGCCGGTTGCGGGGGTGGGGTCGGACTACCACCGGGAAAGTCCTGGTCGGCCGTGAGGGTCATGAGGTGTCTCCGTTCAGGCCGCGTCGGCGTCGAGGGGTTGGCCGGTCAAGGTGAGGAAGACCTCGTCGAGCGTCGGGCGTCGCAGACCGATGTCGTCCACCTGCACGCCACGCTCGTCGAGCTCTCGCACCACGACGGCAAGCTGGTCGGCGCCTCCGGAGGTGGGAACCGAAACACGGCCGGTGTCGCTGTCGACCCGGGGCGACTGGTCTCCGACGCCGGCGAGCACGGCCACCACCGCGTCCGCGTCAGTGGGCACCCGGGGGCGCACCTCGATGACATCACGCCCGGCCTGACCCTTGAGCTCGTCGGGCGTCCCCGCCGCGATCACCCGTCCGTGGTCGATGATGACCACGTCACGCGCCAGTTGATCGGCCTCCTCCAGGTACTGGGTGGTGAGCAGCACGTCGGTGCCGGCGGCGACCAGCCCTCGGATGGCATCCCACAACTCGACCCGGCTGCGCGGATCGAGACCTGTCGTGGGCTCGTCGAGCAGCAGCAGCCGCGGGCGGCCGACCAGGCTGGCACCCAGATCGAGTCGGCGCCGCATGCCGCCCGAGTAGGTGCGCACGAGCTGATCGCCGGCGTCGGCAAGCCCGAGGCGCTCGAGCACCTCGGCGGCGGCGGCGCGTGCCTCGGCGCGTCCCAATCCAAAGAGGCGCGCGACCAGCTCGAGGTTCTCGGTGCCGGTCATGGCCGGCTCGACCGATGCGTACTGCCCGGCGAGGCCGATGACCTTGCGCACCTCCTTCGGGTGCGCGAGGGCGTCGACACCCGCAACGGTCAACGACCCCTCGTCAGGGCGCAGCAGGGTGGCGACCGCGCTCACGAACGTGGTCTTGCCGGCACCGTTCGGACCGAGCAACGCGGTGACGCACCCCGACTCGGCATGGAGGTCGAGTCCGGCCAGCGCATGGGTGGCCTTGTAGCGCTTCACGAGGCCACGGGCCTCGATGATCGGTGGCATGGGTGGATCCTCCGGGGAAGGCCGACGGCGCGGCGCGTTGCTTTCGGAGGTAGACGGACGAGCACCCCCAGACTCATCGATTGTCATGAGCCCTCGGGCCGGTCATGGGTACGCCTGCCACCGGTGGGGTCCAAGTCTGGCAGGAGATCGCCGGCAACGCGCCGCCCATTTCCGGCTCCGACGTCTGGGCCTACCAGCCGCCTCCGTCGCGACTGAGCTTCAGGGCTCCGCTGGACGTACCCCCGGCGGGGGTCAGCGTCAGCCGGTGTAGGTGGGAAGCGCCGGCACGGGCACCGCCGCGCGCGCGTCGGTCACGACCACGGTCGTCGGAGGCACGGTTGTCGTGGGTGCAATCGACGTGCTGGTGGACGGTGCGGTCGACGTCGGAGGTGGCACCGTCGTCGAGGTGGTGGTCGTCGGCGCGACCGTCGTCGTGGTCGTCGAGGTGGTGGTCGACGTGGTCGTGGTCGGCGCGACCGTCGTGGTCGTCGTCGACGTGGTCGTCGTCGGCGCGACCGTCGTCGTAGTCGTCGACGTGGTCGTCGTCGTCGGCGCAACCGTCGTCGT
>CAZUMJ010000001.1:67147-85327 GCA_964621605.1 uncultured Iamiaceae bacterium | reverse complement strand
ACCGTCGTCGTAGTCGTCGACGTGGTCGTCGTCGTCGGCGCAACCGTCGTCGTGGGCGTCGACGTGGTCGACGTGGTCGTGGTCGACGTCGTCGTGGTCGACGAGGTCGTCGTCGTCGGCAACGTCGTGGTCGTCGGCTGCTGGCAGCGCAGCGGCACCGTCACGTCCCAACTGCCGACCCCACCGTCGGCACCGCCGTACAGGGTCCGGAAGGTGACCGTGTTCGCCGCCAGCGTGAGGTCGCTGTCGTCCTGGATGGGAAAGCCGGAGTCGTGGTAGTTCTCGCTCACGTCCATGTACGTCCCCGGCGCCAGCTCGGCCGCGCCCTGGTTGCCCGCCAGCACGTTCGACACCAGCGTGGTCTCGCTCCCCCCCGTAGGAGTACCGACCACATCGATCGGCGGGTCGCTCTGGTCCGTCGGGAACGCGGCGCCGTAGCGCACGACGAGACGCCCGTTGCCGTTCTGTGGGCACGACAGGTCGTCCGCGAGCACCGTCGCCGACTGTTCGTCACGTGTCCAGTACAGGAACAACGTGGCCTGATCAACGTCGGGAACGGTGACCGTCGTGTCGACCTCTGGGTACTGCGCCGTGGCGCAATCTGCACCGGTGCCGTCGAACAGCTGCACGTGGTGGTCGCCCACCTCGACGTCGAACGGTGCGCTCGTCGTGCCCGCACTGAGGCTCACCAGGGAGACCCCATCGAGGCAGACCGTGTGGTCGACCTGCGCACCGGCGCCGAAGCTGAAGGCGTCCGCGACACGCACCGGCGTCGTCGGTGGCGCACCGAGCGCAATCGGCGCGACCGCCGCGAGCGCAGCGACACCCATTGCCGCCCCGAACCCCACCGTCACAAGTGCCCGTCGACGCACGATGCCTCCCCTCCCCACACAAGACCGACACGCAATGTAGCTCCCTGGAACGCAACGAACCTCGCCCGACGGTACGTCGCCTCCCGCACGTTCGAGCGCCTCCGCACCAACATCCAGCGCACGGATGAGGGCTTGGGCCTTGCGGCGCCCCGCCGGCAACGGCCGTAACCTCCGACGATGGCACCACCGAACGTGGTCGTGGTGATGAGCGACCAGCAGCGCCCCGACTCGTGCGGGGTGTTCGGGCAGCGCCTCCCGGTCACCCCGGTGCTCGACGCGCTCGCCGCGCGCGGAACCGCGTACGACCGAGCGTTCACCGTGCAGCCCGTGTGCGGGCCCGCGCGCGCCGCGATGCAGACCGGTCGCTATCCCACACAGATCGGATGCTGGCGCAACGGGCTTGCCCTCCCCGACGACGTGCCGACGGCGGCAACCCTGCTCGCGGACCTCGGCTACCAGACCGGGTACGTCGGGAAGTGGCACCTTGCGTCCGATCGGGGGCCCGGCCTGCCCGCGCCACGCCAAGCGCAGCGCCACGAGCGCGGTCCGGTTCCACCTGCCCGACGTGGCGGCTACCGCGACGTCTGGGCGGCCGCCGACGCGCTCGAGCTCACCTCAGGCGCCTACGGCGGTCACCTCTTCGATGAGGACGGCGAGCGCATCGAGCTCTCCGGCTATCGAGTCGACGCCGTCACCGACGTCGCGATCGACAGGCTCGGACGCTTCCGCGACGAACGGCCGTTCCTGCTGTGGCTGTCGTTTCTCGAACCCCATCATCAGAACGACAGGATGCGCACCATCGGTCCTCGCGGGTGGGCGAAGCGGTTCCGTGCCTTCGACGTGCCCGGTGACCTCTCCCGATGGCGTGGCGATTGGCGCTGGAACTACGCCCAGTACCTGGCGGCCTGCGCCAGCATCGACGCGAACCTGGGCCGCGTGCTCGACGCGCTCGCGGGCCGAGGCGTGCTCGACAACACCGTCGTGATCTTCACGAGCGACCACGGCTCGCACTTTCGGACCCGCAACCTGGAGTACAAGCGCAGCCCGCACGATGCCTCGATCCGCGTCCCCCTCGTGATCGCCGGGCCTGGCTTCGCCAGTGGTAGCCGGCACGACGGCATCGTCAGCCACCTCGACCTCGTGCCGACCCTGCTCACCGCGGCCGGTGCGCCGGGTTCATCGTTCAGCGACCTCCCCGGTGCACCCCTACAAGCCTCGCTCCTCCAGCCCCCCGCAGCCCGACAGGAGCTGCTCGTGCAGATCAGCGAATCGCAGATCGGGCGGGCACTGCGCACCGAGCGCTACACCCTCGGCGTGCGCGCGCCCACGCGCAACCCGCTCGCCGGGCACCTCCGCCCAGGTGCCGCGAGCTATCGGGTCACGCACCTCTACGACAACGACATCGACCCGCACCAGCGAACCAACCTGGCACACGCGTCCTCTTACCGACCGCTGCGCACCGCGCTCGCGGAACGCCTGCGAGAGCGGATCCGCTCCGTCGAAGGCCACGCGCCGACCATCAGCTGAGACGCCGTCGAGCACGTCGGCTGCTGCGCCGAGCGACGATGGCCGGCCCGCCGCTTCGATGTGCTGGAGTAGTACGACCGCCCCCCGGTGGTGCACCAAGCAGACGACACGGGAGACGTAGCTGTGGCAGGTGGGCTAGCCGCCCTGCTCGACGACATCGCCGCGATCGCGAAGGTCGCCGCTGCATCGATCGACGACGTCGGCGCCGCCGCCGGGCGTGCCGGGGCCAAGGCCGCGGGCGTCGTCGTCGACGACACGGCGGTCACCCCGCGCTACCTCGACGGGTTCGACCCGTCCCGAGAACTGCCGGTCATCAAACAGATCGCGATCGGTTCGCTGCGCAACAAGCTGCTGATCATCCTCCCGGTGGCGCTCCTCCTCAGCCAGTTCGCCGACTGGGCCCTGACGCCGATCCTGATGGCCGGCGGTTCCTTCCTCTGCTTCGAGGGCGCCGAGAAGCTCTGGGAGAAGCTCGCCCACCACGAAGCGGCAGACGCCGAGCCGGTCCTGCTCGAAGGGCCGGAACGCGAGAAGCAGATGGTGGCCGGCGCGGTGCGCACCGACCTGATCCTCTCGACAGAGATCATGATGATCGCCCTCGACGAGGTGGCCCACACGGCGTTGCCCTCGCGTATCGGTGCCCTCGTACTGGTCGCCATCGTGTTGACGATCCTCGTCTACGGCGTCGTAGCCGTGATCGTGAAGATGGACGACGTGGGTCTGCGCATCGCGCAGGGCGGCCGGGCTGGCAGCGCGAAGCTCGGCGAGGCGATGGTGACCGCGATGCCCAAGGTGCTGAGCACGCTCTCTTGGGTCGGCATGGTGGCGATGCTGTGGGTCGGCGGCCACATCCTGCTCACCGGCCTCGACGACCTCGGCTGGCACTGGCCGTACACGACGGTCCACCACCTGCAGGAGTCTGTGGCGCACGCGCTCGGCCCGGTCGGTGGGGTTGCAGGGTGGCTCACCGCAACCTTCGGCGCCGCGGTGCTCGGCATCATCGTCGGGGCCGTGATCGTGGTGGTCGTCGAACAGGTGCACAAGCTCCGCCACCGCGGCGCCGCGCACGCCGGCTGACGCCGCCGACCGTTCTGTCGCTCGCGTCAGGCCGCGCGCCTAGACATCCAGCTCACCTGGGTCGGCGGGCACGTCGACCTCGTAGAGCCGCAGCACGTCTAGGGGCACGAGCTCGAGCACGCGCTCGTGCGTCGATGCGAGCACCACCGGCGCCGCAGCGCCGTCGAGGTGGGCACGCAGCCAGTTGACGGCGGTGACGCACCAGCGGTCGCCTGGCTGCAGCCCCGGAAACCGGTACTGCGGTGCGGGGGTGGACAGGTCGTTGCCCACGCTGCGCTGGTGGGCGAGGAACTCTGCGGTCACCACCGCGCAGATGGTGTGGCTGCCGACGTCTTCGGGCCCCGAATTGCAACAGCCGTCACGGTAGAAGCCGGTGAGTGGGTCGACACCGCATGGTTCGAGCTCACCGCCCAGGACGTTGCGAGCAGGCGGGAATCCGGGCGATGCATCGGTCACGACCTCAGTCTGCCCGGCTGGGACACAGCGCGGGTCGGTAAGGTCCGGCAGGTCGCAGTTCTCGGGGAGGGAAGGCCGTCATGGCCAGAAATGCCACACGTCCACCCGGCTGGCATCGGGCCTGGAGGCGCTTCAGGAGTTGGCCGGCGGTCGTGCAGCTTGCCGTCGTCGCGCTGCTCGTGGCCGTCGTGGTCTCGCTCGCCAACGGCGCCGAGCCATCGTCGACCGGCACCGATCAGGCAGCGCCCGTCGACTCCCCTTCGATCGCTGCCCAACAGACCTCGACCACCCCCGCGTCCACCCTTGTGCGCGCACCGACGAGCACCTCGCCTCCGGGGACGCCACCGCCCACGACCACGCTGCCCCCGGCGCCTCCCACCACCGGCGTTCCGGCCCCGCGTGTCGAGCCGCCTCCGAGCGCGCCCGGTGCGGGCAGCGCTGCATTGGCGACCCTCAACTCGCTGCCGGTCGGCACCAAAGACACCTCCCACCCCTATGACCGCACCGGCGACTTCGGGCCCGCGTGGACCGACGACAACGACGACCTCTACGGCCACAACGGCTGCGGGACCCGCGACGACATCCTTCAGCACGCCCTGACGAACATCACCTTCAGGCCCGGAACGCACAACTGCGTGGTCGTCTCCGGCACCCTGCAAGACCCCTACAGCGGCACCAGCATGCCGTTCGAGAAGGCGCACGCCAGCAAGATCCAGATCGATCACCTCGTCCCGCTCCACGCTGCGTGGCAACTCGGTGCCTGGCAATGGTCACAAGAGCAGCGCGTCAACTACGCCAACGACCCGACGGTGTTGATCGCCGTGTCTGGGTCGCTGAACGAGCAAAAGGGCGATGACCTTGCGGACGAATGGCTCCCCCCGAACACGGCGTTCCACTGCACCTACGCGGAACGCACGGTGGCCATTCACGGGGCCTACGCACTTCCGGTAACCGCGGGCGAGAAGGCGGCACTCGTGCGCATCCTGCAAGGCTGCTGACGGTGTGACGCCATTGTTCGGCCATTCGTCGGTGGGATCGTTGTGCTTTCACACGAATCCCTTGCACCCGGCATTGCATCCGCGGATGCTCCACCTATGCGACCTTCACGAGCGGTTCTCTTTGGCGGTGCGTTGGCGTTGGGGGCGTTGACGTTCACGTCGTGCAGTTCGGGTGGCTCCAGTTCGAGCTCATCGAGCACGACCAGCGCGTCCTCCCACGTAACGGCTCCGGCCTCAGACACAAGCGACTCCGACGCGGCGGCCGGGGGTGGCTGGCCAGGCGCGCACGGCTGTGACAGCCCATCGAGCGACGCCATCGGCAGCGCCCTCGGGACCCCGATCGCCAAGAACATCCGGGCCGCCGACCAAGGCTGCCTGTGGGAGAGCGCGACGGTCGGTTTCGGCGTTCAGGTGAGCTACCACACCCCCACACAAGACCCGATGAAGCCTGCACAACTCAGCTTCCTGCGCAGCACCGGAACCATCACCGACCTGACCATCCCGGGTACGACGTCCGGGTTCCTTCGCAAGCTGACCCTCGCGGGCCACGAGAGCACCGGGGCGTACCTCATCTACCCCGAAGGTCAACTGCAGATCATGTTCAACAATCCGCCGGGCGCGGTCAGCCAGGACCAGGTGATCGCGGTGGTGAAGCTGATCGCTGGCGTCTCGTAGCGACCCGTCCGCTCGCCGCGCGCCGCGCCACGGCCGGGTGCACGCAGCGGGCACGCCCGTCGCTGCTGCGTGGAATGCCCGTGGTACGACGCTGGCACCGCGCCACATCAGGACGCCGTCTGCGTCAGGATGGCACTCGATGCCTACCTTCGACGCAACCTCGACCACCGACGACGTCCTCGCAGGTGTCGACCTCACCGGACAAACCGTCCTCATCACGGGAAACTCCGCCGGCCTGGGTGTCGAAGCGACCCGGGCGCTGTGCGCACACGGCGCGTCGGTCATCGGCGGAGTCCGCGATCGAGACAAGGCACACGCCAACCTCGAGGCTGCCGGCGTCGACCTCGACCGGGTCACGCTCTACGAGCTCGACCTCGCCTCACTCGCGTCGGCTCGCAGGTTCACCGATGAGGTCCTGGCCGCCGCGCCGACGCTCGACGCGATCATCGGCAACGCCGGCATCATGGCCTGCCCGTTCGGCCAGACCGCCGACGGGTTCGAGCTGCAGTTCGGCACGAACCACCTCGGCCATTTCGTCGTCGTCAACCGCCTCCTTCCCGCGCTACGCGACGGCGGCCGCGTCGTGATGCTCACGTCGTCGGGACACCGGTTCAGCGACGTCGACCTCGCCGACCCCGGATTCGCCACAACCCCCTACGACGCCTGGGTCGCCTACGGCCGTGCGAAGACCGCAAACGTGCTGTTCGCGGTAGAACTCGACCGACGCCTGCGCGACCGCGGCACGCGTGCCGCGGCGGTGCACCCCGGCGGCATCATCACCGAGTTGGGTCGACACCTCACCGAGGAGACCATGGCGCAGCTCGTCGCCGCGCGTTCCGGGCATGAGACCAAGTGGAAGACCGTCCCGCAGGGAGCGGCGACCGAAGTGTGGGCGGCAGTCGTCGCTGACGGCGAAGCGGTCGGCGGGCGCTACTGCGAAGACTGCGGCGTCGCGCCGATCAACGACGGGTCCGACGCACCGAACGGCGTGCGCTCCTACGCGCTCGACCCAGACACCGCGCGAGCGTTGTGGACCCGCTCAGAGGACCTCGTGGGCGAGGTGTTCCCTGCTCCATGAGCCCGAACGCGAAAGGGGTGCCTGTCCATTTCGGCGAACAGGCACCCCTTTCGACGGTCTAGCGGCGTACACCGCCGCTCACGAGCTCAGCCCGTGTAGCGAGGCAACGCGGGCACCGGCGCCGCAGGCTGCGAAACCGGCTGGTTGACCACCGGTGTGGTGGGAGCGGTTGTCTTGGTCACCCCGTTACCGACGCAGGCAGCGTCGTCGATGCCGGTCCAGGTGAGTTTCACCGTGACCGCACCGGTCGCCCCTGCACCGTCAAGCGTGATGAGGAACTGCGGGAGACCGAGGGCTGTGGTGAGGTTGAGCCCCTGGAGGTCGACCTTGCCCGTCGCGTCGATCGGCTTGTCGGGGATGCCCGGGATCGGGTTCGCGTTCAGATCCTGGAAGGCGATCATGCCGTTGGTGTAGGTGTTGCGCGCCGGGTCGAGGATCTCGAGCGAGGTGTAGGTCGCCGGCTGGCACTGCACCGCTGGGGCCACGAACTGATTCGCAAGCACCCGGATGCCGCCCTGCCCACATGCACCGCCCGTGTAGGCGTCGAAGTTCTGGATCTGGGCGGACCCACCGTCGGCGTTGACCCAGAGGCAGCTCGGACGTTGCGGATCGACGTTCACGCTGTAGAGCAAGTTCAGGTTTGCCATCGACTTCGGGTAGTTGGCGCACGAGGCGTTGGTGCCGTAGTCGAAGCACGAGACCGCGTTGGCGTTCCCGTCGGGGATGTACACCCGGGAGCCGAGCACGACCGCCTGGCCGCTCCACCCGGAGGTGCCCGTGACCGCTGCCGCCATGCCACCGGGCGTCGCGACCGATGCGCCGGTGGTGTTGAAGCACGGGTCGGTTCCGGTCGGCAGACACACACCGACGACCACACCTGCCGCGGTCAGCATCGGAAACGGTGCGCCGTACGCGGACGCGTAGCCCGTGATGTTCGTCGGCCAGGTGCCGGCGCAGTTGGCGTTGGTCTGCGTGTCGAAGCACGACAGCCGCTGCTGGCCACCGAACGTCGAGGCGAGCACGACGTTGCTACCCATCGTGGTGACCCCCGGGGTCGGGTAGTAGCTGTCGCCGTTGACGCCGGCGCCCACGTCGACGACGTAGGGCTGCCCGGCACACGCGGCCTTGGTGGCCGTGTCGAAGCACATCAGCTTGTTCTTGGTGCCGGTCACAGCCGCGCTGTTGACGTAGTTGAAGGCGTACCACTTGTTGCCCACGAGGACCGGTGCACCCACGGAGCTGTGCGACCCAAGTGCGCCCTCACCGACGGCGGTCAGCGCGGTGAACCCGCAGAACGGGTTCGTGCTCGTGTTGGCGAGCACCGTGTCGATGCACACCACACCGCTGGTGATGTCGCTCGTGCGCGTGCCGAACACGTACAGCTTCTGGGTGGCCTGGTCGAGCCAGAGGCCCGGGTGTGCCGTGGTCGCAAAATCGTTGTTGGACGCGTCTTCGACCCGCTCGGGCGACGGCCAACAAGCCGAGGCGTCGGACTGCAGGTGGCACGCGACGTTCATCGTCGTCTGGTGGTGGAACACGTTGAACACCCGGTCACTGCTGAGCGCGATGCCCCAGCCGTCACCGCCGCCACTGCCGGCGAAGCTCGATGCCGGGGGCACCGGCAGCGTCTGCGTTGCCGTATAGGTGACGGTGGCGCTGTCGGCGCTCTGGCCGGGTGGAGCACCCGCCACTGCTACGACGCTGATCACCGCCGCCACAAGGGCAAAGGCCAACGCAAAACTGCTAAAGGATCTGTGGAGCCGTACGGTCATCGCCCGCCCTCCCGAGGAGCTGATCTGGATTTTAGAACCGTAACAACATTTCCGATTCGTGACTAGTGGAATCTGTGATCTGGGTCGGTCTGGCGCGGCGTCTCCGCGATGGGTTCGCAGACTTCCTAGGGCGGCGGTGTCGAGGTGGGCGAGCACCGGCAGCCAGACGGCGGGCAAGGCCGAAGCGCTGCTCAGTGCAGCGCGAGACCCGGCAGCCATCGCGCCAGATCCGATCGGCGGAGCGGGAGGGATTCCGAGTTCGAGCTTGCTCATGCAGTTCAGAGCGTCAGAAGCGTGGCGATGAGCAACCGAAAAGGGGCAACGGGCGCAGTCCGGCGCTCAGCGGCCTGGATGCCCGTCGTCATCCGAGCTCTCGTGCCCAGTCATGCATCGCGCGACGAACCTCGACGACTTCGGTGAGATCGATCCCGTAGACCAGGAACTCCTAGTCGTCGAAGCGATCGACAGCTTCGAGTGCCCCACGGAACATGGTTCGATCGAAGCCGGGGTCGACAGTTGCCGCCATGCGAAGGAGCTCCTCGCGCGGGTACTTCGCCGACCGCATGATCGCGGCGAGGTCGAGATAGTCGCGGGCGTAACCACGACCGAACACGGCGACAACCTTGTTGGCTACAGCATCGCGGATATCGAGCACCGGTCCGACCGACAACATCGCGGGCAAGAACTCGCGGGCATCGACGGCCAGATCGACGGTGGTCTGCAGCTTGGGTCGCGGATCGCTCACATCGAGCCGAGCGAACGTTTGCGCCGACCGGACGACTTCTACGACGTAACCGGCATTCGACAGCCCTGCCACCACCTCGGCCAGCACGGCAGCAAATGCTGTGGGGTCCAACTTGTCGGTGAACAAGTCGAGGTCGGTGCTGGGTCGTTGGATGAAGCCATGGGCCTGGAGCGACTGCCCACCAGCCAATACGAACCCGTAAGGCGCACGGTTGCGGAGTGCAATGGTGGCGACGCGCTCCTGGAGTTCGTCCATCGGTCAGGCCGTCACGGCCAGCGCGGGAAGCTGCTGCTCCCAGAGTGCACGAACTCGGGGCGGCAGTCGCAGTTGCTTCCAGTCATGGCTGAGGAGTTGCCCGTTCACGTACTTCTCGAGCTCGATAGCACTTCCGGCCTCCTGGAGCACGACTTCATAGAGCGCTCGTCGTTGACGGGCATCGTCCACCTGGTATGCCCGCCCTGGACCCCAATCGAGATGCTTGGGGAGGCGGACCACACCACTTCGCTTCCCTCGAAGGCTCGACAGGTCTGAAGGAGGCAAGGCATACGGCCGGTTCGATGCGTATCGGTTGGCGACCGTCGAGCTTCGTCTCGAGCCGGCAGGCTCGTCCTCCGCGTTCGCGTGCAGCCGCTCCCACGTCGCGAATGACACGAGCACGGCCTGGGGACGACGATGAGAGCCAAAGAAAATCGGCTCGTCATCGCCAGCGTCAAAGCGACGCGTGATCTGACTCAACTCGGCTCGCACCTCGCTCGTCGGACGCACAACATCAGGCATGCCCGACACGCTACCGTATTTTTGTACAGATTTCAGTACTTATAGTCCGCAGGTGTGTGCGTGTCGATCCCCACCGCAGCCCACCAGAGCAGTGTCCCCCTGGGCGTCGATGAAGGTCACAACCTCAACCACCTGGGCGACGTCAGCGACGCGGCTACATCCTCGGGCGACCGTCGAGCTCGGTCGCGAAGCGAACAGATGCCACCCTCAATATGGGCGAGTCCAACGCGTCATCGCGACTTCCTCGACCTGGGTTGAGTCCAAGCGCCAGGCCGGAGCAGCTATTGGCGGAGCGGGAGGGATTCGAACCCTCGAACCCTTGCGGGTCTCCGGTTTTCAAGACCGGTGCATTCGTCCGCTCTGCCACCGCTCCAGGTCGCATCTGCCCAGGTCAGGCGTGAGATCCTAGCCCGTTCTGGGCTGCACCGACGCTCGCTCCCGCTCAGCAGACTGTTCTCACGCAGGGCGCACCTTCACGACCGCAGTTCATACGGTGTGCACGGAGACGTTCCGGGCGTGGGCGGCGAGCGCCAGCAGGTCGACCGGATCCCCCGTGAGGACCGCCCCGCGTGGTTCGGCCAGCGCGACGACGAGTGCGTCCACCGCAGAGCCAGCGCGGGCGCGCCGCCGAAGCTCCGCCGCCCGGCGGGCCAACTCAACTGACACGACGGGCTCGATGAGGCAGGTCTTCAGGAACCGGTTGGTGTTGGCGTCTCGTCCCGCGTCGCCATGGAGCGACTCGACGAGCACGACCGTGGGGACGACGGGCGGCCAGAGGTCGGCGGCTCGAAACGCGCTGATGAGCGAGAGCGCGCCCTTGCTTCGCGAGGCAAGGCGCGACACGGCACCGCTGTCGAGGACGAGCACAGCTCAGCCGACTCGATCGAGCTGGCGCTCCCGCACACCCCGAGCGACGGCATCGGCGTGCGACCGCTGCCGTTGAGTTGGCTCCCCCACCTCGGCCGCGAGCTGCGCGAGGTAGAGGTCGGTCGCCTCAAGTGCCTCACACCGCTCGAGCTCAGCGCGCAGCGCGACCTGCAAGAGCTCCGATGCCGGCAGACCGCGCCGCTTGAGCTCGTCGTAGAGGTCATCCGGCAAGTACACCTGCACCCGGGGCATACGCCTGACCATACGCCTATGAAGGTGCTCTCGCAACGCTGGTCTCCGGCTCATCCGCCCAGCCGGCGCGGCGAGACCCACTCAGCCCGTGTAGCGAGGCGTGGCAGGCACGGCGACCGCCGCGGCCGCCGGCGGTGGCGCCAGCGTGGTGGTGGTGGTGGTCGTCGTCGGCTCCTCAGGGAGCGAGAGGGTGATCGCCTCGCGGTAGGAGCGCGTCGCCTCGAGCGCCAGGAGGAACGACACCTCGCTGTTCTCGTTCAGCACCGCGCCGCAATCGACCCCTTCCGCGTCGTAGGGCTCCCAGCCGCGGTAGTCGGCGATCGCGTTCATCGCCGCGACAAGTTCATCGGACGCATCGAAGTCGGGGAAGTCCTCGGAGCACAGCGCGAGCGTGCTCTGGAAGGCGTCGACTGCCCCTGCGCCCGCCTCACCCTCGATGAAGTCGAGCACACGATCGTCGACGGTCGACGAGTAGTACTCGTCACCGATCGGGTAGTGCTGCACGAGCGGCTTCTCGCCCACCGGCGACTCGAGCGTGTGCCCGGTCGGGATGTCGACCACCTTGAACCCGACGCTTGTCACCTTGCCGAACGGTGCGTCGTGGATGCTCTCGTAGTACGGGCCGTAGATGACCGTCGGGTAGGCGTAGTGGCCCGGGCCCGGGTACGACCAGCGGGGATCGGACGTGTCGACGTAGATCGAGAAGTCGTTGACAGCTTGGTCCCACTGCGCCTCGGTGATGGCGTCGGGCATGCACTCGAGCGTGCCGCCGTTCTCGCCGTGCACGACGAAGACAACCCGGGTGTCGCCCGCCACCGCGTGCGGGAACGCATCCGCGCCGTTCACGTCGCTCACATCGAACGCCACGACGTCGAGCGCACCGTCGGCCTTCCCGAAACCGAAGTACGGGCTGCACGACTCGTACACACCGTCGCCCGGCTCGGCTGCGCCAAGGCGCAACGTGTGGGCATTGTCGCCAAGCGTCGGCGCGGCACCCGCTGGTGTCGCGAAGCCCGCCCACGGTGCAACTGCGGCACCCGCCATGGTCGCGATGCCCGCCACTGACCCCCACCGCGCCGTTCGACCGAACTTGCTCGTCACGTTGCCGCTCCCGCTCGCGAAATAAGAAAGCAGAAAGCTAGCAGCACCAGGTCATCGAGGGTCTGAAGGATCCATCGGCGGCATCAGCCGTTCAAGAGCGGCGATGCGCCCCGGGTGACGCAGCCCTGCGACCCACTGCTCACCCAGTGAGGTGCGCCGGCCGTCGCTGTGCAGCCGACCCGGCCAGCCGTGAAGCTGGTGGTACGCAGACGCCGCGTAGATGAGCGCCGTTGCGACGTGCCGGCGGCGCCACGCCTCACCGACGAACACCTGGTCGACCACCGCGTCGTCGCGCCACCAACGGATCGCGCCGACCTGATCGTCGTTGCGGGTGGGCAGGTGGAAGAACACCGCGTCGGAGATCACCACCCCGGGATGCATCGCATCGTGGGCGTATCCGACAAGGGTCATCGCCGGGCGTTCCGCCTTGAGCTCCGGCAGCCCCACGAACCACATCTGGGGGCTGTCCGGCGCCGCCGCAGGCGCGATCAGCAGACAAGGCCGACCGTCCGCGTCGAGGTCGGCGTGCCAGAGCTCGAAACGCCCAGGCAGCTCCTCGTCGCCGTGGACCACCTCGCCGTCGGCATGGTCGTCGCTGAACAGGCACCGCACGCGCCAGCGGCCACCCGGAAGTGCCGCCTGGCGCTGATACCAGGCAGCCGTCCCCGCGGAAGGGGACGGCACCGACGCGAGCGAGTCATCCATGGCAACGCATCGCGCTCAGCGTTTCGGCACCGTGCGCCGCCGGGTCAGCACGAGAGCCGCAACCGCTGCAAGCACCACGACCGCGCCGACTCCGACGAGCATCCACACGAGCGCGCCGCCGTTGTCGTCCACCGGCCCGGTCTTCACGAGACGAGGGGTCCCGGGCTGCGTGGTCGGCGGACCGGCAGGGCCCGCGACCGTCGTGGAGCTCCCCCCAGGCAACGGTTGCGACCCCCCGGTCGAGCCGGTGCCCAACTCGACGGGTGGTGTCGACGTCGGCGCGGAAGACTCGGGAAGGGACGCCCCCGGGGCCGGGGGCACGGTCGACCCGGGGACGGGTACGCCGGGGGGCGGCGGAGGGGGCGGCGGCAACGTCGACGCCGTCGGACCGACCTGGCTCGACACGGCGCTCGCACTCGCACTCGCCGCAAGCGGCACCAACAGCGACACGGCCGCGACGACGCCAACCAGTCCGACCCGAAGCGCTCCTCGCCGTCCTGCCATACCCCAACCTCCGCTTCCCCCGACGATGCGCCCCGGACGGTAACACCGGCCGCCAGCGGCGCCGCGCGCCGCGCGACAGCTCCGTCGCTGCTATCAGTGGGAGGGCTCGCACGTGCGAAAGGCGCCTCCGATCACCAACCCCACGTATCTCGACCACAACTTCGCGCCGGTCACCGACGAGGTCACCCTCACGGACCTGCCCGTCACCGGCACGCTCCCACCCCACCTCGACGGGCGCTACCTCCGCAACGGCCCGAACCCGGTGCAACCACCCGCTCCCGGCAGCTATCACTGGTTCCTCGGCGACGGCATGGTGCACGGCCTGCGCCTCCGGGACGGGCGGGCCGAGTGGTACCGCAACCGTTGGGTGCGCTCCTCAGGCGTCGCCGAAGCCCTCGGTGAAGAGGTGCGCGTCGGTCCGGTGCACGCCGGCATGGATTTCGCGCCGAACACCAACATCATCGGACACGCCGGACGCACGTTCGCGCTCGTCGAAGCAGGCGCGCTCCCCTACGAGCTCACCGACACCCTCGACACCGTCGGGAGCTGCGACTTCGACGGCACGCTCGACGGCGGCTTCTCCGCCCACCCCCACCGCGACCCGGTGACGGGCGAACTCCACACCGTCTCGTACTACTGGGGCTGGGGCAACCGCCTTCGCTACACCGTGCTCGACCCCCGCGCGCACATCCGCCGCCAGATCGACATCGACGTGACCGGCAGCCCGATGGTCCACGACTTCTCGCTCACCGCTCGGCACGTCGTCGTCTACGACCTACCGGTGACCTTCGACATGGACGTCGTGGTCGGGTACGCAGACGGCCCGACCGGGTTCCCCTACGCCTGGAACGCGGACTACCCGGCCCGGGTCGGGGTCCTTCCCCGAACCGGCGACAGCTCGAAGGTGACGTGGTGCGAGGTCGACCCGTGCTACGTGTTCCACGCCCTCAACGCCTACGACGACGGCAACGACGTGGTCGTCGACGTGGTCCGCCACCCGCGCATGTTCGCAGCGGACCGACACGGCCCGAACGAAGGTGCGTCGGTACTGGAGCGGTGGCGCATCGACCCGTCGGCCGGGCGGGTGCACACCGAGGTGATCCACGAACGCAGCCAGGAGTTCCCGCGCATCGACGAGCGCCTGACCGGGCAGCGACACCGATTCGGCTACACGGTCGGCTTCGCGATCGCGTCGGACGACGTCGACACCGCCCAGGCCGCGGTGTTCCGCCACGACCTCGAGACCGGCAAGACCACCGAGCGGGAGCTCCCCGCGGGCACGTCGATGGGTGAGGTCGTCTTCGTCGCCAACGGCGAGGACGCCGCGGAAGACGACGGCGTCCTCATGGGCTTCTCACACGATGCGGTGACCGACCGGTCCGCACTTCGCCTCTTCGACGCCGCCACCCTCGACGACATCGCAACGGTGCACCTACCGGTCCGGATTCCCCACGGCTTCCACGGGAACTGGATTCCCTCCTGATCGCACGACCACGCCGGGCCAGCGGACGTCAGCTGATCTGCGCCCGCAGGGCGGCCAACCACCCGTCAGCCACCCGGTAGGCCTCACGCACGTCGGCGCGCACCGCAGCCCCGTGTGCCCCCGCAGCCGGGTACGACCCGAGGAACTTCACGTCGTCCTGCTCGGCGCGGATCGAGCGAAGACAGTCTGCGACGACCTCGTCCGCGATGTGCCCCTCGAAGTCGATGAGAAAGCAGTAGTTGCCGAGACCCGACTTCGTGGGGCGAGACTCTAGGCGCGTCAGGTTGATCGAACGGGCCGCGAACTCCTGCAGGATGCCGAGCAGCGAGCCCGGACGGTCGGCGTGCTGGTAGACCACGACGGTCGTCTTGTCGTGCCCGGTCGGTGCCGGGATCCTGCCCGCGGCAACCGCCACGAAGCGCGTGGCGTTGTCGGGGTGATCGGCGATGCCAGCCGCGAGGATCTCGAGCCCGTATGCGTCTGCCGCAAGGTGGTTCGCGATCGCCACGACCGACGAGTCTCCACCTGCTGAGACCAGACGAGCCGCCTCGGCTGTCGAGTCGACCGCCCGCTCGTGCGCGCTCGGCAGAGACTCGTGCAGGTAACGGCGGCACTGCGCGGTCGCGACCGGCATGGACACGACCTCGCGCACCTGGTCGAGCTGCGTGCCGGGCAGCCCGAGCAGCAGCATGTCGATGCTGATGACGACCTCGCGCTGGATGAAGAGCTCGACCTCGAACACGAGCGTGTCGACCGTGACGTTGACCGACCCCTCGAGCGCGTTCTCGATCGCGACGAACCCGACGTCGACGTGGCCTTCGGCGGTGGCGCGCAGCACATCGGGCATGGAGTCATACGGCACGAGCGTGGCGGCATCGAGCTCGGGTCGGGTGCGCAGCGCCTGCTCTCCGAAGGTGCCGTGCGGACCGAGGAACCCGACCCGCGCCGGAGCAGTCGCGTGCGCGGGGGATGAGGCGGCGTCGGTCACGAGCCGCAAGGATAGTGACGTGGATGAAGGTGCCCTCCGGAAGCTGCTCGATGCGGTGCGCGACGGCACGACCTCAGCCGACGATGCCGTGACCGCGTTGCGCGAGCTGCCCTTCGCCGACCTCGACTTCGCTCGCGTCGATCACCATCGGTTGCTGCGCCAGGGGTTGGGCGAGGTGATCTACGGACCGGGCAAGTCGGCGGCGCAGTGCGTCGCGATCGTGCGCGAGCTCCTGCGCACCGACACCAGCCCCGTGCTGTTGTCGCGCGCCACTACTGATCAGACCCGTGCGGTGCTCGACGCGCACCCGGGAGGCGTCGCGCACGAACGCGACGGACACGACGGACACGACGCGGCGACCACCGTCGTGTGGCGGCCGCGCCCCACCCGGGCTGATCTCGCCGATGCCGACGCGGCACCGGTCGTGCTCCTCACCGCAGGCACCGCCGACCTGCCCGTCGCCGACGAGTGCGCCACGGTGCTCGCTGCGCACGGGGTTCCAACGCTGCGCTTCGCCGACGTCGGCGTCGCCGGCCTGCACCGCCTCACGGACGCGATCCCACCGCTCCTGCGCGCCCGCGCGGTCGTCGTGGTCGCAGGCATGGAAGGCGCGCTCGCGAGCGTCGTCGGCGGCCTGACCGCGGCACCCGTGGTCGCCGTTCCCACAAGCGTCGGCTACGGCTCGTCTCTCGCCGGCGTCACCGCCCTGCTGGCGATGCTCGCATCATGTGCGTCTGGCATCACCGTCGTCGGCATCGACAACGGCTTCGGGGCCGCGCAGGCCCTGCTGCGCCTTCTGGGACCGCTGCACGTGCAGGAACCGCTCTCAACGCCAGGGCGCGTCACACCTGAGGCGACCGCACGGTGAACGTCGCCTGGTTCCACTGCTTCTCCGGCATTGCGGGCGACATGGCGCTCGGATCTCTCATCGACGCCGGGGCCGACCTCGACGAGGTCCGTGCGATCGTGCGACGCCTCCCCGTGCCCGGCTGGGAGCTGACGGCCGAGCCCGTCCTGCGGGGTGGCATCGCAGGCAGCAAGGCTCGCGTCCACCTGCACTCCTCGAGCGTGGTGCGCACCGCGGCGCACATCAACGCACTGGTGGAAGAGGCTCGCCTCCCCGACCGGGTGCGACGCCGCGCCCTCGCGATCTTCGCCGCGCTGGCGGATGCCGAAGGGCGCCTGCACCGCAAGCCACCGTCGCAGGTGCACTTCCACGAGGTCGGCGGCCTTGACGCGATCGTCGACGTGGTCGGCACCTGCGCCGCGCTCGAAGTGCTCGGCATCGACGAGGTGCATGCGAGTCCGGTGACGACCGGACTCGGGATGGTGCGCGCCGCGCACGGCACCATCCCGAACCCGTCGCCCGCGGTCGTGGAGCTCCTGCGTGGTGCACCGACGCGCGGCATCGACCTGGCGGTCGAGCTCACCACGCCGACCGGGGCGGCGATCCTGGCCGGGCTCGCCGTGGGCTGGGGCGCGATGCCGGCCATGACCGTCACCGCCACCGGCTTCGGGGCCGGCACGCGAGAGATCGACGGCCGACCCAACCTGACCCAGGTCGTGCTGGGCGAGGTTGCCCACGTGCCGGCGGCATCCACCGACGGGCAACCGGTGGTGCTGCTCGAGGCCAACGTCGACGATGCCACCGGCGAGGTGCTGGCCCACGCCATCGCCTCCCTCCTCGACGCCGGGGCACACGACGCCTGGATCACCCCGGTGCTCATGAAGAAGGGGCGGCCCGGCCACGTGGTGAGTGCATTGTGCGACAGCTCCCTCGTCTCGCAGGTCGGCGCCACGCTCCTGTCGGAGACCGGGTCGCTCGGCGTGCGCATGCAGTCCCTGACCCGACACACCGCTGCCCGCCACGGCGACGAGGTGACCCTCGACGATCTGCGCCTCCGGGTGAAGGTCAGCCCCGGACGGGTGAAGGTCGAGTACGACGACGCGTCGCGCGCCGCACGGCGCCTCGGCTTGCCACTGCGCGAGGTGCAGGCACGCGTCGAAGCGCGCTGGCATGCCGAACACCCTTCCGGCACGACAGCGGTCGCCCACCTGCACGCGGTCGACGGTGGGCTCGGAGCTGCGGAGGGCGCAGGAGAGGAGCATGACCACGCGCACCTCCACGCCCATCCGCACTCCCACGCGCACACTGACGGCGGCGCGCACGAGAACGAGCACGACCAGCTCCCACCTGACGGCTCGTCGTTCGAGGAAGGGCCTGCCGACCCGGCGAGCTGACCCTGTGACGAGCTGACCCCGTGACGAGCTGACCCTGCGGCGAGCTCAGCCTGCGGCGAGCT
>CAZUMJ010000001.1:0-67047 GCA_964621605.1 uncultured Iamiaceae bacterium | reverse complement strand
ACGAGCTGACCCCGTGACGAGCTGACCCTGCGGCGAGCTCAGCCTGCGGCGAGCTTGCGCCAGAGCGAGCGGTAGTTCGGATACTCGAGCCCGTCGGGGATGTACCCCCCGGCCAACAGCTCGCGGTGGTAGGCGGGCAGGTTGCGCCAGGGGACGCCCATGTCGACGTGGTGCGCGAGGTGCCAGCCGATGTTGTACGGCACCAGCCAGAAGCGAGCGAGCCAGTGCTGGCGCACCGAGTGCGTGGTCTCGCGCCGGTCCTTCGAGCGCTGCAGCCCACCGTGCTCGGCGATCGCCCGCAGCCGGTTGATGACCCGCCAAGCGGTCATCCACGGCAGGAACCACAGCAGCCAGTAAGCCCACCAGTAGCCGGCCAGCGCGAACACCACCATGAGCACGAACTGCGCGACGACGATGCGCGCGGCGTGGCGACGCACGACAGGCATTCGCAGGCCACGTCCGAGGCCCTTCAGGTTCTTCCACCCCGAGATACCCACCGCGTCGCGCACCAACTTGCGACGCAACGACGCACGGCCACACGGGTAGCCCCGGTACAGGTTCATGTCGGGCTCGTCGGGGCCGAACTCGTCGCGATGGTGAGCCATGTGGCCCCTGCGATACAGCTCGGTGGGCACCCACCCCGGTGCGCCGACGACCCAGATCCCGACGACGTCGTTGAGGCGCTTGTTCGAGAACAGCAGGCGGTGAGCGGCTTCATGGGCGAGGCTCGCGAACATCGCCATGGACCGGCCGAGGAACGGGAACGCGATGACCCACGCCCACCAGTGCCCGACGTACGCCGCGGCTGCGATCGGCAGGAGCGCCTGGACCCAGCACCCCACCACCGCGAGCGCGTTGCGCAGGTTCGGGATGCGACGCAGTTCGGCGCGCACCGCAGGCACGGCCTTGCCCGTCGGCCCGAGCCTGTCGGTCGGAAGCACGTCGGGTCGTAGCTGTGGCGGTGGCACCATGGTCGACACCATGCCCGCATGTTACATCTTGTGGATGTCTGATGCTACCACGTAATAGCTCCGACGCGAAGGGCGGACCTCCCACGCGCGTCCCAGGCGACGTGGCCCTCGCGCGCGTCCTGCGCGACGCTCGCCCGCTCACCGCTCGCTCGGTCGTCGCCAGCACGCTGCTCGGCGTCGACCCCCCGCAGCTCCCCGCGCGGCTCCTGGTGCGCTCCGGGGCGCTGTTCGGCATCGCGGACGGCACCACCCGGGTCGCGCTGTCACGCATGGTGGCGTCGGGCGAGTTGCGCGCGGACGGCTCCCACTACCGGCTTGCCGGTCACCTCGCCGGCCGGCAGGCACGCCAGCAGATCAGCCGGCACGGCGCGACCAAGACGTGGGACGGCACATGGATGCTGGCGGTCGTCACGGCGGCGGCCCGCAGCGCACCGGAGCGCGCCGCGCTCCGCAACGCCGCCCGGCACCTGCGCCTCGCCGAGCTGCGACCCGGGGTGTGGACCCGACCCGACAACCTGCCGCCGACCCACGACGACGCAGCAGGCGAGGCGCTTGCGCTGCTCAGCGCCGTCACCCTCCGGTTCCTCGGCGCACCTTCGGGGAACCCGACCGACGATCCCGCCGAGCTTGCCGCACGACTGTGGGACCTTCCTGCCTGGGCCGCGCGAGCCGAGTTGCTCGATGCCGCACTCACGGCGCTGCACCCCACACTCGCCGCGGACGAACCCGACCTCGGCCCGGCGTTCACGGTCGCTGCCAGCACCCTGCGCCACCTGCAAGCAGATCCGCTCCTGCCCGACCGGTTGCTCCCACCCCACTGGCCGGGCGCGTCACTGCGCAGCACCTACGAGCACTTCGACGAGACGTTCAAACAGGCGTGGCGCGGCTGGTTTCGTCGCCACGCGTGACCCCACCACGCGCCTCGACCTGCCGGCGCGCGTCGAGGAAGTGCAGTTGCTCGGCGAGTGCCGCAACCGTGGGCATGGGCGCTCCAGCCGATGCCGCGACCGCGACGGGCACGTCGTAGATGGCCCCGATCTCCATGGGGCGCCCGGCTTCGAAGTCGAGCTTCATCGATGGGGCATACGGCACCATCGTCTCGGTGTTGGCACGCATGCGTGCGGCGAACCCGTCGCCCACCGGATGCCCGAGCGCCACCGACGCAGCCTCCACCTCGGCCATCAGGCGAGTGACAAGCGCCCGGGCTGCGGGATCTGTCGAGAGCTCGTCCGTCCCCGCGTCGAGCACCACCGACAACCCGTTGTAGGGCACGTTCCACATCAGCTTCTGCCATCGAGCAGCGACCGCGTCGTCGCGCGCCGTGGCCTCGACACCGGCTGCGAGAAGGTCGCCGCGCACTGCTTCGACAGCGGCGGTCACGCCTGCAGGAGCGCCGTCCGCGGTGTGCTCCGCAAGCGTCACCGCGCCGTAGTCGAGGTGCTCGATCCGACCGGGCGCCACCCGCTGTGCGCACACGAAGCACAGCCCGGCCAGCACCGTCGCGCCGGGCGCTGCCGCACGTGCGGCTTCGTCCACGCCCAACCCGTTCTGCATGACGACGACGATGCTGCCCGGACGAACGAGCGGGCCGAGCAGCGACGCCAGCTTCCCGTTGGCGGTGGACTTCATGGTGACGAGGACGACGTCCGCCGGCGACGCGTCGGCGGCGTCGACGACGACGTCGAAGTCGTCCGGCTCGAGGGACACGTCCGCGCCCACATGCGAGATGACCCGAAGCCCATGCGCCGCCAGTGCAGCCGCATCGCTGCGCGCCACGAACGTGACGGCATGGCCTGCCGCCGCGAGGCGTGCGCCGTAGAGCCCACCGATACCGCCGGTTCCGATCACCGCATAGGTGCGTCGCGCTGCGTCCACCTCCCTACGATGCACGACCATGAGCACCGACGCCGACCGCTTCTACTTCCGCCAGCTCCTCGCGGGGCTCGACGTCGCCGAGGACAACCGCATCGCGCAGCAGATGGTGAACTTCGTGTACCTGATCGGCGACCGCGCCACCGGCGAAGCCTTGGCGGTCGACCTCGCGTACGACATTCCGGGCACGCTCGACGTGCTGGCGGCGGACGGGATGCGCCTGACCGGCGTGCTCGCCACCCACTACCACCCGGACCACGTCGGCGGTGACCTCATGGGCCACCACATCGATGGCATCGCAGAGGTGCTGGGATCGACGTCGGTGCCCATCCACGTCCAGGCGGACGAAGCACCGTGGGTGGTGCGTGCGACGGGGGTGTCGGAGTCCGACCTCGTGACCCACGTCAGCGGAGACACGGTGACGGTCGGCGAGGTCGCGGTCACCCTCATCCACACACCCGGACACACGCCCGGCAGCCAGTGCTTCCTCGTCGACGGCAAGCTCGTCTCGGGCGACACGCTCTTCCTCAACGGCTGCGGACGCACCGACCTCCCCGGCAGCGACCCGGTCCAGATGTACGAGAGCCTCACCCAGCGCCTCGCCAAGATCCCCGACGAGACGATGCTCTACCCGGGGCACCTGTACTCCGAGAAGCCCGCCGCGTCGATGGGCGAGACCCGAAGCCGCAACATGGTGCTGCGCCCCACCACCCAGGACGAGTGGCTGCGGATCTTCAGCTGACAGGTTCCTGGCGCATCGCCGGCTCGTCCGGCGTCGCCTCCGAAGCGGTCACCTCGGGCGCCACGATCGGGAGAGCCACATCGGCTTCCTTGCCACCATCTGCGGCGGCGTCGTCCGGCATGAAGAACCGCCCCACGACCGGGATCTCCCACCACGACTCCGCCTTCGCGAGCGCAGCCGCCGACGGGAGCAGGTGCTCGGGTGCGTCGTAACACGCGTAGCGCGGCACCCAATCGGGATCGAACTTCTCGTTGTAACGCCACAGCGACTCGATCTGCATGGTGTCGCTCATCTTCTTGTAGAACCAGCGCTCCACACGACGGCTCAGGCCGTCGCCACGCTCGCCGGCCAGCACGCCTCGCATCGTCGCGAAGTTGAGGCCGAGCCCGACCATGCCCTTCTCGCGCAGGTGCGCGATGGTCTCGGCCACCACATAGTCGGTGAGACCGTTGGGGTGGCCCTCGGCTTCGGAACGCCGCATGAGGTCGAGGGAGTAGCCCTGGATGCCAGGCGCAGGGACGTACTGGCAGAACGCGGCGGGTGTCCCATCGGGGCCGAAGCAGACAGCGAGCAGAAGCCCCCTGTCGGCGGGGTCGAAGACCCGGCCGAGCGTCATGGAGAACCCACGTTCCACCTCGCCCCGCCGACTCTCGGTCATGAGCGCCCGCAGGGCCGCCTCGAGCTCGGGCGCGAGCGCGGCAGGGTCGTGGAACTCCATGCGATAGCCGTTGTTCGCGATGCGGTTCACCGCCTGACGCAGCCCCTTGTTGCGTCCACCGTCGAGGCTGAACCGCCGCACATCGACGACGGCCTCGTCACCCGTATAGAGCGACTTCATGCCTGTCGCCTGATAGACGGGCAACCAGTCCTCGGAGGCGCCCATCACGGCGATCGGCCACCCGTGGTCGTCCGCATACTGACGAAACGCCAGCCATGCACGCCGCCGTTCCGCGACCGGACCGATCGGGTCGGGTGACACCAGCGCCACGCCGTTCGTGACCGCATACGCGACGAGGGTCTCGCCGTGGAAGAACCACCGCTTGTCGTCACGCAACGCGAAGTACGCGAGCGTGTCGCCGCCGTACGTCGCAACCGCGACACGGGCGCGGTCGGCGGCCTCGGGCGTCTCGGGTGCCAGCCGTTGCGCGAGCACCGGACGGAACAGCACCCACCCCAGGTACACGACGAGGCCCGCCGTGACCGCGAGCAGCGTGGGTGTGAGGAAGTCGTCGAGGCGATCGGTGATCGCGATCGTCTGCACACCCACGAGACGCTGCGCCACCGCGACCGTCGCTCGACCGAGCCCGAGGCGCGGTTCGTGACGCCCGGGGAAGACCTCGACCGCGGCAACCCCACCGGCGATCGCCACCGCTGCACCACCCAGGAGCACCAGCGCACCGCGGCGCCACGAGCCGGCGTCGGCACGAGCGTGGAAGTGCTCACGAGTCGCGAGGAGGTAGACGAGCACCACGGCCGACGTGAGGGCTTCCTCGACGTCGAGGCCCTTCACCACGTGGGACAGCAGCGAGACGAACAGCACCGACACCGCAATCACCCACGCCCGGTGCTGACCGCGGCGGATGCCGCGCGACAACAACAGGAGCACCAAGCCCAACAACACGACCAACGCGGCCGCCGCCTGTGTCAACGCCAGCGGGACGTACTGCGTCAACGCGTGCAGGCGCTCGCGCAACGGTGGCGTCACCGCGGAGACGACGTTGACGATGCCGGCCACGGCAAGCGCGAACGCGCCGACGCGTCGGGCACGACGACGCACCTGCACCGAACCGGAGTCGTGCACCGGGAAGTCGGTGCCACCGGGCCAGGTCGCGATGGCTCCGGGCCGGGACTCGTCGACCCGTTCCACCTCCGCGGCACGCCGGGTACAGGCACGTTCGAGCAGGCTCCCGGACGGGCGCGGCGTGCAGGTGTGGTGCAACGATGCCCGGACGTCCGGGCCGGCTTCGAGCTCGAGCCAGGTCTGCTGGCGCCCTCGCACCCACGCGGAGGGCAGCCCGAGGCGCCCGCGGCGCTCCATCAACACCACGCCCGAGGCGCCGGTGTTGGCGTAGAAGCCGTCGCCGAGGTCGAACAACTCGGCATCGTGGGTGTGTCCGGTGACGTACCCCGTGGCGCCGTCCCTCACCAGCCGGTGGCCGAAGGCGCGCGCGGCGTCGTTCTGCTCTGCCGCGGGGTCGTCGTCGTCAGATCCGTCGAGGAATGCCCCGGCTCCGAGCGCCCGCAACGGCCCGCGAAGCGACGACCACCACAACAGTCCTGCGACCGACATGACCGTCACGACCGCGACGCCGCCCAAGCCGGTGGCGGCCATCCAGGAACGGGCGCTGGCGGCCACACCGTGGTGATGGGTGACGTGTGCGCCAACGGCGACGGCACCCGCGCCGAGCATGACGAGAAAGGGCGCCACCAGCCACCCGAAGCTCCGCACCAACCGTCGATAGAAAAGGCGGGAGAACGCAAACGACGCGGCCGACCGGGGGTCGACCAGCAGGCGGGCATCCGCCAGCCACTCCGCGCCCGGTCTGTCGAGATTCGAAAGCGCCACGACGACGTGATGACCGAGCGGCGTCTCGCCCGGGTTCCGTGGATCGTCCGTCACGTTGTAGGGATCGAAGCGGTGCCCGTGCTCGACCCGCACGTGACGCACCCCTGCCCCGGTTTCGATCGCGAGATCGACCGCAAGCACGATGTCGGCTCCGATGCGATGGCGCAAGGTGCGTACCGCAGGCGCGTGCCAGGCGAGGCAGCCGTCGTGGTTCCCCGGCACGACGACCACCCGGCGATCGGGGGCCTCCGCGAACGATTGCAGCGCTGCCGCGAGCCGCGGGTGGGCGAGCAGCGCGCGGCCCGGATCGAGATGCGATTCGGCAAGGAGCTCGAAGCAGTCTCCGTTGAGCACGACGACGCCCGGCCCCGTCCACTGGTCGAGGCGTCGCGCCAGTTCGGTCGCCACGACGTCGGAGTCGTCGGTGGCGTGCTGCCCGAGGTGCAGGTCGGACGTGACGAGCACCCGTCCGCCGAGCGGCACCGCGATGGACACAAGGTCCTCCACGAGCGGGCGAGCGGGCGCAGCCTCGTCGCCTCCCGGGGGCGGCACTGCAGGCGCGGCGGCATCGCCCGACGGCTTCTTCTTCACCCGCTTGGTCGCCATCGGGCGACCGTCGGGAAGGAAGCGGCGCTCCGGCGTCGGTGAGCTCGGTGCGTGGTCGGGGTCGTCGGGCATAGCGGGTCACCTCGGAGGAGCGCGTCCGCACGCTATCGCTCGCCCGTGACGCCGTTCGTGCCCGACCCCATCTCTTTACGAACAGATGCGACCGATTTTGGCACTTTCATGCAGGGGTCTGACCGAACATCGGGCTGAGGTGTCCACGAGACGCAAGGTCAGTCGGCAGGGGTAAAGCGCGTGAGGCCATCCGCCGAAACCTAGGCATGACCGTCGCTCGTCGCCTCCCCCGGCTGGGCATCGCTCTGGTTGCCGTCGTTATGCTCGCCTCCGCGTGCCTCTCCGCCAACCAGGTCACCGTGCGCAACCTGACCAACACCGACCGCACCGCCAACGGCCAGCCAGCGCTCGCCGACTACTCGGCCGCGGACGCCAAGGCGCAAGCGTGGGCGGAACACCTCGCCGCCACGAACCCGCCGACGCTGTCGCACGACACCTGGGGGACCGGGTACCCGGCGGGCACCTGGTACAAGGTCGGCGAGAACGTCGGCATGGCCGGCACGCTCGACGTCTCGAAGGCGTTGCCGTCGATCGAGCAGGCGTTCATGGCGTCGCCAGGGCACCGCGCCAACATCCTCGACCCCGCGTACGACCACCTGGGGACCGGCGTCGCCACCAACCCGACGACGGGCTACACGTTCGTGGTGCAGGAGTTCGTCGACGCCTGCTGACGGCGGCTGCAACGACACCGAGCTGGCTCCACCAGGCGACGCGAGGCGGAGCAGACCTCGTCTTGCGAGCTAACGGCCTCGCTTGCGGCGACCACCGCCCGCGACGCCCTTCACCTTCTCCTTCGCCTTCTCGGCGTGCTCCTTGGCGCGGGTGAGCAAGCGCTCCGCCCAAGCGAACTGCGTGGCCAGCACTGCAAGTCCCGCGATGATCACCAGCAGACCCGGCCCGGGCAGGACGATCATCACCACGCCGGCCACGAGCAGCGCGGCGCCGACCAGCCCGATCACGACCATCTTGACCCCGCGTGCGACGTGCGCCAGCGGACCGGTCGCCAGCGCTCGACCCACAGCGCCGGACGGACCGAACAGCCGCGCCAGCGAGCCGGCGAGCTCCGTGACGATGAGAAGGCTGAGCGCCACCACCGCGGCAAACGCCCAGTCGTCGGCCGACAGTGCCACCGTGTCGAACAGGTCACCGACCGCGCGGACCTGGACGGCCAGCACCTGAAGTGCCACGACGCCGATGAGCGCCACCCACAGGCGGCCGTTGCGCAGGGTTTCCCGCTTGAAGACCGAGACCCCGGGACTGCGGGCGACGATCGCGTTCACGACCTGGAACAACACGAAGGTGGTGAAGGCGAGCGTGGCCGTGTGTTCCTCGCTATACCCCTGGTGCTCACCCCACTGCAGGATGCCGATGACCCCGCCCGCCATCACGCTTGCGACCCCGAACAGGCCTGCGAGGCGGCGCCACGACAGGATGCCCTCGTGGGCGTTACGAGGGGGCACCTCGAGTTCGTGCCCCGTCGGCGGATCGACCGCGAGCGCCAAGGCGGGTGGTCCGTCCATGATCAGGTTCACCCAGAGGAGCTGCGCGGCCGTGAACGGCACGGGGAGCCGCAGGATCTCGGCGACCAAGATCGACAACAGCGCCCCGATGTTGGTGGACAACTGGAACCGGACGAACGTGACGATGTTGCGGTAGAGGGCGCGGCCACGCGCGACCGCGGCCACGATCGTGCCGACGTGATCATCGGTGAGCACGAGGTCGGCCGCTTCCTTCGCGACCGCGGTGCCCGTGATGCCCATCGCGACGCCGATGTCGGCGGCGCGCAACGCGGGCGCATCGTTGACGCCGTCGCCCGTCATCGCGACGACGCGCCCGGCGCGTTGATAGGCCGCGACGATGCGGACCTTGTGCTCGGGTGAGACACGGGCGACGACACCGACCTCCTCGATGCGCTCCGCGAGGGCATCATCGGAGAGGCCGTCGAGATCGGCCCCGGTGAGGACCGTGCCGGTGATGCCGACCGACTCGGCGATCGCGGCCGCGGTGGTGGCGTGATCGCCCGTGATCATCGTGAAGCGAACGCCCGCCCGAGCACATTCGGCGATGGCCTCCGCGGCCTCGGCTCGGGGCGGGTCGACGATGCCGACGAGCGCCACGAGCGTCAGGTCTTGTGCGGCGTCGAGAAGCGCCTCAGGTGACGCAAGCACTGCACGGTCGCGAATGGGAACGTCCGCCACCCCGAGCACACGCCCGCCCGCCCGCATCGACACCAGCATCTCGGCCTCGGCAGCGGCACGGTGCGCCGGGGTGAGTGCGCAGCGAGCGAGGAGCACATCGGGGGCACCCTTCACGACCAGGCGGGGTACGCCGTCGATCTCGTGCGCCGTCGCCATGAGCTTCACGGCCGGGTCGAACGGAACCTCGCCGATGCGTGGGAAGCGCGCACGAACCGCATCGACGTCGACGCCGCCCTTCGCGGCGAGCACCACCAGCGCCCCTTCGGTGGGGTCACCGACCAGTTCGCCGTCGACGTGGCGTGCGTCGCTGCACAGGGCCAACCCGAGCAACGCTCGGTGGAGGACCTCGTCTGGGGTGTGGTGCTCGTCGGGGTACGCCCAGGCTTCGGCTGTCGCCGCCGACTCGAGGTTGCCGGCGATGCCATAGCCCTCGCCGGTGACATCCCACCGTCGGCCATCGGGCAGCGCCAGTCGCCGCGCGGTCATCTCGTTGAGGGTCAAGGTGCCGGTCTTGTCGGAGCAGATCACCGAGGTGGCTCCAAGCGTCTCGACCGAAGCGAGCCGACGCACGATGGCGCCGCGCTTGGCCATCTGCGAGGTTCCGACCGCCAGCGCTACGGTGACCACCGCGGGAAGGCCCTCGGGAATCGCGGCTACCGCCAAGGCCACCGCGCGCAGGGCCGTGTCGCCGATGGAATGGCCACGGAAGAGGCTCAACGCGCCGTAGACGATCACCGCACCGAAGGCGACGAACGCGAGTCGCTGCCCCAGACGGTCGAGCTGCGCCTGCAACGGCGTGCTCTTGCGCTCCGTTGCCTGGAGCAGCGCGGCCACCTTGCCAAGCTCGGTCTCGACCCCGACCGCGGTCACGATCGCCTCGACTCGACCCCGGGTCACCAGCGTGGTCCGGAAGATCATGTCGTGGCGGTCAGCGACGGCGGCGTCTGCGTCGACCACGACGTCGGCCTTCGCCACCGGCACCGACTCACCAGTGAGTGCCGACTCATCGACCTCGGCTTGGTGCGCCACGAGCACCCGGGCGTCCGCCGGGACGCGGTCGCCCGCCTCGAGCAGCACGACATCACCCCGCACGACATCCTCGGCCGGAATGTCGATGGCGGCTCCGTCGCGGCGCACACGTGCGGTTGTCGCGAGCATCGACGTGAGCGCCGCCAGCCCCGCCTCGGCACGAGACTCCTGGACGTACCCGAGCACCGCGTTCAGCAGGAGGACCGCGGCGATGATGAGCGCGTCCTTGAGATGCCCGACTGCGCCGGCGATCACCGCGGCAGCGACGAGCACGAGGATGAGCCCCGATCGGAACTGATCGAGGAAGCGCTTCCACGCTGCCCGCGACTCGGCCTCGGGCAGCGCGTTGGGGCCGTCACGACGAAGTCGCTGCGCGGCGTCGTCGGACGCGAGCCCACGACCCGGGACGACCTCGAAGGCGGCCGCGACCGCGTCGACGGGCTGGGCGTGCGGTGCACTCAGGGCAACAGATGGGGTGGGCGTAGACATGCGCGTTCCTCCGGCTACATCCGAGACGATGGGCCGAAGGTCTCTCCCGCCCCGAAGGACCGACGCCACCGGGCCCGCAGGCCGTGATGACGATGACGTCGCGTAGGGATACTCCCCTTCTCTTGAGGCGCAAGGCTAGCGGCTGGTGAGGAGGAACCCGCGATCGGCGCGACGCGGGACATCAGATCCAGCGGCGCCAGCGGAAGTAGATGAACTGTCCGATCGAACTCCCGACGATCAGCACCCACGAGAACGCATAGCCGTAATGCCACGACAGCTCGGGCATCACGGCGAAGTTCTGGCCGTACAGACCCACGATGAAGGTGGGTACGAGCAACATCGATGCGATGACGGCGAGGCGTTTGGTGACCTCGTTCTGCTCGTTGGCAACCGTTGCCTGGAGGTAGTCGCGCACCCCGCCGACGAGGTCCCGTGCGGTCTCCATGCCCTCTGCGGCCCGCAGCAACTTGTCGTAGGCGTCTGCGAAGTGCAGCTCGACGGCCCGCGGGAAGACCTCCTCCTCGGCAAGGTCGATGCGGCCGTCGACCACCCGCCGAAACGCGTCACGGGTCGGGGCCAGCGTGCGCCTGAGGCGCAACAGGTCGTGGCGGAGATCGGAGATCGCCCGCTGCAGTTCCGTGGGCGTCGCGCGCGTCACCCGGTCCTCGAGCTCGTCGACCTCGTCGTGGATGCCGTCCACCAAGTCGAGATACGCCTCGGCGACGTCGTCCGCGACGACGAAGGCGAGCATCCCGGGGCTGCGGTCCCCGTGTGTTGCGAGCGACTGGCGCAACGTCACGGGGTCGTACGGCGGGTCTCCGTTGGGCTTGCCGCGCTCGTCGCAGGGGGTCTTGCGGACCGTCACGACGCACGTCGAGGTGACGATGAGATCGACCTCTTGCAAGTACGTGCGATCTTCTGCCGCGACAAGGACGGGCACGAGCAACACCGCGAACAGATAGCTGCCGTGGGTGTCGATCTTCGGCCGAGGCTCGTCGCCCGCCCGTGCCGGTTCGAGGAGTTGTTCGACGGCGCTGCGATGCAGTTCGACCGCCACCGCTCGGTCCAGGTCGTCTGCTGAGGGGTCGAGCAGATCGACCCACCGGTCCGGCGCCACTGCTTCCATGACCGGTGACGCTATTGCGGGGCGGTGCTCAGGCGGGCGACGTCTGCAGACCCTCGCCGGGTGTTGCGGCGCCGCCGGACGCGGATGCACCTGCCCAGAGGTTTCGCCGCCGTCCGAGGAATGCGCCGAGGGCACCGGCGCCGAGTGCGGCAACGCCTCCGAGGAACAGCCCCGCGCGTGCACCGAACGCGTCGCAGATCCATCCGAGAAACGGCCCGCCGATGGGTGTGCTGCCGAGGAACACGATCGCCTGGAGCGCGAGGACACGCCCGCGCATGGCGGGTGCCGCGTACATCTGGACGATCGACGTGGACGAGGTCATGAACGCGATGGACGTGAAGCCGAGCAGCAGCGCCGCCGGGAAGGCGGCAGCGAGGTCTGGCATCACACCAAGGATGAACAACGACACGCCGAAGCCGAACGACGCGACGACCACGTGGCGCACGCCGACGTCGACCCGCCGTGCGGTGACAAGAGCCCCTACGAGCGACCCGACCGAGACCACCGAGAACAGGACCGTGAAGGTGGTCTCGCTTCCTCGCAGGCTCCGTGTCACGAACAGGGGGAGCACCGTCTGGAAGTTGAACGCCAGCGTCCCCACGATCGCCATCATCAGCAGGGGGATGAGAAGCACGGGTTGAGACCGGACGTACCTGAGGCCGGCGCGCACCTGACCCTTCCCGCGCGCCACGGTCTCAGGGCGACGAAGCTCCTCCGGGCGCATGACCAGCAGCCCACCAAGGACCGCCAGGTACGAGAGCCCGTCGATCGCAAACGTTGCGCCGAACCCGACCGTCACGGTGAGCAGACCGGCGAGGGCCGGCCCGACGACGCGCGAGCCGGTCATCAGCGCGCTGTTGAGGCTCACCGCGTTGGCGACGTCTTCCGCGGGGACCATCTCGACCACGAACGCTCGCCGGGTTGGATTGTCGAACGCCGTAGCGCACCCGCCCAGAAAGGCGAGCAGGTAGAAGGTCCACAGCGGCATATGGGGCAGGAAAGCCATGAGGGCCAGCGCGAACGACTGCGCCATGGCGATCGACTGTGTGGTCAGGAGGAGCCGCCGCTTGTCGGATCGGTCCGCGACGACGCCCGCGAACGCGCCGAGCACGAGCATCGGCGCGAACTGCGCGGCGGGGAGCAGGCCGACCGCGAGGCCGTTGTCGGTGCGCCTCAGGACGAGCAGCACGAGGGCCACCATGGTGAGCCAGTTGCCGACCTGCGAGATGACCTGCCCGCTGAAGAAGAGTCGGAAGTTGCGGGAACGGAACGAGCGGAACGTGTCGCGCGAGATCGCCGCGAGTCGCGGGCTCATCAGTTGACCTCGTCCGTCACGACGTGCACGTCTCCATGATGCCAAGGAGAAACTTAGTCTGGCAAAGTAATTTCCGTTCCTGGTCGTGACCCATCTCCGACGGCCACGGGCCCGCGTCGACACCGGATGTCCGGCTCGCAGGCAGACCTCCCCCCGACGCGACGGTACGGTGCCTCCCCATGCTTGCGATCGACGATGACGGCGCGGTCCGGACGCTCACCTTTCAGCGCCCCGAGGTGCGCAACGCGTTCGACACCCCCATGTACAAGGCCGTCGCGGGTGCGCTCGACGCGGCACGCGCAGACGACTCCGTGCACGCCGTCGTGCTGACCGGGAGCAGCGGGTCGTTCTGCGCCGGCCAGGACCTGGGCGAGATGGCCCGCATCGCGGAGGCGATCGACGCGGGCGGCACCTTCGACGCCGGGTTCCCCTACCTGCTCGACGCCTTGATGGCCTTCGACAAGCCCCTGCTGGCCGCGGTGAACGGCGTTGCGGTCGGGATCGGCTTCACCATGCTTCCCCATTGCGATCTGGTACTCGTCGCGGAGACGGCGCGGTTCAAGGTGCCGTTCGCGCCGCTCGGCGTGCCCCCGGAGGCAGCAAGCAGCCTCCTGCTCCCGATCGCACTCGGTACGCAGCGGGCCGCCGAAGTGCTCTTCACAGGGGGCTGGCTCAGCGCGGCGGACGCGGTCGACGCCGGCCTCGCCCTCCGTCTGCTGCCCGACGGCGAGGTCCTCTCCGCCACCCAGGCCCTCGCCGCCGAGATCTCGGCGCACCCGTTGCGCGCGCTGCGAGCGATCAAGGGGGCGCTGCTCGCGGCACGCGTCGACGCCGTCACCGCTGCCCGCGCCCATGAGGATGCGGCGTTCGCTCAGCTGCTGTCGGGGTTCACGCGCCCCACATGACCCCGATTTCCCTCACCGCTGAACGTAGGGTGGCCTTAGGCGCACGTTACGTCACGGGATGAGAACTTTCCCTACGTAGCGTCTTGACATGCAGGTCCCGAGCCCACACGATGAGACGGCCGTCACGATCTGAGGGGAGTCTGACCCGTGCTCGCATCTGCCCGCACCCGCAAACTGTTCGCCATCGGCTGTGCCGTGCTCCTCACCGCGGGGCTCACCGCCTGCAACGTCACCCCCGATCAGGACTCCTTCTACCAGTCACCTGCACCTGTGCCGGCACACCCGGGCGACATCGTGCGCTCCCGACCCGCAACCTTCACCCTCGACCCGGTCGCCCAGACCGCGGTGCCGGGCGTGAAGTCGTGGCAGGTGCTCTACCGGTCGACCGACGCAGCCGGCCAGCCCGACATCGTCTCGGGTACGGTGCTCGTGCCGACCACGCCGTGGCTTGGCCTCGGCCCACGCCCGCTCATCTCCTACGGCGTCGGCACCCGCGGCATCGGTGACGCCTGCGCACCGTCGTACACGCTCGCCAACGGCACCGACTACGAGGGGGCGTTCATCAACGGCCTGCTGTCGCGAGGCTGGGCCGTCGCAGTCACCGACTACCAGGGTCTCGGCACGCCTGGCGGCCACACCTACATGGTCGGCCGCTCCCAGGGCATGGCCGTCCTCGACATGGCTCGGGCCGCGATGCGTCTCGATGACGCCGGCATCTCGGCAAACGCCCCCGTCGGCATCATGGGGTACTCACAGGGTGGCGCCTCGGCCGGCTGGGCGGGGGAGCTCCAGCCCACGTACGCACCCGAGCTCAAGCTCAAGGGCATCGCTGCCGGTGGCGTGCCGGCCGACCTCACCGCAGTCGCAGAAGGCCTCGACGGTGGCCCGTTCGTCGCTCTCGCGCTGCTCGCGGCCTTCGGCTACAACACGGCGTACCCGTCGCTGAACCTGCAGAGCTACCTCAACCCCGCCGGCCAGCAGCTGTTCGCCGACGCCCAGAACGTCTGCCTCGTGAGCGTCGACGGCATCAAAAACATCCTCGGCACGGCCAACCACCACCTCACCGACTACACGACGACTGACCCGCTGCAGACCCCTGCCTGGCAGGCGCGCCTGAACGAGAACAAGCTCGGGAGCGGCAAGCCGACGGTTCCGGTGTTCCAGTACCACGCCCTCACCGACGAGATGGTGGCGTTCGGCCAAGCCGACCAGCTCCACAAGGACTGGTGCGCCAAGGGCGTGAACCTGACGTGGAGCGTGCTCCCCATCGCAGAGCACGCCACCGGCATGGTCGAAGGCATCGGCCCGGCGACCGACTTCATGGCCGCACGCTTCTTGGGGTTGCCCGCCTTCAGCAACTGCTGACCGGCAACACCCGCGTTCGCGGTAGCGGCCACTCGTCCTCCCCCTCCGGCGAGTGGCCGCTTTCGCGTGTGCCCTGCGGTCCGATTGCCTTCATCGGCAGCGCACCGAACCGCACAGCGGCCAGTCGGCGCCACACGGCGCGGCACCACGGACTACCCTCCCGCCACGAACTTGACCCATGGGTCAGGAAACGGGGGCAGCATGCACGTAGAGATGAACGGGTTCTGCGACGAGCGGTTCGCCGCCGTGCGCGACAGGTTCGCCACGAACTTCACCGAAGGCCAGGAGCTCGGCGCGTCGGTGGCCGTCACGCTCGACGGCGAGCCGGTCGTCGATCTCTGGGCCGGTGACCGTGATACCGCCGGCCACCTATGGGAGGCAGACACGATCGTCAACGTCTACTCGACGACGAAGACGATGACGGCGCTGTGCGTCCTGATGCTCGTCGACCGCGGAACCATCGACCTCGACCAACCGGTCGCCAGCTACTGGCCTGAGTTCGCCGCCAACGGCAAAGAGGCGATCCTGATCCGCAACCTCTTGAGCCACACCGCTGGCTTGTCGGGATTCGATCCGGTGATCGAGCCCGCTCTCCTCTATGACTGGGACGGCGCGTGTGCACACCTGGCCGCGCAGGCACCCTGGTGGGGGGAACGCCGCACGTCCGGCTACCACGCGATCACCCAGGGCTACCTGCTCGGAGAGGTGGTGCGCCGCGTCAGCGGGCGTTCGGTCGGCGCGTTCTTCCGCGAGGAGGTGGCCGAGCCGCTCGACGTCGACTTCCATATCGGGCTCCCCGCTTCGGAAGATCATCGGGTCGCCGAGCTCCTGCCGCCAACGAGCGCCCGCAGCATGCCATCAGGCAGCGACAGCATCGCGTTGCGCACCTGGCTGAGCTGCCCGCTCGACGCATCCGAGCCGGCCACGCGTGCGTGGCGGGGTGCGGAGATCCCCGCGGCCGGGGGTACAGGGAACGCGCGCGCCGTGGCACGCGCCCACGCCGTCTTGGCCTGCGGCGGCACGCTCGACGGCCGACGCTTCCTCGGTGCCGACACGATCGAGCGGATCCTCGAACCACAGAGCGACGGACCCGACATCGTGCTCGGCATGGACGTGCGCTTCGGGCTGGGATTCGGCCTGATGGGGCCCGCAACCCCGCTCAGCACCAGCCAGCGGGCGTTCTTCTGGGGTGGCTGGGGGGGTTCCATGGCGATGATCGATCTCGACCACCGCATGTCGGTCGCCTACGTGATGAACCGCATGGGAGCACCGGTCGGGAGCGCGCTCGACCTGCGCGGCCCACTACTCGTCCTCGCCGCTGACGCCGCCGTCCACCGCCTCCACAGCTGAGCCGTCGAAGCTGCCCGTCGGCACGGTCACGTCGACGCCGGCCCGGCGCACCGCCGAGATTCGGGTTGGCCCGATCCCCTTCAGGTCGTGGATCTGCCGCGACGGACGAATGGCGAGATCGGTGATCTTGGCGAGCCGTTTGCCCAGATCGCGCGGCACGACGACGGTGTCGGGGCGCGCCAGCGTGGTGAGCCGACTTGCCAGGTTGACGGTCGAGCCGAAGACGTCGCCGCCCACATCAACGGTGGCGCCCCACGCCACCCCGCAGTGCAGCTTGACCGGGCGGGGCCCGAGCGCCGCCCGGTCGATCAGGTCGAGGCCGATGCGCACGGCGTCGGCAGGGTCGACGCTCGTGTACATCACCTCGTCTCCGATGAGCTTGACGACCCGGCCCCCGTAGGACGTGACGACATCGAACGCCGCCGACTCGAAGTAGTCGACGATGTCGGCGAGCTCGGCTTGCGAGAGTCGCTTGGTCATGCGGGTGAACCCGGTGATGTCGGCAAAGCCGACGGCGACCACGACGTCGGACCCCGCCTCGATGCGTTGGCCGAGCGCCGCGAGGAGGTGGCGACGCCACACGTACAGCATCGAGCTCTCAAGGGCCGCTAGGCGCGCCCGCGCGAGCCCTTCGAGGTCCTGATCCGCGCCGAGGAGCAACGCCTCGACCGCGGAGGAGTCGACCGCTCCGAGCTGCGCCTCCGCGATGCGGGAGAACGACGACCCCATGAGGCGGGCAAGACGGAGCACGCCGCTGTCATCGACGAGCCCTTCGTCGATGAGCTCCCCCAAGCGACGTGACACCACGACGTCGCTCTCACCGAAACCGACGACGTCCTCACCGACCTCGGGAAACCCCATCGCACGCCACCACCGCAGGGCACGCTCCCGGTCGATGTGGGACAACTGCTCGACCTGGTCACGGGTGTAGCGCGGCGGCTCCAACCCCACGATCCGGTACAGCGACGCCAGTTCGTCGGCGGTGATGGGGTACGCCGGCTCCGGGTCTGGCGTCATGGGCGCCATGATCCCACGGGAGCGACCTCGACGCGAGCCCCTCCGGTGCCACACTCCGCGCACCGCGACACTCGCCGAGTTGCTGCTCGGGCCGCAGCACCCCCTTCGCGGATCGTCGTCCTGTGCCAGCATCGTCGCCGGAGGCGACGCGATGCCCAGGACACTCGAACCTCAGACCCCGCACCGTTCCCGCAGCGTTCGGGTGCGGAGGCCCACGGACCTGCTCGCTGCGGTCTGCGCCGTGCTCGTCAGCCTTCTCGCAGGATGTGCTTCGGGGCCGGCGACCGATGCCCGCCGGGCGCCGACCACCGGCGATGCAGGGCCGCAGGTCACGTCGAGCACGCCCGCGTCGAGCACGCCCGGGTCATCGGGACCCGTGACACCACTGCTGCGCTGGTCCTCCACGGGCGGGATGTGCGGTGACGGACACGAGTGCCACAGCGAGGTCGTGCTGCGGCGCGACGGCTCCTGGAGTGCAACGACCGAGCCACGAAGCGGTGTCCTCCCAACTGAGCTCCTCGCCCAGGTACGGGCCGTCGTCGACACCCAGGCCGGGCAACTGCTCGATCTGCCGCGCAGGCCGACTCGGTCGTGCGCGTCCTGGGCAGACGGCAGCGACCTCGAGATCTCGGCCTACGGCCCCGCGGGACCGGTCACCGTCAGCAGCTGTGACGTGACGATCGACGAGGACAACGTCATCGTCGCCGTCTGGCACCAGGTGGTCGCCGCCATCGGTTGACGGAGCCTGGCACGGCAAAGTGCACCGCGCGCGTGTGTTCGACGGGGTCGTAGGATCGCCGGACGACCGGAAGGACCCCGCCCATGCCTCCACGGCGCAAGACGTCGACGGCGACCTCGAACTTCGGTGTGAGCACGCGCGAGAGCCATGACGCCACGGCGTTCTACGAGCGCTTCCGGCCGCCCGACATCTCCCGCGACGACACCGTGCTGCCCCCGAAGCCGGTCGTCGAGCCGTTCATGCACGGCGACGCCCGCGACATGCAGGCCGTGGCAGACGGGTCGGTCGCGCTGGTCGTCACCTCGCCGCCGTACTTCGCCGGGAAGACCTACGAGGAAGAGCTCGAGCGCGACGGCGTGCCCTCGTCGTACCTCGAGTACCTCGACATGCTGCGCGACGTGTTCCGGGAATGCGTGCGCACCCTGGAGCCGGGCGGCCGCATCGCCGTGAACGTCGCGAACCTCGGGCGCCGCCCGTACCGGAGCTTGTCGGCCGACGTGATCCGCATCCTCGAACACGACCTTGGTCTGTTGCTGCGCGCCGAGCTGATCTGGCAGAAGGGCGAGGGTGCGAGCGGGTCGTGCGCATGGGGGTCGTTCCGCAGCCCGTCCAACCCGGTCATCCGCGACATCACCGAGCGGGTCATCGTGGCGAGCAAGGGCCGCTTCGACAGGGCACGCAGCGCCAAGCAGCGCGCCGCGGAGGGCCTGCCCTCAGAAGGCGGGATCACCGCTGACGACTTCATGGCCCTCACGCTCGACGTGTGGGAGGTGCCGACCGAGAGCGCGCGGCGCGTTGGTCACCCCGCCCCGTTCCCTGTCGAACTGCCAGACAAGCTGATCCGCCTCTACACCTACACCGACGACCTCGTGCTCGACCCGTTCATGGGAAGCGGCTCGACCCTCGTCGCGGCAGCGGGCCTCGGGCGCCGCTACATCGGCTACGACCTCGACGCCGAGTTCGTGGGCATCGCCCGCCGGCGCGTCGCCGAGGCGCTCGCCGAAGGCAGCTCGACAAGCGGCCCGGTCGCGGGGAGCGGCAGTCCGAACGCTGCCGAGCACGTGCCGCTTCCCCCGTCTACGGGGCAGTCCGCGCAGAAGCTCGCCCTCGAGGTGTTGGAGGCGGTGGGCTTCCGTGTCGTGGGGACCAACCAGCGTGTGCGGGCAACCGGCGTCACGGTGAGCTTCGTGATCGAGGATGCGAGCGGCCAGACGTGGTTCGTCGACGTGGCCGGGACCGGCACCACGTATCGGGGCGGGCTCCTGCGCTCCGACGCGGTGTGGAAGGCGCTCGGTCGTGCGCATGCCCTGCGAGGTCGGGCCGGCGACACTCCCCTCCTGCTCCTCACCACCCATCGCCCCAAGCCGTCGAGCGAAGGCGACGTCGCGCTGCACGCCGCGGGATCGGCCGCGGTGTTCGACGTCATCGAGATGGGCGATCCGCTCGACGTGGCGCGCCTGGCCGCCTACGCCACGGGTGAGTCTGTGCGGGCGCGCCCGATGGTCGGATTCTGGACAGAGCGGGACCTGCCTGCGTAGGCCCGCTTCCGCCAGCCCTCACCGCCGCGCGCACGCCGTCGACAGGAGGCACGGTCCATCGACGGCGAACGATCCCGCAACGGTGGGCGTCAGCTGTCGACGATGCCCTTCAGCGACTTCGGCAGATGCTTCAACGCTGCCTGGACGCCCGAGCCGGTGCCCGTGCCATGCAACGCGGTGCTGTTCGCACCCTGCATGCGCGAGTTGCTCAGATCGGTGAGCGAGTTGACGAGCGTGTCTGATGCCTCGTCGTTCAGCCGCTGGGCCTGCGTCTCGGTCTCGTAGTGGTGCCGCTTGTTGACGTTGCGGTACTTGAGGAACACGAAGCCGTAGAACACGAACCCCGACAACAAGAAGATCGCGCCGAACGATCCGTTGTTGCTGCTGGAGCTCGAGCGTGCCAGCAACCCGATCAGCTCATGGGTGACTCCGAACAACACCTCAGCCTCCCATCGCCATGATGATGACAGCCAAGATGATGCCGATCACCTCGACCATCGCAGCCACCGCGAGCAGCTTGCGCTGGTAGAGGGGCACGCTGCCCATCGTCTCTCCGGTCCGTCCGTTGACCGCCACGTAGTGCAGCATGCCGTTCCCGTTGCCGTTGTCCTGGTGGTAGCTGTACAGCCACACCGGCAGGTAGGCGGCGATCCAGCGTTGCCCAACCACGTCGAGCTGCTCGTTGTCCCACCGCACGCCACGGTCGTAGAAGCCGAGCGTCTCGTGCGCGGAGAGGCGGGCGATGTCCTTTGCCTGCTCGGTCACCATGGGCATGAGGTCGGCGATGTTCGTGTCGCGACGCTCGGACGTGAACCCGGCGAGGAAGTTCGCGTCGTAACGCACCGAGTTCTCGACGTCGAACGGCATGATCGTGTTGATCACGTTGTTCGTGTTGTGCAGCCCCCGGTTGAGCCTCTCTGTCGACGACTCGACCGTGAGGTCGTTGATGTGGATGTCGAACTCCCGCCCGACCTGGTACACGTCTGCGTCGTAGCGGGTCTGCTCGGAATCGCCGTGCTTCACCGTGTAGCGGCGGGTCTCGTGCTCACCCTGGCCCGCATACGCGGCGTGGGCGTTCATGTCGACGACCATGTAGGGCAGGTACACGCCCATCACGTTCTCTGGGTTGAACTCCGCCTTGAACTTCGGGTGCGCGAACGTCATGCGCTTCTTCACGAAGTCGTTGATGTGACCGACCGCCGCGTCCTTCTTCACGCTGAAGGGCAGCACGACATCGGGAACCGCGCCGTTGGGGATCTGCTCGTTGACCGACAGCTTGTTGCGGCACCAGTGGCAGCGTGCCTGCATGCTGCTGGCGGTGTCGATGACGACCTCGGCGCCGCAACCACCGCACTTGAAGGTGACGACCACCTCGACCGATGCCTGGATGTCGGATGAACCCGACCCGATGATCGTGGTGGTCAGCTTGCCGATGTCACCGTTGATGCCGAACGCGTCGCCGGCCGACTCCGGCAGCCACTCGTGGCGACAGAAGTTGCAGCGCAGCTTGCCGCTCTCGACGTTGAGGGCGATGTCTGTGGCACCGCAGCGCTCGCACTTCACCAGGCCGTCGGACTTTGCCGAATCGGTCTGGATGATCTGCGCGTCGGGCTGCGCCGCAACAGCCGGGGCTGCCTGCGGCGCCGCGGCCTCGGGCGTTGCCGGAGCGGAGGGTGCGGGTGGGGGTGCCGGCACCGCTGGTGCCGCTTGCGAAGGCGCAGGCGGTGGGGGTGGCACCGCCGAGCCGGGCGGAGGCGGGGGCGGCGGAATCTGCGATGGGTCGCTCATCCGAGCCGCCTACAGCCCCAGAACCTTGGCTTTGGCGGCGTCGAAGTCTTCCTGGGTGATGAGGCCCTGGTCGAGCATCTGCTTGTACTGGGCAAGCTTCGCTACCGGGTCCTCAGCGGGAGCCGCCGGAGCCTCCGGCGCCGGAGCGGCGGGTGCCGCGGCAGCCGCGGGAGGCGGAGCGGGCGGCGGGTACGCGGGCGGGACGTTCGGCTGCTGAAGGCCACCCATCGCACCGCCGGCAGCCTGCATCCCCATGCCGAGGAACGCCATGCCGGTGCCACCGCCGCCGTTCTCACCGGCGGCCTGGATGCCGCGTGCCGCGGCCTGCTGCATGAACGAGTTGCCACGTGCACCGCCGAGGGCGTCGGCCTTCTTCACGTCGCTGAGGAGTGCCTTCGTGTCTTCGTCGTACTCGATCGCGGCGAGGGCGACCTTGACGATGGTGAGGCCACGCGTGGAGGTCCACTGGTAGCCCTCCTCGACCGCCGCGCTGAGCGACTGGGCGAAGCCGATGGCGTCGCCCTGGATGCGCGCGATGCGGTTCCCCTTGCTCGGGTCGTTCGTGTAGTGCGAGAAGGCAGCCGCAAGCGAGCCCACGACCTCGTTGAACAACTGGCTCGCAGCGTCGTTGTCCATGTCGCTGAAGTCGAAGACCTTGGGGTCGTAGTTCAGGTACGTGAGCGGGATGAACTGCTTCACCAACAGGATCGGGTCGACGATCTTCAGCGAGTAGCTCCCGCGGGTGATCGCGCCGACCTGGGCGCCGAGGTACGCGTCGTCCCAGTAGATCTCCGACTGGGTGCCGAAGCGGTTGTTCGGGATCTCCTTGAGGTTCACGTAGAACGCGAGCTGCTGCGAAGCCGGCTGGCCGCCGAACTTGAAGCGCTCCCACGACGTCTTGAGCGTCGCGCTGATGATGCCGTCACCGGCGAAGACCGACTGCGCGTTCTGGTCCTCCGAGGTGAAGATGAACCCGCCCGGCTCGGCGACGACACCGGTGAGCTCACCGTCTTGGAAGGTCACGAGTGCATAGCCCTCGGGCACCACGATGCGGCTGCCGTTGGTGATGATGTGCTCGGAGCCCTGCGTGTTGGCGCCGCGGCCGGCGTCTGTGCCCTGCGCGACCGCGGGGAACACCGCCGCGGTTGGCGCAAGGGTCGAGGGTGGTACGAGGAAGTCCTTCCACTGGTCAGCGAAGGTGCCGCCCAACGCGCCCGTGAACGCCTTGATGAAGCCCATGCGAACCCCTCTTCTCGTCTCGCCGCCCCGGCCACCGACAGCCCGGGCCTCGTGGGCGGCAACTATACCGACACGGACTCGTTCGTTTTCGGCAGGATCGAGGCCGACGCGACAGCGGCCGGCAGCGAGCGAGCGGGCGACTCGAGGGCACGTGGGTAGGCTTCCAGCGCCTGCCCGCGGCCCAGCCGCCGCCCAACCCTTGCGGAAGGATGCGACCCCTTGCATGGTCGCCCGGGCATCCCAGACACCGGCGCGAAAGTGGATCGCATTGGAAGAGTTCAGCAGCTCACCGATTGAGGGCATGGCGGGCTCCGACATGCTTTACGACGTCGGGGGCGACTCGACCCTGCTCGGCCTCGAGTACGACGCGGCCGCCCGACGCGTCGCCGACTGAGGCGCGAAGCGAGTCCTCGACTGGGGTGCGGGGTTCGGGCACCTCTCAACCCGTCTCGCGGCACTCGGCCTCGACGTGTCGTCGTTCGACTACCGCAGCGAGCTCGGTTCCGAGGCGACGACGTCGACGTTTCGCTAGTACCCGGACCTGTCGGTCACCGTGAGCGGCGACCCTGTCGCGTTGCCGTACCACGACGAGTCGTTCGACGCTGTCGTCAGCCACGGCACACTCGAACACGTCGCCGACCCGGTTGGGAGCCTCGCTGAGATCCGGCGCTCCTGCGGCCCGGCGGGCGGGTCTTCGTGTCGAAGCTCCCGAACCGCACCTCTTACGTGGAGTACGTCGCCCGGCGGACCGGCCGGTACTACCACGGCAAGCTTCCACACGATCACGTGTACTCGGTGCACAGCGCCGTGCTGTTGCTCGACGTGTGCGGCTTCCAGGTGGTCGAGGCCGGGACGCGAAACATCTTGCCGCTCACCCAACTGGGGCGCCGCCTCGCCCCGGCGCGCGCGACACGGGTATGGCAGCTCAACAACCGCATGGCGCAGGTGCCGGGGTTGCGGTTGCTCAGCACCAACGTGGACGTGGTCGCCGGGAAGGCCGCGGACGCCCCCGGTCGCGCGTAGCGGGTTGCCCGTCCGCGCCCGGCTGCTCGCCCCGCCCGCCCGTGGACGCTCGCCCCGCCCGCCCGTGGATGCTCCCCCCGCCCCACTTGTTCTGGGCACCGATAGTGCCCAAATGGCGCACCGAATCGGTGCCGAGAACGCCCAGATGCACCGAATCGGTGCCGAAAACGGTCGAGGACTCGGGGCGGATGCCGAGCACCGCAGCAAGGAGGCGCTCGAGGAGCGGATGAACCTCGGCGCCGCCTTCACCGACGAGGGTCTCGTGTTCCACCGCTCCGACGGTCGGTGTCTCCGCCCCGAGGGGGTGAGCGACACGTTCAAGCGATCGGTCCGCCGCCTGGACCTCCCGCCACTCACCCTCAAGGGCCTCCGCCACACCTGGGCGACCCTCGCCCTGGAGAAGGGCATCCACCGCCACGTCGTCCAGGAGCGCCTCGGCCACAGCACCATCGCCATCACCCTCGGCATCTACAGCCACGTCAGCCCCACCCTCCACGACGAAGCCGCCGAGATCGTCGCCGACCTGATCCTGTAGGCGTCTGACCTCGCCGCTCCTGCATCTGTACTGCGACCTGTGGAGTCGCACAGGAGGCCTACTTTCAGCAGGTTCCTGCGTAAATCATTGAACCTGTGAGTTCGCGCAGTGGGATGGATATCTGCAGGGACTCGAGGCTGAGCGCGAAGCACGCCACCGCTTGCCGTCACTGTTGGCGTCGCTGCTCGACCTGCCAGACGACCCGGACGTCGAAGAAGCCGACGCCCACCGCTTCGTCGATGACATCCTCCGGGCCTACCGGGGCTGACCGCAGGTCCCCCGCGCGGAGTTGACCGCGCTGGCCAGGCCGATCACCTGCTGCTCGGCTACGGGGGCGTAGTCCCACACATCGACACCGACGTTGATCATCCGCCCGTTGGTGCGCCAAGTGGAGTGGACGTGGCCATGGAGGAGGACGCGCCCCCGGTCCTCAGGACGCCAGTCGAGGTAGCGGTCCGTGGTTCCAGAGTCGCCGCGGAAGGGGAAGTGGTCCACATCGACGACAGCGCCGTCCGCCAGCTCGAGGGCGGCCGTGCCGTCGACGATCTCGTCGATGCCGGCGGCCAGGTACCGGTCCCACCACTCGTCGCGTCGGCGATCGCCAGCCCAGACCCGGTCGTGATTACCGGGGACGAGCACGACTCGTCCGCGTAGCCGGCCCAGGTGGGTGATCGTCTGGTCGAGCTTCCCCATGACGGCGTCGCCGAGCAGCCAGACCTCGTCGTCAGGGCCGACGACCTCGTTCCAGCGATCGATGAGGAAGGTGTCGAGGCGTGCCTGGGTCTGGTCATCGGCGGGTCCGGCCAGCGGATCAACTCCGGCCGCTCGGGCGCGATCGGACTCGTATCGGGCGATGTTGCGATGCCCGAGATGGAGGTCAGAGGTGAAGAAGCGCGCCATCGTCCACCATCGTCGCCCACCGAGCTGCTCCCGGCCCCGCAATTTCGCCGCGAGCGGCGCTCGTTTCACCGAAGTAGTTGCGTCGTCAACGGTAGAGACCCGGTAGAGACGGCCTCCCCAGACGCTCAGAACCCCCTGCTGAGCAGGGGGTTCATGGTGGGCGAGGGGGGACTTGAACCCCCACGTCCTTTCGGACACTGGAACCTGAATCCAGCGCGTCTGCCTATTCCGCCACTCGCCCGAGTAGCAAGGGGCCGAGCGTAGCGCGCCGCCGAGATCGCTCGGAAGTGACCGCACACCACGTCCAGCGCGACTCCGGCATGGCCTCCACCGCGACACCGGGGCCGCGATCGCGAAGAGGCTGTGCCGCGGTGGTCAACGCACCGGGCAACCCGTGGCGCACCGGTATCGTGTCGGGCCGTGGGTGCACGGGGATTCGAACGACGACTCGAGAACATGGTGGAGGGCACCTTCGGGCGCCTCTTCCGCAGCAGCGTCCGCCCCGTCGAGATCGGCCGCCGCCTCATCCGCGAGATCGACGCCAACCGCACCGTCGACGTGCGTGGCCACACGATCGTCCCGAACGACTTCACCGTCGTGCTCAGCGAGAGCGACTACGAGCAGTTCGCCGACATCCACGACACGCTCTGCGCGGAGCTCGCCGAAGCGGCCCGCGACCACGCCCACGACGAGGGCTACACGTTCATCGGGCACGTGCACGTCGAGGTGATCATCGACGAGGGCTACCGCACCGGTTCCTTCACGATCGAAGCGCGTCTGCGCGAGAGCAGCGGCGGCACCGGCCCCGGCTCGCTCGTCTTGCCCACCGGCGAGCGTCTCGTCCTCAGCGAGGCGACCATCACCATCGGGCGCACCCCCGAGTCGACGATCGTGCTGGCCGACCCGAACGCCAGCCGGCACCACGCCGAGATCAAACCCGTCGGTACCGGCTTCACCGTGTTCGACCTGCACTCCACCAACGGCACCCGGGTCAACGGTATGCGTATCTCGCAGCACGAGTTGGCCCACGGCGACACGGTCACCATCGGCAACACGGTCATCCGGTTCGAAGCGTCCTGAGGCTCGCGCCGCCGGTGCCCCTTCAACGAACCCGCCCCACGCGGTCCTTTCACCTGGCACCGCCGGGACCCCCACTAGTGTCTGCCCGGTGGTCTCCGAGCAGCTGCTCAACCTCCTCAAGCTCTGCCTCTTGGCGTTGCTCTACTTGTTCTTCCTGCGGGTCCTGCGGGCGGTCTGGGTCGAGGTGAAAGGCCCGGTGCTGGTCGCCAACCCGCGTCGCGCCGCCCGTGAGGCGCGTGCCGGCAACCGCCGCCGCAAAGATCGCACCACGCCCCTGCTGCGCGTCGTCGAACCTGCGGAGCAGAAGGGCCGCACGTTCCAGATCGCGGAGGAGGCCACGATCGGCCGCGCCGCTGGCTGCCAGATCACGCTCGACGACACCTATGCATCGCAGCTCCATGCCCGCCTGTTCGTGCGTGACGGCCAGATCATGGTGGAAGACCTCGGCTCGACGAACGGCACCTGGCTCAACCGAGAGAAGGTGAGCGGGCCGCTCGTCCTGCATCGCGGCGACCACCTCCAGGTCGGCAACACGGTGCTGGAGCTCACATGACCGGCGTTCTGGCTGGCGTTCGTCTCGCGCTGCGGGAGCGCCCATGACGAGCCTGCACGGCGGCGCCACGAGCGACATGGGGCGCGCCCGGCGCATCAACCAAGACGACATGCTCCTCAGCGAGCGCCTCTACGCCGTCGCCGACGGCATGGGCGGACACCAAGGCGGCGAGGTCGCGTCCGCACTGGCGGTGCGCACCCTGCGCGACACGGTCACGACCCCCACCGCCGAAGCACTCGTCTCCGGCACCCATGCCGCCAACGCGGCGATCTTCGCCCGCGCGGAAGACGACCCCAACCTCCGAGGCATGGGCACCACGCTGTGCGGCGTCGTGCTCGTCGATACCGACGACGGCGCGGAGCTTGTGGTGGTGAACGTGGGCGACTCGCGGGTGTACCTCTTCCGCGACCAGGCGCTCACCCAGATCACCCGAGACCACAGCCTCGTCGAGGACCTCCGCCAGGAAGGGCGCCTCAGCGAAGAGGAGCTGGCGGTCCACCCACACCGCAACGTGATCACCCGCGCGCTCGGCATCGCCCCGACGGTCGAGGTCGACCAGTTCACCGTGATCCCACACAAGGGTGACCGGCTCGTGCTGTGCTCCGACGGACTCTTCAACGAAGTCCCGCACGATCGCATCGCCGCGACGTTGCGTCGCCTCGCAGACCCGCAAGACGCATCGCAAGAGCTCGTGCGTCAGGCCAACCAGAACGGTGGCCGCGACAACATCACCTGCATCGTCGTCGACGTCATCACCGACGGCGACGCCGACCATGCCGCCGCGGTCGCTGCGCCACCGCGGTCCGGCAAGCGGAACCCAACCCAGGTGACCGACCTCGTCGGGTTCTCCGCTGCAGCGCAGGCCCTCGACGAAGCTGCCGCCGACGCGACCGGGCCGTCAGCCAACGACCACGAGCCGTCCGCCGACGATGCCCGCAAGGACCGCCGCCGCAAGCCCCGCTCGTCGGACGAGCCACGGGTGCGTCGGGTCACGTGGCGCGTGGGCGTGTTCGCGGTCCTCCTGGTCGTCGTCCTCGCCGCTGTCGTCGGCATCGTCGGCAAGTACGCGCAGGGCAGCTACTACGTCGGCCTCGACAGCTCGGGTCAGGTCACGGTCTTCCAGGGGCGGGCGAAGCCCTTCCTCTGGTTCAAGGCCAAGGCGGTCGAACACACCGGCATCGCCGAGGTGCAGATCCCCGCGGCATTCCACGACGCGGTGTCCTCCGGCAAGGAGTGGGGCTCACGCTCGCAAGCCGACCAGTACGTGGCGAACATCCGAACCGGCATCTGCCGCGAGCTCGCAGCCGCTCCTGCACCCAGCGACCAGCCCGCGCCAGACCCCACCACACAAGGCAGCGCGCCGACCACGACCATCCCGCGCGACTGCGCCCCGAGCTCCTCCACGACGGCGAACACCACCACAACCACGGTGGCCGGCTTGCCCTCTCCGCCCGGGCCGGGTACGCCAACCACGGTCGCCGCCACTGCGGCATCGGTGACGGCAGCCCCCGTCACCCCGTGACGGCGGCGGCTCACCGGTGATCGCCCGCCTGCGCCGCAACACCGAGCTCGGACTCATCCTGCTCGGCGCGTTGATCATCGGCGGCGCGTACACCCTGGCGGGCATGGGCCGCACCGCATCGATCCCCGCGGACGTCGCAGGGTTCCTCGCGGCGGTCGTGGCGCTCGTCCTCATCGCGCACCTCGCTGTTCGGCGTCTCGCGCCCGCCGCGGACGGGCTGCTCCTCCCCCTCGCAGGGTTGCTGAACGGCCTCGGCTACGCGGTGATCGCCCGACTCGACCACCGTCTCGCGGGTCTGCAAGCCACCTGGACGGCCGTCGGCATCGTGGCGTTCGTCGCGACCCTGCTCGTCGTGCGTCGCACCCGTGATCTGCAGCGCTACCGCTACACGCTGCTGCTGCTCGGCGTCGCCCTCCTACTGCTCCCGATGGTTCCGCACATCGGGCGCGAGGTGAACGGCGCCCGGGTCTGGATCGTGCTCGGGCCGATGAGCTTCCAGCCTGGTGAGGTCGCCAAGATCTGCCTCGTCGCCTTCCTGGCGTCCTATCTCGTCGAGAAGCGCGAGCTGCTCGGCATGGCCACCTGGCCACGCTTTCGCCCGATCCTGCCCGACCCCAAGCACCTCGGCCCGGTCCTCGCCTCGGTCGGGGTCGCCCTCATCGTGTTGGTCGTGCAGAACGACTTCGGGCAGTCGCTGCTCCTCATCACGCTGTTCATCGTGTTGCTGTGGGTCGGCACCGGACGGGCGGGCTACCTGCTCACCGGCTTCGGCGCATTCGCGGCCGGCGCGTACCTGGCGTGGGCGCAGGTGGCGCACGTACGCCAGCGCTTCCACGTGTGGCTGCACCCGTGGCAGACCTACGGCCAGGTGGGTGGCGGCTACCAGATCGCCCAGGGGGCGTACGCCATGTCGTGGGGCGGCATCGCGGGGACGGGGCTCGGGCTCGGGTCGCCGCTGCTCGTGCCCGAACGCCAGAACGACTTCATCTTCGCGGTGATCGGCGAGGAGCTCGGCCTGCTCGGCACCACCGCCGTGCTGGTGCTGTTCATCTTGCTGATCGGTACGGGCCTCCGCGTCGCGGCCGCGGCCGAGGACGGCTTCGACAAGCTCCTCGCCGTCGGGCTCACGGCACTCATCGGCTTCCAGTCGTTCATCATCATCGCCGGGGTCACCCGCGTCCTCCCCCTCACCGGGGTTGCGCTCCCGTTCGTGTCCTACGGCGGCTCGTCGCTCGTCGCCAGCTACGTGCTGCTCGCGCTCCTCGTCCGCATCTCCGACGAGGCAACTCGCAAGCGCATCGCACAGGAATCGGACGCGGCGTGAACCGGCAGATCAGAGAGCTCGCCGCGCTGCTGCTGTTCTGCTTCACCTTGCTGTTCGTGCAGGTGAACCTCATCCAGCTCGCGCACGTGTCGTGCCCGGGCCTTGTCGCCACCGTGCGGCGCGACGACTGCCGCCGTGACCTCGACCACGACCCGCGCAACGTGCGGGCCATCCTGCGCGACTTCACCCGCACGCGCGGCAGCGTGACGACCGCCGACGGCGTCCTGCTCGCCAAGTCGGTGCCGAGCCACGACCAGTACGTGTGGCAACGCGAGTTCCCGACCGGCGACCTGTTCGGCCAGATCACGGGCTACTTCAGCCTCACCTACGGCTCTGCGGGCATCGAGCGGGCTTACAACGATGAGCTCGCCGGGCAGACCGCCGACCAGAAGCTGCGCTCGTTCTCCGACCTGTTCGTGGAGCGCGACCACTCGGGCAACCTCACGCTCACCGTACGCGACGACCTGCAGCGCACCGCTCGGGACGCGCTCGGTGACCGCAAGGGTTCGGTCGTGGTGCTCGACCCGCGCACCGGCGCCGTGCTCGCCCTGTGGAGCAACCCGTCGTACGACCCGAACCCGTTGAGCCACCACGACACCGAAGACAACCCGCTCGCCCAGCGCAGCAAGAGCGCACTCGATGCCGATCCCGCGAAGCCGCTCCTCCCGAAGGCATGGGCCGAGATCTACCTGCCGGGCTCGACGTTCAAGCTGGTGACCGGATCGGTCGGGGTCCAGAGCGGCAAGGTCACCCCCGACCAACCGTCGTACCCTGCCGCATCCTCCTACTCGGCCCCTGTCCCCTACGGGAATCCGATCCGCAACTTCGACGGCGAGGTGTGTGGCGGCACCCTCAACTGGATCCTCGCCCAGTCGTGCAACTCGGCGTTCGCGCAGATGGGTACGGAGACGATCGGCCCGAAGGACATGATCCGCGGCGCGGAAGCGTTCGGCTTCGACGGGCGCCTCCCGTTCGACCTGCCCGGCTCGGCCGCCTCCACCTTCCGCCCCGCGCCAAGCAAGGAAGACCCGAACGCCGACTTCACAAAGGAGCTCCCCCGCCTCGCGCAGGCATCGATCGGGCAGGACACCGTCGCAGCGACGCCGTTGCAGATGGCGCTCGTCGTCTCCGCGATCGCGCACGACGGCAAGATCATGACGCCACACGTGCTGGCGACGGTGCAGGACCAGCAGGGCAACGTGGTGCGTCGCGTCGACCCGAAGGTGTGGCGACGCCCCATCAGCGCCGCCAGTGCCGCCACCATGCGCGACGCGATGCGCCAGGTCGTGCGGGCCGGCACGGCGACGAACATGGCGATGCCGGGCTTCGACGTCGGGGCCAAGACCGGCACGGCCGAGCGCGGCGACGGGAGCGCGGCGTCACCGTTCTCGAACAACGCGTGGATGGTCGCGTGGGGTGGCCCCGAAGGGGGCGAGGCCCGTGTCGTCGTGGTGGTCGTCGTCCCCGACGTGCCGGGCTACGGCAACAACTCGACAGGCTCCGTCGTCGCCGGCCCAGCAGCGCGCACCGTGCTCGCGAAGGCGCTCGCGGTGACGCAGTGACATCGCCACGGCAGGAGGGTCGCCGGGGGCAGCGCGCCTGGCCTCTAGGGTGGCGTCTACATGTCTGACGATGCTCCGGTGGTGCTGAACGGGCGGTATGAGCTGCACCGGCGAATTGCCCGAGGGGGCATGGCCGACGTCGTGCTCGCCCGAGATCAGCTGCTCGAACGGCCCGTGGCCGTGAAGATCCTGTTCCCCGAGTACGCGTCCGACGCGTCGTTCGTGGAGCGGTTCCGCCGTGAGGCACAGGCCGCTGCCAACCTCAACCACCCCAACATCGTCGGCGTGTACGACTGGGGTCGCGAGTCGGGCACCTACTTCATCGTCATGGAGTACGTCGACGGGCGCAGCCTCGCCGACATCCTCCACACCGAAGGCACGCTGCACCCGCAGCGCGCCGCGGACGTCGCCACCGACGTCGCCGCCGCACTCGGGTTCGCACACCGCAATGGCGTGGTGCACCGAGACGTGAAGCCCGGCAACGTGCTCATCTCCTCGCAGGGCGTGGTGAAGGTCACCGACTTCGGCATCGCCCGCGCGATCTCCTCCACCGACGCGAACCTCACCCAGACCGGTTCGGTCATGGGGACCGCCACCTACTTCTCGCCCGAACAGGCACAAGGCAAGGCGGTCGATCCGCGCAGCGACCTGTACTCGCTCGGCGTCGTCATGTACGAGATGGTGTGCGGCCGCCCGCCGTTCCAGGCCGAAACCCCCGTCGCGGTGGCGTACAAGCACGTGCAGGAGGCGGCGCCACCCCCACACACGCTGAACCCGAGCCTGCCGTCGGCGTACGAAGCCGTCACCATGAAGCTGCTGGCGAAGAACCCGGCCAACCGCTACCCCTCGGCCGAAGACCTGCGCAGCGACCTTCGCCGCTTCCGCGAGGGGCAGCCCGTGCACGCCGAAGGCGTGCTCGACCCACCGCTCGACGCCACCACGGCGGTCGCTGCCACCCAGGCTGCGGCGGCGCATGCCGTGCCGCAGCCGGCACCCACCTACGGCGGTCACGACGACTACTACGACGCCCCACCCCCGCGACGCACCGGGTGGTTCATCCTTGCGCTCGTCGCACTCCTCGCGGTGCTCGCCGCGCTCGTGCTCGTGTTCTACAAGGGCCTCGGTGCCGGCGAATCCGACAAGGTCGCCATCCCCGACCTTCGCGGTCAGACCGCTGCGGCGGCCACCGCGGAGCTCACGAAGGCGGGCTTCACCGTCGACACGAAGCGCGAACCCAGCGACGACGTCGACGCCAACAGCGTGATCGATACCGATCCACCCCACGGCACCGAGGTCGCGAAGGGGTCGAAGGTCATCCTGATCGTCAGCGACGGCCCCAACGGGGTTCGGATCCCCTCCCTGAAGGGGCGCTCCCCGGAGGATGCTCGCTCCGCGCTCGAGGCGGCCGGCATCACCGCGGATCGCATCACCACGCGTGAGGAGCCGAGCGACGACGTCGACGAAGGCCTCGTCATCGGGACGGATCCCGCCTCGGGGAAGCTCGCGGGCGCCGACACCGAGGTGGTGTTGATCGTCGCGAACGGGCCGCGTTCGACGGTTCCGAGCGGCTTGGCCGGCATGACGGTCGAACAGGCCACAGACGCCCTCGAACCCAAGTACCCGGTGAGCGGCACGAACGCCGTGTACGACCCGTCGGTGCCAGAGGGCAGCGTGGTCGGCACCGACCCGGCCGGCGGCACCGCCTTGAAGCCCGGCACCTCCGTGGTGCTCAACGTGTCGAAGGGCCCGGCGCCCACGACCACGACGACAGCGCCGACGACGACCACCACGACGACCACCACCGTCCCGGCCTCGACGACCACCACGAGCTCGACGACCCCGCCGACCACGGCCCCCTGACCCCGGTCGATCCCACTCCGCCGACGCGTTCGGGGCTCGGGCCGATGGGCCGGGTGCGACCCGCTACCCGAGCAGCAGACCCATGCGTCCACGCGTGCGCGCCGCGAGCGCGGCCGCGCCGAAGGATTCCTCGAGCGCCAGCGCGTCACCGAGGAAGGTCACGGCCTCCGCAGCGTGCCCCAAACGGTCGGACAGCTCGCCGAGGTACCCGTCGGCGGCTCCCAACAGCAGCGTCCCCGAGCCCAGCACCACCATCTGCCCGCTGTAAGGCTCGAGCCGCTCCCGCAGCGCCTCGACGTCGTCGTCACTTCCGTAAGCCGTCGCCGGGCCGGTGAGGTACGCCAGCGTGGCCGCCAGCACCCAGTCGTCGGGCAGCGCCGCAGGGCCATTCGCCAGGATCGGCGACGCCACCTCCCATGCCACCTCGCCCTCACCGACGTCGTAGAGAACCGATGCCACCAGTGCACGGACGATCGCCAGGTCGCCGTGTTCGAGCAGCGTCTGCTCGGCGAGGGCCACCACCTCGTGGCCACGACCCTGGGCGACGCGCACCGCGCACACCTGCGCGAACCAGGCGAGCAGCATCGTCGGTTCGCCCATGCTCTCCCCGAGGAGCGCGTCGTTCGCTGCGGCCGCTGCGTCCAGGTCTCCGGTGCACAGCGCCATCGCCGCGTCGAACATCGTCGTGACCGACAACATGAACCGGCTCTGGGTGAGGACGGCACCGGCCGCCTGCGCCGCGCGGTGCGCCTCGAACGCTTCGCGGTCGCCGCGCTGCAACGCCAAGGTCGCCGCGAGACGCAACCCGTCGAGGGGGTCCACCTCCGCTGCCGCCTCTGTGCGCAGGAGGGCCAGCTCGGTCTCCACCTCCCGTTGGCGGGCCAGGTCCGGGCTGCCCGTGAGGACGCCCGCGAGCGTATACAGGGCGGTGGCGAGCGCGGCAGGGTCGCCCGACTCTCGGGCGTCGCGCACCGCGCGTTCTGCATCCGGTGCCACCGTGAAGCCCGATCCGCCGATCGAGCGGTGATAGGTCGCGTAACCCCGCAGGCGCGCCCGCAGCGCCGAGATCTCGGGCCCGTCAAGCATGTCGAGCCCGTCGAGCGCCTCGTCGGTGAGGTCGAGGATCTCCTGATCGACGAGGCCGGTGCGTGGCAACAGACGGAACCCTGCGAGTGCGCGGGCGAGCGCCACGGGGGCACCGAGGCGGCGCGCCACCGCCACCGCACGCAGCACCGCGCCGCGGTGCCGGTCGAGGTCGACCCGCAGGTAGTGCACCGCGGCAAGCGCGATCAGGGCATCGAGGCAGACCTTGTCCGCGTCCTCGTCGGGTGGCAGCGCGGCGAGCACCTCGTCGAGCAATGCCGCCGCGACGTCCGGGCCGAGCACCGCGACCCCGTCACCGAGCGCGTCGAGGGCGAAGTGCGCCGCCACGACGTGATCCGATCCACGCGGCGAGCGCAGCAGGTGGATGGCGACTTGTTGCGCCCACGCCGCCCCGACACCGCCACGGGCGATCATCGCGTGCCCGAGCGCCTCGTGGATGCGGGCGCGCCGCGCCCCGGAGACGCGGCCGAGCACCGCGCCCCGCACCACATCGTGGACGAACTGATAGCTCTCGGAGGCCTGGCCAGGTGAGGCTGCGACGAGGCCGGCCCGCTCGGCCGACTCGATGCCCTCCAACACGACGTGCCCCGGGGTGATGCCCAAGCCCGCGCAGGCTTCCTCGAGTACCGCCAGATCAAAGCGCAGGCCCGCGACCGCCGCGACCTCGCAGATGCGAGTCGCCTGCGCCCCCATGCGATCGACCCGGGCGAGCGTCATCCGGTCGAGGACGGCCGTCGCGTCGGACCCCCCTGTGGCCAGGTCGTCGCCGTGTTCGAGGAGGCGGGTCAGGTAGAGCGCGTTGCCGGCGCACCGATCGTGCAGGCGGGCCACGGCGTCGTCGTCGATGCCTGCCGGCCGCAGCGCCGCCACCAGGTCGTGGGTGTCGGCGAGCGTCAAGCCCTGGAGGTCGACCGACCGATGGCGCGCGGCGAAGACCTCGTCGCGCAGGAGCGCGCCGAGGGGTCGCTCGGGCCCAACCGAGAAGCGGCGATAGGTGGCCACGACGACCACGGGGAACGGGTCCGGCGCCTGTTGGAGGTACCGGAGCAACGAGATGGTGGCGGCGTCGGCCCAGTGCACGTCCTCGAGCACCACAAGCACGGGCCCGTCGCGACTCGCTCGCCGCAGCACGTGCTCGACGGCACGGGCCACGAGGCGGGGACGCGCGGCGGGGTCGACGTCGTCACCCAGTTCCGGCAGGCGGGACGCAACCCCGGGGAGGATCGACGTGAGTGCCCCGCCGCAGGGGCCGACGACAGGCGCAAGTGGCCCCGGCACGCGATCGAGGTAGCCGACGAGCGCGTCGGCTATCGGCCCGAAGGGTGTCTCCAACCCTTCCACGCAGCGTCCGACGAGCAGCGTGTGCCCACGCAGGCCGTCGTCGGCGAGCGCCTGTGCGACGAGCGTCGTCTTGCCGACGCCTGCCTCGCCTCCGATGAACACGAAGGTGGCGTGGCCGTCGGCCGCCGCCGAGATCGCTCCCGCGAGGGCGGCGAGCTCCTCGTGTCGTCCCACGAACGACTGGGGAGCCGGCAACCCGAGCTCGGCCGCCCGCAGCGGCACGACGCCATCCGGGACGGGCAGCGTCGCCGACGAGGTGCCGGCGAGCATGGCGATGAGCGTGGCGCGCGACGAGACGCCGAGCTTCCGGTAGATCGAGCCGAGATGGCTCTCCACCGTGCGGCGCTTCATCCCGAGTTGCTCCGCGAGCTCCTGCGCAGACCCGCCACCGGCCGCCGCCGCGACAACCGCGCGTTCGCGGGGGGTGAGGTCTTCAATGCCCATGCTTCCTCCTGAGGAGCCCTCCCGCTCCCGCACCCGTCATCATCGTGCAGCGGACGCGGCTGCGCAGATCACCCCTGTGCGCGGCGAAGGAAGTTGCCCAGGAGCTGGTGCCCGCCGGCGGTCAACACGGACTCGGGGTGGAACTGCACACCTTCGACGTCGAACTCGCGGTGGCGGAGCCCCATGACGAGACCGTCGGACGACTCCGCGGTGATCTCGAGGCAGTCGGGGACCGTGTCGCGAGCGACCACGAGCGAGTGGTAGCGGGTGGCCTCGAGCGGGTTGGGCAGCCCTTCGAACACGCCGACGCCGCGGTGCTCGATCAGCGACGTCTTGCCATGCATCACCTCCGGGGCACGCACGACCTGGCCACCGTAGAGCTGGCCCATGCACTGCAACCCAAGACACACACCGAACACGGGGACACTGCCGGCGAAGCGGCTTATCACCTCATTGGAGAGCCCGGCGTCGTCGGGGGTGCCCGGGCCTGGCGAGATGAGGACCGCGTCCGGGGCGAGCGCGACGAGCTCGTCGATCGAACGGGCGTCGTTTCGGAAAACCAGCGGCTCGGCACCGAGCTCGCCGAGGTACTGCACCAGGTTGAACACGAACGAGTCGTAGTTGTCGATCACGAGCACCCGTGCGGCCACGAGCGTCGAGGGTACTTGAGGCCCCGTACCGCTCCCAGCCGGTTCTGTCGCCGGCGCCCGGGGCTGCTGCTCCGGACCGGGATACGACGCGAACTAGGGTCGGCGCCATGGCCGGGAAGGGCACGTCGAACAACAAGCGAACCAGCCGTGGCCCCGGTGGTGGTCGCCCTGACGGCGGCAGCCGCCGGGTCACACCCAAGGGCGGCGCTCCGGCGGTTGCGAAGAAGCCACGCTCCGGCGCCCATCACGCCGACGAGGCCAGCTCCCGATACACGCCTCCCACGCCGTCGTCGTACTACGAGAGCCCGACGTGGCTCCCGATCATGATGTTCGCCCTGCTGGGTCTGGGCATGTTGGTGATCGTGTTGAACTACGTCCACCTGCTGCCCGGCGGCGAGAGCGCCTGGTACCTGCTCGTCGGCGTGGCCTGCATCACGGCGGGGATCATCACCGCAACCCGCTACAAGTAGGGCGCACCTGACCCTGACGTTGGGTGCTTGCCAGAGCCCCATCGGGTGTGGGGGCGAGCGTGATATTCGGTGCTGTCTGCCGTTCATGGCGACCTGGGGCGGTGTCGGTCGTTGCGTCGAGTGCGCCTGTCGGGTCTCTCCCATGCAGCGGCGGGCGACGGGCCACCCATCTCGGAGATCCGACCGGACTTCAGCTAGCAGCGATGACCCGGGAGAGGAGGCTCGCGACGGGGATCGGAACGGATGGGAAGCCTCACGAGCAGTTCGTCGATGCGACCATGGTAGCATGGTGTCATGGCGAAGCATCTCACGGTGAGGCTTGACGACGACCTGGCGGCTGACACAGAGGCTCTTGCCCGTGCAGAAGGTCAGAGCCTGAACGAGACCGTGAAGACGGCGCTGCGCGAGAGCATCGAGCGACGCAGGAACGACCCGGATTTCAAGGCGCGGATCAAGCTGATCATCGAGGAAGATCGCGAGTTGCTCGAACGACTCGCAAGATGACCGTCACGTACCTCGACCTCGAGGACTACCTCGCCATTGCTGCAGAGATCACGGGCTGGGACCTCGACACCGTCATCAAGGCGACCAACCTCGACCTCGCGGACTCCGCGCTGCACGCGCCGCAAGCAGGATTCGACGACACCGACTTCTATCCCGACTTCGTCGAGAAGGCCGCCGTTCTCGTCGTCCGCTTGGCCCGTAATCATCCCTACCCGACGGAAACAAGCGAGCGGCGTGGGTGACCCTTCGCCTATTCGTGTCGGTGAACGGGTGGACTGGGCACCCACGCCTGCGGTGGACGATGCCGAGCTGGCCGTCCTCGCTATAGCCTCGGGCGAATGGGACGAGCACCGCACCGCGGTATGGCTCAGAACGCACTTGCAGGATCTGTCGCCCCGGTAGGCATCGCCCGCGACCACGACTCCGGCGGCCGGCCTACTTCCCACCGGAGCTGCTCGTTCAGGTTCCGCCACTCGTCACACCACAAGAGACGCGGAGACAACACCGGTAGCTGCGGCAACGCCACCCCCCACCCAGGCCAGGTGGAGCACCAGAGATGCATTGCAGTCGCGCAACCAAGGTGACGGCCGAGTTACAAGCCTGTGATCCTCCCCAAGGTTGTCCACAGGCTGTGGGAAAGGCCCGGTGGCTAGTCCGGGGGCGTGACAAGCTCCATGTCGTCCATGCAGTGGCGTGGCGGATCGGGCCGCTCGTCGTTTGCGATGGTCATGCGGACCTCGGCTCCGCAGCTCGGACACCGGTACATGAGCTTCACCTTGCGGAGCTCGCCCGGTGGTGGCGGCTCCGGGATGGGTGTGGCCAACGTGCGCAGGAACGCCAAGCCCACACGAAAGATGACCACGGCCGCGGTGACGGCGATGGCGATGCGGAGCCAGCTCATGGTCCTCCCACGCTAACGGGGGTTGGTGGCGTCGAGGTAGGCGAGGCAACCAGGCCGGACGCGCCGCGCGGAGGGCAGCCACCGCAGAACGGCAGCCACCCTCCGCGCCAGGAGCGTGTGCTGGGTGAGCGGAGTCGGCTCAGCCGAGGCGCTCGATGATGGTGGCGTTGGCCATGCCGCCACCCTCACACATCGTCTGCAGGCCGTAGCGGCCACCCGTGCGCTCGAGCTCGTTGAGCAGCGTCGCCATGAGCTTGGTGCCCGACGCACCCAGCGGGTGCCCGAGGGCGATGGCGCCGCCGTTCACGTTCACCTTGTCGGGGTCGGCGTGGGTTTCCGCCAGCCACGCCAGCACGACCGAGGCGAACGCCTCGTTCACCTCGAACAGGTCGATGTCGTCGATGCTCAGCCCCGACTTGGCGAGGGCCTTCTGCGTGGACGGGATCGGGCCGGTGAGCATGCTGACCGGGTCGACACCAGCGAGAGCGAAGGTGTGGAAGCGGGCACGGGGCGTGAGACCGAGCTCCTTGGCCTTCTCCTCGCTCATGATCAGCGCGGCGGACGCGCCGTCGGTGATCTGCGAGCTGTTGCCGGCGGTCACCTTGCCGCCCTGCTCCTCGGGGAGGAAGGCCGGCTTCAGCTTGCCGAGGGACTCCATCGACGACTCGCGGATGCCTTCGTCGGCGGTGACTATCTCGTCGGTCTCGATGAGCTGGCCGGTCTCCTTGTCGCGCGGGCGAGCAGCCACGGCGAGGATCTCGTTGTCGAAGCGGCCCTCGTCGCGGGCACGTGCAGCGTTGTTCTGGCTGCGCAACGAGAACTGGTCGAGGTCTTCGCGGGTGAGGCCCCAGCGGTCGGCGATGATCTCGGCGCCGACGCCCTGGCCCTGCATGCCCTTGCGGCCGTAGTGCTCGACCTCGGCGTAGCGTGCCATGGCGGTCGGGCCGATCGGGAAGCTGCCGGGCGTCACCGACGCACCCATCGGCGTGGTGGTCATCACCTCGACGCCCGCAGCGACGACGATGTCGTAGGCGCCGGCCATCACGCCCTGCGCGGCGAAGTGCGCAGCCTGCTGCGACGAACCGCACTGGCGGTCGATGGTGGTCGAGGGCACCTCCTCCGGCCAGCCGGCGGCGAGGACGGCGTTGCGGCCCACGTTGAGCGACTGGTTGCCCGCCTGCATGACGCAGCCCATGATCACGTCCTCGACGAGGGCGGGATCGAGGTTGTTGCGGGCAACGAGGGCCTTCAGGGTCTCGGCCGCGAGGTCCACCGGGTGCCAGCCCGAGAGCTTGCCGTTGCGCTTCCCTCCGGGCGTGCGAATGGCATCGACGATGACGGCGTTGGGCATGGTGCTCCCTTCGGGCCGACGGCCGCGCGGACCCCCGACCACACAGAACTTGACTGGTTGGTCAAGAGTCTGCCGGGGCCTCGCCCTCGGACGCAACCCGTCCTTCGTCACCCTCGCTCTTGCCGACCTCGTCGACGTCCTCCGAGCCAGACGCCGCGTCCGCGCCCGTGGCGTCGTCGTCTCTGGTGCTGCCGTCGACGGCGGCGACCGGCTCACTCGGGCGGACACCGTCACCTCGCCGACGCACCGCCAACACGACAAGCGCAGCCACGATCGCCGCGATGCTCGTCCACTCGTTCAGACGCAACCCGAGGATCGTGTTCGCCGTGTCGATGCGAAGCGACTCCACCCAGAGCCTTCCGAGCGCGTAGCCGAGCACATAGAGGATGAACAGGTCAGCGCGCCGGTGCGGTCCCTGCCGGTCGAAGCCCACGACCGCCCGGATCAGAAGGCCCCCCAACAGGACTCCACCGACGAAGACTGCAGCCTGCACCCCGGCGGTGAGCTCGGTCTGGCGTTGCACGACCAGCAATACGTCGAGCCCCACACCGAGGCCGAAGAACGCGCTGGCCCCCCACGGCACCCAGGCGGGCAGCGCGCCGCCCCTCCCGCGACGGGCGTCAAGCGACAGCAGCACCCCCACAAGCGCCAGGTTCCACAACATCTCGTAGAGGAACGTCGGGTGGAAGGTCGTGTAGCCCAGGTACTTCACGGGGAGGCCTGCGACGTGGGCGGGGCTGATCTCGAGCCCCCACGGCAAGGTCGTGGGACGGCCGTACAGCTCCTGGTTGAAGTAGTTCCCCCACCGCCCGATCGCCTGCGCCAACGGGAACGCGGGCGCCACCATGTCGAGGAGGTCGGGCACCGACATGCCGCGCCGACGGGCATACCACCAGCCGACCAGCACCCCGCCGATGATGCCGCCGGGAATGCCGAGCCCACCGTCCCAGATCTTGAAGATGCCACTGAAGTTGTGGACGTACAGCCGGTTGTAGTCGGTGATGACGTGATAGAGACGGGCACCGATCAGGCCGCCAGGCACCGCCCAGTACGCCAAGTCGACGATCTCGTCGGGGTCGTGCCCCCACGCTGACCAGCGACGACGGCACAGCCACACCGCGGCGACCACGCCCAAGGCGATCATCAAGCCGTACACGTGCAACTGCACGGGGCCCAGGTGCAGCACGTTCGTGGACGGGCTCGGGATGAAGGCGAGCACGTTCACGTGGGTCGGCACGGCGCACGCCGCACGGCGAACGCGGGCCGCGGGGAGGCGACGCAAGAGCCCAGCACGCTTGCAGCCTGCCACACCATCGAAGCCTGACTACCCTCAGGGGAACCCGAGGAGGACCTGTGGCCACCACCCGACCACCTGCTGCACCATCCACCGACGCTCAGCTCAGCTCGCTGGTCGAAGGCCAGACCGTCGCGCGGCGCTTCCTGCAGACGGTCCAGGCGTGCGGCGACCGCATCGCGTTGCGTGCCCGAGACGTCGCAGGTGACGGGTGGGACGAGCTCTCCTACGACGCGCTCGCCGAGCGGGTCGCCCGCGCCGCGGCTGGCCTCGCTGCGCTCGGTGTCGTGCCCGGCGACCGGGTCGTGCTCATGCTCCGCAACCGGCCGGAGTTCCACATCCTCGACCTCGCCACGCTTTTCCTGGGCGCCACACCGGTGTCGATCTACAACTCCTCGGCCCCCGAGCAGGTCGCCTACCTGGCACAGCACGCGGCCGCAACCATCGCCGTCGTCGAAGACGACGGCTACCTCTCGCGGTTCCACGCGGTGCGCGACCAGCTCCCTCTGCTGCGCACGCTCGTGGTGGTCGACCCAGGCGCCGAGGAGCACGATCTCACCTACGACGCGCTGCTCGCACACGACCCGATCGACCTCGTCGCCGCGTCACAGGTCGGCGCTCCGTCCGACCTCGCGACGATCATCTACACCTCTGGCACGACGGGCCCACCCAAGGGCGTGATGATCTCGAACGCCAACGTCTGCTGGACCGTCGCCAGCCTGCATGAGTGCATCGGCCTCGAGGACCCGGTCGGCAAGCGCCTGGTCTCCTACCTCCCGATGGCACATATCGCCGAGCGCATGTCGAGCCACTACCAGGCGGCGCTCCTCGGGTTCGAGGTCACGACCTGCCCCGACCCGGGCTTGCTCGCCGCCTACCTGCGCGACGTGAAGCCCAACATCATGTTCGGCGTCCCTCGCGTGTTCGAGAAGATCCACGCAGGGCTGCAAGCTGCACTTGCAGCCGACCCCGAGAAGCAACGCCCCTTCGACGAGGCCGTCGCCGCCGCCGCGCCGATCGTGGAGCGTCGCACGCTGGGCGAGCCCGCTGCCGACGACGAAGCCACGCTGGCATTCCTCGACGACGTCGCATTCCGCCCGGTGCGGGAGCTCCTCGGTCTCGACGACCTGCTCGTGGCGATCTCCGGTGCGGCACCGATCCCCGCCGAGCTCCTCGCGTGGTTCCGGGCGATCGGCATCCCCATGTCCGAGATCTACGGGCTGTCTGAGACCTCCGGCCCGATGACGTGGGCGCCGTACCGGGTGAAGCCGGGCACCGTGGGCCCGCAGATCCCCGGCTGCGAGGTTCGCCTCGCCGACGACGGCGAGGTGATCTGCCGTGGCGGCAACATCTTCGGCGGCTACCTGAACGACCCCGAACGCACCGCGGAGGTCCTCGACGAGGACGGCTGGTTCCATTCGGGCGACATCGGTACCTTCGACGACGAGGGCTACCTGCGGATCATCGACCGCAAGAAGGAACTCCTCATCACCGCGGGCGGAAAGAACATCAGCCCCGCGAACCTCGAAGCGGCGCTCAAGCTGATTCCACTCGTCGGCCAGGCGTGCGTCGTCGGTGACCGCAAGCCGTTCGTCGCCGCCATCGTGACCCTCGACCCCGACACGGCGCCGGTGTGGGCAGCGCAGCGCGGCCTCGACGGCCTCAGCCTCGACGACCTGGCTACGCACCCCGACGTCCTTGCGACACTCGCAGACGGACTCGTCGAGGTCATGGCGCAGTTCAACAACGCCGAGCGCGTCAAGAAGCTGGCGGTCGTCGGCGACGAGTGGCTCCCCGATTCCGACGTGCTCACACCGACATCCAAGCTCAAGCGCCGAGGCGTCCTGAGCCGCTACGAGGACGAGATTGCCGCGCTCTACGCCTGACCGAGCGGCGTCACCGCGCAGCCCATCTCGGTGCTGGAGCCTCGCGGCGTGCGTCGTCACGACCTGCACCTCGCTCGCGCTCGGCACGGCTCCCGCGTTCTCGGCGACAACGGTCGACCAAGCCTCGCCACCACCTCCGCGCGCGCACACCGTCACCGTCGGCGACCCGAGGATCTACCCGGCGGCACCGCCGCCAAGCCCCCGAGCAGCGCTTCGAGCCGACAGCGTCGCGCCTCCGGCAAGCCCGACGTTCCACGTCACCTATCACGGGTTCTCGCTCGACGAGCAGGCCGCCTTCCAGGCCGCCCTCGACCAATGGGCCGGGGTGCTCTCCACGCCTGTCACGATCGAAGTCGACGCCACGATGCGCGACCTCGGCCCCGACATCCTCGGTGGCGCAGGCCCGAACGGGTGGGTCACCCTGCCTGCATTCGGCTCGGGAGTGGCGCTCCCCCGCGCACTCGCGAACTCGATCGCCGGCTACGACGTGGCACCCGGGCAAGCCGACATCGTCGCGACGATCGACGACGACGGCGGGGGCTCGGGCTGGTACCTGGGCACTGACGGGGCGACCACCAGCGGCGAGTACGACTTCGAATCGACCGTCGCACACGAGATCGGCCACGGTCTCGGCTTCTACGCCAGCGCCGACTCCGGCATCGCGGGTTGTCCCAGCAGCATCGGATGCTTCGGCCTGGACGGCGACAACGGAGTCGCGCCGACGGGCTACGACACCCACCTCACCAACGGAAGCACCGGCCCCGCGCTGCTGACGTGGAACGGCGCGGCGTGGGAGTCGACAGCCGCTCCCAATCACAGCGCCGCGCTGCTCGCGCTCTTCGAGAACGGAAACATCAGGTTCCGGGGGCTCTACACCGACCGTGTCGCACCGGGCGGGGCGCGCCTGTTCTCCCCGCCGACGTGGGAAGCCGCCTCGAGCATCTCTCACCTCGACGAGGCCGCGTACCCCCAGGGAAACCCTGAAGCGCTCATGACCCCGTACCTCCACCCGGGCGAGGCCACCCATGTCGTGGGGCCGATGACACGAGCCCTCCTGGCCGATCTCGGGTGGTACGTACCCGATGTCGTCGACTGCCCGGCGAACGCGTTCGTCGACAACGCCTATCAGGCCTTCCTGAATCGCATCCCGACCTCGACCGAAGCGGCGACTGCCCTCGACAAGCTCGGCCACAACACCTGGAGCCGTCCCGCATTCATCGACGAGCTCGTGCGTGGCGCTGACTGGCTTCCGACCAAGGTGCGTGCCCTCTACTCATCAGCGCTCGATCGGCCCGCAGACGACCCCGGGGTCGACTACTGGACGCAACTCGTCGCGTCCCGCCAGCTCACGCTCGCCCAGGTCGCGGCCAGCCTGTACTCCTCCGACGAGGGCTTCGCCCGACTCGGGCAGGGCAACCTGCGCACCTGGGTTCAGGCGCTGTACCAGGACGTCCTCGATCGCCCCGCCGACCAGGCCGGGCTCGACCATTGGGTAACCGTCGCATCGACCTACGGGCGGGTCACGGTCGCCTACGCCATCTACCAGTCGGCAGAATCTCGGAGCCGGCGAGTGTCGCTCCTCTACACGGAGCTCCTCGACCGCAGCCCTGACCCCTCCGGCCTCGCGTTCTGGACCGCCTACCTCACCAACGGTGACGACGTGGCGCTCGCGAGCTTCCTCGCCGGAAGCGATGAGTACTACCTGCGGGACACGACCTGTGCCCCATGACGTGACCCCCCTGGCCTCGAACCTCGAAGCTCAACACGGCGCGGCAGCGATCGCCTACGACGTCGTGCTGTTCGACCTCGACGGCACGCTGATCGAACCACGAGCCGGAATCACCGCGAGCCTGGCTGCAGCGCTCACGTCGGTCGGGGTCTCGCCGCCGAGCCCGGCGGTGCTGTCGAGCCACATCGGCGATCCCCTACTCGACGTGTTGCATGCCTACGGTCTCGACGACGACGCGACGGGCCATGCCCTGACCGTCTACCGAACACATTTCGAGCTGCACGGCCTGACCGACACGACGGTCCATCCCGGCATCGTCGACCTGCTGGAAACGCTCGGAGGCGCCGGCGCACGCCTCGGCGTAGCGACGGCGAAACCGTGGCCAATCGCTCGACGGGTACTCGCAGCCGTCGGTCTTCTCGACCTGCTCGACACGGTCGCCGGGCCCGAGCTCGACGAGGCGGATGCCGCCAAGCACCAGGTCATCGCGCGAGCACTCGCGGACCTCGGCCATCCGCCAGCCGACCGGGTCGCGATGGTGGGCGACCGCGTGCACGACATCGCCGGTGCCCGCCACCACGGCATCGACGCGATCGGTGTGCTGTGGGGGTTCGGAAGCCTGGGAGAGCTCACCGGGGCGTCCGCACTCCATGTCCTTCGCGACGCAGCCGAGCTGCGCGCCGTCCTGCTGCCCACCGCGTGACGGCCCCCGTCTCCGCGTCTGCGGGTCGCAGCCTGCAGTCGTTCGCGAGCAAGGTCGCAGCGCGGCTCGACCGCCACGGCACCGTGGTGTTCGAGCCGGCCGACGTGTGCGACACGCTCGACCTCGTCGCCGCGCTGGCAACGGTCGAACCGCGCCTAACCACCACTTGCTGCATGCTCGACCCTTGGTACAACAAGGGCGTCGGCGGTGTGCGAGACGACTACATCGCGTATGTGGTCGACCTGCTCGATCGGGCCGCGCGCGTCAGCCCGCACGTGTACCTGTGGGGCTTCCCCGAGATCGTGGCCGCGTTCGTAGAGCGGCTCCCGGCGCCGTTGGCCCTCCAGGCGTGGCTGACCTGGTACTACAAGAACAACCCATCGGTGATCCGCGGGTGGCGTAGTGCGCAGATGACCTGCCTGCACCTGACCCGCCCCGACGCGGTGCTCCACCCGGAGGCCTTCCTCAACGAGGCGCAGCTCGCAAGGCAAGCAGAAGGCAAGCTGCGCTACCTCCCCGGCCCGCCGAGCGTGATCGAATCCGCCTTGCTGGTCGGCTTCATCGGTCGGGCCGAACAGACCGGTCACCCCTCGCAGAAGCCGGCACCGGTGTACGACCCGCTCGTCCGCATGGCGACGGTCGGAGGCGATCTCGTCGTCGACCCCATGTGCGGCTCAGGAACGACGGGAGCCGTGACCGCCGGACTCGGACGGCGCGCGCTGCTCGCAGACATCGAGGACGACTACGTGTCGATCGTCGAGAAACGGCTCGGCATCACCAGGATGCGCGTCCCCGCCACGGTGCGCCGCGCGGCCGCCGCGGTGGTGGCTGCCGGCCCTCGCAGGGCCTGAAGGAGTGTCGCCCTCAGGCGGAAGCGGCGCTCTCGGCCCGGTCTGCACCCCAGTGCGCCAGATCGTCGCGGAGGCGAACCATCAAGGTCGCGAGCGTGCGAAGGTCCTTGGGGTTCCAGGTGCTCAGGCTCTCGGACAAGGCACCCTGGCGTGCGTCACGCAAGTCGGACAGGATGACGCGACCCTTGTCGCTGGGGCTCAAGAGCACGGCGCGCCCGTCGGCCGGGTCGGTCTTCTTGTCGACCAGTCCGTCTCGCTCGAGCTGCTGGACGTGCCGGCACACCGTCGACGGGACGACCCCAAAGTGCCGGGCGAGGTCGGTGAGGCGCAGTGGCCCGTTGGCGTTGATCCAGTAGAGGGCGATGTACGCGTACCAGTCGAGGCTGGTTCCGGCCTTCTGGTTCATGTGCGAGTGCACTCGGGGCAACCCGGCCCTGCGAGCAAGGAGAGAAAGGGTCTCTTCGATCGTCGGGATGACGTCGTCGTCCATGGCAGCGCGTCCTTTGGTAGCAGTGCCGCCACAGCTAGGCGACGGCAGCGATCTCGCCCGCGGTGATCACCGCAGGAACGGCAGCAGCCACGTTCCTCCACGCTAAGCAGCCCCCTGCCGACACCGATCGTACCGGTTCGGGAGGATCTCCCCAACATGAGTCGGCACCCTTCGTGCCAAATGTTGTGCAAGCAGAGGCCTTCATCTCACCGCCCGGCATGACGATGTTGGAAGGGAGGGTTCCGATCGCGCGACGCACCACGTGCGCCACGCGACGAACGATGGAGGAAACCATGAGCGGATCGACCTTCCTGCGGAAGATCGGCGTGGCGGCCGTGGCGACGGCCTTCGCGTTGAGCGCTGCAGGCTGCGGCAGTTCCGGGGGATCGACTCCCGAAGAGAACGTCGCGTTCAACCAGCTCCCCAAGTGCCCCATGGACGCGCTGGCCAAGGCCACCAAGCCCGTCGAGATCACGATGTGGGAACGCAAGGCCGTCGAGCAGACGAACGCGCTCACCGCGCTGATCGATCAGTTCAACAAGTCGCAGAAGGACGTGCACGTCACGCTCAAGCTGACCGACAGCTCGATCCAGACCCTTGAGGGGTACCGAGCCGTCAACGGCCTTGTCGGAAGCAACTCGTCCGTTGCTGGTTCGCTCGCCACGGAGCCGGTCCCTGCACTGGTGAGCGTCGACGGTGTCCACATGCGTGAGCTCGCCGACTCGGGCGCTGTCCTCCCGGCACAGTCCTGCATCAACGCGACGAAGTTCAACGAGAACACCATCGCCCCGATCATCCGGGCGCAGTACTCGGTCGGGGGCGTGCTCTGGCCGGCGTACATGGGGGTTTCGGTCCCCGCCATGGCCTACAACGCGGACCACTTCCGCAAGGCCGGCCTCGACCCCGCCAAAGCGCCTCGCACATTGGCCGAGGTCGAAGCGGATGCCAAGCAACTGAAGGCCAAGAAGGTCTCGGACCACCCGATCGCCATGATCATCGACCCCATGCTGATCGAGACCTGGCTGACCGGTGCCGGGGCTGCAATCGTGTCCGACGGCAACGGCCGTAGCGCCGACGCGCAGCGGTCCACCCTGAACTCCGCGGCTGCGGTCAAGCTCTTCACCGACCTGCGTCGCATGTACGACGAGGGGCTGATCGAGTTCTACGACAACGACCAGAACCAGATCCAGCACCTGGTCGCCATGGCGAACGGAAAGTCGTCCATCGCCTTCGACCAGAGCTCTGTTGCGACGTCGGTGCAGGCGTTCGTCGGCGGCGACAAGAAGGCGCAGGAGCAGGCCCGCCAGATGGCAGGCTCCAACGGCCTCGGCACCTCCACCACGACGACCGACTACAGAACTGGCCAGTTCCCCGGCCTCACAGCCCCCGGGAAGGTGAGCGTGTACGGCACGGCCTGGTTCATCTCGCAGAACGTGCCCCCGGAACAGCAGGCCGCCGCATGGAAGTTCGTCGAGTTCATGTACCGCACGAGCAGCCAGGCGACCTGGCTGTCGACGGGCGCCTATCTGCCGGTGTCCCCCGCCACGATGAAGGATCCGAAGGTCAAGGAGTTCTGGGAGAGCGGGCTCGCTGGCAACTGGCTGAAGGTGACCGCGAACGAGGTCAACGTGCTGGACAGCTCACAGCCCGGCCCGCTGATCGGGCCGTACCAGACCTACGCGCAGATCATGCGTAAGGCGATCTCCGAGATCCGCGATCGGCCCGACCTGACGCCGGTGCAGATCGTCGCCGGAGCGGAGCAGGAGTTGACCAACGATCTCAGGACGTACTCCACCAACCACGGTTGAAGTCCCGCAGCACCACGAGGGCGCATCTGCGAGGATTGTTAGCCATCTTCCTAGTGGTTGCTAGCTTTTGTCGATGACAGCGCTAGCAACACGGGCTCCCATCCCAATACTTCGAGGGCTTCGCGGGAAGGCGACCGCCGTCCTCCTGCTCGCGGCGGTCGCGCTCACCGGATGCTCCTCCTCGACCACGCACACCACTGCCCGCCCGGGTAGCACGCCGCCCGAGGGCGCAGCGGCGACGTTCTCCGGCAAGGTTTTGGTCCTGGCGGCCGCGTCGCTGACCGAGAGCTTCGGGGCGCTCCAAGAAGACCTCCGCACGCGAAGTCCCGACGCGAGCGTGACCTTCAGCTTCGGTGGCTCGGGCGCGCTCGTCGAGCAGGTGCTCGCGGGTGCGCCTGCCGACCTGATCGCGACAGCCGACACCACCTCGATGCAACGCCTGGTCGATGCCGGTCGCGTCGACACGCCCCGACCGATCGCCACGAACCGGCTCGAGATCCTGGTCGCGCCCGGCAACCCGAAGCACATTCGGACGGTGGCAGACCTCGCCCGGAACGACCTCGTGGTCGTGCTGTGCGACACGAACGTCCCCGCAGGTCGCTACGCGCGCACCATCCTCGATCGCGCCAAGGTCACCGTGGCGCCGCGGTCGCTCGAAGCAGACGTGAAGGCCGCGGTCACGAAGGTGACCTTGGGCGAGGCCGACGCGACCATCGTGTACGCCACGGATGTGCGAGCGGCGGGCGCCAAGGGGCAGGGCGTCGCCATCCCGGAGCATGAGAACCTCAGAGCGACGTACGTCGCCGCAGTCGTGCGTGGTGCGCCGAACCACGTGGGCGCGACGGCTGTTCTCGACGAGATCACCTCTCCAGGTGGCCAGGCCACCCTCGGCCGGTTCGGGTTTGGACCGGCCGACCCGAACTCGACGCCACCGACGTCCGCCGCCACACCAGCGAAGGAGTAGCGATGCCCAGCTACCGCATCGGCCAAGTTGCCCAGTTGCTCGGCGTCAGCGTCGACACGGCTCGACGCTGGGTAGACGACGGCCGCCTTGCCGCGTCGGTCCAGGGGAACGGCCGCCGGGTCATCGACGGCGCCACGCTCGCGGCATTCGCGGTCACGTTGGCCGAAACCACCGCTGCACCCGAGACCACGGTGGCCCGCTCGGCACGGAACCAGTTCACCGGCATCGTCACGCGGGTTGTTGCAGACGGCGTCGCTGCCCAAGTGGAGATCCAAGCCGGGCCGCACCGTGTGGTGTCGCTCCTCACTCGTGAGGCCGTCGAGGAACTGGGCCTCGCTCCCGGAATGCTGGCCGTCGCCACCGTGAAGGCGACGAACGTCGTCGTCGAGATCCCGACCGGGCCGTGACAGGCGCTCCGACTCCCGAGGAAGCCTCGGGCGACACACCCGCGACGGGGACGTGGAGATCCACGGCGAACCGCAGCCGGTCTGCACGCCTCACCCGCAGACACGGCTGGCTACCCCTCCTGGCGGCTGGTGCCGCGGTCGCGCTGTTCGCTGTGCCCATCGCTGCGCTCGTCGTGCGCGCCCCTTGGCGAGGCCTTGGCCACCAGCTCGGCACACGGCAGGTGCGTGACGCGCTCCGCCTGTCGCTCGTGACCTCGGTGAGCGCCACCCTCGTCGCGCTCACCCTCGGCGTCCCTCTCGCGTGGGTGCAGGCACGCGTCGCGTACCGAGGAAAGCGACTCGTTCGAGCGATCACCACGCTGCCGATGGTGCTGCCGCCCGTCGTCGGCGGCGTGGCGCTGCTCCTCGCCTTCGGACGCAACGGTGTCGCCGGCGACGCGCTGTCGGGCTTGGGCGTCCACCTCCCGTTCCACACCAGCGGCGCGATCGTCGCCGAGGCGTTCGTTGCGATGCCGTTCCTGGTGATCAGCGCCGAGGCCGGGTTCGCGTCGGTGGACCGTTCCCTCGAAGACGCCGCACGGACCCTCGGCGCGTCTCGCTTCACCGTCTTCCGTCGGGTGACGCTCCCGCTCGCGGCGCCGTCGCTGGTCGCGGGAACGGTGCTCTGCTGGGCGCGTGCCCTCGGCGAGTTCGGCGCCACGATCACCTTTGCGGGCAACCTCCCCGGCACCACGCAGACGTTGCCGCTGTTCGTCTATCTGCAGTTCCAGGGGAGCAGCGCCGACGCGGCTCGAGCCCTCGCCCTCGTGCTGCTCGCGGTGTCGCTCGTCGTGCTCGTGACCCTGCGCGATCGGTGGCTGACGGCACGATGAGCACCGCAGCAGTCCCGGCCGGCTCCGCTTCCGAGCGCAGCGCCACCCGACCACGCCTCGACGCTCGCATCCGCGTGCAACACGATGCCTTCGCGCTCGACGTCACCGTGTCCGTCCCACCCGGTCAGACCGTTGCCCTGGTCGGACCGAACGGTGCGGGCAAGAGCACGGCACTGCGCGCTCTCTCAGGTCTTCGACCCCTCGACGGAGGCCACATCGACGTCGACGGCGTCCGGTGGGACGATCCGAACACGTCTTGCTTCGTCGATCCCGAGCATCGTGCAATCGGGTACGTGTTCCAGGACCTTCGCCTGTTCCCGCACCTCGACGCGCGGGCGAACGTGGCCTTCGGCCTACGCACACGTGGCATCGCGCGCGCCGCTGCCGACGCGAGCGCCCAGACCTGGCTGGAGCGAGTCGGCCTCGCGGACTTCGCGCACAGGCGCCCTGCCGAGCTGTCCGGAGGGCAGGCACAGCGCGTGGCGCTCGCCCGCGCGCTCGCGCCCGCTCCCGACCTGCTCTTGCTCGACGAGCCACTCGCCGCGCTCGACCCCGCAACACGCCACGAGATGCGAGCGCTTCTCCGGCGAGAGCTCACCGAGTTCGAAGGCGTCGCTGTACTCGTCACGCACGACCCTGTCGACACGGCGCTGCTCGCCGATGAAGCGCTGGTGCTCGAAGACGGAGCGTGCACCCAACGTGCCGAACCGGCGAACCTGCTCGCCCATCCCGGCACACCCTGGGTCGCACGCTGGGCCGACACCAACCTGTTCATCGGCACCCTGCAGGCGGCTCCCCTGCGCGTCGAGGTCGGCGACGACGCCACGCTCCTGCTCTCCGAATCCCCACAGGGAGTCGGGCTCACGCATCGCTGCGCCGTAGCCGTGGCACCCAGCGCGGTCGTGCTGCATCGGGATGTCCCGTCAGGTTCAGCCCGAAACGTCTGGATGGGGGTGCTCGATGGGATCGAACCAGCCGCGCATCGGATCCGGGCACGAGTCGGTGGCGCATTGCCGATCGTGGCGGAGCTCACCCCGGCAGGACTGGCGGCGCTTGACCTGCGGGTCGGCGACCCCGTATGGGTCGCCGTCAAGGCAACCGAGCTCACCGCCTATCCGGCGTAGGCGCGAGCGCCGTACGGGCGGTCGAGCTCCAGACGGGGGAACACCCGCGCGACCTTCGCGGTGAGGTAGTCGCCGTACGTGCCCTCCCATGCGTGCACAGACGCGCCATCCCAGCGTGTAGCAGCGTCATCGTGCGGAGCGGCGTCGGAAAGCGGAATCTGACACACACGGGCATCCCACCCGGGATCGAAGAAGAAGGGGAACGACAGGCGGTCTCGGCTTCCCGCGACGAGACGCACGCGGTGCGGTGTCGACCGATACCGCCCGGCCGTCATGCGGTCGAGCATGTCTCCGACGTTCACCACGAACGCGCCCGGCACCCACGGCACGTCGATCCAACCTGCGCGGGGGTGACGCACCTCCAAGCCGGGCGTGCCGTCATGCGCCAGCAAGGTCAACAAGCCGTAGTCGGTGTGCTCGGCGACCCCCCAGCCCTCGACCCCCCGCCCAGCGGGCGGATAGCGAAAGATCCGGAACAACACGGTCGGATCCGCGGTGAGGTCACGCCTGAACCAGTCGGCCGGGAGGCCGAGCCCCATGGCGATCCCCGATGCGACGAGGTGCCCGAGCTCGGTGAGGGCGGCCATCCACTCGAGCACCAACGACCGCAGGTCCGGCGGCGAGGCCGGAAAGAGGTTCGGTCCGTGCAGGGCCAGCTTGGCTCGCACGCGGGGATCGTCCACATCGAGCTCGGTGCCGAAGTAGAGCCCCTCCTTCCGATCAGGGCGCCCTGCTGTCAGCTCACCACCTTCGGGGAACCATCCGCGCCATGCATGCCCTGCTCGCGCCATCGCGATCTCGGCCTTTGCCTCGGCGGAACCCGCGAAGAACGCGCGTGCCGCCGCGTCGAGGGCACCGAGCAGCTCCATGTCGACACCGTGCCCCTCCACGAGGAAGAAGCCCGTGGTGCGACACGCCGCGTCGATCGCCTGCGCGGCAGACCGTGCCGCGGCGCCATGCGGGTCACGCAACCCTGCAACGTCGATGATCGCGAGCTCGTCGACGGCGTCGTCGCTCACCTCACGCTGCCGAAGAGCACCGGCCGCTCATCGCGGGCACAAGACCCAGAGATCGAGGTCCAACAGGACCCCGTCGGCATACTTGCCGTCGTCGCTTCGCAGCGTCATCGACTCGTCTCGCCCCTTCGTCGCCACCAGTCGTAGCCGCAACGCGCCCACGCCGGGTGCAGCGATCTCGGCCTTGTCGAGCACCTCCGACCACGCGTAGACGGTGTCACCCGCGAACGCGGGGGCGGTGTGCGCGCCGGCGTTCACCGCGGCGATCAGCTGCGCGTTTGCGAGCCCGTTGAACGACAACGCTCTCGCCAAAGAGATGATGTGCCCGCCGTACACCAGCCGACGACCGTCGGGACGCGCCTCGACGTTGAAGTGCACCTTGGCGGTGTTCTGCCACAGCCGGGTGGCGAGCATGTGCTCGGCATCGGTGAGCGTCACGCCGTCAACATGATCGATCTTCTCGCCGACGGCGTAGTCGTCGAATCGATGCGGCTCACCTGCCGCCGCGAAGTCGTACGAGCTGAAGTCGAGCCCCTCCGGCACCACGAGGTCGGCCGCTGCGACCACATCAGCAAGGTCTGGCACGACGGTCTCTGGTGCCGCCGTGTCGACGTCTCGCTTGTGCACCATCACCCACCGCGCCCAGTCGATGACGGTCTCGCCGCGTTGGTTCGTAGCAGTCGAGCGGACGTAGACCACGCCGGTCTTGCCGTTCGAGTTCTGCTTGAGGCCGATGACCTCGGAGGTCGTCTGCAGCGTGTCGCCAGGGACGACCGGGCGGTGGAACCGCAACTCGGCGTACCCGAGGTTCGCGACGGCGTTCAACGACACGTCGGGGACCGTCTTACCGAACGCGATGTGGAATCCAACGAGCTCTTCGACCGGTGCAGGGTCGAGCCCGCACGCGGCCGCGAACGGCGCCGAGGAGGAGAGCGCAAAGCGGGTCGGGTAGATCGCCCCGTACACACCACGGTCGCCCTCGGTGACGGTGCGCGGCGTGGCGTGCACGAGCACCTGCCCGAGATGGAAGTCCTCGAAGAAGTTTCCCGGGTTGGTCTTGGTCATCGCAGTTGCTCACTCGGTCGGCGAAGGGGTTGGACGGCTGCACGAATCTACCGTCGGCCCCGCGGAGCCTTCGATCCGGGCGTGACCTCCGACCTCGTCAACAGGTTCACCGGCGCCGCGCCGGTCAGGCAGGATCAACGCATGGACGGCAGCGACATCGACCCGAGCATGACCCTCGACGAGGCCCGCCAGGCGAACCCCGCACTGGGGGAACAGCTCGCGGCCAAGGAGTACAACGCCACCATCACGGCGTTCGACAGAGTCACCGATGCACTGTGGATCTTGCGCGTGGCCGCCGACAGCGGTCGCGTCTCATTCCAGCCCGGCCAGTACGCATCGTTGGGCTTGGGCTTCTGGGAGCCTCGTGTCGACGACGCACGCGAGGCAGACCTCGACCAGCGCTGGACCAAGCTGGTGCGTCGCTCCTATTCGATCTCGAGTCCGATCTTCCTCGGTGACCCCGACGATCCCTCCACACCCCTCGCCGGCCACGAGGACCAAGACGACCTCGAGCTCTACATCGTCCTCGTCGAGCCGGACGGCTCGTTCGTGCCGGGTCTCACGCCACGCCTCGCACCCAAGCAGGTCGGCGACCGCATCTTCCTCGGTCGCAAGATGGCGGGTCGCTACACCACCGCTGACGTGACAGACCCGTCTACGACGGTCGTGTTCCTGTCGACCGGCACCGGAGAAGCACCGCAGAACGCGATGATCTGCGACCTCCTCGCCCGCGGCCACTCGGGGCCGATCGTGTCGGTGGTGACCTCACGGCTCGCAGAGGACTTCGCCTATCGCGCCAAGCACGAAGCACTCGAGGCCCGGTTCGCGAACTACCGCTACCTGGCGCTCCCCACTCGTGAGCCGGGGGTGCCCAAGCGCTACATCCAAGACGTGGTGCAGCACGACTTCACCCCCGACGGGTTGGGCGTCGAGCTCGACCCCTCTCGCACCCACGTCTACCTGTGCGGAAACCCCTCGATGATCGGCCTCCCGCTCGAAGAGGAAGGCGGGCAGTTCCCGGCGGGGCCCGGGGTCGTCGAGCTGCTGACCCAGCGAGGCTTCACGCTCGCCCAGCGGAAGGCCCCCGGCAACATCCACGTCGAGGAGTACTGGTAGGGAACCCGCCCAACCGGCCAGCGACGACGGGTCAGCCCGCCGGGACGACCGCGACGACCAAGGGCCGCAGGCTGCGCTGCTCGAGCTGCGCAGCGTCCGCCGCGGTGACCGTCGGCCCACCGAAGTAGCGCGTGCGAGAGGTGGTGAAGCTCGCCGGCGTCGCGGAGAGCGTCGGGTCGGTCACCGGCACGTTGAGGACCGGCGAGTTCACCTCGAACCCCGACTGCCCCCAACGGGTCGCGTCGCCCGTGCAGATCCCCGCGTTGTCGCCATCTTGGTAGGTGGTCGTCAGCTGCAGTCCAGAGATGCTGGTGTCGAGCCGTCTCAGCGTCACGACCGACCCCGCTGGCCCACGCACCAACTGCCACGCCGACGGCATCGGACTCCCGGTCGTCGCCGTGATTGGGGCAAACGAGTCGGGTACGCCGTCGATCGGAAGTTCGCTGTTGGCCGGATCCGAATAGGTCATGCCAGCCAACCCGGTGGTGAGGTCATCGGCCGAGCCGAAGCCGGGCATGCCCGCGTGGCCGCGCAGCTCGATCGTGGAGTCCTGCCGGTTCGGGTAGAAGACGTCGGTGAGCACCGTGTAGCCGAAGCTGTTGGCGCCGATGACCGAGCGAATGGCGCGCACCGGACCGCTCACATTCGTGACGAAGGCACCCTTGTATCCGAGGATGTTGTCGAACGTGTCCTCGCTGCGCCCACACGACGTGTGCGTCGCGAAGTACTTGGTGCGGTCGAGAAGGTCAGTGCCGGACGCGCCGGCCGCATGCACGCTGAGCGAGTCGTTGAGCCATCGATCGCCGAACCCGAGGGTGTAGGTCGGCGTCGTCACCGTCGAGTGCTCCGGGTTCGGGCCGTTGGCGTTGTTGGGTGGCGGAGCGCTCGGACCCATGTGATACGTCGAGAGGTAGCTTCCGGAGTCGAGGCTGAACGTGTACTGCACCCCTGTCGTGCCGACACCGCCCCCGGTCTGCGTCGGACTTGTGAAGAGCGTGACGTAGCCGACGCCGCCATCGATGGGATCGGTCACCGAGAGTTGCGTCCGTGAAGCGCCATCGACCCCGTCGGGTGCGGGGGCATCCGAGGCCTCGCCAGTGTCGTTGGCGAGGAAGCTGAGCTCGTCGTCGGCATCGAACGTTGCATCCGCATCAGGCGCGAGATAGGTGGCGACGCTCGTGTACCCAGGCGTCAAGACCCGCGGTGGAGTGAACACCGGGATCGTGTACACGGTGCTGGTGCCGTACAGCACCGGATCTGCACCGTTGTAGATCTCGCCCGGGCTGACCATGGCTCGTTCATCAACCTGCACGGGAATCTGATGCCACGCTGAACCGTCCCACGCGAAGCCCACCACATGCTGTGGATCGGCGCCGAGTAGCCCCGGAACCTGCGCTCCTGTCAACACGATCGGGTCGGACGGGCGCTGCAACGTGGCGCCGTAGCGGGTGTTGCAACCACTCAACGCCGCCGAAACGCCGAACGCGACGAGCGCGCCAGCGACGTAGCGATGCCATCTGTGCACGGAAGTTCCCCCTGGTCGACGGCAGCGTAGAGGAAGCGGGTCGCGGCCCGCCGAGACGAGAGCCACGCGACACTCGTTTCCCGCGATGCCCACACCGTCCTCACATGTCGCTCACATCTCCGTGCCCTACTGACGCCATGAACGCTCCTGCCCGTCGCCGTCCCGCATCTTCCGCAAGCATCGGCTTGGTTTGCCTCACGACCGCGTTGCTCCTCACCGGGTGTGGCTCCGCGCGGCATCGTTCGGGTGACGAGCCACCGTCACAGGGTCCGCTCCAGGCGGGCTCCCACGAACAGCACATCGACGTCGGCGGGGTAGCGCGCTCCTTCCGCACGTACGTCCCGGCGACCTACGACGCCGCACACCCTGCGGCGCTCGTCGTGATGATCCACGGCGGCTTCGGCTCGGCGGCACAAGCGGAACGCGCCTACGGGTGGGACGAGCTTGCGGCGAAGCAGGGCTTCGTCGTTGCCTTCCCGAACGGCGACGGCCGGGCGTGGGATGCCGGGACGTGCTGTGGACGCCCCAGCAAGGACGGCGTCGACGACGTGGGCTTCATCACCGCGATGGTGGGCGACATCCGGCAACGCATCGCCATCGACCCGCGGCGCATCTACGTGGCGGGCATGTCGAACGGAGCGATGATGGCGCAGCGCCTCGCGTGCGAGACGAACCTCTTCTCAGCAATGGCGTCCGTCGCTGGCGCGCAGATGGTTCCGTGCCACGACCCGAAGCCATTGTCGGTACTTCACATCCACGGGACTGCAGACACCCACGTGCCGCTCGACGGATCACCCGGCAACGGCGCGGGCAAGGTGCCCGCACACACCCCGGTGGCGACGTCGATCGAAGCATGGCGCACGCTCCTCGGCTGCGGGTCGCCCACAGAGACCGTGCGCGGGTCGGTGACCACCACGACCGCAACGTGCCCCGAAGGGCGGACGGTTGAGCTGATACTCGTCGCCGGCGCAGGGCACCAATGGCCCGGCGGTGCGGAGAAGCGACCGATGGCGGCTCGCCTCGTCGGCGCCGATCAGCCGTCCCAGGCGCTCGACGCGACGGCAACCATCTGGAAGTTCTTCGAAGACCACCCCGCACCGGCCTGATCGACCTGCCTCTGCCGACCGCGGCGGCGCACCGAGGACCCGCTTTGGGCAGCGGCGATTCACTCGCCCTGCAGGGGCGCCACTCGATCCTGACGGCTGCGCTCAGGTCGCTCGGAACGCAGTGATGGTTGCCGCGAGCTCGACCGGTGCGAGCAGCGGAACGTTGTGACCGACGCCGTCGAGCTCGCGAAATGCCACGCTCGGGTTGCGCCGACGCATCTCGTCGACGATTCGAGGACGCAACTCCCGGCTCGTGCCGCCCCGAACGAGCAAGGCGGGAATGGACACCTGCTCCCAGTCCTGCCAGTAGTTGCGGGCACGCTGAGTCGTGACCGTCTCGATGAGCGCGTCTGCCGATGCCCGCCACACATAGGTGCCGTCCGGTTCGACCCGCAGTCGCTCCTCGACGAAGCGTTCCGCCGCGGCGGGGCCCCTCCCCATCGCGAGACCCAACGCCATCGCTTCCTCCCGGCCGGGGAACGACTCGGGGAGGCGTCCGAACAGGCCCGCGGTCGCGGCGATGTTCGCCTTCCATGCCTCTGGTCCGATGTCGACGATCACGACTGAAGCGACGCGATCAGGGTGCCGCGCGGCGGCGACCATTGCGACGCGTGCGCCCATCGAATGGCCGACGACGTCAACCGGTGCACCCAGCTGATCCACGAGCTCGAGCAGATCGCGCACGTAGTCGCGCACGGCATAGGCACCGGGGGTGCGCGGGCTGTGGCCATGGCCCCGCTGATCGAGCGCGATGCAGCGCGGGCGGTCGTCGCCAAACGCCGCAACGGTGTCGGTCCAGGCCTCGGCGAGCGCACTCAACCCGTGCAGGAACACCGTCGGGCGATCGCCTCCCCCATCCCATTGGAGCGTTCGAAACGTCCCGGCGGACAGCGTGATGCGACGATCGAGTGGGGCGGTGCGAGCCATGTCGGCACCGTAGTGAGCGGGCTTCATTAGCCGAAGCCCAACACGACGGGGCTGGAACCGAACGCCGGCCGCGACGCTCCTACGTGAAGGTCGCAAGGCCGTCATGCGGCGGCCATGACGGGTCGAGCTGACGCAGGAACTGTTCGCATCGAACGGCTTCGTCGCGTTCGCCGATCTGTCGTGCAGCATCTGCCAGCCCCGCAAGGGCTCGGAGGAAGCCGCGGTTCTCGACGTGCGACCAGAGGACCAGACCTGACCCGCGCCATCCGTTCTGACGAAGCCGATCGAGGCCGCGGTGATAGCCCACACGAAAAGCGGCATACCCCTCGACCGGGTCCCGCGCGAGCTGCCCAAGATGTGCCCACGCGTCGAGGAACGTTGGCCACATCGCCACGACGCTCGCAACTGCATCGCGTCGCTCACCGGAGGGTGCGTCGAGCGCATGGCGGAGCGCATCCAGAGCCTGCTGAGGCTCGGGATCGAGCACCGTCTGTGGCGGTCCGGTTGGGCTGAACGCGACAGCGTGATCGGCCATGAGAGGGGAGCCTAGGTCTGCCTCACTCCCAATCGGCGTTGCCCTCTCAACGGCATCAGCGGCCCGATGGCGAACCCACCTCAGAGGGCCTAACCCCCGAGACGGCCGAGCGTCACCACGAAATGGCGATGCTCGCCAAACGAGTCCCGCACCCGAACGTCGGCGAGCACGCGTTCGCCGGCGGGCGGATTCCTGACATCTCGATCGGTGACGGTGATGCGCAGGGAGCGGGGCACCGGGGCGTAGTACGGGTCGAGTTGCACCGCCAAGCCCGAGGCCGTGGGGTGTCGTCCCCTCGCACGCAGCTGGTACACGAGGCCCGCCTGCAGGAGCGGGTCTGCCTGGCGGCCAGCGTACGAGACCTCTACTGGCTCGTCCGTGGGGAGCTTCGGTGCCACAGCAGCGGCGATCGCACGACTCACCGGGCCCGCAGTTGCCCAGGAGAAATCATGCGAAAGGTTGAACCCGAGGACGCGCGGCGCGAGCAATGCGCTGATGGCGACCGAGATCACAAAGAGCGCCGCTGCCGCGCCAGAGGGAGCTCGACGGGCACGACCGATGACCCGCGTGGCGCGCTGCAGAACGCCGCGAAGCGGCGCTGCGTCGCCCACGACCAGGGCCCACCCGATCGCGAGAACCCCGAGCGTGACCGGCAGCCAGACCGCTGAGATCAGATACCCCATGGCGAAGATCGACGAATGCAGGAGCCCGGCAAGCGCCCACCAGACACCGACGAACCCGACGAGGGCTGTCGCAGCGAGCACGGCACCGGTCCGGTCCCCGACGACGGTTGACTTCACAAGGGCCGCGACCACCAGCGCGAGCAGCAGGCCCGCCCACAGCCCGGTCCCTCCCATCCGGAAGGCGTCCACACTGTCGAGAGCGATTCTGGGAGCGCCCACGAGGGCATGGTCCACGACCACGACCTTGCCGATGCGGTCGAGCGCCAGGCTTGGACCTACCCGAGGCCGGTTCGTCGTCAAGAGCGCATGCAACAAGACCGAGAAGTTCCCCGGCTTGCCACGGAACTGCTGATAGATGGGTGCGGCCCAGCACATCGCGCCGACGGCGACGCCGCTCAGCAACGGCCCCGATCGAATCGCCTGAGCATCACGGCGACGAAGGACGACGCCGAGCACCGGGCTCAACAGCGCCAGCGCAACCACCGCGGGGCCGTACACGAGATGGGCTTGGACGCAATAGCTCGCGAACAGGATCGTCACCGGCCACCACTTGAGGTGGCCGAGCCCCACCGCCCACGCGGTGAGCAGGACCGCGCCGAAGGGCAGCAATGCCGTGTAGGGGTTCCACACCGGTTCCATGAAGACCGGCGCGGCAGTCCAGATGACATTCAGCACGCCGGCGGTGATGAGCACCGCCAGGCCACGACCTGCGACGCGATCGGCCGCCACGATCATCGTCGCCACCGCCGTGATGTTGACGAGGGTGGCACCCACGACTGCACCGATCCCCAGGGGGAACAGGCGCACCGGGATGGCGAGCGCCCAGTTCTGCAGCGGGCCTGGATCGAACGCCGGCTGGCCCGCCGTGCCTCCCAGGTTGATGTGCCCGACCAAGGGACTTGCCCTCGTGAAGACATCGAACGAACGCAGGGCGATCACTGCGTTGTCGCCCGTTGGCGTCCATCCGTGGTGCCACAGCGACGCCGAGATGACGACGAGCGGCAGCGATGCAATCGCGACGAGGGCCCAAAGGGGCACCGCCAACCACACATCTCGGGGCGTCGCCTCGCTCTGGTCGCCCACTACCCCGCCGATCACGCGGCGAATCCTAGGACGGCCCGCTCTGAAGCTGCCGCAGCCGGCAGTGACTCACTCGAAACCTCCGCGTGGTGGGTTTCGCAGCCTCGCCTACGCCTCCCGATGGCCGACCGCGCCATCGACGCCCACCTCGCGCAGTCCGCGCACACGTGCGCGGCCCGAACGGACTGTTGTCCGGTGCCGAGGCTGATACCGACCGGTCACGAGGGCCAGTCCCATTGCAAAGGGCACGAGGTTCAGGGCCGCGGCAAACCACGTCGGTGTGATGACGGAGACAACCAGGCAGAGCCCTGCCCACCGGGGGCGGTCACGCGACCAGAGCCATGCGGCAAGTAGGGCAGCGCCTACCCCAAGGGCGGTCGCCGAGAGCACCAGGACGCGGGCATCGGCGTTGACGTTGTCGAGTCCGGACACGGCGAGCAGCAACCCGACAAGCGCCCACCCCACACACCCCACCGGGATGGCCCATCGGCTCATCGGGTTGATCCCCCCGTGGCGTGCGGTTGCGTTGGGCCCTCCGGAGGAGCGGTCGCTGCGGCTGCAAGGAGGAGTAGCGGGACAGGGAGCAGGTAGACCCCGATGGACAACATGGCGAGAAGGCAGAAGACCATGCTGAGCGATGCCGCGGCGACCAACACCCAACGCGGCGGCCTCCCCAAGCGCAGCCCGAGCAAGAACACGCCGATGGCAACCGCCACAGCCAACACCTTGCCGGCCGCGCTCGAGGTGATCAGCGGGGTGGTCGAGCGCCTGATCACCACGGTGCTGGCGTCCGAGGTGCTCGACACGGACTCGGACGCACCCATCGGCACGAAGAACAGTGCCAGTACGGCACACTCTGCCCAGAGCAGGGCAAGCGCGCCAAGAGCGTTGGCCCGGCGCTCCGCCTTCAGACGGAGAGCCCTCGAGTCGACATGTGCGGGGGGAGCGACTCGGGCCCGCTCACGGCCGCCGACGACACGTACCCAGAGGACGCCAGCAGCCAGGGCGAAAAACCCCAGCGCGACGATCACGACGTCGACCCTTCAGGTGCTCCCGGCAGACCGCCCGCTGCAAGCAGGAGGGCCAGGAACTGCACCCCGACAGCACGGTGGTCGGGCCCGTCGGGATCGACCGCGGCAGCGATCACCACGCCATTGACGAGGGAGAGGATCAATGCGGCCATCGCCTGCGCGTCGACCCAGCCGGGCAGGGTCTTCGCGTGCAGTTGTCGTGCGATGTCGTCGGCGAGCGCGGTACGCACCTCTGTCCACAGGGCGGCAAGGCCCGTCGCTACCTGCGGCGAATGTGGAGAGGCGGCGAGCGCTGCGAGGTAGATCGGGACTTGTCGCTGGGTGCGCTCGAACAGCTCGTTGAGAAGGCCGGCGGCTTCGACAGCCCGTTCGGCGGCGGGACGGTCGCTGGAGAGCATCTCGAGGACCGGCGCGATCAGCTCCCTTGTCTCGGCCAGGAGGGCTTCGGCTACCAGCGCATCCTTCGAGCCGAAGTGGTACGGGATCGACGCCAGGTTCGCGGATGCTCGGCCTGTGATCTCTCGGGCCGTTGCCCCGCCCGCACCCAGGTCACGGATCGCTTCGCGCGTTGCCCGGATCAGTTGCTGTCGCGTGTCCTCCGTGGCCATGGAAGAATCATACGTACGTATGAATCACATGTAAAGCGGTCGGTCTTCCACGGCACTGTCGCCCGCCAGCTGCATGGGCCACCCCGGGTCGCCACCGCCATCGGTGTCGGGGCCGGTCAACGCACCGCTGTTCGTGTCTCGACCGGGCCAGCCATCGACGCCCGGCTAAGCGACATCGGCGGCATCGATGCCGCCGCCCTCTGCTACCAACACGTCATCGACGGCCCGGGCGCCGACATCGTCAAGTAGCTAGAACGCTTCGGAGAGACCAAAGACGACGACGAGACCGGCGCACCCCGACTCAACGGTGACCGTCGGGTCGGCCTCGAAGTTCTGGCACCTGGAGCACCTGAGCCTCCTCAGCGAGACTCACGTCGATGGCAAGCAAAGCGAGGAGCTGCAGCCGGTGACCAGCTCGGGCCGCCGCCTCCACCTTGTGGTGACCGTCCAACAAGAAGTGGGTCAACCCCCAGTGGACGTACCAGTCGGGACCCCTGTCTACAGCCGGGGCACAGACGTCAAGCGTCGAGACAGCCACGGCGGTAGGCAGAGACGACCGCTGCAGGACCTCGGCGTGCTGTTCCACGCGATCCCGGTCGTTCCATGACGGCGGCACCATCGGAACGATGAACTCGTAGAGATGCGCGTCGTCGCCCACCGGAGTCGAGAACGACCGGTAGTAGGGAGTGCGTGGGTGAACGGGTACGTCCAAGAACGACTCGGGACCCCACGTCGCGAGCTGCTCTCTCGAGAAGTAGTCAGCCTCGTCTGTCGGCAGCACGAGGCTCGGCCCTATCTCGAACAGCATCGGCAGGTAGCGACCCTCCTCCAACAGGGCGCCGAAGGCCTCGAGGACGGACAGCTCCAGGTCGCTGAGGCCTTGACCGAGAGTCTCCTGCAGCACATCGAGCGACAGCGAGTGGTTCGAACCCTCCAGCCGCTCGAACAGGAACTGACAAGTTCCACACCAGTAGCTCACCTCGAACGCGGGAGCGCCGTCGATCATCAGCAGTCGTCGACCAGCCCACTGACCATCGGCCTTCGGGCCTTCACCAACGACGACTCGAGGATCCGACGACCCGAGTCGAACCGGCGGGCGCCAAGACACTCCCATCTGGCCACCGTAGCCACGAGCCTGGTTCGCGCCCTGCCGTGTTGATTCCCGCACCCGATGCCGACGTGAAACCACAGCGGCCCCGTCGTGCCCGATTCGTGCCCGCTCTGGCCTATCGAAAAGGGCACGTAGTGGGCACGGCCGGGCCGGGGTCTCGGTGGCTCTACCAGGTTCCATCCGCAACGCCCTGACCTGGTACTTCGGAGTGGAGACGATGGGAATCGAACCCACGACCCCCTGCTTGCAAAGCAGGATCTGGGTCGCACCAGAAGTGCCAGTTGGTGTCACCTATCGCCGGCTATTGACCGCCACTGCCGGAGCATTCTCCCAGCTCAGCAGGGCGTCAGCAGTGCATCCAGGCCCATCGAGTACCAGCAAGCACCGAACTGTGCCAACCCGGTAGGCAATCGCCCGGCGGGGTCCGCTGGCTACGTTCGTGGCTACGTCGCGATGCAGCGAGCAGCCATCATGCCCTGGGGGTGTGACCGCTTCGTTTCAATCGGCAAGATCGGCAACTCGCTGATCCCCGGCGACAACGAGTATGTCGACGATGCGCTGCCAACCGGCGATCTGCTCCTGGCTATGGAGGCTCGCACGAAGCTCGTGGAGCCACTCAGGCAACGTGAAGGTGTTGGCGGCGTCGGAGCCAGCCTTGCGAGCGATCTGCTCGATCCACCTGAGACCGGCGTCTGCTTGGTCGGTGGGCTCGAGATCCTTGACCGCGATGACCAGGTTGTCGATGCTCATCCGGGCACATGTTGCAGTGGCCAACCATCGCTCGACCTGGTCTGACCACGCCAACAGGTCCCGCCACGGGTGCGCCTCGCCAGACATCTCGATCGTGAGGTAGTGCGACGCGTACGTGGGTGTCGGGATCAGAGCGGCCTCGGCGTAGTCGCCCCAAGTGTGCTCGGTGAAGAGCTTGGGGTTCACCTCCGCGGCGCTGAGCACCCGGTCCATAATCTCGGGCCAAAGGCGTCGGGTCTGTGCTGCGGTTTCGTCTCGTTCATCTGCGGCAGCTGCGAGCGCTTGCAGCGCTTCGGCCAGCATGCGGGAGTTGTCCAGGTAGCCGTCGACGTAGGCCAGCAGGATCTCGTCTCGGCCGTCGACCGTTTGGGTGAGAGCCGCTCTGGCAGCGATGAGTGACTCACTGTGGCTGTGGTGGTAGCCGTGTTCGGATGCCAGCATCGCTCGCTGGTGCCCCGCGATGAGCACCCTGAGTATCTCGATCGCTTCCCCCCGCACGCACACTGGGTGAACTGCGGCGGCGCCGGCAGCTCGCAGGCCCGCGCCCAGCCGCCGGAAGATGATGTCCTCGCCTGGGACCGCTTCCAGCGACTGAACTGAGAGCGGGTCTAGCCGTCCGATGATTCGGCGCTGGCTCGCGCTATCCCACGGTCCCATGACCGAGTCCATTACGGACTCTCTAATGAAGTCGAAGGCCACCCCATGGTGGCATCGGCCGTCGAGGTGATCGCTGCAGGGAGTTGCCCACACGAAGTCGAGCGCCCTTGCGTAGGCAAGGCGGGCTTCGTTCGCCGACTGTGTGGCCGCGGCAGCGCTGAGCGCAATCAGTTCCTGTATGTCCGTGGACGGATCGTCCCCCAACGCGTCTAGAAGTTCGCGGGCAGTTGGCAGCAGCAGGTGCGGGAGCCCCCGTGCGGCGGATCGGTCCATTCCCTGATTGAAGTACGAGTGCTCGAACGCGTCCTGAGGGTTCTCGGCAGTGAGCGCAGCCACCTGGAGGAGAGTGGCTGCGCTCCATTCGAGATCGTCGGCGGTCACCTCCGCTCGACCCGTGAAGTGGAGCTCGACCGCCGACGCAGCAACTGCGACCGGGCCGTCGGGTCCGAGGCCGGAGTTTGGCGGATTGTCGAGAAGGTCCCGGGCTATTGCGATGTCAGCGGCGAGGTCGGCGCTGGTCATCTCAGGTGCGTGACCACCGCTGTCCCTCACGTACGCGTGCCGGAGCGCGAGTCCCATCGCTTCATTGCCACGTCGGAGGTCTTCGTTCGTATCGCCGAGTACCGCCTCGATCTCGGGATCAACCGCCTGCTGGACCATGATCTGCCCCTCCTCCTCGACGATCTCGAACGACGCTCGGTCCAACGTCGATGCCCACCGTCGAACAGCGGCAAGGCGTTCCTTCGCTGCTTGCGAGGAGTCATCCCCGATCTCTGCTTCGGCGTTCAGGACCAACTGCTCGCCAAGGCACCGCAACTGTTCGAGCCTCTCACCTTCGGCGCCGAGGTTCAGGACGGTGCACACCTCGCGTAGCGACCATGTCCGTCGGTCAACGTTCTTGAGGTTGGGGATCTGCGCCGCGAACCCGCGAGTCTCGTCGCCCACAGCGCGAGAGATCTCCAAGTCCCAGACCAGCGGCTCGACAAGGTACGGATCGATGATGTCATCGGCCGTGTCGAGGTGCCGGGACAAGATCCCAAGAGCGAGCGCGGGCATAGCCAGGCTCTCCGCACCTTTGAGCAGGATCGGGGTGAGCTGGGCGGCACGAATCCCTGCGCGTAGGAACTCCTCCGACACGAACTCCAGAGCTTGCAGGGCACTCATGCATGGATACGGGCCGACCCCGAGGCCTCGGTACCAGAACCAAACCTGACCGTCGCCGATGTAGGTGCGGGATTCGCCGGAGACACCGAGCAAGTGTCGTGTGCCTTGGAGGTCCTCGGTGGTAGGTGGTCCGTAGCCGAGATTGGAGATGATGCGCACTCGACAACGAGCGGCGTGGTTAAGCATCCGATTGATGAACTCGACCGAACCTCGGAAGTCCGCCCGCAGCATGGCGATGAACGGGCCGTGGTAGTACGCCGCGAGCGGGCTGTTGAAGGCGTTGAAGCGGTGACGCCGAATGCCATCGTCACCGAGCCCGGGTCCGAACCGAAAGCCGTCGTCGTCGTCCTCGTCGTCGCCGTCGATGTAGTACGCGGTGGCGAGATCGATGAGCAGCTTGACGTCGTAGCTGGCGAGGCTCTGCCCAGCGAGAAGCGGTTCGGAAGCTGTCAAGTCCTGGTTGCTGGGTTGTTCAGGGGTTTGTCTGGGTGGTG